>JAEZGI010000021.1 GCA_023416995.1 Bacteroidota bacterium
AATAAGATCAAAACCTCGAATAAAACTATAAAAAAATTAGTCTTGCTAACTGCACACACCCCCCAGGCAGTGAGGTTGTTTGCAAAGAAGATGGATTGCTGAGGCGCCTTCGTTTTCGCACCCGATAGTTTAAAGCAACCAACGAAAGTCACGCGAAAACGGCAGCGCCGAAGCAATCCATCTTCAGAAGCAACCCTTCCGAACGAACTTATATTTCTTCGAAATCTATATAATCATCTTTTCTGGCATGCTTCGATGTTGCAGTAGACTTTGATGCCGGTCTTGTCTTTGTACCGAAACTGTTTGCAGAATTATATGTGGACGACTGGAAGTTACCTGATTGGTAACCGTTAGGTGGAAAACCAGATTGTTGTGTATTGACCTGTTCACGAAAATTGCGCACCTGTCTTCTTACCTGCCTGGTAACACGTACCAGCGGTATCAGGAAATTGAAAATAAAAAGATAGAGCAGGTATGCCCCGATGAAACCTAAAATGATTTGTCCCATACGCGTAAAGATAACAAAGCAGCCGTAAAAATAACGTTAAGACCCCTGCTCACGGTCCTTACGTCCCTTCAGTTTACTCACTATTGATTCGATACCTTCTGATGCCATTTCTGTTACTGAACCAAACAGCGAATTGATACCATCTTTCAGTTTATCACTTTTGAAAAAACTGGCCGCGGCAGCAATTGGTCCTGTTTCGAAACTGGTTTTGGGTATAGCCGATTTGAAGGCCATCGACATAAAATTATCCTGTAAATGTTGCCCGTTTTCTTCCAGCTTCTCTTCCAGCATTTTCTTCTTTTGTTCCAGTTCGGCGATGGCGCGGTTAAGGCTTTCCACGTCATGAATTTTTGTATCTGGCATCTTGTTGATTTTAATCGTTATTTAACCGGCAGTTAAGGAACGATGTTCTCTTAATAGCAAGTCGGTTGAAGGGAAAAATTATTTTAATGATTTGTCATCATCGTTCGATTTGGCAATAATCTTCTGAATCATCGGGTTCACAAAAAGGGTGTTCCTGAAAACTGTGATCAGAATAAAAAGCACGATAAATACCAGCGTGGTCAGTCCAAAACCTTTCGTGTAACTTCCGGTGAGTTCAGAAAACCAGAATCCTAGCACGAGCCCTGAAAACAGTAAAATGATAAAAGTGAAAAATATTGCGATGATCGCCCATACCAGGGTGCCTCCGGTTTTGGAGAGTGTTCTGATAGATTGCAACCGGATTAGTGCGATCCGCGTCTCTAAATAGTCTTTGAGCAATTTTTTGTTCTCCGCGAAAAATGAACCTAGGTTTTCAGGTTGCGCCATGAAAAATTTGTTTAATGGTTGGGCAATATTATTTTGTTTGTCGGGCGATAGTTCTCCCGCTATCAATTTTCTGACCACTAAAAATAGCCATTTCACAAGAACTTGGGTTGAATACTACTTTTTCCATATCTTTGCAGAGGCAAAAGATTAAGAGAAAGGGAACGGAGTCGTTCCCTTCTTTATTTCCCATGAGTATAGAAACGCAATTACAGACGATTGAGCGCATGATCGGGGCGCTCACAGCAGAACATCCCGGTTATTTTTTGGTGGAAGTGAAAATCAAACCGACCAACAATGTAAAGGTGTACCTGGACGGTGATGAAGGGATCTCAATCGAAAAATGTATAATGTTCAACAGGGCATTATACAAACAGTTGGAAGAATCCGGACTGTTTCCCGCAGACGATTTTTCGCTCGAAGTTTCTTCGCCCGGGCTCGACGAACCACTCAAATTGTTCCGTCAGTACAAGAAGAATATTGGTCGTGAAGTTGAGGTATTGTTGAAGGAAGGAAACAAGATCGAAGGCAAACTGCTTTCAGCGGAAGAAGATGCCATCACCGTTGAAGAAACAACAGGAAAGGCGCATCACGGCCGGCCCGCATCAAAAAAACAACAGATTATCCTGCATAATATACCCTTTGAAAATATTAAATCGACCACGATCCAGATCGTGTTCTGATATTGTCAATCTAAAAACTTGTAAACTGATTCGCAAGAGTTGCTAAAAACAAAACAACAATGATTAATTCAAAATATATCAACAACAATGGCAAGCATTAACCTTATTGAGGCCTTCCAGGAATTTAAGGAAGCCGAAAACATCGACCGTCCAACGATGATGAAAGTAGTGGAAGACGTTTTCAAAACGCTTCTGCGAAAAAAATATGGTAGTGATGATAATTTCGACGTAATCGTGAACGCAGAAAAGGGTGACCTTGAAATCGTGCGCAGAAGGATGATCGTTGAGGATGGTGAGGTGAATGATCCGCTCACGGAAGTTGCTTATACTGAGGCAATCAAAATTGCCCCGGATTTTGAAGTAGGGGAGGAATTATATGAAGAAATCAACATCATGGATTTCGGCCGCCGCGCCATTCTTGCTGCAAAGCAAACCCTGGCCAGCCGTATCAGTGATTTGAAAAAGAACGTACTGGTTAAAAAATACGGCGATCGTATCGGTGATATTATAAGCGCAGAAGTGTACCAGGTTTGGAAAAAAGAAATATTATTGCTTGACGAAGAAGGAAATGAGCTTATATTGCCTAAATCTGAACAGATTCCGCAGGATTATTTCAAAAAAGGTGAAAGTACCCGCGCTGTTGTTAAGAAAGTAGAATTAAAAAATAACTCACCGGTAATCATCCTTTCCCGTACGTCCCCTTCTTTTTTAGCTAAATTGCTTGAAATAGAAGTTCCCGAAATTTTTGATGGTCTCATCGTGATCAAGAAAATTGTCCGGGAGCCAGGAGAAAGAGCCAAAGTGGCTGTTGAATCCTATGATGACAGAATCGATCCGGTAGGTGCTTGTGTGGGTATGAAAGGTAGCCGGATCCATGGCATAGTTCGTGAACTGAAAAACGAAAACATAGATGTGATCAACTGGACCAACAACACCCAGCTGCTCATACAACGCTCTTTAACACCATCCAAGATTACCAGCATGGAGCTGGAAAATGAAAAGAAACAAGCCAATGTATACCTTAAACCTGACCAGGTTTCCCTGGCCATCGGAAAAAAAGGAGTAAACATTAAACTGGCGCAGGAATTGACAGGTTACAGTATTGATGTTTACCGTGATACAGAAGGCGAAACCCAGGAATTTGATATCAATCTTGATGAATTCAGTGATGAAATCGAAAGCTGGGTTATTGATGAATTCAAACGTATTGGTTGCGATACTGCCCGCAGTGTATTAGATCTTACCGCTGACGAACTGGAAAGAAGAACTGATCTGGAACGTGTCACCATCGACGAAGTCAGAAAAGTTTTACAGGCTGAGTTTGAACAATAACCGTTCAGACTGGAAGCGGCTGTTCCCGTTTCGCGTGCTGGGTAAGAGAAATTGCGGGAAATAGCAGCAAACACACAAATAAAATTGTCATAATAACGAATGGCTGAAACAACAACACCCAGATTAATGGCCGCCGCCAAAGAATTCAACGTAGGAAAAGAAACCCTTGTTGATTATTTGCTCGGCAAAGGATTTAACAAAGATGACCTGAAACCAACGTCAAAGCTGACGGAGGACATGTACCGTGCGCTCCAGCAGGAGTTCCAGGGCGACAAGGTTGCTAAACTGAAAAGCGACCAGATCGACCTGCCCAAAGGAAGCCAGGAAGCAAAGAAGAAGAAAGAAGACGAGGCGGTTGTGTTCAAAAAAGATTTCAGGAAATCTGAAGATGAAAAGCCAAAAGAAGAGACTGTCGCCCCGGTAGTTCCACCGGTGGTGGAGGAGCCTGTGGTAGAGCAGGTGCCCGAACCCGTAATTGAAAAAACTCCGGATCCGGAACCTGTGATCGAAGAACCAAAACAGGAAGAAAAAGAAATCACCAAGATTGGCGCTCCGGAATTGGAAGGGCCCAAAGTGCTTGATAAGATTGATCTCTCGGCCATTGATTCATCAACCAGACCACGCAAAACAATTATAAAGAAACAGGATACTCCGGCTGAACCCGAAGCGACTCCTGAGCAGCCACCTGTTGAACAACCAGCTGCAATTGTTCCCGAGGAAACTCCTGCAGAAGAGCCGGCACCAGTGGTAGCAACCAACGAACCAGCGGCAGAAACGGAAGCTGCACCACAAGTCACAGCAGGGGAAGAAACAACTCCTGCGGAAGATGCTGCACCGGTTCTGTCAAATATCAAAGCCGAAAAACTCGAGGGGCCAAAAATCCTTGGAAAAATTCAGCTTCCGACTGAGAACGACACCAGGCCCAAACCAGGTGAGGAAAAAAGAAAACGTAAGCGCATTCCTATCGAAAGAAAAGATACGCAAACACCACAGCAACGCGCACAGCATCTCTTTAAAAAGCCTGAAGGGCAGGGTCAGCGACCAGGCGGTGGTGCACAGGGCGGTGGAAACTTCCGCGGACCAAACAGACCGGGAGGCCGGCCAGGCGGCGGGAACAGGCCACCACTTACGCCACGCGAAGCAAAAGAAATCGATAAAAAGGAAATCCAGGATAAAATCCGGGAAACGCAGGCAAAACTTGCAGGTTCCGGCGGTCGCGGTAAAAGTCTTAAAGCTAAATACCGTCGCGCCAAACGTGACGAACAGAGTGATCACCAGGGTGATGATATGCAGGATAACAAGCTGCAACTCACTGAGTTTATCAGCGTAAGCGAACTGGCTAACCTGATGGACGTGAGCTATGCAGAGGTTATCGGAAAATGTATGGGCCTCGGATTGATGGTATCCATCAACCAACGTCTTGATGCTGAAGTAATTGAATTGGTTGCCAGCGAGTTTGGATTTGATGTCGAGTTTATCGACATGGAAAAACAACTCGAAATGGAAGAGGAGGAAGATGAAGAAGACGAAGGAGAACAAACACCACGCGCACCGATCGTTACCATCATGGGTCACGTTGACCATGGTAAAACATCCTTGCTCGACTATATCCGCAGTGCTAACGTGGTTGCAGGCGAAGCAGGGGGTATTACCCAACACATTGGTGCCTACGAGGTAACCCTGCCAAGTGGCAAACACATCACCTTCCTCGATACGCCGGGTCACGAAGCATTTACGGCCATGCGTGCCCGTGGTGCCAAAGTAACAGATATCGCGGTGATAGTTGTTGCAGCAGATGATGCTGTGATGCCTCAGACGCGCGAGGCAATCAGCCACGCGCAGGCAGCCGGCGTACCAATGATTTTTGCTATCAACAAAATTGATAAAGACGGGGCAAACCCGCAAAAGATATACGAGCAATTGGCCGGTATGAACATCCTTGTTGAATCATGGGGTGGTAAATACCAAAGCCAGGAGTTAAGTGCAAAAAAAGGATTGAACATCGATCTGCTGCTCGAAAAGATCCTGCTTGAAGCCGAATTATTAGAGCTGAAAGCAAACCCTGACCGCGAAGCTTCCGGAACCATCGTGGAAGCAACACTCGATAAAGGGCGTGGATACGTGGCAACAGTACTGGTATTGAACGGTACGCTTAAAGCAGGTGACCTGGTTGTCTCCGGTCAGTTTTACGGCCGCGTAAAAGCGATGTTTAATGAAAGGAACAACAAGCTCGACAAGGCGCCACCTTCATCGCCAGCATTGATATTGGGATTGAACGGGGCTCCCCAGGCCGGTGAGAAATTCAAGGTTTACGCCGATGAAGGAGAAGCCAAAGAAATGGCCAACCGCCGTGCACAGATATTACGCGAACAAGGTATCAGAACCAAAAAGCACATCACGCTCGATGAAATCGGTCGCCGTCTTGCGCTCGGTAACTTTAAACAACTCAACCTTATCATCAAGGGTGACGTGGACGGTTCCGTTGAAGCATTGAGTGACTCCCTGCAGAAACTGTCAACAGAAGAAATCGCGATCAGCGTTGTTCTGAAAGCAGTGGGTGCCATCACCGAAAGTGATGTGTTGCTCGCGACCGCATCGGACGCTATCGTGGTCGGCTTTAATGTACGCCCTTCGGCACAGGCTGCTAAACTTGCCGAAGCTGAAGGTGTTGAAATCAAGACGTACTCAATCATCTACAACGTGATCGAGGAAATCAAGAGCGCAATGGAGGGTATGCTTGAACCAAAAATTCAGGAAAAGATCACTGCGAATGTTGAAGTACGCAATGTGTTCAAATTCGACAAGGCAACAGTGGCAGGTTGTTATGTGCTCGATGGCAAGATCCAGCGGAACTCGAAGATCAGGATCATTCGCGATGGTATCGTGGAATATCCGAAGGGAGAGGGTCAACACGCAGAACTGCAGTCACTCAAACGTTTCAAAGACGATGCAAAAGAAGTGGCCAGCAACATGGAGTGCGGACTTACCATTAAAAACTTCAATGACATCCGCGTAGGTGATATTATTGAGGCTTTTGAAGAAGAAGAAGTGAAACGTACATTGTAATCAAGCCGCTTGTTACATGTTTCCCGAGAATATATTGCAAAGCCCGGAACCACTCCGGGTTTTGTATTTTTACAGACCCTGATAAATGTTAAAACTCGAACGGGCCGGTACTCACACCGCTCTTTTCGCTATTTTGCATACCGATTATGAAAAAACTTCTATTTGTATTCCTAACCTTAATCACTGCCTCAACCGCGTTTTCACAGCGCCCGGTAGTTGCCGATAAAATCGTTGGAATTGTCGGCGACAAAATCATTCTGCAATCGGATGTTTATAACGACATCAACGACCGTAAAAGACGGAATGAGCCTGTACCACCCAATGCCGAATGTTATATCATGGAACAGATCCTGGCGCTGAAAGCTTTAGTGCTGCAGGCTGAAAAGGATAGTATCATTATTGAAGACTCTGAAATTGACGCACTTTTAGATAACCAGGTGCGTGGGTTTATCGGCCAATACGGCAGTAAGGAAGCACTGGAAGAGATCGCCGGACGTACGGTGTACCAGATCAAAGAAGATCTTCGCCAGAATTTTAAGGAAAGAAAACTTGCGGAGCGGATGCGCGATAAGATTGTGGAGGGAGTAAAAATCACGCCGCAGGAAGTAAAAGCTTACTGGGATAAGATACCCCAGGACAGTTTACCTTTTTACGAGTCTGAAGTAGAGATAGGAGAAATTGTGGTTTATCCAAAGGCAAGTCGCGACCTCGAGAAACTTGCACAGGATGAACTTGCCGATTTTAAACAACAAATTGAATCGGGTAAGGCGAGTTTTGAAGCACTTGCAGGTTTATACACTGATGATCCCGGCAGTAAGCAGACCGGTGGCAGATACACAACCAATCGTGCAGAAAAAACAATTGAGGGTCAGCCTGCTGATCCAACATTTATCAACAATGCTTTCCGTCTGAAAGAAAACCAGATTTCGCCGGTATTTAAATCGCAGTTTGGTTATCATATCATTCAGATGATCAGCCGCGCCGGTGATGATGCCGTGGTTAGACATATTCTTCGTGTACCAAAAGTTACTGCCACCGAGGTTGCAGCATCGATGGAGAAATTAGATTCAGTACGCGCAAGGCTGGTGGCAGGCACGATATCTTTTGGGGAAGCTGCTTCCCGTTATAGTGAAGATGTCAATGCAAAGTTCACTGCAGGCATGTTACAGGGTCCCAATGGCACCTATCTCACCTACGATCAGTTGAGTAAGGACATGGCATTGCTGGTAAAAGATATGAAAGTAGGTGAAGTGTCTAAACCTGTTGCCTTCACTGACGAACGTGGCAAACAGGGGGTTCGTATAGCCTATCTGAAATCCCGTTCTGAGCCGCATCGTGAAAATATGAAAGACGATTACAACCGTATCGCCCAACGTGCTATCGAATATAAAAAACAGGATATCATTGAAAGGTGGTTCACTTCACGCATTGCGAATTATTACCTGATGATAGATCCACAGTTTGCTACCTGCGAGTCGCTCAGCCCCTGGCTGAAATATGCGGCAAAAGCTGGCTTCTAAAACTTTTTCATTTCTCAATAATTTACCCGGATCGCCCCTGGCTTTCCGGGTTTTTGCATTAAACGGAGGTTAATTTCATATAGGATATTTAAAAATATCTACGTGTTAACTCTTACATGGAAAAATTGAGTGTAGAATTCAACTGTGCATACTTCAAAATTTGGGTTACTTGCATAAGTATTTACACTAAGACAGATCTTTTAGCTACCACTAAGCAGTGTTACCTTGAATACACAAAACAACAACATAGGCACGGTTCCCTACGACCTGTTACCTGATAGCAGGGGTAAGTCAGATGCGCTTGGTCTTGTGACCTCAGTTGCCGAAGTGTTGAACAGCACGGATGATCTGATGGATGCTTTGCGGACCGTATTGCATCAAATTCGGTTACACACGGGTGTACAACTCGCCGAATTATGGTTAATTAATCACCAGAATAATCTCCTGGTTCGACAGGGGGCCGCGTTTGATAAACAGAATGAAAATATAGATGCTTTTGTTGCCGGTAAATCACTTGTTCAATATACATTCAACGCTTCTGAACCAGGTCTTTGTTTTATTTCAAAGGATTATATCTGGAACAACGATATAGAAATCATTGGCAGTTCATTCAGAGGCGCCGCTGCTTTAAACGCTGGTTTAATATTCAATTTTACCTATCCCATTATTTATAAGGAAACCTTGCTGGGCGTGATCATGTTGCATCATGACTCAGAACCCCGGGGTACCGAAGATCTCGTGAACACGTTCATGCCCATCTCGCTTCAACTTGGGATGAGCATCACCGTTAATAAGATCAATGCAAGGTTGAATAAAATGCTTGATTTACCTGGTGAAGCAATAAGCATATTTGGTAATGATGGGCGCTTTCGTATGACAACCGCGGCGTTTGCAGAAATCCTGGGTTATAACGAGCAGGAACTTCTGGGGCGTCATTTTACAGAGTTTGTACATCCGGATGATATTGACAAATCGGCTTCCTTTTTTGAATCATATCCGTTTACACAACAAGCGCTGGTCAACTTCGAAAATCGCTATGTTACCAGGCAAGGTGAAACAGTTTGGTTGGCCTGGTCGGCCACCTACCTTGAACAGGAAGCGCTGCTGATAACATCAGTACGGGATATAACAAATAATAAGGAGGCAAACGAAAGCCTGCAGGCAAAAACAGAAGAGTTAAGCAGTATTGT
>JAEZGI010000028.1 GCA_023416995.1 Bacteroidota bacterium
CCGCGTCAAACCAGCCGCGATAAATCAGAGCAATAAATCGGTTGGGATGAGCCAGAGCGATTCGCCAGTTGGGATGAGCCAGTAGCGATAGCCCGCTGTGATAACTTGTCGCAGTAACAGGCCGTGATAACCTGCCGCATAACTTGGAGGATAAGGCTACGGCGATAACCCACCGTGATGAGCCAGACTGATAAGCAGCGCGACCAGTCAATCGCCGTAAGTCGGCCAAGATGAACCTGAAGCTATAAGCTGGCTTCGATTGGCTCAGCGGGCAATGTTCGCCAACTAAGGGCGATTACTATTGCTCCTCTTCGACGAATGCTAATTAAACGGTTCTTTGTCTATTTACATCGCGCTGACAAGGCATGAGTCGCGGTGGTGGACATTCTGGCTAAAGGTCAAATTGCTGCAAATGTTTGCTGCCAACCTGAGGCGATGGCGAAAAACAGAAGGCAATGCCTCGACACAGAGGGGCCATCGAAATCATGGCGCACTGGCTTTTACCAAGGCATGTTTAGGGCCTGTGTTGTTTACTATTGATTCGAACCATCGGGAATTGCTCAAGTTTCACTTCTAAAAAAACAACACAGCCTGCGATGCAAGGGCGGTTCCGCGTAAGGCACCTTATTTTTCCGGTCAGGGCACCAAAGCAGATCAAGGCGCTCAAGAGCCCGGCTAAGGAAACCTCCATCAACTGCCGATCAGGGCAAAAAAAGCCGATCGCGAACTCAAAAACACTAAAACACAAACGCGTATGCAGCCCGGAAAAATTCAGTGCCGTCGCGGACCGCCCGCGGCATCAGAGGCAGGCGGGCCACAGCAACGACCATGCATAAACGAAGAAAGCGCCGGAAAACCGACGCTTTCAGAAAGTTGTAAGCTGATTCTATTTCTGCGCATAGGCGTAACCGTTAACAGTTACCAGCATATCCTTTAACACCGCCACAGCTTCACCAAGATACAGATCCGTTTTTAAACGGTTGATCCAATAGCGATTGTTCTCCCTGCGGAACTCTTCTTTTTTCGCCAGCATCAACGAATCTTCTTGTGTGTTCCGCACACCGAGTTCAGTTTTCAGAGAACTTGAACTTCTCACATCCCTGATCGCCTTGCTGATCTTTTCACGTTCCTCACGGAACTTCTGAAAGTTCAACGAATAAGTATTGCTTGACTGATCCAGCCAATCAATAGTGCTGTTAAGTTTTGCAAAAGTTTCATCTGATGCTATTCGTTCATTGCTTTTATGGCGCAGCACTTCAATGTAGGCTGTATCACTGGCCGGCGTGTACAGCGCCTGTCTTATTGTATCCCAGGGCAAGGCAGAAGGATTATATCTTTCCTGTACATGCGAAAGTTTGTTAAAGCCTGGTAAGATAATATCGGGAGACACACCCTTTATTTGAGTGGCACCACCATTTACACGATAATATTTCTGCACGGTAAGATGCAGGGTTCCCAGATCAATATCTTTTGCACGCATGTCTTTGCCCGGAACGGAAAAACCACGCTGAACGGTTCCCTTACCATAAGTGTTTGCACTTCCAACAATCACTCCCCGTTTGTAATCCTGTATAGCTGCCGCGAAAATTTCGGAGGCTGAAGCGCTGTATTCATTCACCAGCACTACAAGCGGACCGTCGTACAAGATACTTTTGTTATTCACACCATCCGCTTCTACTTCTTTACCTCTTGCCTTCACTTGTACCACGGGACCTGTTTTCATAAATAAGCCCACCATCCTGATTACTTCGCCAAGACTACCGCCGCCATTATCGCGTACATCAACAACGACACCTTTTACGTTTTCCATTTTCAGTTTAACCAGTTCAGCAGCTACGTCGAACGCACAACTGCGACCGTTATCATCGCCAAAACTTGTATAGAATTTCGGGAGATAGATATAACCGATCTTCTCACCAGGTTTACTTGAATCCTCAATAATGGCACTTCTCACGAAAGTATCTTCCAATTGCAAGGCATCTCTTTCAAGTGCTACCACTTTCACGGTTCCATCGGCTTTCCGGAAACCAACTGAAACAACTGTTCCCTTTTTGCCGCGGATCATCTTTATCACTTCGTCCATTGACAACCCTTCCGTTGAAACGGCTTTGCCTTTGCCTTCTGCCACTGAGACAATCACATCACCTTTATCTACCTGTCCGGAGCGCCATACGGGCCCACCTATCATGGGCTCAGACACTTTTACTTTACCCTCCGATTCCTGGAGCAATGCCCCGATGCCATAATAGATGCCACTAAGGTTTTCCTGGAAGCCGCGTCGGTCGACCGGCAGAAAGTAACCTGAATGTGGATCCATCAAACCAACGATTGCGTTCACATACTGCGAGAAGCTTTCCTGTTCAGTGGCATTATCCAATAACCTTTTGAAATTTCTTTGTTGCGCCCTTAACACATATTCACGTGCACGACGTTCAGTGGCCGTATCCAACTTATTACCAATCAGGCTAGCAACACTGTCGGTCAGCATCTCATTGTAATTGCTCAGCACTGAATATTTAAGATACCGGCGCCATACTTCTTCTTTCTCTGCTTTTGAAGCCGGATAATCAAGACTATCACGGTCGGTATTATATTGTTCATCCTTATCAAAGGTGAAAGGTTTAGCAAGAATTTTTGTGGCTAGTTCACTGCTTTCGGCCAGGCGTTTACGATAGACCTCACCTGCAGCACGAAACAATGTAAGTTTGTCTCCGAGTATCTCATTGTCGATCTGTGTTTCATATTTACTGAACGATTCCAGGTCAGTACGCAGAAATATGAATTTGCCGGGATCAAGTGTTGAGAAATAAGAAGCAAATGCCTGGCGGGAAAAATCATCATTGATCTTTTTGGGATCGTAATGAATATACTCAACCATCTTACCGATGTTATGTACGATCTCGTCGTAATTTTCTGCTACTTTTTCTTTTTGGGCAAAGGTCAGCAGTGGCAGTGCAGCAATCAGAACTACAATAAATAATGACCGGTACGTGTTGTTGCTATTCATCAGAAATACGATTGAACTTTTCTAAATATACCAAATTTATGCCCCTGTGAGGACCAGTTTCCAATGATACAAAATTCGCAGCGCATTTAAAACCGCGAATTGGATGGATGGTGGCGGGCCAGACAGCTTTAACAAAAAAACTGTACAAATTAGAAGAAGACCCGCGGGGCCTCCACAACCGCCGCACGGAGAAAAGGCAGGATGGGAAGTGAACGGACAATGGAAAGGTCCTGTTTGAGCGTAGTTTCATTATCAAGAAAAGCAAACACATCCTGCATCGGATTGCTGCGGAACAAACGGGTGAAAACCGCTGCTCCTGGCAAGCGATCGTTTGCCAGGATATTCAGCAGCGTTGCGTCATACCAATCAAATTTTTTTTGTTTCCGGTCTCGTGAACCAACCGGGAAGTTGCCTGTTTCGAGATTATAGACAATTTCGTGTGACTGTTTTTGTATAAAGCTAAAAGTATAACCACTTGAAGCTTTTGTTTGACCGCCTGCTGTTCCGATATTGATAACCGACCCCGAACTCCGCCGAAAGCGGTGAGTAGTCATCGGGATGACACCGTATTCCGTGTCGGTTACCTCGTAAGCATAAACACCTGGAATCCTTGAAATGTAATTATCGAGTCGCTGATCATAAATTCCTTGTTCGAGGACAGTGCCACTGAACATGGTATATTCAACAAGGGCCTCAGAAGTGGATAACGGTAACACATAAACGAAGGATGTACCATCGGTTTGTTTCACCCTGAAATCCATCAAGGTGGCAAAACCGGGATCGAAAACCGGTTCGGCAGTTCGGATAGTATACCCTTTAAAATGCTGTAAAAGCCTATGCTCGCCTCGCTTGCGTGATCCTGACTCCCAAATGATACTGTTGAAAATAAATTGCGCGGTAAACGATCCCACGGAAGTTTCGGCCACAGCTTCACCGGCGCTGTTTGTGCCTACCGAAACAACGCTGGCTTCCAGCCGGGACACAGATGCAGATTTGCCGATGATCCGAAAACAATAGTTGTAGAAGTCTATACCGCGAATCATTTTATAGGTATAGGGCGCGATATCCTGTTCTGCGGTAAGATACTTGCTGTACACTCCCAGTCGTTGCCAGGACCGGTAAACAACAGGCTCAAAAAAACCAGGTGACTTTTCCCAGAAACACCAGGTACGATCGTTGTCTTTTTTCGGGGACTGATCAATCAGCAGGATCTTTTTATCCGCCAGCTTTGGAGAAGAAAGCATCCGCAACACCAGGCTCAGACCTGCACAACCGCTACCTGTGATGATGTAATCATATTGCCTCATTCCGCGAAACCGGGTTTGGATGCGTCGGTTTTTGATTCGGTTTTATTGCGGGATTGCATCTTTTTGTCACGGCGGATCTTTTCCCAGTATTTACGATGAACAACCAACATTCCGAAGCACTCTCCATCATGTTTGTCCAGGTGTTTATGATGCATTTTATGCCCCCAGCGAATAGCCCGGATATACGTATTATCAGATCTGCTGAACCATTTGAATCGCTGGTGAATGATAACATCGTGCACGATAAAATATGCGGCACCATAAGCCATCACCCCATACCCGATCGCCTGTAACCAGTAAATATCTTTGATAGTGGCATAAAGAATAGTCAGGAAGGTGGGTATGCCAAAGATCAGGAAGAATGCATCATTTTTCTCAAAGAAACCTGGTCCTTTCTGATGATGGTCCTCATGGAGGTACCACAAAAAACCATGCATCACATAACGATGCGTCAGCCAGGTAATCACTTCCATTATGGCAAAAGTGCCAATGAATATTCCTATAAATAATAGCGGATGCATACCAACTCAATTTTGTTTTCAATCAGACAACCGGCGATCCGGCTGCGACACTATTCTTCACTTTAGGGAAGGCGATATGAAACCAGCTTGTAAATCGTGAGGGATGAGAAAGCAGTGAAGCTTCTATATCATCCATACTTTTGAGACAATAATCTTTTACTTCATCAGGGTTTGGACGAATAATTCCTTCATAAAAACCTGTAAACACATGATCAAACTCGTGTTCCGTAAGTCCGTTTTCAAAATGTGTACGGTAGGTAAAACTGAATAGCTTTTTCAGGGATGTGGTGAATCCCAGTTCTTCCATAAGACGACGGTTTGCAGCATCTGCGGTTTCTTCACCGGGAGCAGGGTGACTGCAACAGGCGTTGGTCCACAAACCCGCGCTATGATATTTATGCGCGGCACGTTGTTGCAATAACATTTCACCACGGCTATTAAAAATAAAAACACTAAAGGCACGATGCAAGACAGCTTTTTGATGTGCTTCCATTTTTTCCATCGTTCCAATTTCTTCGTCCTGCTCGTTGACCAGTATTACTTCGTGCGTTTCTGCCATGATTTAAAGTAGATTCAATTGATTTTTTAGCCCGGCTCTTGCAACAATCATAGCTTTCCTGTAATTGGGAATTCTAACCCGCTCATCCATGATTCTTGAAGGTTGCAACTTTTTGATTTTGTCGAAAAGCGAAAGATAATATTTATAGGCCACGTACACACCGAACTTCGCCTTCCATGGCAAACGCAATATACCGTTGTATGCGTCCTGAAAATCCTTTTCAATATCATCTTCTATTTCCTTTTTCATGCCGGGTGTAAAATTATAGAAATCCACACCGGGAAAATAAGTGCGTTTTAAGAGCTCATAATCATTTTTCACATCACGTAAAAAATTAACCTTTTGAAAAGCTGATCCCAGGGCCTGCGCCGCGGGTCTTAACTGATCGTATTTGATATGATCACCTTCACAGAAAACATATAAACACATAAGGCCAACAGACTCGGCGCTTCCATAGATATATTCCTGGTAAATACCACGGGTATAATGCTGATCGGACAGGTCCATTTCCATACTTGCAAAAAAAGCATCAATCAGATCGAAGCTGATATTGTATTCATTAACGGTTAGCTGAAAGCTGTGAAGAATGGGATTAAGACTGATGCGGCGTTCGATAGCATCAAAAGTTGCTTTTTTGAACTCTGCTAATAATACTGCCCGGTCATGGTCATGAAAGGTGTCTACAATTTCATCAGCAAACCGCACAAAGCCATAGATATTATAAATCGGCTTCCGCAAATCATGATGCAATAAACTGATGGCAGAAGAAAATGAACTGCTGTATTCCTTCGTGGTAATACAACTGCATAGTTGACTCACTTTATGATAAATGGGCATCATGCTTTAAACAATTTACCAATATAAATCCAATATACCATCACTGATTTTGAGACGTGCGGAATATTGAAGACTGAATTGAAGACAGATAAATTAACGCGCACCTTCATCATCTTGTTCGCTTGTTTAAAACATCGCTTGCCGGATGTCAAAAAAGTTAAACATCATTTCTGCAGATAACGGAACACTTCGCGTGCAACAACCTCACCACTGATCAAACTGGGTGGTACACCCGGACCTGGTACTGTTAACTGGCCGGTATAAAAAAGGTTACCGACCTTTTTGCTACGCATGGATGGTTTAAAGATGGCCGTTTGTTTCAACGTATTCGCGAGCCCGTAAGCGTTGCCCTTAAATGAATTGTAAGCAGTTTTAAAATCTGTCAAACCGAATGACTGACGGAAGATAATCGCATCGTCGAGATCTTCGCTGAAGCGTTCCCTGAACCGCCGCCAGATCATCTCAAAATAGCGCTCTTTAAGTGCTTCTGTTTCGCCTGGTAAACCTGCGGCTACAGGCACAAGGAAAAATAAGTTTTCATACCCTTCAGGAGCACAATCCGGATCTGTTACAGATGAAGCACAAACATAAAACAAGGGGTCAGATGGCCATTTGGGTTCATCGTATATCTCGCCGCTATGTTTTGTAAAATCTGTATCAAAGAATAGTGAGTGGTGCTGAAGACCGGAAATTTTTTTATTGAGACCGACATAATATAACAAACAGCCTGGTGCCATGCTCCTGCTGTTCCAATAACTGTCGGAATAAGATTGAAAGGCGGCAGGCAATAATGCCGTTTCTATATGATGATAATCAGCAGCGCCGACAACTACAGAAGGATGATAGGTTTCACGAAAAGTGACCACTTTTTCAATGCACTTGTTCGTTACCGTTAGTTGGGTAACCGGTTCATCAAACCGGAACTCTACGCCCAGTTCAAGAGCCAGTTTATACATTGCGTTCACGATACTATACATACCGCCCTGGGGGTACCAGGTTCCACCAACGATATCCGCATAGTTCATAAGACTGTACAAAGCAGGCGTATCACGGGGAAGTGCGCCGAGAAATAACACCGGGAATTTCAGGATTTCCCGTAGCTGCGGGTGTTTAAACAGCTTATCGACATGCTTTTCCATCGACGTAAGCAGATCAAGCTGAAAAGCCCCTTTGATCACATCCGGATCAAGAAATTCCAGGACTGAAAGACCAGGCTTTTGCACTAGTTTTTTGATCCCTACATCGTATTTGTATTTTGCTTCTTTTAAAAACTTTTCAAGCCTGTCTGATGAGCCTGGCTCTAAGGATTCGAATAACCGGTTAAGCGATTGAAGATCTGCCGGCAGATCAGTATAGTTGTCCGGCCAGTACACGCGGTATGAAGGATCAAGTCGTTGCAGTTGATAATAATCACTTCTCCTTTTCCCAAAACATTCAAAAAAACGATCAAAGACATCGGGCATCCAATACCAGCTTGGGCCCATATCGAAAGTAAAGCCCTGCGTTTTTAGTTGTGCAGCGCGCCCGCCGGGCGTTGATTGCTTTTCAAGAACAAGCACCTTCGCACCACCTTTTGCAAGAAAGCAAGCGGAAGAAAGACCGGCAAACCCGGCTCCAATAACGACTGCAGATTTATTGGCTGTGATAAAAAGAAATTGAAGATGAATATACAGTGAAAAAAAAGGCATATTGTTTTTCAATATGCCTGGTAAGTTTAGTGACGATCGATCTGCGCTTTCAACAACTTTCGCGCGAAGTGAATCCGGCTTTTGATGGTACCCAAAGGCTCGTTCATCATATGCGAGATCTCATGGTATTTAAAGCCATCAAAATATAAAAGGAACGGGTTCCGGAATATTTCAGGAAGATTATGCACCGCCTGCTGAATATCCTTCACCCTCAGATTGCTTTCAGCATTGTTAGCCGTTACCGACTGGCTCTGATTCAGCAAAAATTCATTGGGCGTATTATCGAAGATGGTATTCTGTTTCGATTTCCTGCGGTAGTTATTTATAAAAATATTTCGCATGATAGTGTACAACCAGGCCTTAATGTTGGTGCCTACATTATACTTTTCCTTATTAGCAAGTGCACGGAAAAGCGTTTCCTGGAAAAGGTCCTTCGCTGCCTCGGAGTCGCGCGTCAGTGTGATCGCAAACGGCTTCAGGAATTCAGCGTTATTCACCAGCATATTGTTAAATTCCATTGTAGACATGATCGGTGTATTTAATTCGCTAAAATTACCCCGGTATAACCTGATGGGCAAAAATTTTGTTTAATATATTTGTTAAAAAGTTAAACAAAAATCGTGCTCAGCAATACCGGAGACAATACAGTTTATCGATTTTTATGCCATGAATGGGCTGCGCAGGGTTTTTTGCCGGGCCAAAAAACTCAGAGCGCGTTCACAAATTCCATCATCTGGGAGATCGACTTTTTGAGTTCAATATTGGCGGGGACCTTTCGATTATAGGACTGGGCGAGGTTACCTGACACGATTAACTGCGTGGAATGCAATGCTTTATGTGCCTGCTGCAGATAACGCGACAAGTCAAAATTTTCTGCTATGCAGGTGAGATGGGTAAAAAGAAGATCGGGTGTTTTAAGTGCCGTCACAAACTGCACGTCGTTCAACGGAACGTTTGCGCCCAGATATATAACGGCTATGCCGCGGCGTTTGAGGAGATAATACAGATACAGCAATCCCAGTTCATGGTGTTCACCTTCGGGAAGAAAAAGCAACACATTTCGTTTTGGTTGTTCGGGCATCGGGCTACCTTCAATACCAACCATCAATTTTTGCCGTATGATATTAGAAACCAGGTGCTCCTGGGCCGGATGAATATTGCTGGTGATCCACAACACACCAATCTTATTGAGGAACGGAAAAATCAACTGGGTGATAACACGGTCGATGCCTTTTGCTGCGATCTGTTCGTTGAGCAGTTTTTCGAACTGCACCACGTCCATATCGACCATATAATGCAGCATTTCGTTTAAAACCCGTTCCTGTTGTGCCCCTTCATGCGACAATGCAATCAGTTTTTCATGCATTTCTGCTGCACACATGCGGTCGATATGCGAAATCTTGAACCCGTACTTGTTGAGGAGGGCGATTTTAAGAATTGCTTTCAGCTCGTCGCAGGTATAATATCGGATGTTGGTGGCGGTTCGCTGCGGTTTAAGAAAAGAATACCGTTGTTCCCAGATGCGGATCGTATGCGCCTTCACCCCCGACAGATTCTCTAGATCCTTTATAGTAAACGCATTCATGGGGTATTTACAATTTCAGTCGTCAAATTGTTTGGCTGTAGCGCTGCTAAAGCAGTGGGTTAAGGATTTTACCTGAGTCGAGCATAGCTTTCACGGGCCCCATAATATGACCTGCATTTCGCAAAGCGTCTAGGTGGCGGATATGGTGTAAATCGGTGCCAATCAAATCAATATACCCTTTTTTCACCAGGTAATTAGCAAGCTCGTTAGCAGTTTTGCCATAATAGTTCGCTAACGATAATATATTTAACTGGAACATCACCCCCATGTCTTTCAGATCATCGTACAGGGCCCTGTTCGCTGTGAGGTATAAATAACGTTCAGGATGGGCAAAAACCGGCTGGTAGCCTTTCATCTGTAATTGGAAGATCATGTCTTTCAAATTAAAGGGTGCGCTGGAAAACGACATTTCAACCAGCACCATCTTGTCTTTGATAGTGAGCAAGGGGGCGTCTTTTTCAAGCAACGACTCGAAATATTCATCCATGTAGTATTCGGCTGCGGCGCGGGTGGAGATATCGATGCCTTCGCCAGCGAGTCCTGCTTTTAATACTTCATGCCCTTCCCCGATGATCTCAGGGGTATTGTTGTACATATCATAAATGATATGCGGTGTAGTAATGATCCTTGAGTAACCTACATCCATCAAACCCCGGATCAGGGTAATGGAGCGCTCAACACTATCGGAGCCGTCGTCAATTGCAGGGATCAGGTGAGAGTGCATGTCGGTAGCTATCTCGCTTAGATCAACCTGGCTGGCCGTGCGCTTTTTGAAAAAAGAGAACATGGGGACAATATTAGATAATTTCCCACGCAAATGAAAGTGACTGAAAGCCACCCGGAAAAGAAAAACCGCACCGGCTTTTCCGGCTTAGCGGAAAGCGGGTGCGGTTTCAACCGGAAAATATTTTGTTAAACCTGTGGCTGATATTGTTCGGCAAATTCGCGATATACCATCTCGATACCTTCGCGCAAACCGATCTTCGCTTTCCACCCTGCCCTGGCAAGTTTAGACACGTCCATTTGTTTTTTTGGAGTACCGTCAGGTTTAGAAGTATCGTGTACGATTTCACCTTCAAACCCTACTACCTCTTTCACTATTTCAGCGAGTTCACGGATCGTGACGTCTTCGCCGGTTCCAACATTCACCAGGCCGGCCTCGTTGTAATTTTGCATCAGGTAGAAACAGGCGTCGGCCAGGTCGTCTGAATGCATCAATTCACGGCGGGGCTTACCCGAACCCCAAATGGTTACGGTTGGTTTGTTGTCCAGTTTTGCATCATGAAACTTACGGATCATTGCAGGTAATACATGCGATTTTTCCAGATCATAATTATCATTCGGGCCATACATATTAGTAGGCATAACTGATATGAAATTGCAACCATATTGTGCGCGGTAAGCATCACACATTTTGATGCCGGCTATTTTGGCAATGGCGTACGGTTCATTGGTTGATTCCAGTTCACCGGTGAGCAGGTATTCCTCTTTAAGTGGCTGTGGGGCCATTTTAGGGTAGATACAGGATGAACCGAGAAACATCAGCTTTTTCACCTTATTCACGTAAGCTGCATGAATCACATTGTTCTGGATCATCAGGTTTTCATAGATGAACATGCCGCGATAAGTATTGTTGGCCATGATGCCGCCTACCTTTGCGGCTGCGAGGAAAACATAATCCGGTTTTTCTTTTTCAAAAAAATCGTTTACATCCTGCTGGTTGACCAGGTTAAGCTGGGCAGAAGATCTTTCGATTATGTTGGTAAACCCTTCCTTTAATAATTTCCTTTTTATGGCCGATCCCACCAGCCCGCGGCTGCCGGCGAGATAAATCTTATCTGTTTTGTTCATACTTGTTATAGTTATGATCCGTTCAGTTATTCGTATTGATTTTTTATCGCGAAGCCCGATTCATGCAACAACTTTTCACGTTGGAAAAGATCAACATCATTTTCCACCATCTCCTTCACCAGTGCATCGAGATCGTATTTTGGTTTCCATCCAAGTTGTGTTTGTGCTTTGGTTGGATCGCCGATCAGCAGGTCCACTTCAGTCGGACGGTAATAGCGCGGATCAACAGCTACCACAGTTTTCCCGATTTCGACGGGGTAATCCGGATTTTTTGCTGCCACCACGATACCAACTTCTTTTTCTGCTTCACCCTTAAATTCAAGTTCAACACCAACATGTGAAAAAGCCTTGATGATAAAATCACGGACCGAGGTTGTAACGCCTGTTGCAATCACATAATCTTCAGGTTTTTCCTGTTGCAGAATTAAATACATTGCTTCAACATAATCCTTCGCATGACCCCAGTCGCGTTTTGCATCCAGATTACCAAGGAAGATCTTATCCTGGAAGCCAAGTGCAATTTTTGCAACACCGCGTGTGATTTTGCGGGTAACAAAAGTTTCACCACGTAATGGCGATTCGTGATTAAATAAGATTCCGTTTACTGCATACATGCCATAAGCTTCGCGGTAGTTAACCGTGATCCAGTAGGCATACATTTTTGCAACAGCATATGGAGATCTTGGATAGAAAGGTGTTGTTTCTGATTGTGGTATTTCCTGCACCTTACCATAGAGTTCTGAAGTAGATGCCTGGTAGATTTTTGTTTTTTTCTGGAGACCGAGCAAACGTATCGCTTCAAGTAAACGCAGCGTTCCGATACCATCTGCATTGGCAGTATATTCGGGCGTTTCGAAGCTCACGTGTACGTGGCTCATGGCCGCGAGGTTGTAGATTTCGTCAGGTTGAACTTCCTGTATAATACGGATCAGATTGGTTGAGTCGGTCAGATCACCATAATGCAATGTGAGTTGCACATCTTTTTCATGGGGATCCTGGTAAAGATGGTCAATACGATCGGTATTGAACAGAGAGCTACGTCTTTTAATACCATGAACCTGGTATCCTTTGCTAAGAAGAAGTTCGGTGAGATAAGCGCCATCCTGGCCAGTTACACCGGTAACCAATGCTGTTTTTGACATTTCTTTTTGAATTAAAAATTATGTTGATCGTGTTGTCTGAGATACATGATTATTGTCGGAACGCTACTGTTTCATTTGATCACATACTGAAAGATTTTACGAACCGGTTTTAGCCAGGTGGTGAAAAAGTACGGTTTTATACCGTTCAGTTTCCAGGCTTCGCGGTCCTCCTGGTTGGCCCGCAGGCGGTTCCTGAACGATGCGTTGCTTAGTCCACCGGTGCGCATTTTCACGAGCACTTCCGGAATGTAAGCAGCTTTCAGTTGATGCTTCAATAAAACCCTAAGCATTAATTCATAGTCGGCAGCTGATCGCAGGGATGTATTAAAATGGCCGGCCTTCTTATAAACGGAACTTCTTACAAAAAACGTGGGATGCGGTGGCATCCATCCATAGTAGAAATTCCGTGTACTAAAGTAGCCTGAACGCCAGTAACGAACAATTTTATTTGTGTCGTTCAGGTTAACATATTGTAAATCACCGTAAACGGCATCTATTTCCGGGTTCTCAAATGCCTGCGCCACCTTTTCAAGAACAGACTCATTTGCATACAGATCATCTGAATTCAGGATGCCGATCACATCGCCTTTAGCAATAATGATGCCTTTATTCATTGCATCGTAGATTCCGTTGTCTTTTTCGGATATGCATTGCTTTACATGATCAAACTTTTTGACGATCTGGATAGTGTTATCGCCCGATGCACCATCAATAACCAGGTGTTCAACGTTCGGGTAAGTTTGCCTGGCAACGCTGTTGAGCGTGTCGGCAATCGTTTTTCCAGAGTTGAACGATGCAGTGATGATGGATATGAGCGGTGCGGGCAAGGGGTTAGTTTCTTTTGATAATACAGTTTTCCAATACGAGCATGTCCATAGTAGTTCTAAGATAGCAGTCAAGAGCTTCAGCGGGTGAGTTTACTATGGGTTCATTTTCATTGAAGGAAGTATTCAGTAGTATCGGAATGCCGGTCTTTTTGCGGAAAGCTTCAATCAGTGCGTAGTACCGTGGACTTACCTCGCGGTCCACTGTTTGCAAACGACCAGTACCATCCGCGTGCGTTACAGCCGGAATCAAAGATCGTTTGTCTTCACGTATCGGAAATACCTTTTCCATGAAAGGAACGACATCGGTGAGTTCAAAATATTCGCTCACATATTCCTTTAATACGGATGGCGCGAAGGGGCGGAAACTTTCTCTTCGTTTGATCTTAGCGTTAATCAAATCTTTTGCATCCAACCTACGCGGATCTGCAATTATTGATCTTGCTCCAAGTGCACGCGGCCCGAATTCTGCACGACCGTTGAACCAACCAACAACACCCGAGTCGATGAGCTGATCAGTGATCCTTTCATACAACTCTTCATCGCTGTACCTGGTGTAAGGGATATCTCTCGACTTAAGATAAGTTTCGATTTCTTCGTTTGAGAACTTACTGCCAGTACACGCCGACCATATCGCAGGTCTCCGGGGCTGTTCAAGTTTATGATTGTAGACATATAAAGCAGCTCCCATCGAAATCCCGGCATCATGCCCGGCTGAAGGAATGTAGATATTTTTAAACGATGTGTTTGTTTTGATTTTTCCGTTAGCAACGGAGTTTTGGGCGACACCACCTGCAATACAAATATTGTCTAAGCCTGTCCTCTTTTGTAAATGATTGAGAATATGAAAAATCAGTTCTTCAGTTACACGTTGAACAGATGCTGCGAGGTCCTTATGATATTGACTTAAAGGCTCATCCTTTTTGCGCGCGGGACCCAGTTTCTCAACCATTAAATCCGAATACAGCGTTGCGACAACTGGTATATGATCATCTCCATAGGAAATTACACCGCTTTTAGCAGATCTGAAGTAGCCTTGATTTAACTCGAACAAATCATTCTCTTTTAACCTGATGATATCACGCAACTTATCTACATACTGCGGCTTACCATAAGGTGCGAGCCCCATCACTTTGTACTCATCCCCGTAATGCGGGAAACCCAGCAATTGTGTAAGGGCAGAGTAAAATATACCGGCTGAATGAGGGAAATCTACCGAGTCTAAAACTTCGATCTTGTTGCCACGACCGACCCCTATCATTGTTGTTGAAAAGTCGCCTGAACCGTCAATCGAAAGAAGCGCGGCCTCTTCAAAAGGTGAAGCAAAGAAAGCGGAAGCCAGATGACTGCGGTGATGCTCTACCTGGTGTATTTTACTTTTAAGAACTGACTTATCTGTGTGAGGAAACAAATTTGCAAACTCATCTTCAAGGGACGATACCTTCTTCGCATTTTTCAGCCGGTCAAGCACCGCGTTAAATCCTCCACCCGGATTTTTTAAGAGGAACATTATCTTCTTTTGAAGCTTTGCCGAAGGATCACGTCCAATGGCAATATGATCTACCTGGTCCAATGAGATTCCAGCTTCCTTCAAACAGAACTCTATTGCTTTAGAAGGAAAACCGGCCCAATGTTTAACTCTTCTGAACCTCTCTTCTTCCGTAGCGGCGATCATGATCCCGTCCCTGAAGATAGCCGCAGATGAATCGGCATGATAAGCGTTTAATCCAAGAATATACATAGTTAATTTTAGTTACGAGTCAGCATTAGTTATTGTGATGCAATTACAAAGAACCACCTATGATGGTGATTTTAAAATTCCGCTTTTATTGGAATACTTCACGCGAATAAACGGCAGCTCTGTAAAGAAATGAAAGAAATATGCTGTGACCAATGTTACCAGCATACCTGCGAAAACATATAAGAAGTTTGCAGGAAGTAAACCATTGTTGGCCTTCATAACCCATCCTGAGATAAATACAATAATGGGAAAATGAGTGATATACAATGTATAGGAAAAATCTCCCAGCAACTTCAAAGAGGCCAATGTTCGCAGCATCAAATTGTTCGCACCGAGAGAAAGCAATAATGCTATAAGTCCAAAAAAGAATAACGCCATGATAACGTCACTTACAATTTTAGGTATCGTAGTTGGAAGCAGGAACGCAAGTATCGCCATGCCAACCCAGGCGAGATAACGGAATTTTATTTTGATGCGCCCAACGTATATCTCGGCTAAGATTACGCCAAACCACCAGGTGATCATCATTGAAAAAATATCAGGTAATAACTTTTCTGGCCAGGATGTTGGGAAAAAACTAAGCACGAATAACACCATTATCAGGAGTGTCGGATATAGTATTCGTTTTGTTCCGACCAAAAGGAAAATCGGATAAAGCATATAAAACCACCACTCATATTTTAAAGACCAGGCGGGTCCGTTCGTGCCAAACAGCGGCAGGTAATTTTCAAAAAGAAAGAACAGGTTACCTAAAAGCGCTTGCAAACTAAGATTCGGATGTGCAAGATTCTCATTGATCAGGTTATATGGAGAAGCCCCTGTATAAATCGGGAAGCCCAGTGCCATACCGCTCCTGTCAAGAATAAAGGTCAGGAATAGCGCGAATATAAAAGGGGGATAAATTCTTCTTATTCGCTTAATGAGGTATTCGGAGTATTTAAATCTGACTGGTGTTTGCTGGCTGTAATTACGTGCGTACTTCAAATGAATCACAAAACCTGATAGTACAAAAAAAAACAATACTACTTCATGGCCGTATCTGAATAAAGAAAAAAAATAAGTAGCGAACTTATTGAAAGTATTGTATTGCGCGGGATGCGATTGGTATTGCGCGTATCCTTCCCATAATAACCACCGGGCATGTCCAATCATAACATAGATGGCCGCTAACCCCCTCAGTCCGTCGAGAAACTTCAATTTTTCGCGTTCGGGAATAATCTGTGTCGTCAAGTATAAAAACGATTAAGTATTAATCTGTTTGCTGAATGTTATTGATGTAAAAGACTTCGGTATAAATTCACTTGTGCATCTAATACATGGTTTCTGGAGAATGTTGCGTCAACAAATGTTTTGCATGACGCACCAGTGGTTTGAATCTGATGGTCCGTCCACGCTCGGGATTGTTCAAGAGCGCTTCCAATCGATGAAACATCTGTTCCGGAATTGATACCAATATTTGATGTAAAAACCTGCGGTAGGTTGCACCCATCTGAGATTATTGGTACCAGACCAAAGCTCATGCTTTCAAGTAAAGAAGTTGGCAGGCCTTCACTTAAAGACGGCAACACGTAAAAATGTGCTTTACGCAAAAGCTGCTTTTTCTCTTCTCCGTAAACAGTCCCGATATAACTGATATTCTCGGAATTGTCTATCAGGGTTGTCATGTCCCGCAATTCGCCCTGATCAGGCCCTGCTATAATTAATTCAACATTTCGCTGGTTATTAAGGGATGATGCTGTCCATGCTTTCAACAACGGAATAATATTCTTCTTGTGATGCAGACGGGACATAAAGAGATAAGTTCTGGTGGCATGCTGTTTCGCGGGAATGTTTTCAACCGTCTCAACCCCGTTGCCAATAAACTGAATGTTTTTCCCTGGAAATAGTTGGCTCAATCTTGCTTTTTCAGGATAAGAAACCGCCCGGAGAACGTGTGCCCCGGCAAGCATTCGTTTTTCAAAAAGGTTATAATAGACTAATTTTTTTATCGCCTTTTGCTTCATCGCCCAGGGGTCTAACATGCCGTGGGGTAATGCCACCCACTTAAAATTCTTTTTCCTGAATGCGTTACCCCAACGCGTAGGAAAATGCCAACAACCGTGGCTTATGATAATGTCGGTTGAGGGATCAAGTTGTCGCGCATTGATATATTGCTTAATGGTGTCTACAGACAGGGAAGAAAGAGGTACGGTTATAACGTCTTCATTACTGAATTCTGTAGCAGGAAACCATAACTCCGATTTTATCCCATGCAATCTGAACGCCCCGGCGTCCGAAGTGACAGTGTTCCAGATACCGTAATTCAACTGGCTTACTGAATCAACCAGGTTTATTAGTCGCATTCCTGTTCTTTTTTGCATAGTATCTCATCACCCAAATGGGTATAAGCATATAAACGGCCTGGTCAATTATCTGTGGGAGATATCCTCTCGTGATCCATTGAAATGATACCAATGCCACAACGATGTATGTTGCAAATTGGAGCTTGTCGGCTCTGCGGATTACATCCCGCAGCCTGCGTAATAATAGTCCCCATACGAAGTGACCAACCGATACGCCTATCCATCCAAAAGCAATATAAAATGCAGCGACACTTAAGGTGGCTTCACCACTAAATTTACCCCACCACGCGTCATATGCCTGTATTGTAGTAGCCAGCTGAGGGGGCGGATAAAACCGATCTTTATCAGGGTAAATTGAACGCGGAATCATTCGTATAAAAACATAGCCGAACATGGTGATACCGTAGTCATACTGTGCGTCACGGTTCGGATTATCATATAACCGATACACTGCCATGTCAGCCAGCGCTCCTCTTGTCTGGTCAAAAAATCGTTCATACTCAAAAGTCAAAGGGTCGACTTTAATTTTTTCGTAATCTCTTGTGATTAAAGTGAACCGGTTCTCAGTAGAGAACATGATGGCATAGAAAAAAATGAGCGCCAGTGTTGCCCCTGCGATAAGTCGTTTAGGTGTTAACTCATGGCTGTATAAATAAACGAACAGGATGCCAAAAAGGGATAATAGTATCCGGTACCTGAAACCCAGCAAAGAGAACAGGAAAAATGCCATACCTATCCAGATCAGTAGTTTTCTTGAGGGTATGCCATAGATAAATGCAAGAACAATGATACAAATCAGAGAATCTGTGAAGTTCTGAAGAAAGTAGCTACCGCCTCTTGCGCCGAGGCCCAGCACTTCATTCCCTACAAAAACCTGTTGAATGTTTGCTCCACCAATAGCAAGGTTTCCTAATACTATTATGTAGCATCCATAAAAAAGGACAGAGATGATTTTATGGGGATTCCGGATTTCATTTACCTCGGGCAGATCCCATTTCGGCATTTTATTTCCTGTGCCCCTTAGCCAGTATCCCAGGATAAAGGAAAATATTGCAAGCGTGTTAAAAAAGAACCCCACTCCATAATACCCGGTTATATCTGTCCCAATAATTTCGGATCTGCCATTAAGATAAAAATATAAGGGTGTGAACAACAGGTAGATACTGTATATACTTAATGACCAGAGATAGACGAGGTTTCTGTTCCATCCGCCTCTGGTTACACCCAGCCGTATTCCTGTAAAAAACAGGACAGCCAGCGTTAAAACAATGAGTAGAATATACTCATTCAGCGGCTGTGCAAATGTTATATAGCTGTCTGGCATTATATTCGGATGAAAATTCTTCAGCAATCTGATTTGTACGCGATATGATCTCCTGTCTGTTTAGCTTTCCTGTCATCATATCTTTCATAGCCTCGTAGAAACCTTCTACATCCTCCGAGTCAAGTAATATTGCTAAACCGTTGCTTAGCTTATCTACGGCAGCACCTGTTTGACGACTGCAGATCACAGGCAAAGAGGCGGCAATGGCTTCGTTGATAATAAGTCCCCAGCCGTCATACCTGCTGGCAAACACAAAAGCGTCGGCCAGGTTGAACCAGTAGGGTATCATCGACTTATCCTGGAACCCTAAAAATGTTATCCCAGGGCAGTCTTTGGCCAATGTATCAAGTGAAGTACGCTCGTCCCCATCGCCGATGATCAGTAAGCGCGCTTTTGACGACGGATCAAGTTTTTTGAAAGCCTTCACCAGGGTATCAATACCCTTCCTCCTGATCAATGATCCGGAAGTAAGGAAGATAAATTCCCCCTGGCTTTTAAATTTACGATGTAGTGTCTGCAACTGTTCTTTGTCGAGATTCCCTTTTTGAAACAGTTTATGATTGATGTTATAAGGTAGCTGATATACCGGCTTTTTATAGCCAAAACTTCTGAAACTGTCTTCGGCAGCGCGTCCGATAGCGAGTAAAGCAGTTGTTTTGTTTAACACGGGCCACATAAATACCCGTTTGAGCCAGCGTTTTGTTTTGTTATATACCGGAAACACGGGTTCGGTCCAAAAAAACACATCTTTATTTCGCCGGTAATTGTGCAGAATAGCGAGTACTACGTTTGGCGACCAGTATGTTCCATTCACGACGACATAACGTGATTGATCCGCCGCTATAACCTGTTTGATGTTATTGGCAAGATGAAAGGAAGAAACTTTTTTTTGAACAAGCCGTGCAACCAGGTTGTCTTTTAGTATCACAACTTTATAGCTTCCCGAAGAGGCCGGCAGACTCCATTGCCGGTCATGTTCCTTAAGACTATAATAAATCACTGTCAGGCTGAACCATTCTGTCAGTGCATCAAAGAAGTCTAGTTGATAAGGCGTAGGCATGTTGGTATAGAAACTTAATGCCGGTTTGACCAATGATCCACCGTTATCTGAAAGAGATATCTCCTGGTTCATACTATCGCCTGCTCTTTCCTTCTGAATAAATTTTCCATGCCTTTTGAATCAGGCTGTTAGTAGGTTGATCATTGAACCATGGCCTGAACAGGAATATATTTCCCTGTTTAAGCGAGGCTACAAGATTTGCAATGTTTTCCGCTTCAGAGCCTTTCAATCCTTCCGGCACATTGATTACTTTGAAGGCCTCTGGATATACAGACTTCACTTCTTTTTCCAACAAGATATTTTCAAACTTAAGATCAGAGAAAGGAGCGGTATAAGCATAATACGAAATACGCTCGTGCTCGGGAATAATAAGAACATCAGGGCACAATTCAACCAGTCTCTTAAATATGGTATAATCCATAACTTTTCCTGCTTCATCCACATTTGTGTCAACATAGAAGATCGTGCAGCCCCAGCGTTTTTTTGCATACTTAATTTTGCGAAGCATTGTAGCCACGGGGTCCTTCACTGCGAGATGCTCAATCCAGTTTCCCTGCTTATTAAATACGACGGAATCCGGTCTTATGCAAATTCCGGTTTTGAAACCTTCTTTACGAAAAAGTTTGAAAAAATCATCTGCTATCGCATTCATCTCGGGAGCGAGCTTTTCCAGTAGTTCCGGGGAACCGACATATGACCACGGATGTGGGTACTCCTGCCCTTCTATGTCCCAAACGATCATACCCTGAGCATCAAGTTCTTTCATCGTCGATATGCTCCGCCGGCCAAAGTCTAAAACTTTGTTACGAAAAATTGCTCTGCCCGCAGCTGTCCTTATATTAATATCATTTAAGGGTGCGACAGACCAGTTCCTGGCATTATTCTCATATTTAGTCCCTGTATATGAAGAAAGATACAATTCACCAATAGGTCGCCTGTCAGTCCAGCCGATTTTAACCGGTTGTTTTGCCCGGAAATTTGACAATGACCTGGCCGCTACCGATTCAATCGCCGCATTGGGTTTTGAAAACTTAACGGCTATGGTATACTCAAAAGTTTTACCGGGTTGCAGCTTCAATTGTACTGCGGGATCAAAATCCTGCATACCATTGTATGGATGATTGCCTGTCCAAAGTTTGTATAAAGAACCGTTGTTAGACTTTTCCTCCATAAATCCGGTATAAACCTTTTTATCGGGCAATGGATTTTCAATTGTGACATTAAAGTTGTCCATCTCGGCACGAACGAAGCCTGGTGAACTTATGTTATTGGAATAGTAAGGAAAGTATTGTTGGAAATTTTTGGGTCTCTTACTAAAAACAAACGATAAAGGGGAAAAGCTCAGACCATTGAACACTTCTGCCTGGGTGGTGTTGGTAATCTTTATATCGATAAAAAGCGTATCAACCACCTGCCGGTATTCACAGCTTACTTTACCCCATATAAAATTAGCTGTATATTCTTTTTTAGTATGGTTCCAGCTATGAGACTGAAGATGCGACCAACCTACAGTTTCTCCACCGCTTTTTTTTGTTGTTTTATAAGATTCGGGTGTGAATAGTCTGCCAGACTTTTTAGAAAGGTCAATCAGGGCTTCATTACCATAAGTGAGTTTCTGGATTCCCCAGGGTCCTGAATACTCGACTTTAAGCTGCTGGGCAAACAGGTGGCTTCCCATGGGGCAACTGGCATAAACCAACATAATCACATTTCTCAATACCTTTTTCATCTTGTAAGTGTTTGCACGAATGCGTTCAATCGTTCTTTGTAATTGTCCCAGGTGTATTGCAGGGCACTTTGTCTTGCGTTTTCACGCATCTGTTGAAACTCGTGATCGGTCAAACTTCTTAGTTTATGAATTGCTTCGGCAATAGCGTTCGAATCGCGGATGGGAACAACATAGCCATTAACGCCGTCTGATATCAGTTCGGCAGCATTTGTATTCGGAGTTGTAATCACCGGCAGACCGGCACCCATAGCCTCAACCGTAACAAGGCCAAATCCTTCCAGAACACTTGGAAAAACCAGCGCATCGTAATTACTATATAATTTGAATAATTCAGATTGGGTAACCCCCTTTTGATATTCATAAAGATGTGCATGTTTGCGGAATGTTTTGCCATCTCCATGTACATTTCCAATGATGTGTAATTCAACGCTGGATTTTGGGAATTTTTTGATTGCTTCCAACAGGTAACTTATACCCTTTCTTTGCGTTATTTTTCCTGCATACAGCAATTTCAGGGGGCGGCCGGTGAAACTTTTCGAAGCGGCTTCATATGTGATAGCGTTGGCATCAAAGCCGAGAGGAATGACTTCGATCTTTTTGGAACTGACACCTTCTTCAACCAGGGTCTTTTTCAGGAATGAGGAAATGGCGACGACTTTGTCGGCAAGTATCGGTTCCTGTATTAACCTATCGCTGTATTCGGGTGGCAGCGAGGTAAAGTCAATGCTTTCCGCCCATTCTGGTTGCAAACTTGCTTCCTCAGTCAAAAGGCGGTTGGCGTATGGCAGATGCGCAATAGTCATTTCACACACTGTTTTGGCTCCGGTGCTTTTAGCCGATTGCAGGCTTCGAAAACAACTGCCCTGGAAGCCCCAGAATATATCAAATCGTTGACGGGTGAGCCGACGGGCGATATCCGCATCAAAACGGATATCACGTCGAAACACAAGATCATTTACCTCCTTAGTGTTACCTTTTAGTTTCCGCATCAGCAACTCGCGCACCTCGTATCTCCAGTTAGCATTTACATGCCCACCACCAAGTCCTTTCAGGTATCGCCGGGAGAGCATATTGAAATTTAATTTTTCAGACAGTTCCTGGAGAAATATGTTTGAAAGATAACTGCTCGTATAAAACCTTTTGAGATAACCAAGTTCAAACAAGGTTTTGGCTACATGATAAGAGTGTTGTTTGCCGGAATGTGAAATTATAACTGAGGTCTTCATTTAAATTAAGGCGAGCCCGGTTTAACTATACTATATTATTGAAAGCTGACAACGTGAGTACTACATTACGCTCCCAACTTGCAGTTGCTATATACCGTTCCCAACCTTTGTTTATTTGTTCCTGGTCGGTTAACATAAGCTTTCTGATACCTTCGGCGAGTGCAGCAACATTGTTTTGCGGCACTACCATACCAAGGCCGAATTCGACAACAGTCTGGTTAAGAGAACTGCTGTTAGCTGATACAATCACCTTTTTTCGATAAGGTGCGATCTTATTTAATATACCGCTCTGTGAAACAAAAGATGCGTTGTAATACAATATTATTATATCACAGGTATCAATAGCCGCATTCATTTCCCCGTCTGTAAGATATCTCTCCTTCCAGGTAACCCGCTCGTTAAGGTTGTGTTGGCGGATCAGTTCGAGGTAGTCAGCGGTTTCCACTGAAGAATTTGAACGTGCCCCGGCTACCAGAAGCTGAAACGACTGAAGTTCCGGCAAGGAATTAATGATAAGATCATAGCTTTTCTCACGGCGTATGTTACCGATGACACCTAATAGAGATCTGCCAGAGGCAGCAGATTTAAGTTCTGCTGCAAACTCATTATCGTATGAGCCTGGAGGATAAATTCCATGTGGCACTTTGACTTTCAAGGCCTGGCTGTTGTAATACGACCGGTCCGGAAGAAAGCCATGATACATTGCAACATCCATCAAACGCATCACTTTGTTCATTGTATAACGCGAAAGCCACGTATTGACAAAATACCGGTCCCTGTCAGGATCATGGAGTATCACGCCAAACTTATGATAAGCTTTAAGTTTCATGAATAATTGTGACCACCAGAAAGCACTTAACTGTTCGAAGTCGTTGAAGATAACGATGGAAGGTTCTGCATTTTTCAGCAACCGGTAAAAGCGCAGTGGATTCACAAAACTGCGATAGACAAAATGAAGTTTTCTTAACAACTTATTTTTAAACGCAGGCTTATCAGTCATCAGGATACGGATTACCCGACCTTCGGAAAAAGCGGCATTTTCAGGCATCACCATTGTAACTTGCTCTACAAGCGGATGCCTGGAATACTCCGGGTGCAGCATCAGAGCATACTCGAAATTGCCTCCGAAGCTATTCACATTATAGAGTATAACTTTCACCTTATTATCTATTCCCAAACCGAAGCAAGGTATCTACTGGTTGAATTCATTTCTGTGGCCACAGCCTGTCTTTTTTGAGCATATTCAGATAGTGCATCCAGATTTTCAATGCAATACATAATCTTTTTTGCCAGATCATCTGCATCTTCATCTCTTATCTTCACCCCTGCGCCAAACTGGTCCATTGCTTCGGAAAGCCAGGTGTTTTCCGTGACGATCATGGGTATGCCCGAACAGGCCGCTTCAATAGCGACACCGGATATCCGGTTAAAATATATTTTTCTGCGATAAGGTAAAACCAGCACATCGGCCTGTTGCAGGTAATCATTATACTCCTTGTCATCTAATACCTTTTCAATTAGGTGAACCTGTTTAGCTTGTCTTAAGGCATCTGAAATCAGGACCTGTTTGAAATCATAGTCAAAGGTTGGCACGGACCACTGGATTATAAACTTAGCATTCAGCTGCTTATTGGCAGTAAGCAAGGATATAATGGCATCCTGCAAAAGGTCGATACCCTTATCAAAAACAGAAACACCCAATATCACAAAGGTGCAGGGCTTACCCGCGGGCCGGACATTGTGTGTCTTTGCGTTTAGTACTGCATTGAGCCCGGCAGCAGGGCTGGGAAATACCCTGAATTTCACATTTGCCAGCGTTTCATATTCCCGGGATGTAATATGGCTATCACCCGCCAGCACAACTTCACCTTTTTCTACATTTTTGCTGAAGCCCTTCAGGATTGTCTTCAGCAATTTGGAAGTACGTTTAAAATGAAATGAAGAAAAATCCTTGTTATATACGGCTTCACTCATCAATATGAAAGCAACCAACCGGTTGAAGCGTTTGTGAAGAAACTGTCTACACAAAAAACGCCATGCTATCAACTGATATATTCTGGCTGAGGGCAACAGGATACAGTCAACCGGACCGGTTATTTTAAATACCTTTTTTGTTTGCGTCCAGACCCGATAGTTGTGCAGAAAAACATTGATGTACCTTCTCAGGGGATTCTTATGGTTATAGATCCCGGACCAGTTGTTATGAGAATAAGCGGGCAACACCTGGAACTCTTCCCTGATTCGGCTATCAATTGCTTCATTGCCGGCGATATAGACCTCGCAACCTGCATCAATATGGATTCGCCGAATGGCTTTTATCCACGTATAATAATGGCCCTCATAGTTAATAAGCGCTTCCTCACATATAAGCAGCTTTTTACCTTTTAGCTGGTCCGTTTTCATCAAAGTACTTTAAGCTGCTTAGTGTTCAATAACTTTTACACGCGGGTGAGGCACAATGAATTTACCTCCGCTCTTCAAATAAGAAGCATATTTCTGGCGGAAGAAGTCAAGAAAGTTCCAGCTTAGTAACAGGTAGTAATCCGGCTGGTTGACCAGGCTGTTTTCTTCGACGATGGGGATATGCGTTCCAGGTGTAAGCTTTCCTATCTTAAACTGGTTTACCTCAGTTGCCAGTTCAACTAACTCAGGGCCGATGTTGCAGTAATTTAATAAAGTACTGCCTTTCAAAGGCGCACCGAGCGCGTACACAGATTTTTTCTGAGCTTTAAGCTCTTTAAGCAAATTTACCAACTCGTCACGGTTGATCTCCACCTGTTTGGTGAACTCATGATAGGTCTCTATTTTATTGATCCCAGCTTTTTCTTCTGCTTTAAGCGCTTCTTCGATGGTTGGCGATGTTGCATGAATTGAATTCTCCAGGCCCACGTACAAAACAAAGGATCCCCCGTGCACATCATAATAGTCCACGTCAAGCAAACGCATGCCGTGTTGTTCAAAAGCCCGTTTCAGGGGAGTGATTGAGTGCATCATGGTATGTTCATGATAGAAGTGATCAAACTCGAGCTTTTCCAGGACATCTTTCATGTATACACACTGGGTGAGGAAGACTGTCTTTTCTGTCATCACTTCTTTAAGGCCTATAATAAAATCATGCAGGTCTGGAATGTGATAAAACACGGCTGTAGCCGTTATGAGGTCGGGTTTTATATTAAGCGCTTTAATAGCTTTCGCACTGGTGCTGTTCCAAAAGGTTTCGCAAACGGTAATGCCCCTGGACCGACATAGTTTACCGGTCCTCGCACCTGGATCAACGCCAAGCACACGCATGCCTCTCTTTCTGAAGATGTCAAGCAAGGTGCCGTCGTTTGCTCCAATATCAATAACAAGGGAATTTTCTGCCAGCTCATATTTGAATATTGTTCTTTCAACCATCGAATTAAAATGCGTTACAACAGGCATGTTAACGCCGGTGATATAAGGATGGTTAGAGAACATGAACTCCATTGAAGGAAATTCTTCGAGTTGGACCTGCCAACAATCGGTACAGACATCCATTGCGAAAGGAAATTTTAGTTCCCTGTCTTTTTCTGATTCGGCCGGAAAATGATTACCGTTTGGTTGCTCCCCCAGATCTATGAATCTTTCAAGGGCCAGGGATCCGCAATTCATGCATTTTGTATTTTTCATACTTAGTTGGTTATGATTTGACGCTGCCACCAGCGACAGGTTTGTTCTAATCTATGATGAAATGATTTTTTAGGCTGCCATCTAACGATGTTGTTTAGCAGGGAAGTATCTGCGACAACCATATCAGTAATTAAATCCTTTTCGGTAGGCTCAGCAAATGTTACCTGACCGGACAGTTTATAAATTGCTGCGATCTCAGATACCAGGTTGCGGACTGAAATTGCATTACCGCTTGCAATATTAACAGCGTCCGTGACATCTTTATGTAAAAGATCAGCGATAGCTTCGCCCACATCTTCGATATGTAAGAAGTCCCGTAATGACAACGCAGCATCAAAACTGAGGTGTTCGCCGCGTAATAAACGAATGCAGGTTTTAGGAATCAGACGTTTTACATCTTCACCTTCGCCAAAAGGATTGAAGAAACGAAGCCAGGCAAAAGACAATTGTTCCTGTTCAAAGTACCGGCGAAGCACCCAGTATGTTGCGAGTTTTGCGCCTCCATACAATAATAGCGGTTTCAAATTCGTGGCATGTTCATTAAGAGGTTCACCACCCGACCAATCATACTCAGCACTCGTCCCGGCAAATAAACAACGCGATCCACCATTCTCCACAAATGCCCGTGCTATATTCATATTGATAGTTACCCAGTCAAGATTTGCAGGATCGGTCCAATAAGTGCCCTGACCGGTACACCATGCCAGTTGAATCAGAAACCTGGGTTCAACAGCTTTGAACAATGCATGCACATCGTCTTTTGAGGCAAGATCACATTGATGCCAGTGAACCCATGGCTGGGTTTCACCAGGTTGCGAACGAAATGTTGCGTGAATCTCGTAATCTGTGCGGGACAAAGCATTTATTACAGCTGATCCGATAAAACCAGTGCCGCCGGTTATCAACACCCTATTCATCTGCATAATCTCCTGCATTGCTGTCTTTAACTGATACTATAGGTTTAGCCACTGGCCATTCAATTTTAAAACGAGGATCGTTCCATCGTACCACTGAAGCAGCTTCAGCGTTGAAATCGCCTTCAATCAGGTATGACACCACAGCTTCTGCAGTTAAAGTAACAAAGCCATGTGCACAACCCTTTGGGATATAAATTCCCTGCCCCTGGAATGCAATTAGTTCAATGGCCTGCCATTCTAAAAATGTAGGTGAATCTTTTCGCAGATCAAGAATCACATCGTAAATTTTCCCGGCAACACAGGTAACTATTTTTGCCTGGTCGAAAGGCTTCGTCTGGTAATGCATTCCCCGTAATGTGCCTGGAGCCGCGTTAAACGAAAAGCAGGTGGAATGTGGCTTGAAATCCAGGCCAGCTTGTTCAAATGCGTGGTGTTCCCAGGTTTCAGTAAATGCGCCCCTGTTATCGCGAAACACATTGTCCTGCAATAACATGGATCCATGAATTTTAAGTGGAGTAATAGTCATCTTCTGTTATGGATAAACCTCGACATAAAAGCTTTCTTTCTCCCTGAAAGCAGGTTCAATTACTTCGGGATAGGGCAGTGAAGTTTCATGGAGTTTTTTTATTACCCCATTTTTAAAGCCTGCATCCAATGCAAGCTGAATGGCACTTTCTGCATCATAGAACCACTTGTGTCCATTATGAGCATCGTATGCTTTGTGAATAAACAGGTCTCCATAACTCGTAAGACCCTCGTAGTTAACAAAGCCGGCTACGAGCGGATGACCGAAATAAGCATCATCCTTGTTGACATAGGCATTAGCATATTTGGCCAGGTCGGGACAACTGATTCGGAGTGTGGCTGAAGTATTTGCTTTATTCAACACACGTCTGCATTCCTTCAAAATTGCTAACCCATCGGGCCTTGTAAAGTGCTCAAGACAGTGACTCATATTTATTCCATCGAAAGAATTGTCAGCTGCAGGAATTCCTGCCATAAGGTTATAGTTAAGCGTTAGTGCTGCTTTGAAATTAATTATTTCCTGCTTGAATTTGACCCCCTTTTCATCATAATGATAAGCAAGTCCGCGAGAACGCTTTCTTGGTATACCGTACACTTCCACCGGCGACAGATGAATCACCAGGTATCCTTCAACAGGTACGGCACCGCCGATATCCAGATACTTAATGTTGTTTTGCTTTAATTTTTTATCTACCAACGACCTTGTGGCAGACGGAGGCAAAACCTTATCCAAAAGCGGCGTTAGAATGCGATATGCATTTTGCTTGGTTAAAAATGGCATCAAGAAACAGTTCTTTTGTTAAGCTAAAGTCCTGGTCATCTAATTTGCAAATCCTATATCAGTCACTAACCCCCGATGGCGGGCAGTTGCAGGTTTGGCCTTAAATGCAGGATGATAGTCCGGAGAATTCTTCCATCTCCGCATAAAACGCTGATAAAACCTGTACAAAAATACCTGGGCATTTTTACCAGGTAAAGGTATGTTGTTGTATGGGTGCTCCGGCGGTAACACGGGTAGATGATGCGTCCTGCAATGATTAAGATGATTGGCAACGTTTGCTGCCAGCGCACGCCTCGTACCTGCTTTCATTGCAGGTATCTGCCCATCTAAAGATGTTCCGGTGATGTCAAGGAATTTGGTCCAGTCATTTGCACGATGTGTTGAACTCGTTCCGGTTGAGGTAATCTTATTGACCTCATGCTCCCGGTAAAAAACGAGACAATCCGGCGTATGAACCGGAACGGCCCCAGCGCAAAGAATTCTTATGAAGTATTCACTGTCTTCGGAGGGCATAAGATCAGTTCTGTAATAACCTGCCTTCTGTAAAATCGACCTGCGAAACACGCAGTTTTGAAACACCAGGCTCCAACCGGACAAAAACCATTCTAACATAGGTCTGTCATCCGGTACTGGTTGCGTTTGTAAGACCCTATCGAGAAATTGTATTTTATTATTTACAATCTGGCAGCGGACCCAGGGGCCGTAAGCAAAGTCACCTCCCTGCTGTTTCAACGCATTAACCTGGGTTGCCAGTTTATTGGCACTGGCCAGATCGTCACTATCCATAAACTGAATAAACGCGCCGCTTGAAGCTTTGAGGCCCGCATTTCTTGCAGCCCCTGGTCCCTGGTTGGCTTGTCGTATCAGTTTGACCTGTTCACCAAAACTTTCGATTACCTCAACTGAATTATCAGTAGAACCATCATCTACAACTATGATTTCTGCCTTCACCGTTTGTGCAAGCATGTTGCGTATGGTATCTCCTATCAGCGTTGCTCGATTGAAACAGGGAATAATAACAGAGATCTCAGCCATTAACACTAATTATTTGTGGGAAGCCTTTTTTAACAGTGCCTTGACCCCGGCTGAAGGCCGTGAAATCGTTAAGGGCAGGTCACTACATGCTTCCAGGTATGTTGAAAAATATGCAGCATTTCCCCGGTTCATGATTTTTGCCGCTGCGTATTTGACAGCATAAAACAGGAAAAACACAACTTTTTTATAGCCCTTTTTGTGCAGTCCCTGCAGGTATGGATCGTAAACCTGTAATGTATCAACGCTGGTATTCGCGCCCTGTTGCAAGGCTCTTAAATATTCTTTCGTCAATCTGTTGGGGGTCATATAATGATACAGTGACAGTCGTTCATCATACCAGATTTTATACCCCGTTATCTTCATCACATAACAAAGCTCAACATCACCACCTGAAATCAACGAAGTACCTGTGCGGTCCGTTGCCAGGTTTTTAAATCCGAGATCCAAAAGCCTTCGGTAAACGCTGTTTCTAAAGGCCATGCCTGCTCCAAAAACAAAGTCCCGGTTTCGCAGTTCACCACTATCCAATGCCTGGCATCCGACTGCGTAAAATTCCTCAAACGAGTTAAACCAATACGGAAGACCCCCATCAGTTATCGCGACGTTTCTTCCTCCTAAAACGCCAATTTGTTGATTTGTAGTCAAAATATCATAAACCAGTTGCACATAATTTTCTGTGAGCCAGTTATCGTCATCACAAAAAAGTACAAACTCGTATGCTGACTTCAGAATGCCAGCATTGCGGGCATAACTTAAACCTGGTTTAGGTTCGTCGATAATTCTGAGTGGAACTATAGCGCCCGTTTCTTCCCATATTTCCGTCGCTTTCTTTTTGGTAGCATCTGTTGATGCATTATCTACCAAAATGATCTCCCATGGCAGGGAGGCTGATGTCATTTGCCGTGAGAGGTATCGCAGTGTATCGGATATCCTTTGGGCGCTATTATAACAACAAACTATAACCGATACGCCGTCTGTCATTTGTTGTTGATTAACTGCATATACTTGTTTTCCATAAGGGAGCCAATTACATCTATATTGTAGGCGCCGAGCACCTTTTGCCTTGCCTCTTTTCCCATGCTTTCACGAATTTCGGGCGACTCAAGTAAAACCGTAATTGCCCTTGCAATCGCTTTTGGATCAAGCGGATCTACCAATATTCCCGATACTTCGTTTTGTAGCATATCCGCCATCCCTCCTTTGTTACTCGCTACGATGGCGCGTGCGGCGCTCATGGATTCAAGGCAAACGTTTGGAAAGTTTTCCCAAATACTTGGGAACACACACACTGCGGCTTCTTTTAATACTTCAGGTATTTGTTCGGGCGTCACCTGGCGGAAAGCGACCTGATCTTTATATTCGGAAAGCTGCTGCTGAATGAATGTCTGCATGGTGATTCCTGCCAGATGCGAGGGACAATCTCTTCCTACAAAATCAATCCGCGCATCACGATGATGATCAAAAACCAATGGCAATGCTTTTACCAATTCTACAATTCCTTTCCTGACCTCAAGCCGTCCCAAAAATAAGATTCGTTTTTTGGTCGAACCTGGTGTGATTGTGAGGAACTTTTCGGTAGGCACAAATGGGTATGGAACATTTAGTATCCGGGAACGTGGAATGCCCCATTTACCAGCAACAATATCACCCAGCGAAACAGAAGGTGTATGAACCTGATCAGCTATACTTGTTATTTTATATTCAATATCGATCTCTTTTTTTCGCCAGCGCCAGAAAGGGTCGCTCCATTTTCCACGGCGAATTCCGCCAAGCATATATCGCAATTTAGCAGTAACGCTCGTGTAATGACTGGTGAGTGAGCGAATAAAAGAATCAGGGGTATGTAGCTTTACAACAAGTGGCAATCCAGGAAATGCATCTTTGATTGATAACCCATCGGCGAAATACTCAGGTGATTCAATCAGCTCAAATGGCTTTGTTTTATGCTGTTCAGTAAATACAGGAAGTATCATATTTCTGAAATCTTCCCGTGCAGCACACTTCACGCGATACACCAGAACATCATCCTGTATAAGCTGGTCATCATGGTCAGGTGAGGATGTAAAAACCACCACATCGTGCCCACGACGCTTCATCAGCACGGCCGCCTGATGCACGTAAGTGGCTATTCCTCCATAAGCTGTATCAGGGGGGTATTCGAAACTTATATAACCTATTCGCATCACTTAACTTTTCCTTCTAAACCCTGAGATAGATTTAATAAGGTCTTTTACAAAATACCAATTGAAGAGTCTTGAAGATAAAGTCTTCGTTTTATTTTTTGCGTAGGCTTTGTATATACTGTTGAACTGCTCATACAAAAGATTTGAAACTTTGTCCCGCACCGGGCCTTTTGGAAGCCTTGCAAGCAGTACCATATAAAATTCAACTTTTGTATAGTTATAAAACATATATCCTTTCTTGCCTACATGAAAAGTGGCGGAACCCGAATGATAACGGTAATGCACAACCGGGGTCGCTACATAATAAAAGAGACCTAATCTGGACAGTAATGTCCATAATACCCAGTCTTCCACCTGGAAGGCCTGGTCATAATGAAAATCCACCTTCGATAACATACTCTTTCTAAGGCAAACAGTGGAATTACATATATAATTATTAAGAAGGAAGTATGGTTCTTCGGACAGCCGGTAGACCTTATCTCTGGGTCCGAGATCAAACGCCGCTTCAAGATCCGTGTGCGGAGTCTGATCGGCGCCAAGGGTAATGCGCCCATGTATGAGTGTCACCTCGGGTGTTTGTTCAAATACCGTGATGTATTTATTTATAGCCCCCGGTAATAGGCGGTCATCTGCGTCTAAGAAATATATTAACTCGCCTTTGCTTTGTTCGATGCCAAGTTGCCTGGTTGCACTTACACCCTTGTTTATCCGGCCTGGGTGCGTGTAAAATGATACATACCCGGGAAAACGTTCAGCATACGACATACAGATTTCCTGAGATTTATCGTTCGAACCATCATCTATTAATATGCATTCGAACTCGTCATACCCGCAGCTCAATACACTTTCAATAGTGGCAATAAGGAACGGTTCCGCATTGTAAACCGGAATTATAAAACTGACAAACATCAACGGTTGAAGATAAATCCTTTGACGAAGAATAGCTTTTCATAAATGCTCGCTTTGGCCAGGTGTCGCATAGCCACCTTACGCCATTCAGGTCTGAACTTTTTCATACCATTTTCGGAACCGCTTTTTGACGATGCATGGATAAGGTAAAACGACAGGTTTTTGTCGAGATAAGAGAATTTGCTGCGGCTGGCCATACGAAGCCAGAGATCGAGATCCATAGCGTAAGTCAGGCGCTCGTCTACCGGGCCAACTGTTTGCAGAAGTGATCTTTTAAAAAATATGGAAGGTTGTGGGGGGCAAAAAAATGGCTGCCAGTATCTGAGGAGCCGGCGCAAGTCAATTCTGCCAGGTTTGTCAACAAAATTCATTTGGGGATCGTCTTCATATACCATTGTACAATTTCCCGCAACAACATCTGCTCCCGTAGTTTCAAAATGCCCGGCTACAGCATTAAAAACATCCTGATCGTACCAATCGTCCGAATTTATCCAGGCTATGATATCGCCGGATGCCTTTGCCAGACCCTTATTTAACGCATGCGACTGTCCCCGGTCCTTTTCACTAACCCAAAAATTTATCTGGTCATTGTATTTTTTCAGAATATCGATTGTATTGTCGGTGCTTCCTCCGTCGATCACTATATACTCAAGATTTTCATACCCCTGGTTTAATACGGAAAGGATCGTCCTTTCGATATACCGCCCCTGGTTGAAACTAGGTGTTATGATGGAGATGCTGGGTTTCATCAGGATTGACACATTAAATAGAAAGAAAAAGCATTGACCTTGCTTCTTCAAGTTCCTTTAATTTGTAACGTTTGTATTTGTTGAATTTATACTGCTTAAGCAAACTGTTTTCAGTGTATGGAACCCGGATGGTTCGGAGCGCTTTACGCATGAGTTTATAATGGAGTCCTGAGAAATCCAGATCTTCCTGTTTTATTAACTCTAACAACTGGCAGCGTTCAGGTGCATATATTGAAGATACTTTTATGATTTCATCCTGTCTTTTGTGACCTCCTGACCCGGTCTTGTGAGCCTCGTGGATCCGGTACATGGACAGACAGTCCCGGATAGGTACAAGTTTCACGCCTGATTTTTCTGCACGCAGAAACCATTCCCAGTCGAAAGCGAAGTGAATATCTTCAGATAATTCACCGGTCAGCTCCCAGGTTTTCCTTGTCCAGAAACTGGAAGGTTGGATGATATAGTCAAGGTATTTTAATTGATGGTGGCTAGCCATGTAAGGTACGTTGCTCCCGTAAGTGGCTAACTCACCTTCTTTATACTGAAAATGGATACAGTTGCCAAAATGTATGGTTGCCTGATCTTGTTGAGCAAGGTCTGCCATTTTGAATAACGCCCCCGGCATAAAGAGGTCATCGCTGTTTAACCAGCAAAGTATATCGCCTGTCGCCTTCCTGAAACCTTTGTTGATCGCATGTGCCTGGCCGTTATCTCGTTCACTTTCCCAGTATGAGAGTTGGTCGTTGTACTTTTCAATTAAGCTTTTACTCCCATCATTGCTTCCGCCATCCATTATGATGTATTCAAGGTTAGGATAACCCTGGCCCAGTACTGAAATAATTGTTTCTTGTAAAAACTGAGCCTGGTTATACGATGGCGTAACTACAGATATTTTAGGAAATGAGGTCATGTTGTATGCATGAATAAATCTTTCAACTTCAGGCGGACTGAGGATGGCAACAGCCTGACGGAAGTCCGCAAACATTTTGTCAAAAATGACGGGGCATTTTGCGATTTTCCCTCGAGACTCGTTTGCAATTCTTGCCTGCGTGATACGTACGCGCAAGGTATGGATGAATATTTGGCGTAGTCTGCTGAAATAAGATCGTTGTTATATTGCTGGTAAATCTCTCGCAGATCCAACCTGTCGTTTAATGTAAACCGACTGTAATAATGCAACGGGAGTTCTCCGGAATTAATTTTAAAAGAACTAAAATGAAAAAATTTCAATGAAGTTTTTTCATTCACCATTATGTGGCCGGCAACGACCGTTAACATACGTTCATGTAGATTCCATGGGCCCATGTTATATCCCAGATCTTTCAAGACGTGGACACGATCAAAAAATATAGGAGCAAAGTTTACTGGCAACTGGTCCACGAAAAGTCCTTCAGCTACTCTGGAGTAACCAAGTTTATATGTTCTTTCTTTCCACCATGCGAGAAAGCCCCTCCCCGTCGTATCATTTTTTATTCCGATGAATCCCAGATTATAGAGTCCGTAATTCAAAAACTGCTGTTCCAATGGCCATTTATCATCAATGGGGATTGGTGTAAGGATATGAGGCGTCAGCAGGATCGAGTATTGTTCAAATGCTATGTAAAGATTTGTCAGTGCGTCAAACAGTTTGATATCAGGATCCAGGTAAACAGCTTGAGTTATTTCAGGATCACTGCATATGTGCTGAAAGATCTTGGGTTTTACGCAAGTGTTTAATTCTATTATGTCATACCTGGTGAGTAATTCTTCGATATCATTTTCGATTTCGTTGATAAACACTACATTAAATGGCAAATCCTCATACTTGATCTCAGCAAACGGAAGATCAACAAGATAAACCTCGAATCTTACTTCCGGACAATGCTGAGCTACAGAAGCTGCCAGAACAGATGCCTGGGCGAGATAATTATTTGAACAAATTGTGAATATCGAAATCATTGTTGGTCCTTGTAGGCGAAGATGTTTAGCTGCAGATCATAATAAGGATTGTAAATGTGACGCAGGTAAGGATACGGTAAATTGTTCCAGGCTTCTCTGATATACACCCGAAAACCTGCAGCCTTGAGTATCGAAAGTAATTCATCCAGTTGTTGCGGGTGAGCCGGCGAACTGTGATATTCAACAAAAAGGTTCACCACATGCGAAAGTTGATCTTTACAATCGTTTAATACTTCTACCTCGGCACCTTCAATATCAATCTTAAGGAAGTCTACTTTTTTATTAAGAAAGTTCCTGAGGCGACGCGCCTCCACTTGTACCCTGGCATTTACACCTTGTGTGTCCGCTCCACCCTCGTAAAGTTTACCCCCAAGGCCACCATTAACCAGAAACTCAAGTGTGGTATCTTCTTTCCAAACAGCTATATTTTCCAATTTGATGTCATCATACCCAAACTGAGTTGTATTGAATCTCAATTTATCATAGGTAGCGCGATCAGGTTCGAATGCAATTATTTGCGCCCGAGGATATAGATGTTTAAAATAAATGGCACTCAATCCGATGTTAGCACCACAGTCCAGGATATAAGGGGATTCGCTTGCCGATTTGAATTTGTAAACTTCTTCAACAAATATCTCTTGTAAGGAGTGCAGGTGCCAAAAAGAGTCAGTGATTTGAATCTCTTTTCCATATAATTGAGAATTGGTTAAAGAACTGGTTTTTAGTCTATACAAGTCACGGATTGAGCAGATACCCTTTTTGGCGATCGTATAATCACTACCATGCTTGCGAATGGAATTCGTCCCAAGCCAGAACCTCGTGTATTTCAATATGTTTATCAATTATCGGAATTTTTGTTTCAGGTATGCTTTCGCGCCTTTATATGTTGACGAAAAAAACGGGCGTCGAGCTTCAGGGTGTCGATATAGGTAAATTGCTGCCGCTTTATAAAGTAAAAAACAAGTTTTCATCCGGCTAATAGAACTGGTTTTCCCAAGTTCAAAATCAACAAAGGCAGCCTGATCAGCGGTAATCGTAGTGTTTGATCCTGAAAACAACGCAACTGCTTTTTGATATGTTGTATTTTGTTTGTAACTCGTATACTGCCCTTTTTCAACATTGGGATCTTTAAGGTTGTGATACAGGGGTTCGTTTCCAAACAAACTGAATGGGATACCCATTTCAACGGAATAGAATAAATACGAACCCGGGATATTGGACATGGTATACTTATAGTTGCGTAGAATCGCATACATTTTCTGAGTGAAGGCGGGATCATAGGGATTGCCCGCTGTGAATACTTTATACCCCTGTGAACCAAAGACACGATCGAGCCCTTTCTTCATATCTGTCGGATGAAGGCAAATGTCAATCCCGCCAAATTCCGGTGGAATTGTCTTGAGTCTGTTTATAAAATCCTGCCAGTCCGTGGCATCGTCAATTTCGTCAGTAGAATGCGCTGGAAAAAAGAGCGTGTTCGCCGCATTTTCGCTCTTGCAAATTTTGTGTTTGTGTCTATAATGGATGTAAGGGTTGAGAATAGGGAAAACTGGTTTGGTCGATTGCTTTTTATAAAGCTCAACCAGTCTGGGTGAGAATTTAAATATGATTGGCGCCTCATTATTTAGTTCATGTGGTGGTATAGTGTCATGAAGCGTGATCCCGTGATCCATATAACTGTACAAAGGCCAGTGTTTTGGATAGTATCCATAATCCTTCAACCAAAAGCCAAGACCATAAACAATGTTAACACTGAATGGATCTTGCATTAGCTATTTTCGCTTTTATTCAACAGAACATTATTCCAATCTAAAGGGGTACCGGCCGGAATATCTATGGGTGATATTTTATCGATGACCATATCATAGAATTTCGGGGCAAGACCATCTCCTGGCCGGATTATACGAATGTTCTCTGACGTGAAGCGTTCTCCTTTGTTGATATCTTTTGATACATAGATTGAACGCTTGTACAGTAAACTTTTTCTTTCCACGTCCTGTATGCCATACTGAATCTCTCCAAGTGCCAGATACGCACGTTCGGTTTCCTGCACCAGCAATTTAAATTCATGCGGCTCCAGTGAAAATGCGCTGTCCACCCCACCTTCTGCACGACTCAAACAAAAATGCTTCTCAATAACAGTTGCTCCGAGTGCAACAGCCGCGACAGAGGCACCAACCCCCATAGTATGATCCGACAAACCTACTTCACATTTAAACAATTCAGCCAGGTGCGGAATGGTGCGCAAATTTGTCTTTTCTGGTGACGCGGGATAAGTACTAGTGCATTTCAATAAAAAAAGTTCCTTACAGCCCGAAGCCCTTAACGTTCTCACTGATTCGTCTATTTCTGCAATTTCTGCAACGCCGGTTGACATAATTACGGGTTTTCCTGTGGCAGCAACCTTGCGGAGCAACGGAAGATGGGCATTTTCAAATGATGCAATTTTATGAATGGGTGCCTTCAATTCTTCGAGGAGGTCAACGGCGGTATCATCAAACGGTGTTGAAAAGCAAATGATCCCCAAATCGCGTGCAAATTCAAATATTGGTTTGTGCCATTCATAAGGCGTCATGGCCTCTTGATATAACTCATAAAGGTTTCTGCCGCTCCATAAGGAATTCTTGTCATTGATATCAAATGCACCTCCCCTATGGTTCATGGTGATGGTGTCAGCAGTATAAGTCTGTAACTTGATAGCGTGAGCCCCGGCGTCAGCAGCTTCCCTGACAATCGCAAGCGCCTTCTCGAGTGACTGATTATGGTTACCGCTCATTTCAGCGATAATGAAAGGTTTAAATCCCTTCCCGATACCTATGTTATTTATTAAAGTGGGCATTTTGTATTAATTGCAATTTGTATGTTACGGCAGCAAATTTGCTGGTTAACAGCCTAATTTTGTAAAAATAGAGTTATCGAATTTTGCTATTAAGAATGTTCAACAACCTCTTATGTTTAAGCGAACTTTGAAAAACGGATAACCGGGGTATCCCTTACCGTTTGCAGACCATCATTCCTAAAACCTAACCCTTCAAAAATCTTCACTGATTTTATATTTTCAGGTTTCACGTACCCTACCACAGGTAACTTGCCCAGAGCGGCTATCCCCTTAGAAAGCAAGTTCTTACCAAGTCCGAGATTCCGAAAATCTCTGGAGATAGAATAACCAATTATCCATGCTGATTCAAAGTCGTCATATTCAAACTTTACTAATCCGGCGGGGCTACCATTAAATTCTAGGATGTAAAGTTCAGCACTGACTGAATCAAACCGTTTATTGAACCATTCAGTGTGCTCCTCAATGGAGATTTTTTTCGTTGACAAAGAATTGTTTCTTACCATCTCATCATTTGCCCAATCGAAAAGCAATCTGAGATCTTCTCTATTGACTTTCCGAATACGCAGATCCGCGTTGCTGTTATTAAGTTCCATCGGATATTAAAGAAATTTCATGGAGTGATTGGCTGTTTAACGATTGTTGGTCTGCGCATGCTCTGTGATTGAGTTTTTCAAGATATTTGAAATACGATCACCTGAGCGACCGTCGAACACTCGCCTTTGATTAGCAATAAGACTTTGCACTACTTCCGGGTCGGCAACTTTTCGGATTATCTGCGAGAGCTCTTCAACTGTCGATTGATAGACATCTTTGATCCCCACCGAACAACCATTGTCCTGCAATTCACTATATAACAACTCCTGATTTTGCACTACCACTGTAGTAATCAGTCCCATTCTGACGCAGCACAGTTCAAGAGCAATAGTACTTGCTGTGCTTAGCGCCACCTGGCAATTTTGCATCAATTCAGACAGCTCAGCTGCTTCAACATTGTTTCTATGCAAGATGGTTTCCGGAAACTCTGACACCAAGTTCGCCAACTCGTGAACATCTTTGTAACCGGCTCCGGTAACTACTACTATGGTTTTAAAGAGTGCAGACGCAAGGCTGGCCTTGACACCTTTGACGGTGAGCCCATATGGGTCAGAACCACCGAAACAGATAAAGATATTCTCGACAGATGTTACTGTTCGATCGCGTTTTGCGACCCGCAAAAACTCCTGTCGTAGGATTAGGTATTGGAGACCGGTTAAAATTTTAGTAGGTGCGGTAACCTGGTATTGTTTCTCAATTCCGCGTTTACCATGATTTATTATCAAATCCGCGGCAAATGGCTTGTCACACAGGTCATCAATGACAACCAAAAAATTATGGTTCTTTTTTACTGAAAGTTGATAATCAATATCAAATTGATACCCATCGAGAATCAGACAATCTTTTGGTGACAATAATTTCAGCAGTTGCTCTATTTCCGATCCATTCGTCGAATCTTCCAAAACATACAATTCGCAAAAATTACGGATTAGATCTTGAATTAACTGATCAACGGGTCTTATTACGAACAGACATTGAAAACTGTCTTTCAACATCTCCGACAACGCCAGCAACCGGTATATGTGGCCCAGCCCAATTTGACCTCCGCCATCTGCACGGAGAATTATTTTGTTCATTTTATCCAAATCTGACTGCGTGTTTCAGTTCAGCGATTTGCCAGTCCATCTCATTGTCAATGTCCTGGACATACATCGCATCTAAGGTGATCGCACCAGCATTCGGGCAATATACCGTTTTGTGTTTGAAAAAGCTTTCAACACTCAACCAGTAAAACTGGCCCGCATCGTGGTAAGCTTTTCTAAGATCCTGCGATCGTTTATTCATATTTTCAGGCCAGATCATTGAAACTGCATTATTTTCTCCTAGGGTTAATGCTCTCTGTATCGGGAACCCGAAATCACAAACCGGAAAAACGCTGTCAAACTTTCCTTCAACCATGGTATTAAAAGCCCATGACAGGTTTTGTACATTTAAAAAAGGAGCGGTTGGGTAAATGCAACAAACATACCTGAAGAATTGTCTATCTGCTTTCATCTTACTTAATACCTCAAGTAACACGTCGGCGGTAGTAGCATGATCATTTGAATTTTCCGCACTTCGGAAATATGGAATCTGAGCTCCGTAAGATCTTGCGACTTCCGCAATTTCAGTATCATCTGTCGACACCATAATGTAGTCAAAGAGCTTTGAATTTATAGCCGCTTCAATGCTATATGCAATAATCGGCTTGCCTCTGAAAGTCCGGATATTCTTCCGGGGAATACGCTTGCTACCGCCTCTTGCAGGTATAATGGCAATCGCACTCATTTGTAATAAGAGTTCACTTTATCAATTACAAAATCCTGCTCTTCCTGTGAGAACGTAGGATACATCGGCAGGCTTAGGCAGCGGCTATAATACTTCTCAGCAGATCTATAATCACCTTCGTTAAACCCAAGATTTCTGTAGTAAGGCATCAGGTGCCCAGGTATATAATGGACCTGCGCAAAAATCTTAAGTTCCCGAAGATAGTTATACAGTCCAAGTCGATCTTCCACTTCAATAATGTATAGATGATATGCATGGCCGTCGATGACACCGGACTGTCCCATCAGCCATGACTTACCCCGGAAAGCATTTTCGTATGTTTCAGCAATAGCTCTTCTTTTTGCCAGGCCCGAATCTGCCCGTTTCAATTGCGACATACCCAATGCTGCCTGGAAATCTGTCAACCGGTAATTATATCCTAATTCCTGCATCTCCATATACCAACCGGGATATGATTCAGGAACCGAAGCTGCATTACCCGCGGCCCACCCCAGCTCGTTTTGAAATAAGGCCGGGTTCCTGGTAATTCCATGTGTGCGTAAGGTTAATAACCGATCATAAAGCCCTTTGTCATTAGTTGTAATCATCCCACCTTCTCCTGAAGCGATATGTTTCACAGGGTGAAAGGAAAATATAGCAAGATCAGCATAGTTGCCGTTTCCACATAGTTGCTTTGTACCCTTACTGTCTGTAAAATACCCGCCTGGAGCATGACATGCATCTTCAATGATCCATAAGCCAAATTCTTCTGCCAGTACTCTGAGTTTTTCAAGATCAACCGCCCGCCCCGCAAAATCTACCGGTACGATACCTGAGTAAGTACCTCTTGGTGATGCCTCCAACAATTTCCGGACTTGGCTTACATCGATTAAGTAAGTGTGGGGATCTATATCAGCAAATACTACATCGCCACCACAATAACGAATACAATTGGCCGATGCAGCAAAAGTGATGGGAGTCGTAATAACTTTCTGACCGGCAGTCACATTAAGTGCCAACGCACAAAGATGGAGAGCGGCTGTGCCATTAGCAACTGCTACTGCGTAAGTAGCACCAATATAATTGGCGAAAGCCTTTTCAAAAGATTCAATCTGCGGACCCTGGGTGAGGAAATCAGACTGTAATACTTTAACTACAGCATCAATGTCTTCCTGGGTGATCGATTGTTTCCCGTATGGGATGATGGTGTTGTTCATTAATTGCTTATGAGGTAGGCTGGATTAAATCTAAGATACAAAACCGGCATCCACATGCCTTACAATAAGTTCTCTTAACTCTTCTACAGTAAGCCACTCCGTGTTCTGCCCTGAATTATAAGTAAACCCTTCTGCAACTTTCCTTGCGCTGAACTGTGAAATAAAGTCTTCCAATTTCCAGTCATGGGTAAACGGTAAAATCACATAATACTTTCCGAGGTCATATGTAAAGAAAGAATCCGACGAAGTAATCATTTCTTCATGCACTTTTTCACCTGGACGAATACCAACGATCGTTTTTTGACACTCAGGTCCAATTGCTTCAGCTACGTCCAGTATCTTATAAGATGGGATTTTCGGCACAAAAAGTTCGCCTCCCCAGGCATTTTCTATTGCATATAATACCATATCCACCCCTTCTTCGAGCGAGATATTGAAACGAGTCATTCCAGGGTCTGTAATGGGCAGGACGCCTTCCTTTTTCTTTTTAAGAAAAAATGGAATCACAGAACCATTAGAGCCCATCACGTTACCATAACGAACAACAGAAAATTTGATCTTTTTGCGACCGCGGATGTTATTAGCTGCTATGAACAACTTGTCCGACACAAGTTTCGTTGCCCCATACAAGTTAATCGGTGCGGCCGCCTTGTCGGTTGACAGGGCCACCACATTCGTAACCTCCGATGCAAGACATGCCTCGATAATGTTTTCTGCGCCAGTGATGTTGGTTTTAATACATTCAATCGGGTTATATTCAGCAATCGGCACATGTTTCATTGCTGCGGCATGTACAACCGTATCGATACCCTGTAAGGCCGTGGTTAGCCGGTTACGATCCCGTACATCCCCAATGAAAAATCTGACCATGGGATATTTTGAAGCAGGATATTCCTGCGCCATTTCAAACTGTTTTTGTTCGTCCCTTGAGAAGATAACCAGACGTTTGATGTCAGGGTAACGTTTGAGCACCGTTTTGGTAAAGGCTTTACCGAATGATCCGGTTCCACCGGTTATAAGAATTGATTTATCGCTCAGCATTCAATTGTTTTTTGCCATTTTATAATACAAGAAGTAATTGCTTTCCGATGTGGCCCCCGAACTGTGCTGTTATCGTGGACATCAAATTTTAGTATCTCTCTGGGGCTGTCGAGAATGAAGCCATTTACAGCGAAGGTGCTGGTAAAATTGAAATAAACAAAGTACGTTCCGTTTGCCAAAATTCTTTGTGGCACACACAAAACAAGTTCATGTACGCCAACAGGCAATTCCTCTAAAATATTGGGATCGAAGTCAATGGTATCAGTCTCGATAAATACCTCGTCGGCCTGATTTTTAATTACAAGATATCCCATCGCCCGGGGCACATGTTCATTTTTCACAAGCTTCATCCTGATAAAAACTTCATCACCTGCATCGAATTGTGACCTGTCCCTTCCTGCTTCATCCGTCAACCGGCACTCAAGCAACTCGATAGCAGTATGCTGGATATTTTTTTTGATGTATACTGAAGACAGTTCATCGGCTGTGTTCGAGTTTAGATAGTACTGCGTTGCGTCTTCGACTGTTCCCGCGAAGCCGAGAGAACCATTCACCATCACTTTTGCAGTATTACAAAGCTGGCGAATTGAAGCCATGTTATGGCTCACGAAAATGATTGTCCTGCCTTCACCTTTACTCACATCATTCATCTTGCCGAGACACTTCTTCTGAAACTCCGCATCTCCTACTGCCAACACTTCATCAACTATCAATATCTCAGATTCAAGATGTGCAGCCACCGCGAAAGCCAGCCGCACATACATACCTGATGAGTACCGTTTAACAGGCGTATCGATATATCTCTCCACACCGGAAAAGTCAACAATTTCATCGAATTTGCGCTTAATTTCAGATTTTGACATCCCCAGAATAGCCCCATTCAGAAATATATTATCTCTCCCTGTCAGCTCTGGGTGAAAGCCGGTTCCAACTTCAAGCAAACTGGCAAGCCGGCCCTTTACTTTCAGACTACCAGTAGTAGGTGTCGTAGTACGGCTTAGGATTTTTAAGAGGGTACTTTTCCCTGCACCATTTTTACCAATGAGTCCAAGCACATCACCTTTGCGCAGTTCAAAATTTATATCCCGGAGTGCCCAAACGTAGTCACCTGTTGCCTTTGTAGTGCGATCGTTTTTTTCCCCGATCCGGGTATATGGATCTTCTTTACCTCTGACACCCTGCCACCACCTGTTGAAATCATGAGCAAGAGTGCCAGTGCTAACTTCTCCCAATCGATATAACTTGGAAACGTCTTCTACCTTTATAACGACCTCACTCATATGTATTCCATAAATTAATTAAGATCCTCGTGATCACCTTTCTCATTAAACTAAACTGTATCCATGAAGGTTTTCTCGACTTTATTGAAAATCACTATGCCGATAAACAAAACAGCCACCATAAAGCCTGCGCTATAGAGGAGATCGGCGCCATTGAAAGTACCCATTCCGAAAAGCGCATACCTGAATGATTCAACAATTCCAGTTAATGGATTTAATTTGACAAGCGCCAGGTATTTCGTGTTATTCAGGTATGACAGCGGGTAAACTATCGGGGTGGCATACATCAATAGCTGCACACCGAAAGCAACCAGTATCGTCAGATCACGATATTTAGTTGTAAGCGAAGAAACAATGATACCAAGCCCCAGCCCAATACCGGCCATCAATAACACCAATACAGGAATCAACAGCAAATTAAGTGAAGCGTTAACCGAGAATCCATTGAAATGATAATAGATAATCACCGTGGTAAGCAAAAGCAATTGCACCCCAAAACGTATGATGTTTGATACAACGATCGATAATGGCAATACAAGCCGAGGGAAGTAGACCTTACCGAATATGGCAGAATTAGTAACAAACACATTCGATGTACTTGTAAAACAAGCGGCAAAGTAATTCCATAGAGTAATTCCGCTTAGATAAAAAAGTATCGAAGGCACACCATCCGTAGGTATACGGGCAACCCGACCGAATATAAACATAAAAATCAGGCTGGTCATCAAAGGCTGCAGCACATGCCAAAGTGGACCTAGTATGGTCTGTTTGTATTGCGCTATGAAATCACGCTTTACAAAAAGCAATAACAAATACCTGTACTTCCAAAGATCGCCGAGATGAAGGTCGAATAAACCGGTTTTGGGTTTGATGATCAGATCCCAATCTTCTTCACTATGTTGTTGTAAAACTTTACTCATTACTGCCGTTTACTTTCTGCGGAACAATCGGTTAAAAAACCGTTTGATTGCTGGTTGTTTAGTGTCTGTTTCGAAATAACCGCTCGACTGGCCATAGCCGTAGCCATAGCCATAGCCGTAATTACCATAACTATAATAATGTGAACTGGCTTTGATATCATTTACTAATAAACCAATGTTCGGCAACTTTTTATTTTGATATAATTCATCGATAAAATGAACCTGTTTTTTCAAAGTATAACCTACACGTACAATGTAAAAACTTGCATCAACATATTGACTCAGGGTAATAGCGTCACTTACCAGACCCACAGGAGGTGTGTCCACAATAACCATATCATAGTTAGCCTTGACGTAGCGAAATAATTCCGTCATTTTAGGATTCAATAAGGTTTCACCAGGGTTTGGCGGTATCGGACCACATGGCAGAACAAACAAATTTTCTACGCCAGGTACCGGTACTATTATCGACTCTATGGGTATGTTACTTACGAGATAGTTGGTTATCCCTTGCGACTTTGGTAAACCAAGACCAGTCATGATCTTTGGTTTCCTGATATCAAATTCAAGCACGATCGTTTTTTTACCACCCAGCGCCATTACCGCGGCCGTATTGATGCTTACAAAAGATTTGCCCTCACCGCTGAAGGTTGAAGTGATAAGTATTGATGGCTTATCAATATTGTTTACAAGATACTTCAGGTTCGTGCGTATCATTCTGAATTGCTCTGTAACAACATCCCTGCGATTTTTTTGAACAAGCAATGCTGTTTTTGATTCAGCGTGGCCAATTTCTCCAAATATCGGGGCGGCGGTAACTTTGCTGATATCGGTTTTTGAATTCACTTTGTCATTCAACAATTCCTTAATATAGATAAAGCCGACAGGCAATACCAGACCCAGAAACACTGCAATGATCTTTGTATTCAGCGGCTTAGGTGTGACGGGAAGCCAGTTTATCAGCGCCTCATCCACTATCTGTGAATTTGAAATAGTTGCAGCCTGGGAAATAAGCGTTTGCTCTCTTGTCTGGAACAGGAACAGGTAAAGTGTTTCTTTGATCTTTTGCTGACGTGATATTTCCAGCAACTCTTTTTCACGAATAGGTACCGCTGCGATATTAGCATTATATTGATTGGCCTTTTCTCTCGATTTTGCCAATTCAATATCTGCTCTTGAAATCAGATTTCGCAGATTCTCCAATAAGTCGGAGCGGATTTTCTGAATTTGAATATCCAGTCTCTTAATAGCAGGATTCTCACTAGTGGTAGTTGGAAGCTTTGCAGCACGTTCTAGTTGTAACTCATTGTATTGACCCACCTGCACGAGTAATGATGGCTCACTAACTCCCAATGTGGTGGGCACAACGGTGTATTGATTTTTACTATCTGCAATATATTCCTGCAGATATTTTATAACGCTTTTCTGAACCTCCTGTGTTGCTATTTGTGTTTCAAGCGCTGACTGGTTACCTATATATATCTGGGATTGAGCTTCGAGATTGGCTATGCCTTTGTCCTGCTTATATTGTTGCAGACTTTTTTCAACATCACCTAATTCCTTTGTGATAATATCTAACCTTTCATTAATGAAAGCGATTGTTTGTGAAGTCATTTGGCGCCGGTCCTCAACGTTCAATTTTTGGTATTCTACCATCAGTTGGTTGAGAATGTCTTTGCCAAGCAACGGTTGCGGAGTAAGATAAGTCAGATCGAGAATGTTTGTTTGCTCCTTGGTTGGGGCAACGCCGAGTCCACCGAGTACAAAGAAAGCAGCATTCTGTAGTGGCTCCCAGGTAAGAATGTGTTCCTTATACTGAACTGCTGCGAAAATGCTGTCAATCTTAACAATGCGGAATGTTCCGTTGTTATTCTCAAAAGGTTCACCAAAAGTATAAGTTTTCGATTCTTCCGAATTAAGTTTATAGGTGTTATCATCCTGAACAAACACGCGAAAACTGAACGGATTAGTTGAATCCTTCAGCTTAATTATATCGAGTTCCACCGGGCCGCCAGGGTAATTCTGATGTGTTTTAATATTCCCTTCTGTGTAGGATCTTTGTTGAAGACCTAATGATAAGGCGACTCTTTTAGCAAGATTAAGTGATTTTAAAATTTGGATTTCATTTGCAACATTGCTTTTGCCCTGATTAAAAAACAGGTTCTCAAGATCTTCGTTTGCACCTGACTGTGGATTCGTTTTGATCAGGAGACTGGCCCTGGTGTGATACACAGGCACTGTATAACGAAGATACAGGTAGGCAATGGCCAATGCAATGCCAACAGACACAATAATAAGGGGGAGGTACCTTATATATCTTGAAATAAAGTCGCGTGCCGTTATTTTGACGTTACCGCTCTCAGTAGAATTCATTGGTTGAATTTGGCTTGTGGAACGAATTAAATTAGTTGTTTTTTAAGAGCGTGTAGATCACAATGATAGTCGACACCAGACCAGCAAGCATCCCTGCGATCTGAATATTTCTTGTAACGGCTTGTTCATTTCCGCTTGGTTTACGTTTATTAGCTTCTACAAAAACAACATCGTTTTGTTGGAGGTAGAAGTAGGGCGATTGAAAGATCCCAGGGTCGCGCAGATTCACCCGGCCAAATTGACGTTTGCCGTCAACTTCTCTGATAACGAGTACATTGTCGCGTCTGCCATATACAGTCAGGTCACCTGCGAGGCCGACGAGTTCGAGTATACTGAGTCTTCCTTCCGGGATAGTCACAGGTCCGGGCTTAGCCACTTCACCGATTATATTTACTTTGAAATTGAGGAATCTGATATCCGTATAGGGGTTCATCAAAAAACGTTTCAGAGAATCGTCCATGCGCCGCATAAGTTCCAGCTTTGTCAAACCCTCTACTTTTAGACTACCAAGCCCCTGAAAACGAATATTCCCCTGTTGATCAACCAGGTAACCTGGTGAACTCACCGTTGATCCTGCAGAAATCTGTGCCTGGTTATAAATAGTGGTAGCTTCAGGGTCATCGCTGTAAACGGTGATGGCCAGCATATCGCCAATCTGAATTTTTGGCTCTTCGTATCGGACCACTTCATTTCCTGCCGTATCAAGATTACCCTGGAGATAAAGCAGCTCCCTACGTAATTTTCTATTCGATTCGCAGGAAACAAGCATCAGCACCCCAAGAAGCAAAGACAAGGCTGCAACCGTCTTCTGAACCTTAAATTTTAGCATTTATAAAAATTGACTCGTTTATAGTAAATCTACCTGGGTTTTATTGATGTCACATTTGATCGCCTTAGATTTGCTATGAGTGCAAAACCAATGCTTTCGATAATAACACGCACAGTCTTTTTTGAAACCTGCAACACCTTTGCTTCCTGATCCATAAATACGCCAGTGTTGATTTTAACCCGGCCGTCCTTTTCCAAGGGAAGTTGTTCAACATCAACATTGTCGTGTTCATTCAGGAATTTCCGGATTGTTTCTATTTCCCGGTCTTTCACTATCGCGGGTTTACCTAACCAATATACGAAGTTCACCACACCGTCCGTTAATCGAACTGCAGCTTTTTCATCCTCTTTTACCCTGACAAACAAGTATGATTTGAATAAGGGTTCCTCAACAACCTTCATTCGGTCGCTCCATTTTCGTTGCACCCTATTTAAAGGGCAATAGCTTTCGATACCGTTTTCCGTGAGGATACTATGTGCTTTCTTTTCCCACCGATGGCGCGTATATACAACGAACCATTTCTTCTTTTCTGTTTTGTTCCGCAATGTTTAGCTATTTGGTGTTAAGCAACACGGCAGGGTTCCCGGCATATTTTCCAGGAACAGTGATGTGTTTGCTTACAACTGCGCCGGCACCGATTACTACATGATCGCAAATGTCAACAGGAAGAATGGTGACATTGGATCCGATAGACACGTTGTTACCGATTACCGTACGCTCCCATTTCGAAGGATCTCCTGCCGGGCCGCCTTCTGCAAACTTGTCATTGACGAACATTACCCCATGACCAATAAAACAATCGTTTCCCATGGATACGCCTTCGCAGATAAAGGTATGAGACTGAATTCTGCAACGATTACCAATTGTTACACCTTTCTGGATTTCAGTAAAGGGGCCAATTAAACAATGATCGCCTATTGAGCATTCGTAAATATTTACAGGTGTGATCACTGTAACATTTTCTCCGAATTTCACTTCTCTCACACCAGTATTTATGAGAATTGGTTCCATAGATTAAATAATGGACTATCGTGCCGAGGTCATCAACGGCGATCGCGCTTTTGCATATATTCTGTTGATGATTTCCACCGTCTTAAGACCGTCCTCGGGACTGGTTGTCATCTTAGCTTTATTTTGTAAGACTTCTATCACGTTATCGAACACTTTGTCATGGTTGCTCATAGAGCCTGAATAACCTCCATAGGTATTCGCCGGATTACCTTCAGAATGCTCGGGTATTTCGTAATTTTCTATTTTGCAGTATTCAATGTTGTTCAGATACTGGCCACCTATTTTAAGTGTTCCCTTCTCACCAAAAACAGTTAGTGATCCCTCCATATTACATGCATAACTGTTTACCGTATAATTAACCGCACCGATTGCACCTTGCCGAAAACTGAGCATGATAATCCCGGTATCCTCAAATTCTATAATGCCCTCGTGGGCATAGTTCGCTGTAATTGCCTCTAGTTCGATTATATCGCCGAAAAGCCAGACCAATAAGTCAATAAAATGGCTGAATTGGGTAAACAGGGTGCCGCCATCAAGCTGTTTTGTGCCGTGCCAGTTGTCATGGTAGTAATGAGGTCCCCTGTTCCAGAAACAGTTAAGTTGAATACTGAAGATCCTACCAAGCCTATTTTCGTTCAGTATGTTCCTCAGGGTAATTACAGGTGGATTGTACCTGTTCTGTTTGACAACAAACAATTTTTTTCCCGCAACCTCGGCGGCCCGCATCATGTCCAGGCAATCAGCGACAGTTAGTGCCATAGGTTTTTCGCAAATCACATGCGCCCCATAATTCAAGGCTGTTATCGAGTGTTTCGCGTGCAGACCATTGGGTGTACATACCGAAACGAGGTCGAGCTCCGGGTGGCGGGCAAACATAGTCTCAAGGTTTTGATAGAACGGAACCTTGTAGCGGTCTGCCATAATCTTTGCTTTTGCCTCATCCACATCACACACGGCAACCAGCTTACCTTTCGAGACCATCTGCTGAGCGTGGGTGGCTGCTATCTTACCACATCCTATAATGCCAAACGACAGCTTTCTATCCGCCATGCCCATTTAATTGTTGGCAGAGCTTCGCCATGCCAGTCACATTCCTTGATGGTAACTGCTTGTTAATCAAACTGTTAAAGTTTCTTTTCTATGAAAAACAAAAAGGGTATAAGCCAGCATAAATGATGCGTTCTTATACCCTCCATTAATTATTGTACACGAGCAAAAGCTTCGGAAATATACATGTATGCTTTTCTAGAATATTAGTAATCATCGCCGCACTCCCTTATCAAAGGCCCCATGAACTAACAGTTACTGTATGACCCCGTAACTGTTTCACGCGGGCAAATATACGTGATTTGATATTTTATAATTTAAAAGTTCCTTCGGAAAATCCGCTTAGAAGTTCTTTAAATCAATTCGTATGGCGAGTTTATCAGTCACAGACGGTGCTCTTTAACAAATGTCAGGCCGGAATCGAAAGTGACGATCGTCTGATCAGTTTTTGCTATTACTACAGGGGAAACGTCAACGCCATCGGTCTAATCGTAAACCCCTAGTTAACCAGAGCATTAACCACATTTTAATCTGATTACGACCGAGGTTCTGTTGAGTTAACGGAATTTCAAGCCCCTTTCCAATTAATATTTCCCACTCATATTGAAGATATTTTATGGCAATCAGATTTATTTTATGCAGAAATTGGTTTGCAAAGGCGGCTTTATCGATTACTCTGCTTGTTTCGATCCAGGCATGTAAAAAAGAGTACATCACCGAACAAACCATTGTAGCACCACCTCCGGCTGATGAAAATGCTATTTTGACTAAGTTCTGGCTTTCCCCGGACGTTAACGCTGACTACATACACGATAGCATCGTATTCGATATTAATGGAAGTCTGATTACCGGGCGCATCCCCTATTACTCAAGCGTGAAGGCGCTCGTGCCTTCATTTGAGACCAATGGTGAAAAGGTGATGGTGAATGGAGTCGCACAAACCAGTGGAAGCTCAAGCCAGGATTTTGGAACCACTGTACAATACACAGTGGCGGGGAAAAATGGTGCAGAGTCGCAGTATTCCGTAAACCTGATTAATTTCACAGGTCTTCCTGTACTCAAAATTAACACTGTCGGGGACGCACCCGTTACTACAAAAGATACCTACGTAAACGGCACTTTGAAGTTTGATGGCGCAGGACTGTTTGCTGACGCAGAAACGCCGTTGCAAATAAGAGGCAGAGGCAACTCGACCTGGGGTATGCCGAAAAAACCATACAAGCTCAAGCTTGGTACCAAGCAATCGTTTTTCAATGCACCCGAAAGTAAAGACTGGGTGCTGCTGGCAAATTATACAGACAAATCCCAACTTCGGAATGATCTGGCGTTGTTCATGGGCAGTATTAGCGAACTCGAGTGGACACCAAGGTCACATTTTGTAGAATTGTTTTTGAATGAGGTTTACCAGGGAACCTACCAGTTATGCGAAGGCATAGAAGTTGGAGAAGATCGTGTAAACATTACCGATGAAGGCTTTTTATTAGAGGTGGATCAGGAAAACAGAATGGAACCTGACGATGTTTATTTTAAAACAGGTATATTTCTTCTAAATATTAAAGAGCCCGAGGTTTCAAAAGATGATGCCAAGTATAATTTTATCAAAAATCATGTAATTACAATCCAGAGCACACTATACGGAGCCAACTTTAAAGATCCCGAAAACGGGTATGCCAAATATTTGGATGTGGCTAGTTTTGTTGACTGGTTTTTAATAAATGAGATTTCCAAAAATAATGATGCAGCTTTTGTCACTAGTTGCTATATGAATATGGCTCCAGGTGGCAAACTAAAAATGGGCCCACTGTGGGATTTCGATATAGCCTTTGGAAATATTAACTACAATGGTAACAATAGCCCTCAAGGATTCTGGGTTCAGGGTGCACCATGGATAGCCCGGCTATTCCAGGATCCGGCATTTGTTGAAAAGGTAAAGACCCGCTTCGCATACTTCAAATCAAAAAAGCAGGAGATTTTTAACGAAATAAATAAAAACGCCACCAGTCTGAAGTGGTCGGCTTTGGAGAACAATAACCGCTGGAGAACATTGTATGCGCAAACATGGCCAAACTATGCCATCTGGGGTTCTTATGATAATGAAGTAATGTATTTGAAGAACTGGTTAAATGCAAGAATGGATTGGCTTGAAGGGGCGCTTAACGGTTTATAGATTTACCGACTGTGCCGCCGGAAACACTGGCGGCACGGTTCTTTACTAATCCCGTTTCAACTAGCTGGTCGAAGAACAATAACGCATCCCAATATGGAATACCGATACGATTACATATGTCGACAAAATCATTTGTTCCATCGCAATAAGCCAGAAAGTTCATCATGTTTCTAACTACCAATCCGGAACTCCTGGTAGAGAGTAGCGGATATAAACCACGCTTGCCTAACTGAGGTTCACCCATCACCTGAACAACGGGCCGGCAATTGACTTCAAAAAGTTCAAGACATCTACGATACATTTCAAAAGATTCACTAAGGCCGACTTCAGTAACGAAGTTGAAGTTATCGAGCGAAGTATGATACTCCGCGTATTCACCAAACTTCGATCGCAATATGCTGCAAATGGGAAGGTCCACACCGGGCGCGCAATACTGCCGCTCATCACTCCCGCGGTCGAGATAAGTATATTTCCTGAACGGTCCGGAATGACCAAGTACATGTAAAGCTATTTTGTCAGAAAGGTTATCACCATAGCGGGATGGCAGGTATGAGAAAAGCCCTTCGTCTCCAACACAGGATATATTGAAGCCGCCAATAACCTTTTCTTTCAAATGATCAACATGATAATGGAGATAGGTGATGGCACCGATTGTCTCAGGAACAAACACGAAACGGTAGGTATAGCGATGCGACTTTTTTTCCAACATCCATTTTGCGAGGAAGGCAGATATGACCATTCCGCTTAATTCATTATTCACCATCGAAGGATGACAGATATAAGTGGAGATAAAAATCTCTTCCTCTGTTTGCCCTGGTATTACGAGGTCTGCGTACGTTAAAGAGCCATCACACAAGCTGCTTTTGATTACAACATGAAAGCGCGAATCCCGGTTAATTTTTTGATAGACCTCGTAAGTCAGGCAAAAGCCCCAGAATTCTCTGTAATATGAAGTGACATACGGGATCGCGTCGGGCTGGCTTTCGATCTTAAACAAATGGCTATCGAGCTCCTCGAAAGTTAAAACCGCATCTACCGGTATCGAATAACCGACGATATGGAGATTATGATCCTTAAAGTCTACAATTTTTTTATTGGTTTGGAGGTCGACGATATAAGCCTCAGTAATGTTCCATTCTTTGGGGATGCTCCAATCTAATACTTTTGTGCCGGAGGGCACCTCGCGGACATCGATAGGAATGTATTCCTGTAGAATGTCCAGTGACTTGCGTACTCCATCACCAGTGATACTTCGGTTAAGTGGATAAAGCCGATGGCAAAGTTCAATCATCGTACCCATAAAATACTCTTAAAACGTATCTGATAGACCCCTCTTTATAACAAAAAGTTTCATAACAGGCTCGATCTGATTCGTTAGTTGCAAGATAGGACTACACTTCAAAAGCCGGACCGTGAGCATTCTCAAAATCAGTGATTAACAGAGGTCTGCCTAATCGCTCAACCATGGGTTGCAGCCACGACGTTGTGCCTGGATGGAGTAAGGCAAAGGGATCCTTCCGCATTTCTTGTATAAGATATTCTACAAGCAATCTGAGGCTGCAATAGGAGATTCTCGTTCGGCCGTCTTGTAAGGTAGTCAGTATGTTTGCATCGGTCAAACCCTGTATCATTCTTGTATAATCATATTGAAACCCGCGATCGCTGGGTTTAACATGGTATCGATAAACAACCGGTGCGACAAGGTCTTTTGTAGTGACATTACCTTTAAAAACTTTGTCATATCTATACATCAACACACCTGACATTCTTTCTGCGTAATGCAAAACAGTAGAACATTCAAAACGCGATCCATAATGAAAAAGGAAACAGTCTTCCCTATAAAGAAAATCAAAAAATGAATTGGCGCCAAAGGGGTCGATAATAGCATCGTGTCCCACAGGGTCCCTGAAACCGATGTTGCCGGTACCGCTGAATGAGAACACCGGGTCGTGGGTCCTCCAGAGGGCATGGTGTAGTCTGAAATATTCTGAAAGTACTCCCACCTGAGAGGGGTCACGCTCAACATCAAATGAACCGCATTTTAGGAAGTCGTAATTGAAAGCTGGCATGTAAACCCGTGAATTTGGAAATAGATCAGCAATATGCTCACAATGCTTCTCAATGAATGCATTTCGGTTACTTCTATCACCCTCTACCGATAACCCGCGGGTAATATCAGAGTGGATTAATATGCACGCGGGAGCTGCGATGCTGAACTTATTTAATAACAAAGACTTGAATTCATCACCCATACATGCAATTAAGTGGAACCGACTAAATTAAATATGCATGGTCCACGAAATCTTTTGCTCATAAGTGTTCACCCTTAGAAATGGAAGACCGTTTTATACGAGACGCATAATTTGCCGGTTGAATTTTACTTTAAGCTATCTATTGCAGTTGAAAATAAAAAGTCGACCGGGGCTGCAACAGATGGAGCAAATCAAACATCATGTCTAATCTGAATACTCGCTGCACCCCGGTCGACATTGTTAATTTATACACCCTTACGCATTATACCCACCATCTATCGTGATCGCCGCACCTGTGATGTATTTGGCTTCGTCACTTGACAGAAAGGTAACCAGGTTTGCGATATCACTGACGTCGCCGTATTCGCCCCAGGCCAAACGTGTTTTCACACGCGTCGCATGTTCGGACTCTGCAGGATTCATATCAGTATCAATCGGACCAGGTTGCACCACGTTTACGGTTATACGCCGGGGACCGAGGTCGCGTGCAAGACCACGTGTAAAACCCTGCACCGCCGACTTACTCATCGCATACAAAGTGCCCTCCGGAAAAACCGAATTATCAGCCATATTACTTCCGATCGTAACAATACGTCCTCCATCGCGCATACGTTTTGAAGCTTCCAGCGCAGCAACAAAAACAGCCCGCACATTGACGGCCATCACTTCTTCATAATCCTCAACAGTGTGCTTCACGAATTCACCACCGATATAGATGCCAGCGTTATTTACGAGGATGTCAATGTTGCCAAACGCATCAAGGGTTTTCTGAACCGCTGCCGCAGTAGATTCAACACTGGCACTGTTGGCCTGGATAGCTACGGCCTCGCCACCGGCAGTTTTAATTTCCCTGGCCAGTTCGTTTGCCTTGTCCGGCGATTTATGATAGGTGAAAGCCACTTTGGCTCCCGCCGCTGCCAACTGTTTTGTAATTGCAGCGCCGATACCCCTGCTGCCACCCGTTACCAACGCCACTTTATTTTCTAACTTATTCATTGTTATTTTATTAATTGTTTTAGATATGAGACCGAAGTAAACACCACATCATTGATATCATTCCAGCTGATGATGCCTTGCCTGCTGTAAGTCTCTCGCTTTTGATGACAAAGCAAAATTACCCACTATTAGCTACCTTTGCAGGTAGGCATCAAATAGTTAAGTACTAACAAAAAAGTAAGTATCGTATGCGTAAAATAAACTCCACCAACACGATCAATGAAAAACAAATCCTTGACAGCTGCGGCATGGCCTATACACTCGGTGTGATTGGCGGCAGATGGAAGCCTGCGATCTTATGCCGGCTTAATCACCAGACCATGCGGTACAGCGAGCTAAAAAATTCTATAGAGGGCATTTCAGAACGCATGCTGGTCGCACAATTACGGGAACTTGAAAGAGATGGCATTATCAAAAGATCTGTCTATGCAGAAGTACCACCCCGTGTAGAGTATCAACTCACTCCATTAGGCGCGTCGCTGAAGCCTGTTATTAAAGCAATGTCTGGCTGGGGCAATATGCATAGAAGTCGTTCCCCTAAATCATTAGAAGACCTGGTAGCTTAACGCGATAGTGACTATACCGATATCCTTAATGACTAACTGGAAAAATGACGATCGCTACCCATTTCCCGCGAAACTATGGACTTGACGTTACCAGGTCAATGGCCATTCTTATGGTATTGTTGATCCATAGCGTCAAGTCTATGTTTCATTACATCCCGCCTTATGGCTGGTATTTAGGATTCGGAGGGGTTGAATTGTTTTTTTCTTTGAGTGGTTTTCTTATCGGACGATTCATCCTGGAACTCTTTGATGATAATAACTTTTCGAATACTGGTTTAAAGCGTTTCTGGATTCGCCGTTGGCTGCGAACGCTGCCTCTATACCTGTTCCTTTTTCCACTTTATTGGGCACTGGTAAATATCTTTCTTACTCCGGTCAATTTTGATGCGAGTTACCTGGTTTTCATGCAAAGTCTCACAACGCATAGAACGTTTTTTCCTGAAACCTGGAGCATTGCTATTGAAGAATGGTTTTACCTGCTATTGCCCTGTGTTGCAGTTTTTTTGAAGATGCTTTCGTCTGCAGGTGTAAAGATTTTTAAAGGCCAACATGCGGTAGTTGGCGCTGCGTTGATTTGTATCATCACCATGATCATGGCACGTCTGTTGACAACGGAACCGCTCTGGTACCATCATGGCGTACTGTTCAGGTTAGACGCAAGCGCATACGGTGTTTTGGCTGCATATTTCTCCAGATTCTATAAAACGAGCAGTAATAAATCTGCAACAATGCTTGTTGTCAGCGGCTTAGTGATCTGGGCTTTCGCGGTGCTGTTGCATTTATTCAACCACAGTTATTTCGTCTCTTCATTATATTATCCCCTTTGTGGCATTGGAACTTCGATCTTTGTTACGGGCATGTATTATTACCAGTTTGAGAGGCAATTGGCATCCATCAACTTCATAAGCCGCATCTCCTACTCCATCTACCTGGTGAACTTCACAGGAATCTTCTACCCTATGGAACAGGTTACACAACACCTATCCAGACTGGAACAGGCAGGTTGTTGGGTAGTTGGAATAACACTGGTGATAGGCGTGTCAACGCTTACCTATCGTTTTATTGAACAACCCTTCTTGACATTAAAAAACCAGGTAAGATGATCCTACCTGGTTTGGGATCAAAAGTTTCCGCCTATGTGGTTCTGTATTTAGTCGGCGCAAAACCACAACCGGTAGTTGCCCGACGTTTACCACATCAGAAAGCTTTGCATACGCAATCAGGAATATAAAAAAACACCCTGGGTAAACGTTTTCAGTTACGCAAGGTGTTCGTAAGAGTTAAGGGTTTTTATAAACTTATGCTTTCCGCGGTTTCACTACGTATTCGCCCACCTGTTTCCCATTATCCGCAATCATATTCACCGTCAAAGCTTTTTTATCTGCCTTTAATTTGATAAGGGTTCTTGAACCTTCTTTCGGACCACCACCGATGATGATAGGATACGAATGATCCGCCTGTGGCTGATGAACACCATAGCGATGGGTATGACCGGAAATAACCATATCTACTTTTTGTTTCTCAAACACCGGTGAAAAACATTTACGGCAATGCAATGTACCGTGCCAGTCGCCTGAATGAAAAGGCGGAATATGCATCAGTACTACCCGGTAAGCAGCCCTGCGTGCTTCTTTTGAATGCAATACTTCGGTCAGCCATGCCGCCTGTTTTTCGCGGAATGGATCAAACGCGGCGAGCCCATAATATGCTTCGTGATCATCGGGTTTGTCTTCGCCACTATCCAGCGCTACAAAAAACACAGGACCCCGGCTGAAAGAAAAATAAGGCTGACGACCTATGTTTTCAAAGTAGTTATCAAGTTGATAAGAAAACGGTCCACGCGTTTCATGATTGCCCCGCACAAACATAAACGGTTTGTTTGCCGCAAATACATCACTGCAGGGATTGATTAAATGATTCACCAATTGCGGTTCGTCGGTCTGGTAGTCAAACATATCACCGTTCAAAAACACAAAGTCATACGGATCGTTTCCGTTCAGTTTTTCAAGCTGGCTGAATGAATGCGGGCGGTCATGAATATCATTCAGGATCAGCATCGACGTATTATCACTGTTGGGGTTATGCGTTTCAAAACGAAACGTGTCACTGGTCAATGTTTCGCCAAATTCCTTTTTGTATGCCTGAAAACTTTTAATCTCTTTTGAATGTACGCGGTACGAATACGATGTGCCGGGTTGTAATCCTTCAATCCGGATACGATGCAACGTGTTATTCGCCATCACCATCCCGTTTGTGATGGTTTCTGATTTCCGCTCTTTATCTCCTTCGCGCCAGTATTCGATCCAGCTATGACTCGGTTTGTTCGTGAGCCAAATCACGGTCATGGCGTCAGCAGCCGGATTCTGGAGATAAGGTTTTGTTGTAAATGCATAGACGTTTTCATTTGTACCTTCCTGCTTTTCTGACGGTGAATCAATAAGCGCTTCAGCAGCCTGCACCACGCTGCCCATGGTTAGCCCGGCCAGCGTTAGCGCACTGCCGCCAGACAACATCTTTACAAATTTTCTTCTTTTCAGGTAATCGGTCATATTGATGAGTTTGTTTTGTTTAGCGCGAGCATCAAAATACACAAAATATGGGTGCGTTC
>JAEZGI010000061.1 GCA_023416995.1 Bacteroidota bacterium
TGTTTACAGGAAAGATGGAGTTGGGACAGGGCATCAGAACTGCGATAGCTCAGGTTGCTGCTGAAGAATTAGATCTGCGGATGAACCAGGTTGAGGTGAAGCTTGCTGAAACCGGTGTTACTCCTGATGAAGGATATACTGCGGGCAGCGGCTCGATGGACAACAGTGCGATGTCGGTGCGTTTTGCTGCGGCTGCTGCGCGCGCGAAACTATTACAGCTTGCAGCAACAAAATTCAAAACCAAAACGGCAGAACTTACAATGGAAGCCGGTGTGATCAGTTGGAAACGTGGAGGCAGGAAAGTGCGTTTCGCACAACTGCTGAACGGCAAACAGATTACTGATAAGGTGACCTTACCAGTGTTGTTAAAGGAAAAGAGTAAATACAGTTTGGTTGGACATTCAATACAAAGAGATGACATTATTGATATGATCCAGGGCAAGCCCATCTTTGTGCAGGATCTGCGTTTTCCAGGCATGGTGCATGCACGCATTATCCGGCCCCTGAATTATCATGCAACACTTACAAGTTTTGATGAAGAAGCATTAAAAAAGCAGTTTCCTTCTGTTCTCCGGACAGTTATTGATGGAAACTTTATTGGTATCATAACCAGCGATGAATATTCCGCGGTGCAGGTGCAGACTGCCGGGCAAAGTTTTGTTCGATGGACAAACAGCAGGCCACTTGTTCCCAGCTCGTTCGAATCCCTAAATGCATATCTCCGTTCGTTACCCGCTAAAACGGAAAATGTGAAATCGGTTGGTCAAACAGATTTTGAAAGTAAAAGTCGTGTTTATACTGCCACTTATTCAAGACCTTACACGATGCATGGGTCCATTGGGCCATCATGTGCAGTTGCACTGTTTGAAAACGGCATGTTACATATCTGGTCGCACAGCCAGGGCATATATCCCCTGCGTACGGCAATCAGTAAACTGTTGAATATTGACATTGAAAAGATTCATATCACCGGTGTTCCGGGTTCCGGCTGTTATGGACACAATGGTGCGGACGATGTGGCTGCGGAAGCTGCAATACTGGCAATGGCCCATGCCGGCAACCATGTGCGGCTACAATGGTCGCGCGAAGATGAACATGCATGGGAACCTTACGGTTCAGCGATGATCATGGATATCAAAGCCAGCCTGGATGAAAACAAGAAAATTACCGATTGGCAGTACCAGTTGTGGTCAGATACGCATGGCACGCGACCCGGTGGCAACCCGGAGAACCTGCTACCGGCAAGGTATATACGCAATGCCACAAACAAAGCTCCTTCAGGATTTAGTGGCGGTGCTTATCGTAATTCAGAACCTTATTACGATATCCCTAATCAAAAAATCGACATGCATTTTTTTAGCGGACCGCTAAGGGTGTCTGCTTTAAGAAGTTTGGGTGCCTTCGGAAATATTGTTGCTATTGAATGTTTCATGGATGAATTGGCCATAGCTGCAGGAGCGGATCCTTATGAGTTCCGGTTGATGCATTTAACAGATCCAAGAGCAAAAGCCGTGTTGATCAGGCTGCGTGAAATGGTGCAGCGCTCTGTTGCATCGCAAACCACTGAAGGTCTAAGTACTGGCACCGGCATTGCATTTTCAAGGTATAAGAACACTGCGGCCTATTGTGCAGTTGCGGCCCGGGCAGTTTTTAACAGGAAGTTGAACCAGATTGGTATAACACAGATGTTTTCGGTTATTGATGCCGGTGAAACAATCAATACAGACGGCGTAATCAATCAAACAGAGGGCGGTATGATACAGGCAGCCAGCTGGGCCATGCAGGAAGGCGTGCAGTTTGACAGGGAAGCGATCAGGAGCGTTGACTGGAAATCATACCCCATATTCAGGTTCAGCCAGTGCCCTGACACGGAGGTGGAAATTATTCATAATCCCGGTGAAGGTCCACTGGGTGCGGGTGAAGCTGCACAGGGACCCGCGGGTGCCGCGGTGATAAATGCTGTGTACCAGGCAACAGGAATTCGCTATCGCGATTTGCCGATAGTGAAACAAAACCCGGACAGTTGAAGTATCTATCTGGATTACGCAATACCTATACAACAGATATCCCTGCTCTCGTGAAACTGGTTGGGCCCGTCTGCCTGATCACATGATCGCGTGCAACCTGAGGTACTGAAGCAGCATGATGGTTTTCGCATCTTTTATTCCACCCTCTTCAACCATCTTTAATGCTTCTTCGTAAGGGTACTCCAGCACTTCTATGTTTTCCTGTTCCTCCTGTAGTCCCCCACCTTCATTTACTTTCATTTTATCCTCGTATGCACCAATAAAGAAATATAAAATCTCTGTAACGGAGCCCGGAGACATATAAGCTTCAAACACTTTTTTTACTTCTGTGAGCCGGTAACCGGTTTCCTCTTCTGTTTCTTTCCTTACGCAATCTTCCGGGTTGTCACGATCCAGTAAACCGGCACAGGCCTCGATCATCATGCCGGTCTCGTTCCCGTTGATATAAGTAGGTAGCCGGAACTGGCGCGTCAGTATAACTGTTTTTTTTGAGGTGTTGTACAGCAAAATCACTGCCCCATTACCGCGGTCATAAGCTTCCCGCGTATACGTACTAAAACTGCCGTCCTTTTGCTGGTACTCATAAACAACCTTTTTGAGAACGTACCAGTTGTCAGATAAAATAGTTGTATCAAGGATCTTCACCTTTGCATCCATATATGAATTTTAAAATCTAAGATACGAAGGGGCGCCAACCTAAGTGCACTGGCATTATTTTGGAAACCGTTACCGGACCCGGCGACCGCTGTTCTGTACCCTTCATAGAATAAGCGGTAGAAGGCTGGGATTATTCTATGATTGCAATATTAATTTATATTATGGCTGTTACCGGTATGAACCAGGATCCGAAACTGGAAGCATTTGCTGCCAATAAGACTATTCCTGCTGTGATAAGAACCAATGTATTAAAGGCATTATCACATTATCCTGAACTCAGAAACACCCGGATTCATTTTGTGTTTAAAAAAAGGATACGCAAGTCGGTGATGCAGGCGCAGCCGGTATTTACGAGCCTTTTAAAAAACCGCAGCAACCGCAGCTACCGGATAAATATTAGTTCGGTATTCAGACTTACACATAACATCACCCCCATACACCAGTTACCGGATGAAATTATGATTGGCTGGATAGGACACGAACTGGGGCATATAATGGATTATGAAAACCGCAGCAACAGGGGGATGGTGGCCTTCGGTTATAAATACCTCGCATCCGGCAGGTATGTAAAACAAGTTGAAGAGATCGCCGACACACATGCTGTAAATCACGGGCTTGGTCAATACATCATTGCCACCAAACGGTTTATACTTGATCATGCAGAATTGCCACAGGCCTACAAGGACAAGATTGCAAGACTTTATCTTTCACCCGATGATATCGTAGAGCAAGTGCGCAAACTTGAAGAGCGACAGGCCGAAAGAGCGGCACTATCAAAATAATTCGCGATTACGTCAGACCTTCTACATATTGCCCGAATTCTATGAATTCATCTTCCTTCATAACACGGGGAATCTTCGCCTGACCACCAAGCTTTTTAAATGTTTCACTCCATTTGTAAATGTGGTCCACAGGTATCACCTTAACCTCGACACCCTTTAATGCTTTACCACGGGCTACCTTATAGTTTTTATTGTTTTCGCTCAGTTCATCGTCAATGATCTTTGCGGCAACCGTTTCATCAACCTGTTTGTTGCTGCCGATATACCATTTCATGATAAAGCCGTCATCTTTCGCAATGGTGGAAGCAACAAATTCTTCCACGGGCATATCAAATGCCTGGCCCAACTTTTGGATCGCGAGGTTCATTTTTTGAACTGATAATTGTTCGCCCACAACATTCAGGTAATGTTTTGTACGACCACTGATCCTGATTTCTGCGCGTTGTTTGTCGGTAAAAATTATAGTGTCGCCTATCATGTAGCGCCATGCACCGGACACCGTTGATATGATCAGCACGTATTCTGTATTTTCCGAAACTTCCTCCAGCGTCAGTGCCTTAACTCCCTGTTTAACACAACCTTCGTCGTCAATATTCTCCGGGATAAAGGGAACAAATTCAAAAAAGTAACCATTGTTCGTAATCAGTGCCATTGCATCCGTACCAGGTCTTTTTTGAGTAGCGAGATAACCTTCGGATGCGAGGTAGGTATCAATATAAATCAAAGGTCGGGCAAATAATTTTTCGAGACTCTTACGGTAAGGCCCAAACGCTACACCGCCTGTTGTATACACATTCAGGTTGGGCCAGATATCATGAATAGTTTTTAAGCCATTATGTTTGATAATTTCTTTCAGCATCAATTCAACCCAGGATGGAATACCTGTAATACTTCCTATGTCCCAGCCTGGCGCTTCTTCAGCGATACGTTTTACGCGGTCGTCCCAATTTTCAATCGAAGCAATCTCAAAACCTGGTTTATAAAAACCTTTGAACCATGTGGGGATATTGGCAGCACTGATACCGCTGATTTCGCCTTCTTCATGGGCCTCAGCTTTAACCAGACTGGTACTGCTACCCAGCATCATTATTTGTTTCTGAAAAAAGTCTGGCGGCAGATCGAAATTTTTAAGGCTCATCACCTGTTGCATACCCGACTTTTTTATGGAGCTGAGCATGTCATCGGTTACAGGGATATATTTTTTATTACTGGTGGTTCCGCTGCTGAGTGCAAAATATTTTTGTCCGCCGGGCCAGGTAACATTGTGATGGCCCTCTAAAAGATATTTCCACCACTCGTTGTAGATTTTATCGTAATCGTGATAAGGTACTTTTTCCTGGAAAGCTGTAATTAGGTCCGGACTTTCGAGTATCGCCCCAAACTGGTATTTGCGGCCAAATGCTGTTAACCTGGCTTTTTTAAGAAGCTGTTTTAAAACCGCTTTCTGAGCTTTAACGGGATTGGGTTCGGCGCTGATATAACCGGTAAAATCTATCGCTTTTTTAATTACTTCTCCTATCAGGGCCATGTTGATACTTTTCCGGGATTTTATCAATTTCTGTGCCCTGCGCCGGGTAAGACGGCTATTTGATCCAGAACCCAAACTGGATCCGGATCATCTCTGAAAATCGTCCGTGCCAGTTTTTCTGCCGGTTTGCTCCGACCAGGTAGGTCGTGGTTCTGCCATAGCTGAATTCACCCCCAAGTTGAATATCAAGGCTGATATGACTTTTGTAGTTGCGTTGAAATCCCCAGGCTGCACCAACAGAATGTACCAGTCGCCGGTCGTGTTCGTCTGATGCGTCGGGGTTCAACGGTATTTTTGACAATTGCGCTTCTGTGAGTGCTGTGAGATAGTTACCGCTGTTTTGATAGGTGTATTTTCCTTTTGTAAATCTTTTCTCCAGGTTATAATAATACCTGTATTGAAGATTTAGCGCCGGATCAAAATAGATGTCTGAGGTTGTACCCAGGGCGCTGGAATAGCCGAGTGAGATCCGACTTCTGATAATACCCTGGATGGCTATCGTTTGTTTATCACCAATTTTTTGTTCATAGCTCACACCCGGGTCTATAAGCGCTATTTTCAGTACACTGGCAGTCGTGGGTGCCTCCTGCGCAACAGCAGTAACGCCAAATGATATCATAATACAAAATGTGATCAGCCGGAAAATTCGGGCAGTAGGTGTCATGTTTAGGTTAGGTGTTTGAAGCAATGTCAGTTGCTTTTTTCGTTTATACAACACCGTTTTGATGAAACCGCCTTTTTGATGGTTGAACTGCAAATATCTACCAGCGCACTGTATTCCCTTCGTTACTGCAGCAAAGCGTTATTAGACAATAAGTCGTCGAGAATGGTAACCAACTCATCAAAAGAGCTTGGCTTTGTTACAAATCCGGCAGCACCGAGAGCCTTAACGCTCGAGATGGTTTCGGGATGTGAAGATGTGGAAATCACTACAACCGGGATTGGTTTTAAAAGTTCATGTTTTTTTAACTCCGTAAGAAAACGGCGGCCGTCCATTACCGGCATATTTAGATCGAGGAAAATAATGTCTGGGCTCAACTCGCCGGTGTTGAGCTGATCCAGGGCAGAAACCGCACTGCTGACAGACTGATACTGAACCGATGCAGACGAAGACTGCAATGCTGCTTCAAAAATTTCCTGATCATCAGCATCATCATCAATCAGTAAAATTTTTCTGATTTGCATATAAAAAGTTTTACCCCTTAAGCATCCTGGTTTGAGCAGTCAAGGGGTCAAAATTATTAAAAATTTTGACCGTTGATGATTCCTGCAAAAAAAATCATTGCTCAACTTATTTATTTTTTACAACCACTTTACGCCCGGCAGCGCAATATCACAAATTCGTCCTAAACGGATTTTACGACACGGTGGAACCCTCAAAAATTAAGTAGCTTGGCATTTAACAAATAAGAATGTTTTCAGTAAAAGCTTACCAGGATCAATTGCTCACCACAGAGGATGCAAAACAGCAGCCGGCTCACGCGAATCAGGAAACGATAGTTGTGTTGAAGCAATACCGTTTCCATAAACAGTTGTCAGTTGGGCTATACGCTGCTTCGATGACCGGCAAGGGCCGGATAAAAAATCCAGTCACAGAAATCGAGCTTTCCGAAATATCGATGGCAGCAACTGATGCGGACGCACTCAGGTTCTATTCAGCCGTGAGCCGGTTCCAGAATAATCCAACTGCTCCCAGAAAATCGTCAGATTTTGATGCCCTGAAACAGGTTTTTCACAATCCCCTTCAGCTTCGTTTTTTTCGTCACGACAGCGCAAAATCGGAAAACGTAACTGCAACTTCCCTTAACGAGGTAAAACCCGCGGCATCAAAAGCGGATCTCTTTCTGAATGTGTACCAGCGGGGGACGCATTACGAAATTATACCGGGTATGGGGATCAATCATAAGCAGTATCTGCTGACACAGGTTGACTTCAGATTTGACTATTTCGTGCAGGTGAAAAATGATCTTTACCTGCTCGCGGGGTTTCATCTTATGAAGTTGTGCCATTTCTTTCGTTATCAGCAACCGGTGATACAAGTGCCGGCAAACGATTTTCACCAGTTTAAAACGGCGGTTCTTGACAAACTTGAAGAACGTGTGGTCATAAAATATCACAATCTTAAAACTGGCACACCTAAACAAATCCAGGAAGCCAATCTTGCCGGCCAGCCCGAGAAACTGATTTACCTGTCGGACCTGAATCCTTACGTAATGATCACTCCTGTGATGCGGTATGGTAACATTGAGATCCCGGTGCGAACTAAAAGACAGATCTATGCGATCGACAAATCAGGTAATCATTTTATTGTTGAAAGAAATGATGATGCGGAGATAAGATTTACCGCAATGTTATTACGACAGCATCCTGATTTTACCGAACAACTTGAAAACGATCTCAACCACTTTTACCTGCACAAACAACAATTGCTTGATGAGAACTGGTTCCAGGAGGTATTTGCAGAATGGCGTTCTGCAGGCGTCACCATACTTGGTTTTAACCAGTTAAAGGGAAATAAACTGAATGCTCATAAAGCATCCATTAATATAAACGTTGTAAGCGGACACGATTGGTTTCAAACCGGCGTGGACGTTCGTTTTGGCAAAACCCGTGCTTCATTAAAACAATTGCATCAATCGGTACGCAACCGCAGTAAATATGTTGAACTCGACGATGGCACTCTGGGCATTCTTCCTGAACACTGGCTCGAAAAATTCGATGCTTATTTCCGCAATAGTGAAATTTCTAAAGATGTACTGATCACCCATAAAAGCAACTTTGCTGCCATAAACGAATTGTATGATGATCACGAATTATCGCCTGAGGTAAAACAGGAACTGCTGCGTTACGAACAACAGTTCAAAACAGTTCAGGCTATTGATCACACCATCGTTCCCGATGGACTCACAACCGAATTGAGAGACTATCAAAAACAGGGGCTGCAATGGCTCAACCTGCTGGATGAATTTAATTTTGGCGGCTGTCTTGCCGACGATATGGGTCTCGGTAAAACGATACAGGTAATAGCTTTCATGCTGAGCCAGCGCAAGCGCGCCAAACAAAACACTAACCTGGTGGTGATGCCAACCTCTCTGCTCTTCAACTGGCAGGAAGAACTTCAACGCGTTGCACCCTCTTTATCCGTATATATTTTTTACGGTGCAGATAAAAGAATAGAGCCGGAGGAAATGAAGCAGTATGAAGTAATTCTTACAACCTATGGAACAGTACTATCCACGATCAATTCGTTGCAGCACTTTAATTTCAACTATGTGTTCCTTGACGAATCGCAACATATCAAAAACATCCACTCGCAACGATATCTTGCGGTCCGAAAGCTTAGGTCCCGCAACCGGATCGCCATTACCGGCACCCCAATTGAAAACAACACATTCGATTTGTTTGCACAGTTATCCTTCGCATGTCCGGGACTGTTAGGAAGCAGCCAATCGTTCAGGGATCTGTTCTCTGTGCCGATTGATAAGTTCCAAAGCAGCAGGAACGCGGCTGCACTTCAAAAAAAGGTTGCACCATTTGTGCTGCGCCGCACCAAAAAAGACGTGGCTTCAGAGCTACCGGAAAAAACCGAAATGACGGTGTATTGTCCAATGGGCGATGCCCAGAAGAATATCTACCAGGCTTATGAAAGATCGTTCCGTGATTATATATCCGGCATCACCGAAGATGAGTTATCAAAAAGTACCATGCATGTATTAAAGGGGCTCACTACCCTAAGACTGATTTGTGATTCTCCCTTGTTATTGAAAGATGAAAAGTTGTATGGCGATCGTTCAGCAAAGATTGATGTGCTGCTTGAACAGATTGAAAACAATGCCCCCTCACATAAGATACTGGTGTTTTCGCAATTTGTTTCGATGCTTGACCTGGTAAGGAAAGAGCTGGATGAGCGATCGGTTCCATATGCTTACCTGACTGGTAAAACACAAAACCGGGAAGCACAGGTTAAACGTTTCCAGGAAGATGAAAACGTGCGGGTGTTTCTTATCAGTCTGAAAGCTGGCGGCACTGGACTCAACCTGACCAGTGCAGATTATGTATACATAGTTGACCCCTGGTGGAACCCCGCAGTGGAAAACCAGGCAATCGACCGTAGTTATCGTATCGGTCAGAAAAAAAATGTAGTTGCTGTTCGACTTATTTGTCCCGGTACCCTTGAAGAAAAAATTCTTAAGCTACAGGATTCAAAAAGAAACCTTGCTGAGCACCTGATCAAAACCGATGCAGGTCTATTACAAACACTCAGCAGAAGCGCCTGGCTCTCTTTACTTGATAGCGATGACGGTATGAAGATTGCATAATTAGTTTAAAATCTGAATTAATGGAAAAGCTTTATACGGCGAAGGCAACTGCTACGGGCGGTCGAAATGGACATGTATTATCTGAAGATGGCACGCTTGATATAGATGTAAGACCACCGGGTTCGGCGGGTAAACATCTCAACCCTGAAATTCTGTTTGCAGGTGGTTATGCTGCTTGCTTCGACAGTGCACTCAATAATGTTATCAGGATGTCGAAGATTCAGACAGGAACCACTTCAGTAACAGCCGAGGTTAGTCTCGGCAAAAATGACAACGGCGGTTATAGCCTGGAGGTTGTGCTTATTGCAGATATACCAGGAATTGAAAAATCCCAGGCGGAAGAACTGATCAATAAAGCGCACCAGGTATGTCCGTATTCAAATGCAACGCGTGGAAACATACCGGTCAAACTCATGGTCAAATAACATTTACCAATCCAACGGCATTTCGAATTAATGAAAATGGCGAGGCGCCCAAATATATCAGGCCCGTACAAAGGCTTGTGGCACGATCGTTTCTAAGCTCCGGCTTCTGCAAAGAGGCCGGCATGTGCTTCATGACATGTAAACACAATGGTTTGATGTTGCTGGCTGAAACGTTGTAATACGGTAGCTGCAGCATCACGCCTTTTTGCATCCATGTCAACCAACGGATCATCCATCATAACAAATCCGCCCTTGCCGTGGAGATAAACCTCTGCTGCTGCAAGCCGCAACGATAAAGCCAGGATATCTTTTGTGCCTTTGCTAAGCAACCCAACCGGCAGGGAAACATTATCACCTTCCAGCAACTGAGGCTTTGTAACATCAAATGGAATGTGTTTAAAGCGGCCACCTGATAATACATTGAGGTAACTTTCTGTTTTTTCATGTAAAGGCATAAAAGCACCGGCATCTGCAGAAGCAAGCAATTCGTTCAGCTTAGCCTGGATCCTACGGTATGCACGGCCTTCAAGCAGCGCCTGTTCAAACCTGGTTTTCGCGCTAAGTGTTTGCTCCTTTGCATCAATGATAGAAACAGAAGGTTCTTTTAATGCTTTTTGTTGAATCTCAATTTCATGTTTTTGATTACTCAGCAAACGCTCTCTCACCTCCGCCTCATGGTAGGCACCCTGAAAATCTGTAGCAGATTCATATCCCGCAGGCAGCGGCGCAAGCTGAGCCAGTGCCGCCTCGCGTTCTTTAACCTGTTCTCGACCGTTTAAACGACGTTCATCAAGGTTTTCGGGTGATTGATGTTTAGTAACGAAAACATTTAATTCTTTATCAAGTACCTGGACCGTACTTTGGAACTGACCGCTTTGTCTTGTTTTGTCGGATAATAGCTGCTCCAATACTTTAGGATCACGTGTGCCAGGTAAGGCTGCCGCCTGCCTGCAACGTAATTTCAAATCTTCGGCCTTTTCATTTCCCAGGGCGGCCTTAAGATTTGCCTTTGCATTTGTAACTGTGTTTACCATTTGCCGGTGCGCATCCGCAGCACGGCTAAGATCTTCCGGTGTGGACTGGTTATATTGGTTCAGCAACACTTTTAGATCCGCTTCCGCTTTTTGTAATTTCTGTTCGAGTTGTTGTATATCGGCATTGGCCGATGCCACTGTGAATGTTGCGCCCTGCCATTCAAACTGAACGCTGCCGCTGATGGCGCGTTGAACCGGTTTGCCGGCATCAAAATCAATCGTATCCTGCTGTCCGCCACTATGTATAACCTGGAGGTCCCCGCTTACGGTTGACTCTATACGCATTGTCAACTTCTGGCCATCAATAAGATTATGACAACGATTGATTTCCTGTTGAAATCTCCTGGCTTCCTCAACTGCTGAAGCAGGAACATCAACAGAATTTTTTAAGGTTGATTCGGCCGACTGCAATAGCTGCTCCAATTCTTTTACGCGGTTAAGTCTTTCCTGGTCGGTCTTTGCGAGCTCCTTTTGTCTTGCAATGTCAAGTTCATTGCGAACTTCAGCCAGTTCGGTGTCAACCTTTGCAGATGCGTCCAATGCAGCATTTCTTTCTGCTATAACAACCGGCCAGCGTTGCGCATCGGCTGCAAACTGTTTTAATGCGTCATTATATTTCTCAAGCTGAGCTTCTAATGTTATACGTTGAGTTACTGCAGCATTGGCAGCCTTGTTTTCAGAAAGAAAACTGCCTAACACTTTAAGTTCTTCATTAACGCTATTAAGATTTGTCTGTAACCGGTTGTTCTCCGTATCAAAGTTGATGATCTCATCCTGCAAACTTTTTGCTTCCTCTAGTTTATACCAGGCATCTGCAATAACACCCACACCATTTTTCCAAGGATTTAGAAGTCCACGTGATGCTCCACCCTGTATGGTACCCGAAGCTTCGTCCCATCGGCCAAAATATTGTTCAACCTTTTCATTGATTTTATCTTCTAACCTCGTGGCACTAACTCCACCGCCTTTCAAAACACTGGCGCGTAACTGGTCGGATAAGGAAGTCTGCACATCTTCCGACAAATTATCTACTGCATTTGCCAGTTGTGACTGGCTGGCAATCAACACTTGTTCAACAACAGCCTGGTTTGCAGGCAGCATCTCATGCAACTTTTCCTGGACCGCAGAAGGATTGGTGATAGTGACATCTGCACTTTTAAGTTCAGTAGCATCTGCACCACCCCATTGCTTTGTAAGCTGATATTCAACATCACCAACAATAAAATGGAGGCTGACGCGAATTGTATCTCCACCGGCAACAGGTAAAACATCTTTCAGAACAGCAGTTTTTCTTGCAGGCGTCAATTTTGTTTCTGTAAACAACACGAATTTCAGCGCCCTGGCAACGGTACTTTTGCCTTCTTCGTTCGGACCACAGATAACTGTGAATTCTTTATTGAATTGATAGGTTTTATCATTGATACCCGCAAAAGGGTGGAGACGGATCGAACGAAGAATCATTTAGATAAATTTTGAATGGTTTCATATGCCAATTGCATGGCAAGATGGTCGTCTTCACTTTTTGAGAGCTCGGTTAACAAGGTGTGAGGGATCGTGTCTTCCGGGTATAGTTTATTGATCGCCTCCGTTGTAATTTTTAACCTGATGTTCCAGATCGTGTCCGCATGCAGAAATGTTTTCCCGACTTCTTTTATACTTGTCTTTATTTCGTTGAGTTCGTCTTCTGTCAGTGAGCCATTTAAAGTTAACCTCAATACTGTTTTCGCAGCATTCATATTTTTTAACAGGTTCGTCGCGGCTTGTACATCATGCAGGTTGTTGACGGTAAAACCCTGGTCAATAAACCGGATTCCGCCATGGCTCCAACGTGCGGCTTTTATGTTTTTTTGGTCATCGATGCCGATCAGCCAGGCTCCTCCGGGGCGGTCGCTTTTCCAATTGTCAGCACAGTGATTTCCTGCAAAAAAGAAAACCTCGTGACCTGCCAAATCCACTGTGGGATAAGGGGCATGGATATGACCCAGTAACCAGCAGTCCATCCCGGCTTGTTCCAGCTCAGCTTTCGTCATTCCAAAATAATTACCTTCTTCATCAAGTCCATAACCATCAACATTGCCATGCGCGATCCCGATATGTATTTGCTCTGCAG
>JAEZGI010000070.1 GCA_023416995.1 Bacteroidota bacterium
ACTGTTATTGATCTCAAAACGATTTTGCTTGCTGGTAAAAACCAGGTTGGAGCTTTTACGGACCTGGTACCGGTAACTTCCGACACACGTCTGCTACTTCCCGGAGCTTATGTGGTTGTCACACGAAATACAACCTGGCTCGCACAAAATTATCATCTGAAAGATCCGGCTGCAGCGGCGCAGACCACGGCGTTTCCGTCTTTACCAGATGACAAGGGTTATATTGCCGTATTAAACAGCCAGGGCGATGTGATCGATGAATTATCTTACTCTGAAAAATGGCAGTTTGGATTAATCAACAGTAAAGACGGTGTTGCGCTTGAACGGATCGATTACAGCCAGCCAACACAGCAAGCCGACAACTGGACCTCTGCCGCATCCACTGACGGTTTTGGAACACCAGGCTATCAGAACAGTCAGTTTAAACAGGATCTGTTATTAACCGGCGCTTTTGTCATAGAGCAAAAATTGTTTTCGCCAGATGGTGATGGCTATGAAGACTATGCATCTATACGATTTACGATGCCTGAATCGGGATACATGGGTTCCATAACGATCTATGACCTGGCAGGAAATCCTGTACGTTATCTTTTGAAAAGTGCGGTACTGGGTTTATCCGGAGTTGTAAACTGGGACGGGCTGAACGAAGCAAAAAACCGGCTACCAATGGGTCAGTATATAGTTGCCATGGAAGTTTTCAACCTGAAAGGAAAAACAAGAAAATTCAAAGCGAGCATTGCGTTGGTCAGAAAATTTTGACTTTATATCGGACCGTGAGACAGTATAAAACTTGGGCAAATGGTATCCCAACAAGGTGCGGTTATTCAAAAAACCGCCATTGGAGATAAGCAGACAAACCCTCAAGTTCAGGAAAGATCGAAAATGCATTTACCCCGAGGGTGTTCAGATCGTTCCGAAGATCCGGTATTTTATCGGAAGGGATCTTCACTTTCATAAGCTTCCCGCTATATGCTTCATTTTCGTTCAGAAAACGTTTTTCAGTCAGGTCCTGCGAGGATAACACACTGAATACACCAGACTGGTTATTGATACGCTGGCGGATGAGGCGGGGCCGAAAGATTTTTGTTTCACTGATATCGAACGGATGTATCTCGTTCATGTTCGTAACAAAATCGCTATCTGTTGCAAGCAGCATCCATACCACACCGTAGGCGCCAGGTTGAGTGGCATCCGCCGCTGTGGATGAGAGCGCGAACCAAAGAGCTGTCAGCGCATTGTTCGACCAGTCAAGCAGTCGCGTAGGTAACCCAAAATGCTGACCGAGTGTGAGATAATCCCAATCATCCATTACGCCATGAGGTTGAATCAAAAGGGGATTACTTCTTTTAAATTCATTCAGCATCTTCTTTTCAACATCCAGCAGATCTCCTTTTGCTTTCAATCTGCAGATCTTTGGTATTAACGGGAAGTCGCCGGCCTGCCCGCGGAACACTATATCCTGCACCGGCACATCTGCTTCCGTGTTGGTGTTTTGTTGTTTGATTACGGACAGGTATTCTCCTATTGTGGCAACTTCTATCTCTTTCATATGCACATTTTAGATCAACACAATATGAATCAGATCCCTGGTCAGGGAATGCCCAGGCTGTTTTTTGCTAAAAGGATGGATGATTCTTCGCCTGTGTATTTGCCGGTTTCATCAGAAAGTTTCACAACATTTGTCCACCCTTCACCTTCGGGGCATGCCTCTACCATCTTTATCACAATATTCAAAGCCTGCGGGCCCGTATCATTGGTAAAGTTGGTTCCGATTCCAAACGACATGTTTATTCTGCCACGGCAATGGGCAGTGATCCGCGCAACCTTCTCATAGTTCAGTCCATCCGAAAAGATGATGGTTTTTGTCAGGGGATTGATCCCTGTTTTCCGGTAGTGCTCGATCACTTTATCAGCAAACAACAGCGGGTCGCCACTATCATGACGAACACCATCAAACAATTTCGAAAACATCTTATCAAACTGCTTAAGAAACACATCGGTAGTATACGTATCGGACAATGCGATACCAAGATCGCCCCGGTAAACCTGTACCCAGTGTTCCAAAGCCATAGCATTGGCCATTTTGAAACCGTATCGTGCGGCATGAAACATGAACCATTCATGCGCATGGGTGCCGATGGGTTTCGTGTTATGCAGCATCGCGAAATGGACATTACTGGTACCAATAAACGAACCGTCACCGGCCGAGCGGAGTGCTTTCAGCACCAGGTTATGTACATCATAAGAAAACCTTCGGCGCGTTCCGAACTCGGCAACGGTTACACCAAGTTCGCGGTAGTCAGCAATTTTGTGCTCCGTTCTGGCGATCACCTCTTCATCACTAATGCGTACCACACCAGTAAGTTCGTAGTACAACTCACAAATCAGTGACATCAATGGCACCTCCCATAAAATGGTCCGATACCATAAACCCCCTACACGTACCGACAGATCTGTACCCGTCTGTTCTATCGAAACCTCTTCCGGGTTATAACGGTAACCTTCAAGAAAGTCGAGGTAAACCGGATCCAGGTAAGGACTTGTAACCTTGAAAAACTGTTTCTCCTGAAGACTGAGCCGCAAACCTGCCATGGCATCGACCGCTTCACGAAGCGCATTTGCAAAACCTGGCGGAAATGCATGGTTTCCCCGATTTATGAATTCATAACGCGCACGGGCATAAGGAAATAAACGAACAACTCCCTGTTGCATCGTGAACTTGTAAAAATCGTTATCGAGTATAGAGTTTATAATCTGCCTGGTCATGGTAGTTAATCTTCAGGACAAAATCATAAGTTATGCCATTCGGTAATGTTCGGAGAAATAAAAAGAGCTGCATCCAAAGCAAGCGCAGCCCTTACGATCAAATGGGAACTTATGGCTCTCCGTCAGAGACCCGAATAAAAAAAGGCTGCCTCGTATTTATAAGACAGCCTCGTTAAGGTTAATTTGTGTTTGTTTAGTTGGTTAGCTCGATATCAAAATTCACGAGGTTCACAAATTGTTGCATCCGGTTTTCAATATCTTCCTTAGTGATTTCACGTAAACGGTTGGGACCAAATTTCTCAACGCAATACGAAGCCATTGCTGAACCTACGATGATCGCAGTTTTCATGTTATCGAATGAGATGTCTCTTGTGCGTGCCAGGTGACCAATAAAACCACCTGCGAATGTGTCGCCAGCTCCTGTCGGATCAAATACATCTTCCAGGGGAAGAGCGGGTGCGTAAAACACCTGGTCGCCGTGAAACAGCAAAGCACCGTGTTCTCCCTTTTTGATCACAAGGTATTTGGGGCCCATCTTCATAATTTCTTTCGCAGCCTTAACAAGCGAAAACTGTCCACTAAGCTGGCGTGCTTCGCTATCGTTAATCATCAGCACATCAACCATTTTCAATACCTCTTCCAATTGAGGCATTGCAATTTCCATCCAGAAATTCATGGTATCCATCACGATGAGTTTCGGACGGACCTTCATTTGTTCAATTACTTTTTTCTGTATGGTCGGATCGAGGTTACCAAGCATCAGGAACTCGGCATCCTGGTAAGTGTCGGGTACTACCGGGTTGAAATCTGCAAGTACATTAAGATCAGTGATCAGGGTATCGCGGCTGTTCATGTCCATGTGATACTTACCGCTCCAGAAAAACGATTTTTTATCAGGCACCACTTCTACCCCATCCAATTGCACACCGCGGGATTTGAGTTCTTCCATTTCTTCGGCAGGAAAATCAAAACCTACGATTGAGATTTGCTGAATAGGTTTTACAAAATTGCTTGCAGCGTAAGCCACATAAGTAGCAGATCCTCCGATGATGCGGTCGGTTTTTCCAAATGGAGTTTCGATAGCATCAAAGGCCATCGTGCCTACAACGATCAATGACATAAGTATTTTTTAGATGATAAAAGCAGGTGCCTGTTAAAAACGGGGCAAAACTACATGAAAATAGCCAGAGATGGAAGCGTTTGCCAACACCGCTAACGATTGTTAGTTTATTTATCTTTGTGGGGGATGTCGAAAATCAAAAGCAATAAAAACGGGACCAGGAAGGATGTAATCATAGCCAAGGCTGCGCGGCTGTTCCGGGAAAAAGGGTACAATGCCAGTTCAATGCGTGACCTGGCCGAAGAAGTGGGCGTGGAAGCAGCAAGCCTGTATAATCACATCAGTTCAAAATCAGAGATCCTCCAGGAAATCTGTTTTAAGATCGCCAATAAATTTATGTCGCATATCGACGCCATCGACAATAGCGACCGGAGTTCCATTGATAAAATAGAAGCGGTTTTGCGTTTTCATGTACAGCAGATGGTTCATCATTATGAAGAAGTGTATGTCGCGGATCGTGAATGGAAACATTTAATTGATCCTTACCTGTCTAACTATCAAAACCAACGACGTACTTACCGGCAACGTATAGCCCAGATCATCGAAGCCGGAATCCGCAAAAATGAGATCAAAGACATTGATGCGCCCACGGCCGTATTGATAATGCTGCACGCGGTAAGTGGCATTGAATCATGGCACCGCAGCCGTCAAAAGATCAGTGCGGGATTGCTGGAAGATAATATGGTGGCAATTCTGATCGATGGTCTTCGCAAAAACAAGTAGTTATAGATTCGGTCATGGTTATTCACTTCCATAAGCTTGTTATTAAAACCGTGACATGGGAAACCGCCGATACGATTCTTGTTTCTTTTGATGTGCCGGAACCACTAAAAACTGTATTCAGTTTTCTTCCCGGGCAGAACATCACCATACGCAGCGTTATTGATGGCAATGAATTGCGAAGGTCCTATTCAGTTTGCAGTGACCCGGGTGATGAATTGCTCAGTATCGCCATTCGGGAAGTGCGGGACGGTTTATTTTCTTCATGGGCTATACGCACCCTTATTGAAGGGCATCAGTTGGAAGTGTTACCTCCCACGGGTAGTTTTATTGTTCAAACAAATGCAGATCACAGGAAAAACTACCTGGCCATAGCCGCAGGCAGCGGCATCACACCAGTTTACGCGATCATTGCATCGGTGTTGTTTACCGAACCGAACAGCCGCTTCGTGCTGCTTTACGGCAATCGCACGCAACAGGATATCATCTTTCGGGAAAAACTCGCTGGGTTAAAAAACAGGTATATGGATCGTTTTGTTGTACATCATTTCCTGAGCCGGGAAACGACGGATGCCGAAATATACAATGGCCGCCTTGACAGTGACAAACTCAATCGAATCAATGGCAAACTGATCTGGCCGGTTTTGGCCGATGAGGTTTTCATTTGTGGGCCTGCAGAAATGATATCTGGTACAAAAGGATGGATGCTGGATCATGGAGTGGCTGAACAAAAAATACACACTGAATTATTCAGTGTTCCGGATGCTACGGGCAAAACACCTGTAAAGAACCCAATACCTGGTTCAACGAACGGAGATTCACGAAATGTTGAAAAAAGCAACACAACAGGTTCTGAAAAAAATGATACCAATAACTCCCCACGCGATTGCCAGGTGACCGTGAAGGCAGACGGCCACCATTACGTTTTTAAGCTTGCCATGGATGGCGAAAAAATTTTAAACGCTGCACTTGAACACGGCGCTGACCTTCCATTCAGTTGCAAAGGCGGCGTTTGTGGAACCTGCCGTGCAAAAATTCTCCAGGGGACCGTTGATATGGAACTGAATTATGCGCTCGAACCCGACGAGCTGGCTGCTGGTTATATACTTACCTGCCAATCACACCCTACCAGTGAAATAGTGGTGATAGATTTTGATTCATAGATTTGTTCAAGTAAACCTCCGGCAAGTTTAACATCTCTGGTCTTTTAATAGTCGCCCCTTCCCCGATCATTTATAGTTGCAGTTTTTTGTAACTTTAATACAAACGATCAGCGATGCCGGGGCAGCAGGAAATATTTGATACCAAGCTGGAGCAGGAGATCCGTATTGAGCCGAAAGACTGGATGCCGGATACCTATCGTAAAACGCTGATCCGACAGATAAGCCAGCACGCACATAGCGAAATTGTCGGGATGTTACCCGAAGGCAATTGGATAACCCGGGCACCAACACTCAAACGAAAAGCGACACTTATTGCAAAGGTCCAGGATGAAGCCGGCCATGGCTTATATCTTTATTCGGCCGCAGAAACCCTTGGCATCACCCGCGAAGAAATGCTGCAACAACTGCATAGCGGTAAAGCGAAATATTCATCGATCTTTAATTACCCAACACTTACCTGGGCCGATATTGGCGCCATTGGATGGCTGGTTGACGGCGCAGCTATCATGAACCAGGTGCCTTTATGCCGCGCCTCATACGGACCTTACGCCCGTGCAATGATTCGTATATGCAAAGAAGAAAGCTTTCACCAGCGCCAGGGTTTTGATATTCTTTTCAAACTAAGCAAAGGCAGTGAAACACAACGGGCCATGTGCCAGGATGCCATCAATCGTTGGTGGTGGCCGTCGATAATGATGTTTGGACCAGATGATAAAAATTCTCCCAACTCAGCCCAAAGCATGCAATGGAAGATAAAAAGAATCAGTAATGATGAATTGCGGCAAAAGTTTATAGATGTGTGCGCTGAACAGGTCAGGCTCCTGGACATGACACTACCCGACCCTGCTTTAAAATGGAACAATGAAACAGGGCATTATGATTTTGGGCCAATCAACTGGAATGAATTTTACAATGTGCTGAATGGAAATGGCCCCTGCAATAAAGAAAGACTGCGGGCCAGAATCGCGGCACATGAAAACGGTCAATGGGTGCGCGATGCGGCGCTTGCACACGCAAAAAAACGAACGGCCCGCGCGGCAATAAGGGAGGCCGGTGTTTCGATCGCTCAGGGATAAATACGCGTCGAGAACATGGCAGACTAAATAACTTAAAACGCAGAAGATTGCATACAAACGAATGGCCATTGTGGGAAGTCTTTATCCGCAGCAAGCAAGGGTTGGATCATAAACATGTTGGCAGCCTCCATGCGGCCGACGCCGCGATGGCCATCGAAAACGCGCGTGATGTTTACACACGAAGAATGGAGGGTATCAGCATTTGGGTTGTTGAATCAAAGCACATCCACGCTTCCAGACCGGATGAATCAACTGCATTATATGAACCCGCAAATGATAAAGTGTATCGTCACCCTACATTTTATGACTTGCCGGATGAGCTTAAAAACATGTAATGAAGGAAATAAAACCAATCATTGAACTCGTACTTCATCTTGCCGACAATGCACTCATTCTTGGGCACCGCAACAGCGAATGGACGGGCCATGGCCCTATACTTGAGCAGGATATTGCTTTAAGCAATATTGCACTTGATTTGATTGGCCAGGCGCGGAATCTATATCAATACGCGGCTACCCTCTTAAATGATGGTTCAACTGAAGATACCCTGGCTTATCTGCGTAATGAACGCGCGTTCATCAACTGCCTGCTTGTAGAACAGCCAAACGGTGATTGGGGTCAAACCATCATGCGCCAATTTTTGTTCAGCACGGCTCACTGGTTTTATTTTCAACAACTGCAACACTGCCACGACGAACATCTTGCAGGCATTGCTTCAAAGTCACTCAAGGAAATTGCCTATCATGTACGATGGAGCAGTGAATGGGTAATACGACTTGGCGATGGCACAGAAGAAAGCACGCAACGTATGCAGATGGCGCTCGACAAACTGTGGCCATACACGGGAGAACTGTTAACACCCGCTGAATATGAAAAGGAGGTATCAAAACACGGTATTAATATAAACTTTGAAACGCTCTTTAAGGAGTACAATCATAAGGTCACAAACACCATTAAACAAGCAACACTTTTAGTTCCCACCGCGGCCTGGATGCAGCAAGGCGGTAAAACCGGTTTACATTCCGAACACCTTGGTTTCCTGTTAGCAGAAATGCAGGTATTGCAACGCAGTTATCCGGGGGTTGAATGGTAGTATATGAAAACACAAGCGGAAAAATATAATCTTCAGTTCATAAGAAGTCTTCTGGAACAGGTTCACGATCCTGAACTGCCTGTCTTGTCGATTGTTGACCTCGCTATAGTGCGCGACATAAAATACAATAATGATGATGAACTTGAAATCACGATAACACCTACTTACTCCGGGTGTCCGGCTATGGATATGATAGCTTTGGAAATTAAAACGATCTTACTGCAGCACAACATTCATGACTTTAAAGTTACTACCACCCTCATACCTGCATGGACAACCGATTGGATGTCGCAGGAAGCAAAAGACAAATTGAAAGCATACGGCGTTGCTCCGCCAACACCGGGTCAATCTGTATGTCATGTTGAATTGTTTCATGAAGAAGAAGCGATCCAGTGTCCCAATTGTAATTCGTATAACACCACCATGATCAGCCGTTTTGGATCAACCGCGTGTAAAGCAATGTATAAATGTAACGAGTGTGCCGAACCGTTTGATTACTTCAAATGTCATTAAACATCACTTCAAGTTTCAGATATGTCTTCGATCATCTTTAACACCGAGAACGGGATAGCGTCCATAACACTCAACCGGCCCGAAAAACTAAATGCGTTTAACAGGGAGATGGCCTTGTCGCTTCAACAACATCTTGATTTTTGTAATGCTGATCACAACACCAGGGTAATCATGATTACCGGCAGCGGTCGTGCTTTTAGCGCAGGGCAGGATCTTGCAGAGATAGCGGGCCAGGATAATCCAGGCATCGGCAGGATATTATCAGAACATTTCAACCCGGTGATCAGTAAAATTTATAACAGTCAAAAACCGGTAATAGCTGCAGTGAATGGTGTTGCCGCGGGTGCCGGCGCCAATATAGCCTTGTGTTGCGATATCGTGGTAGCTACCCGTTCTGCAGCGTTTATCCAGGCCTTTTCAAAGATCGGACTGATACCAGACAGTGGTGGCACGTGGTTCCTGCCCAGACTTATTGGATGGCAACGTGCCAGCGCCTTGATGTTACTGGGAGAAAAAGTATCGGCCGAAGAAGCGGAAAAGATGGGAATGATCTATAAAAGTATCGCGGATGACCAGTTTGAATCTTCTCTTAATCAACTCATTACCCATCTTGCGAGCCTGCCGCCGGCGGGACTTGCACTTACAAAACGTGCTTTGCAAACCTCGGCACAAAACAATCTCCAGGAACAATTGATTGAAGAGGATGAACTGCAGCAACAGGCGGCGGGATTGCCTGAATTTCGCAATGCCGTAACCGCTTTTATAACGAAGACGTGAAGGAAGGCAGGATATGCTTTCTTTTTGCGTTCTTTGCAGCTCGATGGAAAAGTCAAATTTTGTAGATCAGATCAGGGTATTTTGCCGTTCAGGGCATGGTGGCGCAGGAAGCAAACATTTCATGCGCACTAAATTCAATCCCCAGGCGGGCCCGGATGGTGGCGACGGCGGTCGCGGAGGACATATTATTCTCAAGGGCAATAAAAATCTTTGGACACTGCTACACCTCAGATACTTCAAAAACGTACTGGCAGAAAACGGTGAAGGAGGTTCGGGTAACAACTCAACCGGCCGTAGCGGAAAAGATATTATCATCGAAGTTCCGCTTGGTACTGTGGCGCGCGATGAGGAAACTCAAAAAATAGAAGGCGAGATTCTGACTGACGGCCAGGAAATCATATGGATGAAGGGTGGACGCGGCGGACTCGGAAATGCAAAGTTTGCTACCGCTACCAACCAGGCACCGGAATACTCGCAACCTGGTGAACCGGGAAGCGAAGGCTGGAAAATTCTTGAGCTAAAAGTATTGGCCGATGTTGGGCTGGTGGGATTTCCGAATGCAGGCAAAAGCACTTTGCTATCGGTGATCACTGCTGCAAAACCCAAAGTAGCAGATTACGCCTTTACCACGCTTGTTCCGAACCTGGGCATGGTGGAATATCGTGATGGAAAATCTTTCTGTATCGCCGATCTTCCTGGTATTATCGAAGGCGCCGCAGAAGGCAAAGGTCTTGGACACCGCTTCTTGCGACATATCGAACGAAACTCAATTCTTTTATTCCTGATCCCCGCCGACGCTTCGGATCATCGCAAAGAATTTGAGATTCTTGTAAATGAACTTGAACAATACAATCCTGAGTTGCTGCACAAACAATTCCTGATCGCAGTAAGTAAGTCTGACATGTTGGATGATGAGCTGAAAGAGGCCATTTCAAACGAACTGCCCCGGGAAGTGCCGCATATTTTTATCTCTGCCATCACCCGCAAGGGGTTGACTGAACTTAAAGATGAGCTCTGGAAAACCCTCAATGCCTCATGAGCGGGTGTTGATCTTTTTTAACTCCTGTTTTGCGAAGTCGCTCAATGCCAGGCGACCGCTGATTGCCGCACGTTGCGTTAACAGGGCGTCCCAGTTTTCATGTCCTTCCCAGAAAGTCTTTTTAAGTTCACTAACCGCAGACGGATTAGAGTGAGTCAGCGAAGTTGCCAGGCGTGAAATGGACTCATCCATGCCATTAACATCATTATGCACTTCTGCGTATAGTCCTTTACGTTTTGCCCAGTCAGAATTGCGCCACATTGCCGAGTCGATGGCAAGATGACTAAAAGCAGATAAGCCGATGCGACGTTGTAATACGGGCCCGATAACAAACGGGCCAATCCCGATGCTGAGCTCGCTGAGTTTTATATCGGCGCCATCGACGGCTATGGCGTAATCTGCTGCTGCTATTATACCTACGCCTCCACCTACTGCTTTCCCATGCACACGTGCTATGATAAACTTTGGGCAGGTACGCATGGCATTGATCACGTTGGCAAAACCGGAAAAGAATTTCTGGGCCTCATCAATGGTAGTTAGTGCACTCAGTTCGGTGAATGATGCACCGGCACAAAAACTGCCCGTGCCCGACGATCGCAAAACGATTACCCTTGTATCTTGTTCGTTTCCGGCTCCGTGAATAGCATGGGCCAGTTCCTCGAGTAATTTACCCGGCATAGAATTTCCTGCCGGATGATGAAACTCGATGGTTGTTATATAGCCATGTGTTTCTGTTTGTACGTATCCGCCATGCACTTCGTTTAGCATATAATTATTGTTTTATCAGCGATTAAAGCTTGTTGTTCTTCCTTGCTACCAGTGTAAGAATAATTGCAGTTGCGATCATCTCCCCGGTATCATCAAACATTTCCGCCAGCCATTTCACAATCCCTTTTTCAACCTCGTCAGCTTCCCTTTTATCCTGCGGAACTTTTTCACGGCAGGTAAGCTTCACCCCGAATGTAGTGCCTGCATAAACAGGTTTTGTGAAACGGCAGAATTCAATGCCGTAGTTCAGTAATACCGGGCCCTTTCTTGCATCAACAAATAACCCTGCCGCAGCACTGAGAATGAAGTAACCATGTGCAACAGGCTTTTCAAATATCGTTCCCCTGAGCGAAGTATGATCTGTATGGGCATAAAAATGGTCCCAGCTCAGGTTCGCAAAATTTGATATGTCGGCTTCGGTTATGGTTCTTTTGTGTGTGACCAGTGTATCACCTATCTGCAGTTCTTCATAATATTTACGGAAAGGATGTTTTTCATCTTCCCTTGTCAACGCGCCGGGGTGATACACATTAGTTATTGCGGAGATGAACGATGGAGATCCCTGTAATGCGAAAGCCTGCATGTACCGATGCACACCACGTACGCCACCCATCTCTTCGCCACCACCTGCGCGGCCGGGACCGCCATGTATCAACATTGGCAGCGGTGACCCGTGTCCGGTACTTTCAGCGGCACATTCATTGTTCAGGACCAGAATGCGTCCGTGCCAGGGGCCGGCACCTAAAACAAAATGCCGTGCAATCTTTTGATCGGCTGTAACAATGCTGCAAACGAGCGAGCCTTTCCCTTTCCGGGCCAATGATATGGCATCTTCAGGATCTTTATAAGGCATGACCGTGCTCACCGGTCCGAACGCTTCCACTTCATGTGGCTCTTTAGCATTAAAAGGGTTATCGTTCAGCAATAATAAAGGACTAATAAAAGCGCCTTTCGCCGGATCAGCATCCAATAGAGTGACATCGTTCAGCGAACCGTAAATCAATTGCGAGCTTGCAAGCAGTTTGCTTACCTGGGTTTTAACTTCCTCACGTTGATCCATACCCGCTAATGCTCCCATCCTGACTTTTTCGTTTAACGGGTTGCCAATGATTGTTTCATCGAGTGCTTTGCCAAGATCTTTCAGGACCGCTTCCATCACTTTTTCCGGGCAAAATATGCGCCTTATTGCTGTACATTTCTGCCCGGCCTTGGCTATTATTTCCCGTTTTACTTCGCGTATAAAAATCTTCCATTCGGGCATCCCCGGTTCAACATCCCGGCCGAGAACGATACAGTTGAGCGAGTCAGACTCCATATTAAAAGGCACGTGCGAATTAACGATGGCAGGATGTGTTCTGAGTTTTAGGCCGGTTTCGGCGCTCCCCGTAAAAGTGACCATATCCTGTGCCTGTACATGATCAAGCAGATCGCCGGCGCTGCCGCATACCAGTTGGAGCGCACCAGCCGGCAGAATTCCGGAAGCGGCAATGCCCCTTACCACTTCGGCAGTAAGAAAACTGGTAACAGTAGCTGGTTTAATCAGGGCGGGCACACCGGCCAACAGGTTGACCGCGATCTTTTCAAGCATTCCCCAAACAGGAAAATTATAAGCATTGATATGGACTGCGATTCCTTCACGAGGCACCAGCACATGTTGCCCGTGGAAACTTCCGTTTTTACCGAGCTTAACAAGTTCGCCGTCGGTGCAAAAAGTTTCATCCGGAAATTTTCGTCTTAGGGACGCATAGGAAAACAGGTTGCCAATGCCACCCTCGATGTCGACCCAGCTATCGGCCCTGGTGGCCCCGGTCATATAACTTGTATGGTAAAATAAATCAAGATGCTCACGGAGATAAAGAGCGAGTGCCTTCAGCATGCGGCCACGTTCGTGAAAAGTCATTTTGCGAAGTGCCGGACCACCATTTTCACGGCCATATTGCAGGATAGCTGCAAAATCAAGCCCTTGGGTGGATGCTGCAGCGATGGCGGCGCCATCAACGGCATTATATAAGATGGTGCCTGCTCCATCGCCCGTGATCCATCTGCCGGAAACATAATTCTGAAGTTTATCCATACCCGTAACAAGTTTTATTGAACCGCTACATCCGATCACTCATATCCAAATTTAATCAAAAGAAAACCGCATTACATGCTTTGCCGGTTTCACAGGCTTATATTTGCCGGAATAAATTCAACACTATGGGGTACTTAAAATTGATCGTGATTTTGTGTGTCTTGGCTGCCTGCCAGGAAAGCGGAGAAACCGAACGTAAAAACGGTTATACAAAAGACCTTAAATCGCGACAGGACAGTTTGTTCCAGGAGGTAATGGACGGTCATGATGTTGGGATGGCGAAGATGGGAAAGATCAGGGGGTACTCTGAAAGGATTAAAAAAAGCATCGATAGTTTGCAGAAACTTAAAAAAGCAGACACATCGCAACTGCCGCTCCTGCGGTCAATTGCTGCGGACCTCAACCAGGCGGAATACGGTATGAATCGCTGGATGGAAGAATTTGTGCTTGATTCAGCGGAAAACAATCAACCGGTCCGGATAGCTTACCTGGAATCTGAACGTGATATAGTTAACCGCGTGAGGGATCGCATATTGGGATCTTTGCAGCGCGCAGATTCTCTTTATGGTAAAAAAGAGGGTGAATAACTACCCTCTTTTTTTTGCATCAATTTCTTTTGAGAGCAAGGCGAAGATCTCGTCAACCGAACCCTCTCCTTTTATTCTGACAACCTTACCTTCCTGGGCGTAGTGACCCGCTACAGGTGCGGTTTTTGTTTCATACTCTCCTATTCTTGCGCGAATGATGTTTTCGTTTACATCATCGCTTCTGCCAGAAGTTTTACCGCGGTTCATCAACCGGCCGATCAGTTCTTCTTCACCCACTTCAAGTGCGAGGAACAAATCAATCTGTGCACTCTTTTCTTTAAGAAGATTATCAAGCGCCACAGATTGCGCAACGGTTCTTGGGAAACCATCAAAAAGAAATCCGCTGGCGGAAGGGTTGTTATCAATGGAAGAACGGATCATACCTATTACTACCTCATCAGGCACCAGTTGACCCCTGTCCATATAATCTTTTGCGGATAACCCCAGGGTGGTTTGGTTAGCTATTTCTTCCCGCAACAAATTGCCCGTTGAAAGATGCACCAATCCGTACGACTCAATCAGCTTTTCAGATTGTGTACCTTTACCACTTCCTGGAGGACCGAATAATATAATATTGAACATGTTAAACTTTTAATGAATGCCTTTGTAAGCGGACAAATATATAGTAACATGCCTAAAAACCGTTTAGATTTTTCAATGATCGGGTTAAAGCCTTTTAATTTTACCAGTTATCACTTATAAAAATGTATTGTTAAGAAGCAGTAGCTCAATTGATCGGTGAACATCAGGAGCAGAAATTTGTTACCTTTTATACATGAAAAAACATACATTATTTGTTGTGTTGATTTTGGGGGCAACTGGCCTTCAGCAGTGCTCGTATTCACAATCAGCACCGGAAATAAAAAAAGTAAAAATGGATACTAAAAAAGATAATAACCCGGTTTACTCCCGGACCGATTCATCGAAAGTGGGACTTAGTGAAGCAGAATGGAAAAAGATTCTTCCGGCTGATGTGTATTACATCTCCAGGCAAAAGGGTACCGAAAGACCTGGTACCAGCCATTTTGAGCATAGCAAAGAGGTGGGCACTTATTATTGCGCAGCCTGCGGAAATGCACTTTTCCAAAGTGACACCAAATTCGACAGCGGGTGCGGCTGGCCAAGTTTTTACCAACCGATCAGCAAAACAAGCATCATTTACGAAGCAGATAATACATTAGGCATGCGACGCACCGAAGTAATGTGTGGCCGTTGCAAAGGACATCTGGGACATGTTTTTGATGATGGTCCGCCCCCTACCGGTTTGCGTTATTGCATCAACGGTGTAGTTCTCGATTTTGAAAAAGCACAGGAAGCTGAGAAGAAATACAACGCCAAAGGCGAGTAAGCGCTTTCATCATAAATACCTTTCTGAGACAAAATCGTTCAATATCTTCGCGGCTTGAAACGGAAACAGAAACAACGGGTGTTGCAAAACATCCTGGTAGAAGATTATGCCGCGGAAGGAAAGTCACTCGCGCGGGTGGATGGCAAGGTCATTTTTATTGAAAATGCGGTACCCGGCGATATTGTAGACATCAGATTATCTAAAAGTAAAAAAGACTGGGCCGAAGGGAAAGCGGTTTTCTTCCATAAGTTTTCCGAAAAACGGGTCACACCGTTTTGTGAGCATTTTGGAGTTTGCGGTGGCTGCCAATGGCAGATGTTACCGTATTCCGATCAGCTCAGCTTCAAACAGCAACAGGTTGCCGACAATTTGCAGCGCATTGGGAAGGTTCCCCTGCCCGATTTCGAACCTATTCTCGGAGCTGATGAAACCCGTTATTACCGCAATAAGATTGAATATACATTTGGGAACAAACGCTACCTTTTACCGGAAGAGGTGAGCGATCCTAACCGCACCTCGTTGGAAGATGTGGCAGGTTACCACGTTAAAGGTTTGTTTGACAAAATCGTTGATATCCGGAAGTGTCATCTCCAGGCTGAGCCGACCAATGAGATCAGATTGGCCGTCAAAAATTATGCAGTTGCAAATGGCCTGAGTTTCTATGATATCCGCAACCACAACGGTTTCCTCCGAAACATGCAGATCCGTCTCTGCCGTTCGGGTGAATTGATGGTAAACCTGATCTTTGGTTATGAAGATGAGCAGCAACGCACACTGTTGCTCGATCACCTGCTAGGGCTGTTCCCCGGCATTACCACGCTGTTGTATACCATCAACAGTAAAATGAACGATAGTCTGTATGATCTTAACCCACAGCCCTATTTTGGAAAGGGTTATGTGATCGAAACGCTTGAAGATTTCAAATTCAAGATAGGACCAAAGTCTTTTTTCCAGACCAACACGGGTCAGGGCGAACGCCTGTACCAGGTTACACGCGAATATGCTGAACTTACCGGCAATGAAATCGTTTATGATCTTTATTGCGGAACAGGTAGCATCGGGCTTTTTGTAAGCAAACTGGCCAAGAAAATTATTGGAGTGGAACTGGTTGATGAAGCCATAGAAGACGCACGCGAGAACGCTTTGCTGAACGGTATTGAACATGCTGAGTTCTTTGCAGGAGATGTTATAAAGATTTGTGATGATGCATTCTTCCGTGCACATGGCCGACCCGATGTGATCATCACTGATCCCCCACGGGCAGGCATGCATGAAAAGCTGGTGGAAAAAATACTTGACATAGCCGCTCCGCTGGTTGTATATGTAAGTTGTAACCCAGCCACCCAGGCAAGAGATTTAAATCTGCTCGCTGCAAAATATGAAGTTACCCGGCTTCGCCCGGTTGATATGTTCCCGCACACCCTTCATATAGAAAATGTAGTGCAACTGAAACTCCGTTGATGTTTTCAACGGTATGAAAATAGCATTAAAGACTGGACCTTCGGGGTTGATTACATGAGTAAGGCGCCGGCTTATCGCTTAAACATTACGATATTTGCAATTCTAAAAAAGATGTATGACGGAATTCAGACCGCGGGGTTTCCAGGCAATCCCACCCGTGATTAAGAACCTGGTGATCCTAAACGCTCTTGTGTTCTTTGCGCAAGTGACCTTCCAGAACAATGCCAATATAAATCTTGATAATTTATTCGCATTGCATGATGTTCACTCTGTGTTTTTCAGACCACACCAACTGGTGACTTACCTGTTTATGCATGGAAGTTTTGAACATATCCTTTTCAATATGTTTGCCCTCTGGATGTTTGGATCCGTGCTGGAAAACTATTGGGGTTCAAAACGATTCCTGATTTTTTATATGGCCTGTGGTCTTGGAGCGGGTCTGTTGCACCTGGGAGTACTGTATATGGAGATGGAACCGATCATGGCCATTTTTAAACAGCTGGATCCACAACAACAAGAGGAGCTGCTCTATTCACGCGAGTTCAAAATCAACACCGCGACCGTCGGTGCCTCGGGCTCGGTATTTGGTTGCCTGGCTGCCTTTGGATGGTTGTTCCCAAACAGCCTTTTATATATCTGGTTCCTTTTCCCCATCAAAGCAAAATACTTTGTGATCTTTTATGCAGCGATGGAACTCTGGCTCGGGATCGCCAACTCAGCAGGTGATAATGTGGCCCACTGGGCGCATCTGGGTGGTGCAGCCGTTGGTATACTTATGGTTATTTACTGGAACAAAACCAACCGGCGACGTTTTTACTGATCTGCAACTTATCGCTTCATGCATTGTTGATCGCTGTGAAAAGAGCCGTTTATTTCGCGCCCGTTTTGTAAATTCACTTAAAATTACGCCGTGTTGATGGAAAATCGCTTTAAGAGGAGAATGACGCTGGGGCAGGATGGTAATACCCTGGTGACCCTTCTGGCTATACTGGGGACCGTGTTTCTGATTTTCAAATTCATCCAGGTCGGTTACTACCTGACTGGTGTTGCACAAACTGATTACTACGAAAACATATTCCGATACTTTACGCTGCCCGCTGATCCCGGAGCGTTGGCAAGAAGACCATGGACAATCATCACCTATATGTTCATGCACGACAGTGTATGGCACATGCTGGGCAATGTACTCTGGATCTGGGCATTTGGTTTTATTCTCCAGGATCTTTCGGGCCCTGGCAAACTGATACCGCTGTTTTTATATGGAGGGGTAGCAGGTGGTATATTTTTCCTGCTCAGCTACAATATTTTCCCGGGTCTTCGTGCTTACTCTGGCGTGGCTACGGTGATCGGTGGTTCTGCCGGAGCCATGGCAATTGCCATCGCAACCACAGTGCTGGCACCCAATTACCGTTTGTTTCCAATGATCAATGGAGGCATCCCCCTTTGGGTACTGACACTCATTTACATTGTAATAGACATTGCGATGATAACCGGCTCCAATACGGGCGGTCATATCGCCCACCTGGGTGGCGCGGTGATCGGTTTCATCTTTATCACCCAATTGAAAAAAGGCCGTGACTGGAGTGATCCGGTAAACAATTTTTTTAACTGGGTCACCAACCTGCTTAACCCCGACAAGAAAAACTGGAAGAAAACTGCCAAACGCGATTTTCATTATTCCGTTAAAGGAACAGAGCCTTACAAGAAGATACCAAACATCACACAAAAAAGGATTGACGATATCCTTGATAAAATCAACCAGCAAGGTTACCGGTTCCTCACGCAGGAGGAGAAAGATATTCTGAAGCGGGCCGCGGATGATGATCTTTAATTGCACCCTATGTCAGTGTTTTCCAATTTAGCCAGGCGGGCATTTATTCTCATGAATATCGGTGCAGCATTGCTGTTCCTGCTCGCGTGCGCCAACTGGCTGTTGGATCCCTCGCAATGGTGGTTTATTGCCCTACTGGGTCTTGCATTCCCCTTTCTTGTTGCAGCATTGGTTGTTTTCTTTATAGGCTGGCTATTGGTCCGTTCAAAGTGGGCGTTTTTGTCACTTGTAACCTTACTTATCGGCTATACAAACCTGCATGCGCTGGTTGGCATCAATTTCGGCAAAACCTTCCAGATGTCGCGCCAGCCGGCAACGCTTCGTGTTATGAGCTGGAACGTACACCAATTTGGCTTTTACCAGGGACGCCAGGGCGGATTGGAAACACGGCGGAAAATGCTGGACTTTGTCCACCAGCAAAACCCGGATGTGATCTGTATGCAGGAATTTGTAACAGATCGGCCCATTGGAAATAATCATGTAAATGTTTTCAAACTTTTTGCCGACCTGGGTTATAAATATTCTTTTTTTGCCGGAGATTATATCCAATCGAATGGCAAATACACCATGGGAGTGGCCATCCTTTCAAAACTGCCTATTACAGACAGCTTTCATTTGCGTTACGAGGGTGATGTAGCGTCAATGAGTGCCGAAAGTCTCCTGGCAGCAGATATCAACTTTGATGGGAGACCCGTCAGGATTTTCACCACGCATTTGCAAAGTAACCGGCTCGAAAAAGAAGAATATTCGCAGGTTACAGCGCGCAGAGCGGTTGAGGACAGTGCGTATTTTGCTTCAAAATCGATTGTCCGTAAGCTGAGAACCGCTTATGGATTCAGGAGCCAGCAAACGCAGAAAGTAGCGGCAGCCTTAAATGCCAGCCCGCATCCTTCGATCCTGGCAGGCGATTTCAACGATGTTCCCAATTCATATACTTATTATCAACTCCGCAAGGGCCGCCAGGACGCATTTGTTGAAAAAGGCTGGGGACTTGGGCGAACATTTTCGCATATTTCTCCCACCCTCCGTATCGATTATATAATGGTAGATAAACGATTTGAGGTAGTACAATATAAATGCACCCCGCTGGGATTATCCGATCATTATCCTATTGTAACAGATCTGAAACTGAAAGCTGATTAAGGTTAGCTATTTTTGCAGCAACATAAAACAACGGTTGAGACATTTATGACTGAATTACAGGTTTACAACTCGCTAAGCAGGAAAAAAGAGATTTTCAAACCAGTCACACCGGGCTATATTGGCATGTACGTATGTGGCCCAACTGTTTACAGTGATGTTCACCTCGGTAATTGTCGCACCTTTATTTCTTTCGACATCATTCACCGCTATCTGCGTCACCTTGGTTATAAAGTACGTTATGTTCGGAACATTACCGATGCTGGTCACCTGGAAGGGGATCGCGACGAGGGTGATGACAAGTTCTCAAAAAAAGCAAGGCTCGAAAAACTGGAGCCCATGGAAATCGTTCAGAAATACACTTTGGGTTTCCACGAGGTAATGTCGCTTTTTAATACCCTGCCTCCTACCATTGAACCAACTGCAACGGGTCATATCTGTGAGCAGATCGAAATGGTAAAAAAAATTCTGGCTAATGGCTATGCCTACGAGGTAAACGGCACCGTTTATTTTGATGTTGAGAAATACAACAGCGAAAAGCCTTACGGCATTCTGACGAACCGGAAACTGGAAGATATGCTGGAAGGCACCCGTGAACTGGGTGGCCAGGACGAAAAACGCGGCCGGCTTGATTTTGCGCTGTGGATCAAAGCCAAACCAGAACACCTGATGCAATGGCCCTCACCCTGGGGTATGGGTTTTCCAGGCTGGCACATCGAGTGTTCGGCCATGAGCGAAAAATATCTTGGTAAACAATTCGATATCCATGGCGGCGGCATGGATCTGGCGGCTACCCATCATACCAACGAAATTGCGCAATCGCAGGCTTGTTACCATGTGAGCCCGGCCAATTACTGGTTGCATACCAACATGCTTACAGTAAATGGTGCTCGTATGAGCAAAAGTGCAGGCAACGGTTTTTTACCGCATCAACTCTTCACCGGAGATCATCCTTTACTTGAAAGAGCCTACTCACCAATGACCGTTCGCTTTTTTATGCTTCAGACGCATTATCGCAGTACGCTCGACTTCAGCAATGAAGCATTGCAATCTGCCGAGAAAGGTTTCCGGAGATTATGGGAAGCATATGATGTATTGAAAAAAATGGCACCTGCAGAACAGTCTGATGTTTCGATAAGAACGGAAGGCTGTGAGGAAAGTGTTGATGACAAAGTGAACCGGCTGCTAAACGAGATGGATGAGTTTATGAGCGACGATTTCCATACCTCAAAAGTGCTCGCCAATATTTTTGAACTGGTTCCGGTAATTAATGGCATCAAAGACAGCCATATACCTGCGGCGGCCCTGCAGGCAGGCACACTTCAACGGCTGGCCAAATACTTTAAGGAATATCTTGAAGACATCTTTGGTCTGAAAGATGAAAATGCTTCAAAAGATGGAAAACTTACCGGTGTAATGGAGCTGTTGCTTGACATCAGAAAAGGTGCAAAAGCTAAAAAAGATTATGTAACCTCTGATAAGATCAGGAACCAGTTACATCATCTTGGGATTATACTTAAAGATGAAAAAGACGGAAGCATAACCTACACTATTCAATAGGGCCACGTTTATGAGCCCGGACCATTTCTCTTTTACCGCGTGGTCCGGGAATCTTTTCTACTTTAAAGCCTGCTTCCGACATGGTTCGGCGCACTGCGCTTCTTGAACAATAAGTCGTCAGTACACCTCCGGGCAACAGCATGTCGAATATTTTCCGGAAACTTTCGAATGACCAGAGCTCAGGTTGGTCAGTCGGACTAAAAGCATCAAAATACACGAGGTGGTATGTCGTATCAATGACTGCCTGTTCAAGTGTCGTTTCAACTTTTTCAAGGGTAAAATATTCATTGATCTGTACTTGTTGGTTCCATGAAGCTTCCCGTATGCGCGTATCAAATACTTGTGCAGAATTATCATTTATCAGGGAAGCATGATTAAGCTGCTGCATTAAAACCGGCTCCAACGGAAAGGCGTCAATAGATTTGTATGTCACCGGGCGTTGTTCATCAAAAACTTCTAAGCTGGTCAGCAATGCATTCAGACCGGTTCCAAAACCCATTTCAAATATGCGAAGGGGCCCCGGTGTAACATTCATGATGTACTTCAAACCAGCTTCTATAAAAACATGCACAGATTCCTGGATGGCCCCATATCGCGAATGGAATGTAATATCAGTACCAGGCACCAGTATCGTGTGTGAACCATCATCAGTAAGCAGTAACTTACGCTCCATAAATAAATTATAACATCAGTAATTACAAATGTCCTATACTGATCTTTTATCCAAAGATAAAATCCTTTCGCGGCTCATCGCTGAACAGGGGCCGGTCGAACTGGTAAAAAGAAAAAACATTTGTCTGTATCTCTGTAGCTCAATTATGAGCCAGCAACTTTCTGTGAAGGTAGCGGCAGTAATATTTCAACGTTTTCTTGATTTGTTTGATGGTAAGGAACCGGATGCCAGAGATATTCTTAAGGTTTCAAAAGAAACCCTGCGCAGCATTGGTCTCAGCAATGCAAAATGCGCCTACGTTCACAACGTTGCAGCATTTGCTGAAGAACACGGTATGGACCGGGAAAAATTGGACACAATGGATGATGAAGCCGTAATACAATATCTCACGCCAATCAAAGGCGTTGGACGGTGGACAGTTGAAATGTTATTGATCTTTGCATTGGGTAGAGAAGATGTTTTTGCTGTTGATGATCTTGGTATTCAAAATGCGATGTGCAGATTTTACAAATTAGACAACTCCGATAAAAAGCTGATGAAGGAAAAGATGTTGAAGCGATCTGCAAAGTGGCGGCCCTATCGAACTTATGCCTGCTTACACCTCTGGCGGGGACTAAGTGTTACGCCGCTGACAAGCTCATAAAGCGAGGTCTATTTAGCGAGGTATACATGAAAGGTGGATCCTTGCCCGGGTTCACTTTCTGCAGTAATAAACCCTTCATGATTTTCAGCTATCTTTTTACATATAGCAAGACCAATACCGGTTCCACTATACTGCGAACGATTGTTTAACCGCTGAAAGATGGTGAAGATCTGGGAAGCATACACCTGTTCAAATCCGATTCCGTTATCTGCAAAATGCAACACCACATAAATCTTGTCCTGGGGTAAAGGAATATTTGGCGGCAGTTCATCCCCCGCAAGTTCTTCACAGGTGATTTTTATAACCGGCTTTTCACTGCAAAACTTCAACGCATTGCTCAGCAGGTTGTAAAACAACTGGTTGATCTGAATAGGTATGCCGCGAATGATGGGAAGTGTATCTGCCCGTACAATGGCATTTTTTTGTTTGATCAGTACTTCAAAATCATTTGAAACATTGTGCAGCACCCTGTTTAAATTCACGGCAACAAAATTTTCATCTGCCTTGCTTACCCTTGAATAATTAAGAAGATCATTGATTAATACAGACATCCTCCGGGCCGATGCGTTGATCTTATTAAGAAACGACCGCACTTCATCATTTGCATCTTCCAATCGCGAATTTACAAGATCGGAGAAGGTTTGAATTTTTCTCAGCGGCTCCTGTAGATCGTGACTGGATACATAAGCGAATTGTTCCAGTTCCTGGTTGGTGCGTAAAAGTTCTTCATTGGCAAGTTTAAGTTCAGCAGTTCTTTGTTCAACACGTTGTTCAAGTTCCTCTGCCATCATCTTGCGATCGTGGATATCAATGCTGGTGCCGATCCACATCTGGATATTATCGTTCTCATCACGGAAAGCTACTGATCTTGCAAACTGCCACCGGTAGTCTCCATCCTTGTTTCTTAATCTCGCTTCCGCGAAAAATTCTTCGCCAGTCTGGAACGCCTGCATCAACCGATGGTATACTGCCATCCGCTCGCCTGGATGTACCAGTTGTATCCAGCCGCCACTTTGCATTTCATACGCTGTCAGGCCGCTATAACCAAGTATTGCCTGGTTAAAATAGGTAAGTGTGCCTTCACTATCTGTTGTCCAGATAAATTGCGGCATAAAGTTGGCAAGCGATCGGAACTTGGTCTCGCTTTGCTGAAGGGCATCCCGGTAATTACGTTCTTTTGATATATCGAGTGCGGTACCATGCATTTTGACTGGGGCACCATCATTATTATAGACAATTTTGCCATAAATACTTACCCAGTGTAAACTGCCATCGGGCCATATCAAACGGACCTGGTAGTTCAGCCAACCGAGTTCGAAACAATTAGCCACAGCAGTATCGCGGATAGGACGATCATCAGGATGAATGCGATTGATAAGGTCCTGGTGATTGAAATCATTTTTATCTCCTCCGCCGAAAATATCTGCCAGGCGTTGGCTAAAGGTGAATACTGATGTATTCAGGTCCCAGTCAAAGCTGCCGAGCCCTGTGGCTTCGATGGCCAATCTCGATCGTTCTTCAGCCTCCTGCAATCTTTTCCGGTCAAGAACTCTTTCAGTTACATCGTATGCAGTGATCATCACACCGGAGATCTGCTGTTCCCGGTCGTACAAAGGCGCGTACTGCAAGTCGAAGTATTGATTACGGACACCATTAGCGGTACGGAAGTGCGTTTCGGATTCAAAATCGCGGTATTCTTTGCCGGTGCGTAATACCTCGAGTAAGAGTGCCGGAAATTTTTGATCTATCATTTCCGGGAACACATCCAGCACTCTTTTCCCTACAATCTCTTCCTCTGACTTTAACCACACGGTTTGTAAAATGGTTTTGTTTGCCCTTTCAACCACCAGGTCCTCACCACGAAGTATAGCAATACCCATAGGTGATTGCATGAATGTTATTGAAAACTGTCGCTGTGATTCTTCCAATGCAAACCGTGCCCGAACGAGTTCAGTAACGTCCCAGGCAACTGACATGATACTTATGTCATTGCTATACGTATCCTGCAGTCTTGTGTAAACGAAGCTGAAATAACGTTGTTCCAATAAACCGTTATACATCAACGAAACCGGAAAATCTGTTGCAGTGAATTCTTCGCCAGTTGTATATACCTTTTGAAGAATATCAATAATACCCTGGGAAATCAGTTCAGGCATTGAGCTGGTCAGGGGTTTTCCTTCGAGGTCCTCCAGTTTACGATCTACCAGGGCCAGGTATGCGTCATTGGTAATTTCCATTACCAGGTCCGACCCGCGCATCATCGCGATCGGTATGGGCGTACGCTTAATAGCGTTTCTGAAACGCATTTCACTGGCTTCAACCTGTTTCCTGGCTTTTACCTGGTCCGATATATCGTGGCCAAGCACCATCACACCCGTAACCTGGCCCTGGTCATCTTTTAAGGGTTCGCAAACCAGCTTCACATACGCAATCTGTGCCTGTCCTTTAATAATCAATTCCACCTGCATTTCGGATACAACGACAGCTTCTCCCGAATGCATTGCCCGCAACATGAGCTTGTCAAAACCCTGTTCCTGCAATTCCGGCTTCACTTCAAAAAGTGGCTTATTCAACACTTCCGGAGAGGTACTGTCCCAAAGCAAAAGCATTCGCTCATTTGCCAGTTCAATCACAAAATCTTCACCTCTGTATATAGCTATTGCGACAGGCGCATGCATCAACAGGTTATACATGTTGCGCTCCGCGATAGAACGTTCTTCATTGATGTGTAGAAATTGAGCCGTCTTTTGTTTATCAAGTTCAACCAGTTCTTCAACCCGTGATACCCCGGCTTCCAGTTGTGAGATGTTACTGACAGCCTGCTCTATATCTGCCTGGATCTGGCGCAAATACTGGTCATAGTCTTCATCAAAATTTCGATGAGGTGAAATACCAAGAATAAACATCCAGGAATATCTTGAGTCTGCACCAGGTGTGATCGTAAATTTAAGTGCTTTGTCGGGCGTTTGTTTTGAAATAAAGCCGACTACTTCGTTGATGTGACTGTTAACACCATAAAGCATCTTTCGCCACTCGAAGGGATGTTCCAGTACGGATTCCCAAAAAGGACCACCGGGGGAATCATTTATTGCCAGGGAAATGGGAAACACCTGCTCATCCGGAGGCACACCAAATGCTCTTATCTGGCTGGCAGTATTTGTTTTTGCATCAAGACGATAAAGAACTGCAAATGGGATATCGTGGTTGTTTCGCTGTAACACATTGATAGCGGTGTCACAGGCTGCTTCCTGTGTGGAAGCGGCTGAAATGGCAGATTTAAGGTTGGACAGATTGTGTAATCGCCGTGAGTTTAATACTTTCACGGTATCATCGTGGCAGGCACAAAACAATCCGCCTACCGAGCCATCCTCGTTAAAAATAGGGCTGTAGGAGAAGCTGAAGAAAAGTTCTTCAGGGAAGCCTTTGCGCTCCAGGAAAAATCTGTCAGCATCACCATAAACAGCTTCACCTTTTTCAAAAACTATATCAGCAAGAGGTTTCAGTACCTCATCCCAGATTTCGGCCCAGGCTTCACTTGCGGGCTTCCCAAAAAAAGCGGGAAACTTGTTTCCCATAACAGGGATGTAAGCATCGTTCACAAGATTGATCCGGAATGGTCCCCACCAGATAAACATGGGGTATTGTGAACCTATAACGATGCTGATGGCTGTCTTCAGGTTCTGTGGCCAAAAAGCAGGATCTCCCAACGGACTATCGTGCCAGTTGGATGAACGGAGCAACTCACCTGTTACGCCCCCGCCCGACATAAAATAGTTTGTCTGCTGATTATTTGCCATACGAACTTCGATCGAATCTTCGTGAATGCAACTTTCGATGCAAACAGTGTCGAACAGGCAATGCCCTTAAATATTCAGGCCACCACAGGCGCTGATAACCTGTCCTGTAATGTAGCTGCTCATGTCTGAAGCCAGGAAAAGTGTGGTATCTGCGATTTCACCAGCGGAACCAAACCGACCAAGCGGTATCTTTTCGAGGAATGCTTTGGAAGCATCGCCATCCTTCAGATATTGGGTCATATCAGTTTCAATAAACCCGGGTGCAATGGCATTACATCTTATGTTCCGGCTACCCAATTCGTGTGCAATTGATTTTGTGAAACCGATGATGCCTGCTTTGCTGGCTGCATAACTGCTCTGCCCCGCATTGCCGCGCACACCAATAATCGAACTCATGTTAATGATAGAGCCTTTCCTGGCTTTCATCATCGGGCGGATTACCTGCTTCGTGATATTGTAGACGCTTTTAAGGTTAACATCCATTACTTCGTCCCATTGTTCAGGTGTCATTCTTAACAACAGGTTGTCGCGGGAAACCCCGGCATTGTTTACGCAGATATCAATAGTGCCAAACTGTTTTGTTACTTCGGTAATCAGGCTTTCTGCTGCTGCAAAATCAGAAGCATTGCTTTTGAACCCTTTGGCCTGTACGCCAAATGCACGACATTTTTCTTCAAGCGCAGAAGCCTTTTCAGCGCTGCTATCGCTTACATAAGTGAAGGCCACATTTGCGCCATGTTTTGCCAGTTTCAATGCAATTGCTTCGCCGATGCCCCTGGCAGCGCCGGTTACAACCGCTGTTTTGTTTTCTAATAACTTCATACTTGATGATTTTCAGGGTAATTGATACCGGGTTCGATTAAGCGCTGCAATATAATTGAAAAGAAGCTGATACTTTCTAATGGTTGAGGCTTAATATTTCTTCCAGGTAAGTCCGGTCATTACTCAAACGTGGAACCTTATGCTGACCTCCCAGTTTGCCTTTGCTTTTCAACCAGCTATTAAATACTCCTTTTTTGAGCGGTCTAAGCACAAGCATACCGAGCGCTATATCTTTATAACGTTTGGCCTCATAATCGCTATTTACATTTTTGAGGGCCTCGTCGAGTACTGCAGTAAAGTTCGCGAGGTCGTCGGGTTCCTTTTCAAATTCAACGAGCCATTCGTGTGCACCATTGCCACCGTCGCTGAAATAAACAGGTGCAGCAGTGTAATCGTTTACGATAGCCCCGGTTTTTGCACACGCAACTGCGAGTGCCTGGTCCGTATTATCAACAATAACCTCTTCCCCAAATGCATTGATATAATGACGTAAACGGCCGCTTACTTTAACACGAAACGGATGTAAGGACGTGAATTGAATAGTGTCGCCAACCAGGTAACGCCAAAGACCGCCATTAGTGCTGATTATCAGCGCGTAATTTTTTCCAAGTTCCACATCATTTAATCCAATGGTTTCGGGATGGTCCTTACCATATTCTTCAATGGGCATAAATTCCATAAAGATGCCATGGTCGGTGAACAGCAACATACCATCTTCATTCAGATCATCCTGCGCGGCAAAGAAACCCTCACTTGCATTATATGATTCAAGATAATTGATATCTTTTCCAATCAATCGCCTGAACTGGTCACGGTAAGGCGTAAACGAAACACCACCATGCATGTACAATTCAAGACTTGGCCACACTTCCGCAATGGTTGATTTACCGGTGATTTCAAGAATGCGGCGAAACAATACCAGCGTCCAGGTTGGTACGCCGGATATCGAGGTTACATTTTCTTTTATGGTGTTTTGAGCAAGTAATTCAATCTTTCCTTCCCATTCGTCCATAAGAGCGATACTAAGCTCCGGAGTTTTGATCCAGCCGGCCCATATGGGCGAATTCTGAAGCAATACGGCACTGAGATCACCATAATGTACCTCTTCATTCACCTGGCTGATGGTATGACTACCGCCGATAACGAGTCCCTTACCCGTTAACAGGTCGCTGTCAGGGTTAAAGTTATAATACATGGTAAGCACGTCTTTTGCAGCCTGGAAGTGGCCGTCCTGCAGACTCTCCTCGGATATAGGAATAAACTTGCTTTTATCACTGGTGGTACCGCTGCTTTTTGCAAACCAGCTGATGGGTGTGTTCCAGAGTATATTTTCTTCACCATTCATGATACGTTCGATATACGGTTTCATATCCTCGTAATCATGAATAGGTACACGTTGTTTGAAAGTCCGGAGATTGAACATATCCGAGAAGTTGTATTTCTTTCCAAACTCAGTATATTGGGCCGAAGTAACCAGGTCCTGCAGCACTTCACGCTGAGCCTCAACCGGGTTGGTTTTCCAGGCTTCTATGCGCCAGAGCCGAAGACGGGCAAGCTGTGATATGGCGGGCGATAATAGTTTCAATGTTCTTTTTTGAAAAGTAAATCAGGCAGGCAGTACACTATTCTTTATCACGGGCCGACTCAAAAGCTCTGCCTTTCAGTGCTTCTTCATGAAGATAGTCTTTGCGTTTCAATTCAAAGTTCCGGCCAAGATATAACCGGCGTACCTGTTCATCCGCCGCCAGTTCCTCTGCGGTGCCATGTTTAAAGATCTTACCTTCTATCAGCAGATAGGCACGGTCACAGATAGAAAGGGTTTCATTCACGTTGTGATCGGTGATAAGAATGCCGATGTTTTTGTATTTCAGTCGTGCTACGACCGCCTGTATATCTTCCACGGCGATCGGGTCAACACCGGCAAAAGGTTCGTCGAGCAATATAAATTTTGGATCTACTACCAGCGCCCTTGCGATCTCGGTACGGCGTCTTTCACCTCCGCTGAGCGAATCGCCGTTATTTTTACGAACATGATGTAAGCGAAATTCATCCAGCAGATCTTCCAGCTTTTCTTTTTGTTGCGCTTTGGAAAGTTTGGTCATTTCAAGAATGGCCTTCAGATTGTCTTCAACACTCAGTTTGCGGAATACTGAAGCTTCCTGCGGCAGGTAGCCAATGCCGCGCTGGGCACGTTTGTACATGGGCTGACGAGTGATTTCTTCATTGTCCAGGAAAACCTGTCCCTCATCCGGTTTGATCAATCCCACTACCATATAAAAGGTGGTAGTTTTACCGGCACCATTTGGCCCGAGCAGACCCACGATCTCGCCCTGTTTTACACTCACAGAAACCTGATTCACTACGGTTCTGCTGCTGTAACTCTTGATGAGGTTCGTGGTATGAATTTCACTAATCAAAATGATAAACGTTTAGGCGCAAAAATAAGCAAATGAGCTTAGCCAATAGGCGGTTTTTTACTGGCGAACCGTTAAATCGTTACAATCTACGGACCACGGTCAGGCGGTCTTTTCCGAACCACTGTTTTTGCGTATCTCCGCGTAAGCCAGTATGTTTGCAGGCTAATTAAGAAGTATGAAAGTCATTGACCATATACGTGAGGCAAAAGACACCCTGGTTTCATTCGAAATTCTTCCACCACTTAAGGGTAAAACGATCAATTCTATTTATGATCACCTCGATCCGCTGATGGCTTTCAAACCTTCGTTTATTAACGTTACCTACCACCGCAGCGAACATGTTTTTAAAAAACGCGCCGATGGCAGTTTTGAAAAGGTGGAAGTTCGCAAAAGACCGGGCACGGTTGGAATTTGTGCCGCGATCATGAACCACTATAAGGTAGATGCTGTACCCCACTTGATTTGTGGCGGTTTTACCAAACGTGAAACTGAAGATGCGCTGATAGACCTGAATTTTATTGGTGTAGACAATGTACTCGTTCTCCGAGGTGACGCGGCAAAAAATGAAACCGTTTTTGAACCGGAAATAGGTGGCAACCGCAATGCCTTTGAATTGCTTTGCCAGGTTAATAATCTGAATAATGGTATTTATCTTGAAGAGGATATTCGTGACGGATTCAGAACCCGGTTTTCAATAGGTGTGGCTGGCTATCCTGAAAAACATTTCGAAGCGCCAAACATGGATACGGACCTTGCTTATCTGAAAGCAAAGGTGGATGCCGGCGCAGAATACATCATCACACAGATGTTTTTTGACAATGGCCGGTATTTTGAATTCGTGAAAAGATGCCGTGCACTCGGTATTGATGTACCGATTATCCCGGGTTTAAAACCACTTACTTCAAAAAAACAACTGGCTGTGCTTCCCCGTACCTTTCATGTTGACATACCGAACGATCTCATCAACGAAATCATGAAGTGCAAAACTGATGCAGACGTAGAACTGGTGGGGGGTGAATGGCTGCTGCAACAATCGCGCGAGCTTAAAGAAGCCGGTGTTCCGGTATTGCATTATTATACGCTTGGCAAACCAAAAATTGTGTGCGACGTGGTGAAAGAGTTATTCTGATCATAAACCAGCAACCACCTGCTCATTAATTTTTACCGGGTATTTCTTTTTTAATGCTTTGATCCACTGCTCTTCAAGGTACAACTGGTAGTCGTTCAGTACAAACCCGCGAGCCGCATTGAAATCACGTTGTTCGCCTGCGGGATACAACCGTATGATATAACTATAGCTTACTGACTGATCGTTGTCATTTCTTGTATTGGCCGTCAACAATTGTTCCTGGAAATTTGTGCGGTCAGGAACAGGCAACTGCGATAATTCAAAACGCGAAGAATCCGCCTGCATCATGCCTTCACTGCTTTCTGTTATGGCGGCCCAGTTTTGCCAGTTGGCCCCAATCACGGCACGCATGCTGTCCGCGATCGTAGCATTTGCAAATGTAAAAATGATCGCGTCGGCACTTGCTTCCCACTTATACTTAGATTTATTCTGCTGATAGTATGTTTGAAGGCCAACACTGTCTGCAGCGGCCTTATCCCAGATGTTCCGCTGCATAATCTCAAACAAGAGGTTGCCTTCACGGAATTCGTTTAACTGGAATGCAAAGTCTTTGTTGTAGCGCTCAAGATTGTCGCGGTAGTAGTCAACAATTTGCTGATCGGTGAACTCCTGGAAAATGCCTGGTAAAGCGCCGGCCGGGCGGTTGTTCTGAAACTCGCGAAGATATTCCCGCCAGTCTTTCACCGTGATTTTTTTGTTTCCAATGGTGAATAAAACCGTGGCTGTTGTAATGCCGGTTGATGCCGGGATGGCTGCTCCTTTTAGCAAACTATCAGAAGCCCTTCGGAACGCTTTCTCATTATACGTCGCCTTGCGATAGTTCGTTTGAACTTTGATACGTTCCAGTTGCGCCTTTCGTGCAATCTGCATCCGATCGCTCTGGTAAACCAGTTGTCGAAGCGCATCGCGCTCACGTTCATCTGTAAGCGAAGCAGCAGCCGGCTTCTTTTGTAACCGTTTGATGATATGATAACCGAATGAGGTAAGTACCGGTTTCGATATGTCATTGTCATTCTCCAATGCAAAGGCAGCATTTTCAAAAGCAGGTTCGAACTTCCCGATCCCAAATTCCATCATCTCACCTCCTGCCTGGTAAGTGAGATTGTCATCACTGTACTGAGCAGCAAGGGTCCTGAAATCACCGCCGGCCAGCACAACTTTATAAATTGAATCAGCCCTGGCACCCAGTTGTTGTTTTTGAACATCGGTCATGCCGGGGGTAAATGCCAGCAATATCTGGGCGGCACGGAGCCGGCCCGAGGATGGACGTTCACCAAGATTTCTGAAAATATGAAAACCGATCGCACTGCGGTAAGGTTTTGAATCTGTATTGACAGCAGTTTTATAAGCCAGATTTTCTAATTCATAGTTGAGAGTGAAGGCTGTGACAAAACCAATGTCGCCTTTGTTCACTGCTACCGAAGGGTCCGCTGAATAAGCTAGAGCCACTGTTTCGAACGCCTCCCCTTTTGATAATCGCTCATAGGGAGCCTGTATCTTATCTGTTGCGGATTTCACTTCGGCTGCTTCTGCAGAAGCAGACAATGGAATAAAAATATGAGCAAGATGTATTTCTTTCCGGCCACGTTCGAAAGCTTCTGTTACCAGGTTGTTGATGGTAGCTTCATCATTCATGTAATTGTCTGCAACCTGCGATTTGAACGCCTGCAATTCGGCTTTCTGGCTTGCGAGCGTATCCAGCCGTAAATCAAGAGCTGCTTTTACTTTCAGCTTAAAACGGGTATACAATTCGAGATAATTCCTATACCCTTCGGCGGTGGCAGTTTCGCCCGCATTATTTTTGTTATATGCATTCAGAAATTCCTGTTTGCTTACAGCAGTATTGCCATAAGTAAAAAGCGTTTGCGCAAGAACGTTAGAAGCGAAGCAAACTGAAACTGCGCTGCTAACCAGGGTTTTTCTTAGGATGTTCATAAAACTAATTGGCTGAGGTTGTTTTTTGTTTGAGGGTTAGCACTTCATCCACCTGTTCAAAACTTAATTTCTTTGCGATTATCCTTTTATCCCTATCAAGCAGGTAGATCACAGGTGTCTGGTACACATCATACAATTGCCGGAAACCGGGTTTACCGGCGGCAGCTTCTGATTCCTGTTGCTGTTTTGTCTGGTATACATGAACCCAATCGTTCAATTGATGTTCCCTGATGAATTTTGTCCAGTTATCCATACCCCCGTCTACCATGACACCATATATTTTCACACCCTGGTTTTTCCATTTTGCACGGAACATTGAATCAAGCCGTGGTGCCACCTCCTGGCAATGTCCGCAGGTAGGGTCCCAGAAAAACACAACGGTATAGGGGCTGCTCAGGTTATACAACGACATTGATTTACCGAGTGAATCAACCATTTGCATGTCTGCTGCCGGTTGTCCTATCAGGTTAGCCATGAGGCTGTAGGCGCGCTTCTGTAAAAACTCCATGTATTGTGGCGTGAAAAACGAGGCCTGTCCCACGTTGATGTATTTTTCAAACAGGTGAACAAAAACCGCGTCCTGCCCCATGTATTCCGGGTTCACATATTTCTGTACAAAATGAACCATCAGGTATTGATACATTTCGCTTGTTCCGCGCGAAGCAAGCAACATATGATCTACTTCTTTGATGATCGAATCTGAAGCAGGCACTACAAGGTCACGGAAGTATTTAATAAGCCTGGCCTCAAAAAAAGGTGTGCGTACCAGCCGGTCATCACGAAACGATATGTTGTCCCAATAATGATCCTTGTAATAATTGTAAGCAAATACGGAATCATACTTACCACCGGGATGACTGGCTGCCGGTGGAACCACGGGATCTTTTAATGCTTTAAACAATGCCGTTATTAAAGACTTTGGTTGTTTTTGAATAACACTGTCCCGATATTGATCCATCGACCTGCTGAGACCGCGGATCAACCCGGTATTTTTAACTGAGTCGGCAGGATTGCCAGACTGTTTATAAAGCTGGGTTAAACGAGCGCTTTCTTTTCCAGCCCGGCTTGCGAACATCGTATACTGTTGAAAAGAGCTGTTGTCGGGAGAACGAAGATACCGCACGTTGGCAGGAAGGTTCACAGTGTCGGCTTCAATGGCAAAACGCTGCTCTTTGTCGATCAACAATTCGAATAATATTTCTTTGTTTGGTGAAACAACAAAGTAGATACCTCCCGGTAGCGTTTTCGCGCCGCTGAAAACCCCTTTGCTATTATTATCCAGAATTGCCGAATCAGACAGCGCTTTAGCTTTCCCATAATGATAACCCAGGTAGATCTTCTGGTTTCGGAACGGTTTAAGGGTAATATCAATATGGTATCCCGGCTGGGCAACTGCGCTGAATACCATCATAGCCAGGACCGATATCAAACTCGCTTTTTTCATGCTGACAAAGATAAAGTATACGATTCGCTGCCAAAGACGACAGCCCGTTTTTAGCGCAACATTACAACGGTTGCAAACGGTTGTTATTGTCATAAAAAAGGCCGCAATTACTGCAGCCTCTTTATTTGTTGGTGGTTTGTATTAGTTATTTTACTTCGTCGAACTCAATCTTTACCGCTATATCCACTTCTTTTGCAACAACCAGGCTACCTGCCTCAGTTGCACGATCCCATTTCAAACCGTAATCAAAACGGTTGATAGTTGCATTGGCTTTGAAACCTGATTTGCTTCCGCGTGGTGTTTTGATGACACCACCATAGGTTACATCAAAGGTTACCGGCTTTGTAACGTCGCGGATGGTAAGGTTTCCGTTCAGTTTGTATTTTTTATCGCCCTGGGGAACAAATGAAGTGCTTACAAATTTGATTTCAGGATATTTTTCAGCATTGAAAAAGTCGTCGCTTTTCAGGTGTTTATCACGGTTCTCATTCTCTGTATTGATAGAATTTACGTCAGCAGTGAATACAATCTTTGCATCCGAGAAATCTTCTTTGGTATGCTCCATTGTACCGTTCCAGTTCTTGAAACTACCTTCTGTTTCTGACACCACCATGTGCGTTACTGTAAAACGCAGGTTGGAATGTGATCTGTCCAGTTTCCAGGCAGTGTTCACTTTCTTTTCTGATGTGGTGGATGTGGGTTGAGAAATTGCTGAATCAGGTTTAGCTGAGGTAAAGGCGGTGATCATTATCCCGGTGGTAGCAACCACGAAGGAAATCAAAAATAACTTTTTCATGCAGTGAGTTTTAAAGTTGTAACATTAAACAATAAAGATATAAGAATTTCCGAAATGTTCCCGGGACCCTGCAAAGACGATTGATAAAATATTCTTAAAACCTACTCAGCGCTTAGGCCATTCAGGCTACTTTTGTATGATGAAGCTAAGTCAACTATCCGAAACATTAATTGGCTCTGAAATCGTTAAACTGGGCGGCGAGATACGGGAGAAGATCCGTAAAGGCGAAAAGATTTACAACTTTACTGTTGGTGATTTTGACCCTGCGATCTTTCCAATTCCTGCTGAGTTGGAAGAAGAAATCATCAAAGCATATCGCAACCATTTTACCAACTATCCGGCTTCTGAAGGTAATCTTGATTTGCGGCAGGCGCTCTCGAAATTTTTATATGAAACCGAAGGCATCAGTTATTCAGAAGATGAAATACTGGTAGCTGCGGGTGGCCGACCATTAATTTATGCAGTGTTTCGTGCAATTGTTGATAAGGGTGATAAGGTGATTTATGCAGTACCGTCGTGGAATAACAACCATTATACTCATTTTACGGAAGGGGAACACGTCGTGATCGAAGCCAGTGCTTCCAATAACTTTATGCCTACCGCTGATGCTATCAGACCGCATATTCAGGGAGCAACGCTTATCTCTTTATGCAGCCCGCAAAATCCCACCGGAACCACTTTTACACGGCATGACCTGGAAGCTATCTGTGATCTGGTACTGGAAGAAAACGCGCGTCGCAAACCCGACGAAAAGAAGCTATACATGATGTATGATCAGATGTACTGGCATCTTACTTATGGCGATATTCAACATTATAACCCGGTTTCATTGCGACCAGAAATGAAAGCTTACACCATCTTTATAGATGCAGTGAGCAAAGTGTTTGCTGCAACAGGGGTGCGTGTAGGATGGGCCCTGGGACCGGCACCGATCCTTTCAAAAATGAAGGCCATTAACACACATCTCGGAGCATGGGCTCCGATGGCTGAACAAAAAGCTGTGGCCGCTTTTCTATCACAAACTTCCGCCATCGCTGAATACCTGGAGCGTTTTAAGAAAGCCATATCTGAGCGGTTGTCGGCTATTCACAACGCGTTGCAGGAATTAAAAGCTGATGGTTTTGCCGTAGATTCGATTGCACCGCAGGCCGCGATTTATCTCACCATCAAACTCGATCTGGTTGGCCGCACTACAGGGACCGGCAAAAAGTTGAACACGCAGGGTGACGTTACTGCTTTTATATTAGATGATGCCAGGATTGCAGTAGTTCCTTTTTATGCGTTTGGTG
>JAEZGI010000073.1 GCA_023416995.1 Bacteroidota bacterium
CCAGGTATTGGTGCAATAGCAGTGATACGATTAAGCGGAAAGGAAAGTATTCGAATTGTAGACGAACTGTTTCCATCAAAGAATCTCGCAGCCATGTCATCGCATACGATGCATGTTGGTTATATCGTGCGCGATGGGGTCCGGATAGATGAGGTTGTGGTTGGACTGTTTCGTGGTCCTAAATCTTATACGGGTGAAGACGTGGTTGAAGTATCCTGTCATGGTTCGCCATATATTCAGCAACAACTGATCCAGGCATTTACTTCATTGGGGGCACGAACAGCAAGACCCGGTGAGTTTACTCAACGCGCATTTCTGAATGGCCGGATGGATCTGACCCAGGCAGAAGCGGTTGCTGATCTGATAGCCAGCAATACAGAAGCATCGCGTAAGACCGCGTTAAACAATATGCGTGGTGGCTTCTCAAACGTGTTGTCGCAACTACGTGATCGCATGATCAGTTTTTCTGCACTAATAGAACTGGAGCTCGACTTTTCACAGGAGGATGTTGAATTCGCTGATCGTGGGCAGTTGTATGCTTTACTTGATGAAACGGCGGCTACTACCGCGCAGTTGTTACAATCGTTTCAATTAGGAAATGTTATCAAAAACGGTGTGCAGGTAGCAATCATCGGCAAACCAAATGCAGGGAAATCAACCTTACTGAATACATTGCTTAATGAGAATCGCGCTATCGTGAGTGATATTGCAGGTACCACGCGTGATACGATTGAAGAGATACTAAACATCGATGGCATCCTGTTCCGGTTGGTGGATACTGCAGGAATACGTGAGCATACTACCGACATCATAGAAAGCATCGGTGTAGAGAAAAGCCTCGAAAAGATGGTCCAGGCAGATATAGTGATCTATATGTTTGATGTAACCACAGAAGATCCTGAAGCGCTGCGGGCTATCGTTGATGATCTGAAGAAACGATCAATTCGTTTTGTGTTGGTGGGAAATAAATCTGATCTCGCAGCTCCTGCACAACTTCAACAATATATCCACTTTGAAAACCTGTTATTGTTATCTGCAAAAACAAATGAACAGGTTGATGAACTTAGGTCAACACTAAAACATTTGGTGCTTTCCGGTGATGTTGATACTGAAGCAACCATCGTTACCAATGCAAGACATTTTGATTCGCTACAGAAGATCGCAGTATCTGTGCATGAGATACGCAGCGGACTTGACAACAACATACCCAGCGATCTGATAGCGCTGGATATCAGGCGGTGTTTACACTTTCTTGGGGAGATCACGGGGGAGATTACGCATGAGGATCAGTTGGATTATATTTTTAGTAAGTTTTGTATTGGGAAGTAGGGTGCTTGTACCTAAGGGGACACCACCGAAGAAACAAAACTTCCACTATTTCTTCAGCGGCACCACAGTAATAGTACCATCTCCCTCAACGAACGCATACTTAACCTGGCTGACGCTTTCGACACCTTCCTTGCGAAGCTGTTCCATCTGCTCATCTTCGGTGAGATACTCGCGACGCATGTTGCGCCTGTTTAATTTTCCTTGAGCTATAATCTTGAGCGGTGGTGCCGAAACCACTTTGTTGAACTTTGGAAAATGGTAACTAAGCACATTGATAAGGTAGTTCCAGGTCATCATGGTTAAAACCACCACCATTGCCTCAGAAACGGAAGCATAATCACCCAACGCATGAGTAGAAGCCTCCGCAACCAGGATAATAAATATAAGATCCATCATGGCCAAAAAAATCAAAATCGTTGTTTTGGCTACAACAACCGTAGAAGCGGTTACATCCGGGCGCGTAACCAGGCTGAACTTTGTGGTATAATAAATCATTAAAAACTCAAAGTTATGAACACTAAAAAAGTTTGGTTCGTTACCGGTGCTTCCAAAGGTCTCGCACTCACTCTCGTAAACAAGTTACTCGATGAAGGTTACCGCGTTGCCGCCACCTCAAGGACAATCGAATCATTGCAACAACAAATTGCTGCATCCGAAAATTTTCTTCCGTTACAAACAGATGTCACCAATGAAGAAAGCGTAAAACGCGCTATCGAAAAGACTGTAAACACATTCGGTACCATTGACGTGGTTGTAAACAGCGCCGGTTATGGTCAACTTGGAACGCTTGAAGAATTGTCTGACCGCGAATCCAGGGAAAATTTTGATGCCAATGTTTTCGGTATGTTGAATGTGATTAGAAATGTAATGCCCCATTTCAGAAAACACCACAAGGGACATATCATCAACATCTCTTCAATTGCTGGTTTCATGGGAACTTTCCCGGGCTGGGGTATTTATAATGCCACCAAATTTGCCGTTGCAGGGTTAACAGAGGCTTTGTCTGCTGAAGCCGCTTCACTGGGTGTGTCCGCTACCATCGTTTATCCCGGTTACTTCAAAACTAATTTTCTGCTGAAGGGTTCCTTACGTCTTGCACAGCAACCTATTGCCGATTATAAAGAAGCAAGAGAACTGGATCGCGTCCACATCGAAGACATTCCGGGAAACCAACCAGGAGATCCCGAAAAAGCATCAACAGCCTTTATAGCACTGGCCGAAAGCAGCAATCCGCCACTACATTTCTTTATGGGAAGCGATGCTTTTGCAATGGCAAACAACAAAATCGAATTGCTCAGCAAAGCCCTGAAAGAAAACGAAACACTGAGTAAGTCAACCGATTTCTGAATATTTAACAAACGCGGTTAGTGCTATCTTCGTAAAACATTCAAAGCCATGTACACGTTCAAAACTATCAGCGAGTTTCATAAGATGAGCGGCTTGCCAAAACCTGAACATCCACTGGTGAGCCTGGTAGATTATGGCCTGGTGGAATACCAGACCAATGAAACAGCAATCAGCTGGGTGCAACATTTTTATTCAATCGGTTTGAAAAGAAACATCCAGGGGAAGTTCAGGTATGGACAACAACAATATGATTTTGATGAAGGGCTGATGTCGTTTGTAGCACCGGGACAAGTAGTGCGTATCACAACTGAACAACCTGCTATAAAACCTACGGGGTGGCTGTTATTGGTTCACCCCGATTTTTTATGGAACACGGTACTGGCAAGCCAGATCAAAAAATATGAGTTCTTTGGTTATGCAGTTAATGAAGCATTGTTTATGTCAGAGAAAGAAGAGCTGATCATAGCTGATCTGATGCAAAACATTCAACGCGAATATCATTCCAACACCGATAAATTCAGCCAGAACATCATCATTTCGCAGATTGAGCTATTGCTGAATTATTGTGAGCGTTTTTATCAACGACAATTCATCACAAGACAAAAAAGCAGTCACCAGTTATTGGAGAAGCTTGAGCTGGTACTCGATGAATGTTTAAAAGAAGAAAATCTTGTAAGCAAAGGGTTACCAACTGCTCAGCATATCGCAGTGCAACTACATGTGTCGCCGAATTACCTGGGCAGTTTGCTGAAAAATTTAACGGGACAAACCACGCAGCAGCATATTCACGACAGGCTTATCCAAAAAGCGAAGGAGAAGCTTTCTACAACGAATATGTCTGTGAGTGAAATCGCTTATGAACTTGGGTTTGAACATGCTCAGTCATTCAGCAAGTTGTTTAAACTCAAAACGAATCTGTCTCCATTAGCATTCAGGGAATCGTTTAACTGAGGCTGGAATCGACAGCCGGAGAACAGTACAAATATTTTGTGCCGTGCTTTTTTGATCTGCTTCTATGTAACTTCAGGGCCGCAATCAATAACTCATAGCTCAACCCTAACATTATCATTTGAAAACGCAGGCTGATCTCATCGTGGAGCAATCCGGTATCGTTGGACTTACTTCAATTGAAGTAGAACAATCGCGGACTGCCAACGGACGAAACGAGATCACTTCCGGCAGGAACCCGGTTATAGAGATCATTGCTGATCTCGTCAAGGAACCGATGTTGATTCTTCTTGTTGTAGCCTCAATCATTTACTTTATAACGGGCAACACAGGTGAAGGTTTTTTTATGGTGGCCGCAATTATCATCGTTACGGGCATCTCGCTTTTCCAGGAATCCAGAAGTAAAAAAGCACTCGCGAAATTGCGCTTACTAACACAACCCTTATGCAGGGTGATTCGTGATAATAAAATCTCCACTGTTCCGAGGGAAGATCTTGTTATCGGGGATTATATCATCATCGAAGAAGGTTCAGCAGTACCCGCGGATGGTACCATCATTCAATCAAATGATTTTACCGTTAATGAATCCATACTGACCGGCGAATCACTTCCTGTTCAAAAAGACAGCAACCACGATAACAAGGTTTTCCAGGGAACGCTGGTAGCCAGCGGACTTGCTATATGCAGTGTTACTGCTATTGGTATCCATACAGCACTTGGTAATATTGGTCGAACACTTGAGGGGATTAAAAAGGAAACGACACCGCTTCAAAAACAGATAGGAAACTTTGTAAAGAAAATGGCCCTATTTGGGTTGGTGATTTTTCTCATCGTGTGGGCGATAAATTTTTTGCAGTCAAGGAACCTGCTTGATAGTCTTCTAAAAGCACTTACGCTGGCAATGAGTATTCTGCCGGAAGAAATACCTGTGGCATTCACCACATTCATGGCATTAGGGGCGTGGCGATTAATGAAATATGGAGTTGTTGTAAAGAATACGTCTACGGTTGAAACGCTGGGAAGCGCCTCTATTATCTGTCTTGATAAAACCGGCACCATTACCGAGAACCGTATGCAGCTCACAAAAATCTATTCGCTGGAAACCGGTATGATCTCAGACACCATTGCGCACCAAAATAATGCTGATGTGATCACGGCAGCCATGTGGGCCAGTGAGCCAATCCCTTTCGACCCAATGGAGGTCGCCCTTCATGAGGCTTACCAGCAAATTTCAACAAACGATGAACGTTCGGCTTTCCGGATGATCCATGAATATCCCCTGGGCGGACAACCCCCTATGATGACCCATGTATTCGAAAACGAAGGTGGCACGCGTATCATTGCCGCCAAGGGCGCACCGGAAGCGCTGATCAAAGGAAGTGACCTTTATCCGGAACAGATCCAACTAATTGAAAAAGCGCTGGGGGCACTGACAAATGATGGTTACCGGGTGCTTGGGGTAGGAGTCAGCCAGTTTGCGGATGACAGTTTTCCTGAAAAGCAACAGGACCTAAGATTTAAGTTTCTTGGCTTGGTAGCATTTTATGATCCTCCAAAACAAAATATAACCGAAGTATTGCGCTCATTTTATAATGCGGGTATCCAGGTTAAAATTATCACAGGCGATAATGCTGCAACTACATCAACAATTGCGAGACAGATACAATTTACCGGTTATGAAAAAGCAATCAGCGGTCATGATCTTATGCAATTTTCTGATGAGGTCCTGAAACAAAAAGTGATGGAGTATAATGTTTTCACACGCATGTTTCCCGATGCAAAATTACGAATCGTAAATGCCCTCAAAGCAAATGACGAAGTGGTAGCTATGACCGGCGATGGAGTGAATGATGGGCCGGCCCTTAAAGCGGCACATATTAGTATTGCCATGGGAAAGAAGGGATCTGAGATTGCCAAGGAGGTATCATCGATAGTGCTTACAGACGATGATCTTGCCCGGATGGTTGATGCCATTGCGATGGGTCGAAAAATTTATTCGAATCTGAAAAAAGCTATTCAATATATTATTTCGATCCATATCCCTATTATACTTACAGTATTTATTCCTCTTGCCCTGCGGTGGGCATACCCCGCCATTTTTACGCCGGTTCACGTCATTTTCCTGGAATTGATCATGGGCCCAACCTGTTCGATCATTTATGAAAATGAGCCTATTGAAAAAAACACAATGATTCAGAAACCAAGGCCACTTACTTCAACATTTTTTAGTCTGGGTGAATTAGGTATCAGCATCATCCAGGGACTTGTTATCACTGCAGGCGTACTGCTCATTTACCAATATGCATTAAAGAACTTCAACAGTGAACCAATCACCAGGACCATGGTATTCACTACGCTTATCACAGCAAACATATTTTTAACGCTGGTTAACAGGTCCTTTACTTATTCCATTTTCACTACCATACGTTATAACAACAATATGATCGCGTGGATAATCAGCCTGACAGTTCTGCTCACTGCATGTTTTATATTCCTGCCGGCTCCTGCGGCGTTTTTCAATCTTGTTCCTTTAACATTGAACCAACTGGCCGTTTCGATACTGGCCGGAGCAAGTTCAGTGCTATGGTTTGAAATAGCTAAACTTTACAAGCGAAAACAAAGCGATCTGTCTTATGTACGTGGGTAAATCAGGGCCATTGGGTCCGGAAGCTGCGGGAACCGATAAGGCGGACCTGTTTAAATCAAAGCAATATTATCGTGTACCATTAAAACCGGCGGGGTTGTTTGTCAACGGTCGGGCCGGTACATAAAAGCCCGGATAAGTGCTGCGCTCGATACCTATGCTGCCCGAGATAGAAAAAGTTCTGTCATCGTTCACATACATCAAACCTGCTTCGGCCCTTGAGTAGATACCGAGACCATTATTCATCAGGCGACCATTCGGCGTACCGGTTTTATATAAATCAAAACCACGAAAAGATTGGTTCAGGTTGACATAGCTCGGAGCTATCGACACTCCCGCAAATGCAAACAGGTTATTATTCAACCTGCGGTTAAGTTGCAGACCCATTGGTGCCGCGATGAAACTGGCACTTCCGCCTCTCATCACACTAAACCCTGTAGAAAGAACTGCGTATTTATTCAACGACCATTTTTGCTTTAATGCATTGGTGTCGTTTAATATAGCCAAAGGCGCAAATGTTAAACGCTGGCCGCCCATGAGCCCGGCCGGATAATAGGTCTGCGCTTTCGTCGTGTTAACAAACAGCATCAACAATAAGAAAGTAAAAAGCCGCATACGCAAAGGTTGAACTATAAATGTACATTTCTTTTTGTAAAATCGCCACCCTCATGGTTGAATTAACGACACGTTAATTTCACGGGTAGGCGTCTGCATATACCTTACAGGACCCGCTAAAAAACCAGGTATCACAAGCAAAATGTCCTGTGGTTACTCATTTCATGCAGGGAATCTGTGGCTTCAGCCGTATTCACACTTCCTGCCGGGTGGAGCCCGCTAACATTGCGGAAACTTTATTTCTATGCAACTTCATGATGGCTGCCATGCCCCCAAAAAGATCTTGTTTATCAGCGCATCTGCCGATGGACATTTCTACCCGTTAACAGGTCTTGCCAAACACCTGCAATCACTCGGTCACGATGTGCGTTGGTACACCCAGTCATTCTATAAAACCAAACTGGAAAAGCTGGGCATACAACACTACCCCTATGTGAACGCTCCGCAACTGAACCAGGAAAATTTCACCGAACATTTTCCGCAACGTGCCGATATCAACGGTCAACTTGCAAAGTTCAAATTTGACCTTGAATTCTGTTTTTTCAGACCCATACCCGAAGGCTTGAAAGATCTTGAAGCCATACATGCTGAATTCGCATTCGATATTGTAATTGCAGACATATTTTCATTCATCATTCCGGTGATAAAAAGCCGATTTAAAGTTCCGGTGATCGCAGCGGGAGTGATACCACTGATGTACACTTCAAAGGACCTCCCACCAGCAGGACTTGGCTTATTGCCTGCGCGCAATATTGCGGAACGTGTGAAGTACGCCATGATGCGTTGGATGTCTGACAAAGTTTTGTTTTCCGACATTCATAAAATGTATCGGGAACTTATTGCTAAATACGATGCCTTCTATCCTGGAAAAAATACTTTTGATACCCTTTACGATGCAGCAGATATTGTTTTGCAAAGCTGTACCCCGGGATTTGAATATGAACGTCGCGATCTTCCATCAAATATTCGTTTTGCAGGTCCCATGCTGCCATACAGCGAAACAAAAAAATGGACCCCATGGTTTGATGAAAGATTAACCAGCTATCAGACGGTGATCATTGTTACGCAGGGTACCGTAGAAAAAGATGTGAACAAACTTTTGGTGCCAACGCTCCAGGCGTTCAGGGATACTGACGTACTGGTTGTTTGTACAACGGGTGGATCACAGACGAAAGCACTTCGTCAGCGTTTTGCAGCTGGTAATATTATTATTGAAGACTTTATTCCCTTTGCCGATATTATGCCCTATGCAGATGTGTACATCACGAATGGCGGATATGGTGGCGTGATGTTAAGCATTCAAAATGAATTGCCGCTGGTGGTTGCAGGTGTACATGAAGGTAAAAACGAGATCTGTGCAAGGGTGGGTTACTTCAACTATGGCCGAAACCTCAAAACCGAAACACCATCACCAAAACAAGTTAAAAAGGCAGTACATGAGATCATGTCGAACCCGGTGTACAAAACCAACATACAACGCTTAAAGCAGGAATTCTCTAACTATAACGCCAACGAATTATGCGCGCAGTATGTTAAACATCTTACCGAAAACCGGGTTCGGGAAGTGCCCCGCAATGCAGTATCCGGCAATATATGAGTCCGGAAGCCTAATTTTGCTGAATGGACGTAAATACCGAGTTGAAACTGGCTGTGCTGATTGATGCAGATAACATTCCTTACGCGAACATCAAAGGAATGATGGAGGAGATTGCCAAATACGGAACGCCGACTTTCAAACGCATATATGGTGATTGGACGCGGCCCTCTCTATCGGGATGGAAAGGGGTGCTATTGGAGAATGCTATCACTCCCATCCAGCAGTACAGTTATACCAAGGGCAAAAACTCAACTGACTCCGCATTGATCATTGATGCGATGGATATCCTGTACACAGGACAGGTTGATGGCTTTTGTATCATCTCCAGCGACAGTGATTTTACAAGACTTGCCACCAGGCTCCGTGAAGCGGGCAAAAAAGTATTTGGAATGGGCGAACGCAAAACGCCCATCTCCTTTATCGCTTCCTGTAACAAATTCATTTATCTGGAAATATTACCCGGCGATATACGTAATGCAAAACCAGTCAAAGTCACAACAAGGGGCAAAAATGCAAGGGTTAATGAAACAGCTGGTTCCGTACCCGATCAACCACAAGTGCAGGAGAAACCAATTGAACCGACTGCATCAACTGCGCAAAGCCGGAACACATCAATAAAAAGAACTAACGTTAAGGCACAACCGCCGGTATCGGAACCAGAGGTTGCTGTCGAAAAGATCGAAGAGACCGTCGCTTCAAAACCTCAGCCCGTAGTTGTTCTGGGCGAGGAAGTGATCCGGCTGATCACCGGCAGTATCAATGCTTTGGCTGAAGAAGATGGCTGGGTCGGTCTTTCAACACTTGGTGCACTGATCATGAAGCGCCAGCCAGATTTTGATTCACGCAACTATGGTTTCAAAAAGCTGATTGAGCTGGTCAAAAATATTCCACAGATAGAAATAGATAAAAGGGAAACCGGTAAAAATAATGTCTCCCATTTTTATGTCCGTCTCCGCGAAGGCGCTTAAACGAGATCAACCTTTAACAGCCGAGATAAGCGCATAATCCAGCAGTGTGGGAACAGATTCGTTGCGATTGTGCAAGCCTGCATCGCTGAACCAGGCGCGCATCTCCGCCCGGCTATAGGCTCTTCCTTTTGTGCCAAGAAACAACATGGCTGAATAATCGGTTACGGCAATCGGCCCGTCGAGCGTATCATTGAGGAAAGCATCATGTACCCATAATTCCCCGCCGGAAGTTAATGCGCCGGCAATTTTGGCTGTCAACATCCTGCAGGTTTCAACCGGCCAGTCATGAAACATACTGGCGGCGAGTATAATATCCGCAGCGGGAAACGGGTCCGCAAACATATTTGCGGCTTGCCAGGAAATACGTTTTGATACCTTATGTTCTGCCGGGATCTTTGCTTCCCATTGTTCCAAAAACCCGCGCGCCACGGTTAGCACTTCCGGCCGGTCAAGGATCGTGGCGGTTGACCCGGGATTCAATTTCAGCCATTCGAAAGTATAATAACCGGTACCCCCGGCAACATCAAGCAGGTGGGCATTACGACGAGGCATAGCTGCTGCTACCAGTGGCGACAGGTATTGCGCTCGGCCGGATAACGCCGTAGTGAAAAAGCGGGCAGATTCCGGCTCATCCATCGGTGATGGAACATCTGCTTCCATCACGTACGAAAGACCAGCATCATTCGTAAGAGGGCCATCGTTCAATAGCCAGTCGCGTATCTGCAACACACCGGGGTCATCTTTTTCAAGGGCCGTATAACCAACGAGGTTGCCATATTTTTCATGAGTCAGGTACCTGCCCGTTTCTGTAAGGGAGAAATTGCCCGATGCATCACGGCTCACCATTCCCATGGCGCACAGAGCCGGTATCAATACCATCGCAGGGCGTTCCACTAGTCCGGTTCCTTTCTGAATTTCACTGAAACTTCTTGGGGCGGCGGCCAAAAATTCAAAAATCTGCAGATGATGTACGGCGGCTACTAACAGATGACTGGATGCTTTCGCTCTCAGAAAACGTGTGATCGGTGCAAGGTCTACCATCCCGGCAAAATAAAATATCCGGTCATGATGACCAAAACAATACCCTTATCGGGGTTGGGCCACATCTGGTTTGGGGAAATATGGTTGGTGGTCCGAAAGGCACGATTTTGTTTGCGTTTGTGTAAACTCAATTTTATGGATACTACAAGAGCAGAACAAAAGATTTCTTCAGCGCTTGGCAACCCTGACCATCGCGAAGGACCAGTGGCAAGGACCATTGAAGAGCAAACTTCTAAACTTCCATCTGACTTGTTTTTATGGGCAGCAGGCGCTTCTATGGTTGCATCACTGGCATTGAAAATCGCCGGCCGTAAACATACAGCGTTGTTTGTGGGTCAATGGGCAGCACCGTTCCTTTTGCTGGGCGTTTACAACAAGATTGTGAAAGTTGCCGGTCATGATGAGGAGAGCTAAACAATTTGCAACCTGTTACGGTTAAATTTACCTGCTTTACAGCAGGTTTTTTTTTGTTCATCAATTGTAAAAAATGAAAAGTAAACTATTGTCGCCTATCCGTATTGCTGATACTTTGTTCCGGAACCGCATTGTGATATCACCGATGTGCCAGTATTCATCCGAAGATGGCTTCGCAAACGACTGGCACCTGGTTCACCTGGGAAGCCGGGCAACCGGTGGGGCAGGATTGATCATACAAGAGGCGACCGCGGTGAGCCCCGAAGGTCGGATCACTTATGCGGATCTGGGGTTATGGAAGGATGAACATATGGAAAAGTTGAAACAGATCGTTTCCTTTATACACGCTCATGGGGCCAAAGCCGGCGTACAGCTTGCCCATGCGGGCAGGAAAGCGAGTACCGAGGTTCCCTGGAAAGGCGGCCGGCAGTTTGCTTCAGATCACCCGAACGGCTGGAAAACGGTAAGTGCAGATACCAGGCCTTTCCGACCAGATCAGGAGGTACCACAGGCGCTTACAAAGACACAAATTCAACAGGTGGTAGATGATTTTGTACAGGCTACCAGACGTGCGGCAATGATCGGGTATGATGTGGTAGAGATTCATGGCGCACATGGCTACCTGTTGCACCAGTTCTATTCGCCATTAAGCAATCAACGTAATGATGAGTACGGAGGATCTTTTGAAAACCGCGTGCGGCTTCTGTTGGAAGTAACAAAAGCAGTGAAGAAAGAATGGGGAGCATCAAAACCATTGTTTGTGCGGATCTCTGCTACTGACTGGACGCCCGGCGGATGGACAATAGAAGATTCGGTAAAACTGGTTTCATTGCTTAAGGAAGTTGGCGTGCATGTGATTGATACCTCAACAGGTGGCAATGTGCCGGGTGCAAAGATCCCTTTATCACCCGGGTACCAGGTAGCATTCGCACAGAAAATCCGGCAGGGCACGGGCATACTAACCGGAGCTGTGGGATTGATCACCGATGCGCAACAGGCGGAAAATATTTTACAGCAAGAACAGGCTGATCTTATTTTTATAGCCCGTGCAAGTCTGCGTGATCCTAATTTCCCGTTAACCGCAGCAACGATGCTTGATGATGAGATCACCTGGCCCCTGCAATATGAAAGAGCCAGGCCAAACCCTAAACGCTAAAGACTCATAAATTCTTTTTTGTATTGCATGGGTTTCTTCAACATGATTTCGCGGAACTGTTTATTGAAGTTAGACAGCGTATTGAAACCACATTCATAACAGATAGCAGAGATCGAGTCGTCAGTTTCGATCAATAACTTACAGGCATGTTTGATACGGATCTCTGAAACAAACTTTGAAAATGGTTTGTTGTTTCTCATCGTAAAATAACGGCTGAAAGAAGTGGGTGTCATATGTAACATGTCAGCCAGTTCATTGATTAAGATTTTCTGTCGGAAGTTTTTCAGCACATACTCATACACGGTATTGATGCGGTGCGTTTCATGTTCATCAAAATTGTTTTCGTACGATTTGCCCGATATGTAATGATAATCTTTGGTGGTAGACAAGA
>JAEZGI010000019.1 GCA_023416995.1 Bacteroidota bacterium
AAAATCTATCAACTCATGCACATCATTACAGGCGCAACCGGCCACATCGGATCGGCCGTATCACAAACACTCCTCATCAAAGGCGAACAGGTTTTAGTTATTACCCGCAACGAGCAAAAAGGGGAAATATGGAAACAGAAGGGAGCAGAGGGGGCTATTGTGGATGTGAATGATACCGAGGCACTTCACGAGGTTTTCAAAAAGGGAAAACGACTGTTTCTTCTTAACCCGCCTGCTCCGCCAAACACTGATATGGTTAAGGAAGAAAGAAGATCGTTGCGTTCTATGCTTACGGCGCTCAGAAATACACCAATTGAAAAGGTGGTGGCTGAATCTACCTATGGTGCGCACCCGGGCGATGATACCGGCGATCTGAATGTGTTGTACGATATGGAGCAAGGGCTGAAGGATCTTAATATACCCGTGAGCATAATTCGGGGTGCTTATTACATGAGCAACTGGGATATGGAGTTGGAAAATGCCAGAAGATCGGGTATGGTCCGCAGTCTATACCCTGTTGGCTTCAAAATACCAATGGCCGCACCCCACGATATTGGTGAATTCGCCGCCAAACTGATGATGGAACCCGCAACGACCATCGGGCTTCATTATGTAGAAGGTCCCGAACCTTATTCTACTGCAGAGGTGGCTGAGGCTTTTAGTGAAGTGCTCCAAAAACGCGTGGAAGCCGTAGAAACGCCCAGGTCACAATGGATCCCTACGTTGATGAAAATGGGTTTTTCGCGCCGGGCGGCCGAATACATGGCCAACATGACAAGATTTACGCTGGAACAGAATTACGAAATGGCAGATAAACCTCACCGTGGTCGCACTTCGCTCAGGAAGTATATCAAAAACCTGGTGAAGTCGGCTACGCCCGCGAGAAGACGCGAAGCGGTACCGGCTTAATCTCGATCATGCACATTATATAGGGGCTGTCTCAAAACGGATGAGGCAGCCTCTTTTTATTCGGTCAGGGGAGTGGACCTGAAGTTGCTCAAGCCGTTATTAGACCCTTCAGTTATTTTTCAAGCGGTAAAACAGGTGTGCCGCTGTCATTTTTTCAATCCGATAGGTTCGCCTCCCCGTCAAATTTTCCAGAAAAATGACAAAAGGAAAGAGTTACCCGCTGTCGTTACCCACTGGCACACAGCTTGTTCGCCATCTGCAGGCACCTTAGAGTAGCTTAGTAAAAATGACTTTGTATTTAAACAATTCAAAATCACACACGTTATGGAAAACAACTTAAATGCAAAACCATTACACGACCGCGTTATTGTTAAACCCGCACAACAGGAAGAAAAATCAGCCGGCGGTATCATCATCCCCGACACTGCCAAAGAAAAACCCCAAAGAGGTGTCATCGTAGCAGCAGGACCGGGCAAAAAAGACGAGCCCATTTCCGTAAAACCAGGCGACACAGTTTTATACGGAAAATATTCCGGCACCGAAATCAAATTGAATGGTGAAGATCTTTTAATAATGAGAGAATCAGATTTGCTGGCGGTAATCTAATCACCATGTAAAACCGTCACAACTAACGTAGATGCGTACCTGAAAAGACGCAGACAATTCAAAACTTAAAATTTTTTTAAACATACTACTATGGCTAAACAACTGTTTTTCGACATTGAAGCAAGAAACAAAATGAAAAGAGGCGTTGACACGCTGGCCAATGCCGTAAAAGTGACACTCGGACCTCAAGGTCGTAATGTAGTACTCGAAAAAAAGTTTGGTGCAAGTACCATTACTAAAGACGGTGTTAGCGTAGCCAAAGAAATTGAACTCGAGGACCCCATCGAAAACATGGGCGCACAAATGGTAAAAGAAGTTGCATCAAAAACTGCTGACATTGCAGGTGATGGAACAACCACCGCAACGGTGCTGGCACAAGCTATCATCGGCGAAGGTCTGAAAAACGTCGCCGCCGGAGCCAATCCAATGGATCTGAAACGCGGAATAGACAAAGGCGTTAGTGCCATTGTTGAAAACCTTCGGAAACAATCCCAGGCTGTAGGAACCGACGCTCAAAAAATTGAACAGGTTGCTACGATCTCAGCAAATAACGATGAAACAATCGGTAAACTCATTACACGGGCTTTTCAGAAAGTTGGTCGTGAAGGTGTGATCACTGTTGAAGAAGCAAAAGGTACAGATACTACTGTTGAAGTGGTAGAAGGTATGCAGTTCGATCGCGGTTACATCTCTCCTTATTTTGTAACAAACAGCGAAAAAATGCAGGCAGTTCTGGATCATCCTTACATCCTGATCACCGACAAGAAAATATCAGCGATGAAAGATATCCTTTCGATTCTTGAAAAAACTGCTCAAAGCGGACGTCCATTGATGATCATCGCAGAAGATCTGGAAGGCGAAGCGCTCGCTACACTTGTAGTGAACAAACTGCGTGGCACGTTGAAAGTAGCCGCCGTAAAAGCGCCTGGATTTGGTGACAGAAGAAAAGAAATGTTGCAGGATATTGCTACCCTTACAAAAGCAGTCGTTATCAGCGAAGAACAGGGCTACAAACTGGAAGGCGCAGATATCACTTACCTCGGTACTGCGGAGTCTGTTACTATCGACAAAGACAACACCATTATCGTTGGTGGAAATGGTGATAAAGAAGCAATCGCTGCAAGGGTAAACCAGATCAAAGCTCAGCTTGAAGCAACTACCTCAGATTACGATAAAGAAAAACTCCAGGAAAGACTGGCAAAACTGAGCGGTGGTGTTGCTGTACTTTATGTTGGCGCGGCTACCGAAGTTGAAATGAAAGAAAAGAAAGACCGCGTGGATGATGCTTTACATGCAACCCGCGCCGCTGTTGAAGAAGGTATCGTGCCAGGTGGTGGCGTTGCATACATCCGTGCCATCGAATCATTGCAAAAACTTAAAGGCGCGAATGAAGATGAGAACACTGGTATTTCAATTGTTCGCAGGGCGGTTGAAGAACCTCTTCGCCAGATTGTTTCAAACAGCGGCCTTGAAGGAAGTATAGTCGTTCAAAAAGTAAAAGAGGGGAAGGCTGACTTCGGTTTCAACGCCCGCACCGAACAATATGAAAATATGCTGGAAGCCGGCGTTATTGACCCAACTAAGGTTACCCGGATCGCTATCGAAAATGCTGCATCCATTGCCGGTATGTTACTTACCACTGAATGTGTGATTGCCGACAAACCTAAAAAGGAACAGGCTCCGGTAGCGCCAGGCGCACCTGGTATGGGTGGAATGGATTATTAATCATTCTGGGTTTATCCCATTTATGCAGAAAACGGTCGGGCCGGGTAGGTTCGGCCGTTTGGCTTTTTAAAAACGTTCACAATGGTATAAAAATGGTAGGCATATGCCTGACCATGACTTCTTTATTTTTTGTTAGGATCGGGGTGGCACTCTCAGCCACCACAAGGCTATCTGCTTGTTCTTCAATCATTTTTGTCTGCTGCGTGCTGTTTTCCTGTTCAGAAAAAGCCGATGCGAACGAAACAAAAATCTCAGAATTAAGCGCCGTACCGGCCAAAATACGTACGGGACAATCCACCACCATCCGCTGGAGGGTGAGTGGAGCGGATCGCTTAACCCTCTCCGGTACCACGGCCACCGCAGATTCATTGGTAATTGTGTCTCCTTCCCGCACTACAACCTATACACTCCGGGCCATTACAAAAGAAGGGGATACGATCGCACGTTCGATAACCATCGCTGTAGCAGAGGATTCTGCCTTTGCAACGGTTCGCATCGATCCGAATCACCTGGGGTATGCTATCAAACGGGGGTTCCTTGGTTTTTCACACGAATGGGGCCAGGCACAACTCATGATGGGCGATCCCGCTATCGGCACCAACACAATTTATCGTCAGCTATTAAGTAACCTTACCAAATACGGCGGTGGTCCTGTATCGTTGCGTATCGGGGGAGCCACCACTGATCTCAGCGGCGAACCAGCTGCCAATACCCTGACACCGCTGGAAAGACTGTACGACGATATGGATTCCTCCGTACCTGGAGTTTCCTATCTTTTAAGTCTCAACCTTGGCGCAAATGATGTTGGTCTGGCTACGAGGCAAGCTAATGCCATCGTCGCAGGTTTACCCGAAGGTTCAGTGCAGGCGCTCGAATTGGGAAACGAACCCGACGCTTATGTGGCAAATAATTACCGGGCAGAAGGTTATAATATGACCGACTACCTGTACGAGTGGGGCACATTCACCGAAACGATTTTGGATGAAGTGCCGGATTGCCCTTTATTTATGGGCCCATCGGGCGCGGGTTTCCAGGGAATCAAATATGTTGATTCTCTGCCGGTATCGAATTTTGGCAGTCCCGACCGTTATCGCAAATTTTTGCGTGATCATCAGCAAACAATAGGAGTGATCAGTCAACATGCCTATGCTGCAAGTAGCAGGCGTTGCGGAGGGAACGCAAAACCCGGCATTTTGCTTGAACCTGCATCCGCCACCGAATGCGCTAGCCGTGCGGTCCCGTATGCAGCCGTTACGCGCGCCGCAGGTAAACCTTATCGCATCACTGAATTGAATTCAATCCGATGTGCCGGCGAACCGGGTGTGAGCGATGCTTTTGAAGCCTCTTTATGGATCGCAGATGTTTTGTTCGAATACGCAAAACTCGGTGCCGCAGGGGTAAATGTTCATTCAAATAATTGGAATACAGTTCATGGCTGGGATGCTCATGCTGCTTTCCTTTTCGATATACCCCAAAAACAATACCTGGCAGCTAACAGTAACGTACAACCGCCGGCAGGCTATAAGTTTCCGAGGCAATACGAATTGCGGAAGGTGCTTCCATTGTATTATGGAATGTTGTTTTTTGCGGAGGCTACGGCAAACCGTGCCCGTTTATTGCCGGTTGAACATAACAGTCTCGCAAAACTTAAGGTGTGGGCCACCAAGGATCCGGAAAGCGGGCTGGTAAAAGTGGCCATCATCAACAAAGACACAGCCGTTTCCGGTAAAATATTATTGCGATTGCCCGGTTACAGGACAGGTGAAGTAAAACGCATGGTGGCCCCATCTTACCACTCTGTTAACGGCATCACTATTGCGGGTCAGACCTTTGATGGCAGCCGTGACGGTCTTCCGATCGGCACCGCTTATGCCGAAACACTGACCGGCAACTCCGGGGTATTCGAAATTTCAGTCGGCGCAACCAGCGCGGTGCTGGTAAGGCTAAAAAAATGACCTGGGTATAAGATTGCTAACTTTCAATAAAACTTCTACATGGCAAAATCAAAAGATCAAAAAGGAGTCGGAACAAAAACGGTGCTGGTAACTGGTGCAAGTTCCGGGATAGGGCAGGGCGTTGCAATTGCTTTTGGTAAAACAGGCGCGAATGTTATTGTCAACTACCATAGTGACGAAGATGGAGCCAATGAAACGCTTCGGCAAATTAAAGAAGAAGGAGGAACCGGCATCATTGTGAAGGCGGATGTTGGAGATGAACAACAGGTTCGCGACATGTTTCAAAAAGCTTTTGATACTTATGGCAGACTGCATGTATTGATTAATAATGCCGGTCTTCAAAAGGATAATTCATTTTCGTCCATGACGCTTGATGAATGGAACAAAGTAATCAACACCAATCTTACGGGCCAGTTTTTATGTGCACGGGAAGCGATAAAGCATTTTGAATCGCTGCCTGCCGCAGGTAGTGAAGACAGGGCCATCGGGAATATCATTTTTATGAGTTCGGTACATGATATCATTCCATGGTCCGGCCATGTGAATTACGCCTCATCAAAAGGCGGCATACTGATGCTGATGAAGTCGCTGGCACTGGAAGTAGCACCAAAAAAAATCAGGGTGAATGGCATTTCTCCCGGCGCAATAGCGACCGATATTAATGAAGATGTCTGGAGCGATGAAGAGAAAAAGAAAGAGCTGATGAAACTGATCCCTTACAAACGTATAGGGATACCCGAAGACGTGGCGCGGGTTGCTTTGTTCCTGGCTTCCGATGACAGTGATTATATAACAGGAACCACCATATATGTGGATGGCGGTATGACACTTTATCCGGGCTTTGAAGATAATGGGTAGACGAAGGCGTAGTGGTTACGCTCAATGAGCACCACGTACCGATGTAATGAAAAGCGTCGACATCCAAATTGCAGCAACTTATTTGATTATTATGTTCGGCGTTGGTATCTTTTCAGCTTCAAACAACAAACTATGAAACAGATCTACGTGAGTGACTCAGGGCCAAAAGTTTCCCAGGCCGTTTATGGATTTTACCGTTGGAAAGAAAATGAAACAACCATCGATTCAATGGAAAAGGTGGTCAATCTTTGCCTGGAACTTGGAATCAATACTTTTGATCATGCCGACAACTACGGATCCTATAGATGCGAGGAAATGTTTGGCACCGTGCTCAGGCAGAAATCTGTGAAACGCGAAGACGTTGTTATTTTCACCAAATGCGGTTTGCGCGAACCCCATCCTTGCCAACCAGATGTGCGTGTGAAACATTATGATACATCGAGCAGACACATTCTTACCAGCGTTGACAATTCATTAAAAAGACTTCAAACCGATTACATCGACATTTTCCTGCTGGATCATCTTGACCCGGTATCGAACATGGAGGAAACTGCACTCACGCTTGATAAACTGCGCGATACGGGCAAAATCAAAAACATTGGTGTGGTAAATTTCTCGGTCTTCCAGCACCAGTTACTTGCTTCGTTTTTGCGAAGCCCTATTGTGACCAATCATATCGAACTGAATCTGCTTAATACGTCTGCTTTATCAAATGGCCAGTTCGACTACATCAAACAGCGATATATGTATCCCCTGGCTACTTCCCCGCTTGCAGAGGGCCGGATCGAAAATGGAACCGATTCAATGGCTGTAGCAATGCGGGCCAGACTGGAAGAAATGGCTGGCCGGTATAATGCAGATATCGAATCACTCGCTGTTGCCTGGCTGGTAAAACTGAATGCGCTGCCACTGATCGGAACCACAAAAGAAACCCGTATCAGGAATATCGCGCGGGGAATTTCAATCGACCTCGACAGGCAGGACTGGTACGAACTGTACGCTATATCAGCCGACAGTAACTGGTAGTCATGTTCATTCAGCTGTAAGCTTAAATTATTCAAGGTAGTATTACAAAGGTTTGGCTCGGCTCTGTGAACTGAACCTCTTTTGACTGTGTCAGGCTTTCTGCCGTTTAATGTCCTTAACCATTTCAAGCCCGGCGTCCGACCAGCGAACCACCTTTACGTTGTGCTGGTCATCGGATATATATATGACGTACGATTTCGTGCGAAACGGAGCAATATGTACTTCATATATCAGGTTGATCCGGTAATCATAAAACTGGGTCCTGACTTCGTGCCGTACAGAGCGGGGCAGAAACTTTTCTGAGTATGATCTCACAGTGTATAGCCGTCGGCCGTTTTTACCATAACCTAAAAAGACGGTTGCTGAGTCTGCAATGAACCTGGCTACAACGGTATCGCCATACTGAAGCCAACGTACTGATCTTCCTTCAAAATATTTTTCAAAATCCCGCGCAGCACGAACAGGCACGCGGACGGCGACAGACGCATTTTTAGTAAGATTTTCTTCAAAGGATTCATCAGCGCCTTCAATAACGAACTTGTGTCCGGCTACACCCTGCGCGAAGAGCCCACTGTACACGCTTAATCCAATTACGACCAGCGCTAATTTGACTGTTTTCATGTTTGCATTTTTTAAGATGAAAAATTTTGTATTATTTACCGTTTTGTTGTCTGCAACTGTATTGCGATGAATCTTCAACTCAAAAATATCCGGGGAACAACCTTAAAATTTTGAATTTAGACGGGCTTTGAAGGAACAGGGGGATTCAGCACGATTCGCTGTGTGAGTGTGTGTTAACGTCGACGAATGACACTGGTCTATTAATCCTGACCGCCCGTAGAATACTCGTTTTTTTGCATGCATAACTCCGGGGGCTTATATAACTTTAAGAAAAGGTCCAGGTTGAATCTCCAGGCATTCATATTATCTGATCATAGTTCCCGCCATAGGCTAAGACACTTGTTGTTTTGGTTTGTGTTTCTGTTATACTTCTACTTTCAAAGTATTCACCCCCAGCAGTTCGACGATCTTTCTCATTCTTTTACTTATAGGAATGCGTTGATTAACGTGCTTTGTTATGCGCCTACCTGTATGTTGGTTGTTTATGCGTTTCGTTTTTACCTGCTATCTCTTGTTAAGGCAAAGTCTTATCTGCGTTCAGCAGGATTGTTCTTTGCAGTATATATCGGTGCAACTGCAATTAACTCCGTTGCAGCACGGGTCGCATTTGAGTTTGTAACCCAGCCCCCAAATGCCGATAAAGGGTTGCTCCGCATTATCGATGCAGCAAGTTGGAATGCCAGGTGGGCCCTGATTGTAGGTATCGTTGCTATGGGAATTTCTTTGGCACGCGACTGGTTTCTTCAGACACGGGCAAATATGTACATGTTAAAGAAAAATGCGCAGGCCGAGATGCGTGTGCAGAAATCGCGTATTCATCCTGAATGGCTGTTTCGGGCATTAGATAAAATCAAATCCGCTGTCAGTATTCAGTCTTCATCCTCAACTTTGATGATCTTAAACCTGTCTGATCTGCTGAGTTATTCTCTTTACGAAAGCGATGATGACCTGGTTCCGCTTGAAAAAGAACTCGTAGAACTGGATCATCTAGTTTCTCTTGAGAAAAACCAGGATGAAACGGACTTTATTATTAAACTGAGTAAAAGCGGTGATGCATACAATAAATACATTGCTCCGATGTCAGTTATTAATACCGTGGTGCAATACATAACCGATGTGTTAACCGTGAACTGTGGCCCGCGGCACATGCATCTTCATTTTGTTATTAGGCAACACGAATTGATACTGCAATCAAAACTTGTATGTGATAATGACAGGAAAGACGCTGTGATGCAATGGCCGGTTTACGATTCCATTCGATGGGAGGAGGATACTATTCATCATCCAAACCCGAATCGGTCATGAGCCGTTTACACCATATCATATTTACCGAGCGGTTCCCAGATAAACTGGTACGTCATGCGCTGTTCTGGGTGGGACAGTTTTTATTCTGGGCGTTTATGGCTGCCGGGTTTTATCTGAACAGCAGCAAGCTTGTGTTTCTCAAAAATGATCTTCGGCTGCATACCTGGTTCCTTCCTGATATATGTTATTGTTATATTGTAACCTATGTGCTGGTCCCAGGCTTTCTACTGAAGGGCCGTCCTGCCAGGTTCGTGTTAGCGCTGGTAGGTGTAACACTTGTAACCTATCTGTTGTTCCTTTTTTTTCGGTTGATTGATTACGATATGCTATTTGCTGCCCGCGATGCGCAACTCCATTTGCTCTGGTTATATACCATAAAATTTACCAGCCTCGGACCACCGGTTATATGTGCCATGTTTCTGTCGCTTAAATTTCTTAAGAATTATTATCGTAAAACTGAAGAAACCAAACAGTTGATCGCAGAAAATACGCAATCGCAACTTGGACAGCTGAAGGCGCAGATTCATCCGCATTTTTTATTTAATACGCTCAGTAATATTCATTCGTTTGCAATGAGTAAATCGCCCATCGCCCTTGAATTGATTTCGAAGTTGTCAGATACCATGAAGTACATGATTTACGAATGTGAAGCGCCGTTGGTTGATCTTGGGAAAGAACTAAAAATGATTGGTGACTATATGGCGCTACAGAGCGTTCGGTATAGCAACGCGCTTAACATCACAATGAATATCACGGGCGCAACGCGCAATCGCAGGATAGCACCACTTTTCCTTATACCGCTGGTTGAAAATGCTTTTAAACATGGAACCAGCCAGGTGCTCAAAGATCCATGGATATCGCTTGATATTGCAGTGAGTGAACATTCGCTGGTGATGAACCTGTCGAACAGCAAACCGCATACAGAAACGAAGGATCCGTTCAAATCAGGTATCGGGCTGTCCAATGTGCGTAAAAGGCTTGAACTGCTATATCCTGGCTGTCACCGGTTGGTTATCAATGTAACTGAACATCGGTACGAAGTTGAGATTGAACTTCCGCTTACCCTGGTTACATATAATACAAGAGCAAACGCATCCACTTTGACACCGGTTAATATATGAGCGAACAATATAAATTAAGCTGCCTTATTGTTGACGATGAGCCTCCCGCTGTGGAGTTGCTCAGGACCTATGTCGGTTCAGTATCGTCTTTAAGACTGGTGGGCGTTTGCTATAACGCTATCGAGGCTTCAAACTTTTTGCAGACTCAGGCGGTTGATGTGATGTTTCTTGATATCCAGATGCCTTTGTTGCTCGGCACCGACCTGGTACGCACGTTGAAGAACCCGCCAGACATTATTTTCACCACGGCCTATCGAAAATTTGCTATTGACGGTTTTGAACTGGATGCCGTCGACTACCTCCTGAAACCTATTTCATTTGAACGTTTTTTAAAAGCGATCAACAAGGTAATGCATGTTCATACAAGAATAACCGATGACAAACCAGTAGTTGATACAAACACAGGTTCGTTTATTCATCTGCGTGTTGATCGAAAAAATCTGAAGGTGGCTTTTGATGATATTTTATTTATAGAGAGCCTGAAAGATTATGTTAAAGTTGTGACTACCACTAAAAATATCATCACCAAACAATCGATCTCGTCACTTGAAGAAATGTTGCCAGGCAAACAGTTTGTTCGAATACATCGTTCCTATATAGTTTCCGTTGACAAGATAACTTCTTTTACCACTAACACCATTGAGATAGGTAAACATGAACTACCTATCAGCAGGATGTACCGTTTAGATGTGGAACGTCAGCTGAAAGTCTGACCTGATTCCACATGATTATGTGGTTTCACTGTGGTGTGCCCGTTATAGTTTTGCTGTAATTATTGTTCCCTCCATTACATCAAAACTCATAAACCGTATGTTCAGAACTATTCTTTGTGTTCTTAGCTGTGTATTGCTTCTTGCCGCATGTAAAAAAGATACACACAACCCGGCAATTAATAATCCATCAGTTTCAGCTTTTCTGCCTTTATCAGGTCCTATGGGATCAGAAGTGCGGATAGCGGGTCGCTTATTCAATGCGGATAAGTCAAAAAACCTCGTGAAGTTTAACGGTGTCGTTGCGCAGGTAGTTGAGGCTTCGGTTGATGAGTTAAAGGTAATTGTTCCGGATGGTGCCGCAACCGGTAAAATAGCTGTAACTGTTGAAGGAAGAACAGGAACCAGTGCTAACGACTTTACCGTTACCGGAGCAAGACTTGTGATAACGCAGATCACACCCGAGCGCAGCGAATCAGGAACCATTACTATTAAAGGGAATGGTTTTGTGCAGACGCCTGCAGGCATACAGGTACGCATCGGCAACGTTGAAGCAACGGTAGAGCCTGGCGCTACCGAATCGCAGCTGGTGGTAACAGTGCCGGCTACTGTGCACGCCGGCGATCATGATATAACCGTTGTTGCGAATGGCCAGTCGGTTACCAAAACAAAAGGATACCATAAGATAGGCTGGATGATCAGAACGGTTGCAGGTTCGGGCCAGGATGGTACCGCTGATGGTGCAGGTACTGCTGCTTCATTCAGCAATCCAGGCGCTATGGCTGCAGACAAACACGGCAACATATACATCATTGATAGAAATGTGATCCGTAAAATCTCAACAGACTTCAGGGTTCAAACTGTAGCAGGTACGGGTGCTACAGGAAGCACTGATGGTGCGGCGCTTACTGAAGCTTCTTTCCGCGCACCAACTGCGCTTGCCGTGGATAATGCTGGCAATATATATGTAGCAGATGAAGGTAACCATGTAATAAGAAAGATAGGAACCGATGGTATGGTTTCAACTTTTGCGGGTTCAACCATGCAGCAGGGGTCAATGGATGGGGTAGGGTTGAATGCAGGCTTCAATCGTCCAAAGGGATTGGATATAGATGCGGCCAACGAATATTTATACGTAGGTGACTGGAGTAACGCGCGGGTAAGAAAAATAAATCTCGCAACCCGTGAGGTCAGCACGCTCGCAGGCAATGCGGGTTTCCGGCCCGACAGAGATGGTGTAGGAGCGGAGGTGATGATCAACTTCCCGGGCCAGGTGACTGTAAAGGACGGAGCCGTGTTTGTGGGTCAGGCAAACAGCGGCCGCATCAGGAAGATTGATATTGAAACCGGTGAAGTTTCAACCCTGGTGCAGGGGTTGATTGACATGCCGAATTATATAGCATTTGATGCTGATAATAATTTGTTTGTGTTGTCGACCGGATCCGCGCAGGTAGCTAAGTATGCTCCAAACGGACAAGTCATAACAAATAGAATCGCAGGAAGCCAGATCATTAACGATGAGGATGGTGCCGCCGACCAGGTTTCATTTCGCAATCCTAATGGATTTGTAGCGGTTAAAAGAGCTGACAATAAAATCAGGTTCTATATCTCCGACTCTGGTAATAAAAAGATCCGTGAATTGTATTACGAGTAGTATGCACATACACATTAGTTATACAATCTGGTGGCAGAAGGTGTAAAAGCTAAACCGCGCTCAGCGAAATGTCAACAAGAGGCTGAGTTTATAAACGTCCGAATGCTGTGGTCCGAAGACCCGTTTTGCTTCTTACAAAAACATACATAAGCAGTTTCCAGGTGATCAGGCTCGCTGCTGATGCAAGCGCCGTACCCACGATGCCGTATTGAGGTGCAAGGAAAAGATTAAGTGCGATATTCACAGCCGTGCCTGCAGCAAGACTGATCACTGAAAAACGCTGATTATTCGTCATAATAAGTATCAGTTCGACTGGTCCAGCGAGGATGTTGATGAACTGGCCGCAACAAAGAATTATAAGCGCCGTCCCTGCAACCAGGAATTCCTCTCCAAAAATCCCAAGCAATTGTTCGCTGAAGAAAACGACAGTTAATAAAAGAGGTAGGCCAACTGCCAGTACTGCTCTCGCCGAACTGGTGATGATCTTTTGCAATTGTGCTTTATCACCGCTTTCGTTTAATTGAACAGTTATTGGTGCTAAAACAAAATTGATGATCATGAGCGCGAAACCTATCAATTCACTCATTCTTAACGCGATTGAGTATATACCCACGGCACTGCCCGGCTTAAACAAACCAAGCATAAATACATCGGTGCGGGCATTCAGCATATATAAAACTGCAACCAGGTAAAATCCGAATGAGGATTTGATCCACGACCTCGTTTCAAACACCGCGGGGACACGTTTCCAGGCAGGAACGAGCTGACGTAAGCTCATGATTAATACAAGCGCTGCACCGAGAGCAATTGCTGTGAGGTTTGCAGCTACCAGGTGTTGCTGAGATAGCTTCCCTATTGTGAGATAAAGCACAACGAGGACTATAATCAGGAGTAACGGTTTTACAATCTTTTCGACCAACTGGCTTTGAATCACCTTTCCAAGACTTTGAAGACTGGCCTGTGCTATCGTGGTTATGAGCATCAGCAACAACACTGCGGTTGCCAGGTAGGTCCAGTTTGCTGAAAGGGCAGTGGTCACCTGTCTCAAAGCCGGAATGGCATTTGTGCTTATGATGACCAGTGAGGTAGTACCAAGCACGATCATCATCGCAAAGAGTGCAAGACCTTTTAACCGGGATCCCTGTTGCGCATTATAATAAACAGTCGTTTTTGTGAGCACCAGTGTATCGAGACCGAAATTGCAAAAACTGGTGAGCAGGTATAACAGGTTGAAGAGGTACACGTATCCGCCAAGATTTTCAACACCAGCGAACCGTACCATCAGGAAATTTGCAACGAATCCCACACCAAGTGCGAAACAATGCATCATGAAAAGCCATGCAGCATCACCAGCTATCCGCGTAGTATGTGCATGGCGTTCACCAAAAAGTAGCTTCACCAGGAAGCGGATTATCATTTGCGGAATTCGTTTAGTGAGGCCCGAAAGGTACCGCAAATTTGCTGCAGATCACTGCACACCAGCTCAATCCAGCTTCAAAGCTTCAAAGAAAAATCTTTGCCATAAATGAATGCGGTCACTTGCTAATGATTGCGCGATCTTCTCAGCCTGCTGCTGGTCCTGCTGGTATTGCGCAAGCAGCCAGTCGGTGGCACCGGAACGCGGCGCCAGTACGTTCCAGCTACGTAATGAATCCAATTGGTTCTTCCAGGTTTTCATCCATGTATCCAACTCTGCAGATCGTCCTTTTTCACGAAGCACCTTTATGCCGAGGTAATTGTTAAGTACTTTGTTTTGATGAGCAAAGTGCTGTAATGTATAATGAGCGATGCTATCGTACATTCCTGCCGCCTCAGCCGGGCGTTTTAATTTCTGAAAACAATGCGCGGCGAGGTAATTCTGTAGTCTTGTATCAGGTTCATAAGGCATTCCTGAGCCAAGATTTTCCGGCCAGAGCCTGGATGCATCAATTTGTTTCAGGGCATCTTTATATTTTTTTGCTTTTATGCTTGCCACCGCCTGGCCGAGCAATGCTTCTTCATATAAGGTATGACCCTCGTCAGTGTGCTCAGCGGGCAATACCTGCAAGGCTTTCAATACTTTCAATGCATCAGCAAAACTGCCCGCAATGTTCAGCGCCTTTGCATAGTTTGTACCAATAGCGGCATTTCCGGGAAACTTAGCATAAGCATCCTTTGCCAGATTTAATGAAGTCTCAAAGTTGTTTGTTTGCTGAAGATGTTGCTGGTAGTAATGCCAGTTTCTCCATGCCGACGGTTCAAGTTCCCATGCACGTTTGAAATCAGCAGCAGCCTGCGAGGGATTTGATTTTTCAACCATCAGTCCGCGTGCAATATAAAAAGCTGCATAATCTGAAGTTCCGCCAATCTGCTGGAACAGTTCCGCAGCTTTATCTTCCCGGCCACGGTTCCAGTATATCAGCCCGAGATAATATTTATGTTTCCATGAGGCATCCTGTTTGGCGGCCCATTCAAGCACGGGTATGGCTTCCTCGCGGAAGGGAAATACAAAAGCAGAAGATGCGGCACCGGCCTTCGATAACCATTCTTTGCTTTGGGCAGGTGATTCATCTTTATGTAACCAGGCCAGCCAGTAAGAAGCCATCACATTGCGCGGGATAAGCATCAACACCGTTGAAGCTTCTTTTTTCATCCCATTACGCATATAGTCAACCGCGATTTCGAGGTAACTCTCATCTGGAAATTCGTTGGTAATGCCTTTTTTAAATCGTTGCAGATCTGCTTCCTGATTACTTAGCAGGTATTTTTCAAAACGTGCGAAATGATTCAGGGGATCCAGTTCAAGGATGTTGTCAAGAACTAAAGATGCTTCTTTTGCATTCCCTGATTTTCTGTAAGCGGCCGCTTTCAATTGTAATGCGGAAAAATTGTAAGCATTATACTGAAGCGCACTGGAAGCCAGTTGCGCGGCTTCTTCATAATCACCCTGAAGTAAACTTATACCCGCAAGTTGTGCATAAGCATCAGATCTGAAATCTAATCCTCTTACTGCCACACTGAAAGCTTCGGCAGCACCGGTTAGATCGCCTTTGCTTTTTAAGATAACCCCATACAGGTAATTGGCTGCGGGTTCATAGGTATTAATTGAAAGCGCGGTAAGCAGATGCTGAATTGCTTTGTCATAATGAAACTTTCTGTATTGAAGTTCTGCCAAACGCGTATGTACAATAACGTTAGACGGGTCAAGTTTTACACTTTCTTCGTAAGCTTTTTGGGCATCATCATATTTACGCATGCTGTATTGATCCTCCGCAAACAAAAACAGCCTGTAAGGGTCGCCTGGCTTGCTTTCATCGCGGGTTACCACCGGTCTGTTAACCAGGTCCGATTTGCCCCCGGAATGATAATACAGTTTTCGATTGCCAACTATTACTTCATATTCACCGCCAGAAGGTAGCTGTACTTTTTTGGTGAACACCTCCATGGGTTTCAGGTTCAACCGCTCGGCATAAACCTGTTTTCCTTCGGCTATAACCCGAACTGTGTCGGTTATTGATTCCAACGCCTGGACATGAATGGTTGCTTGTTGTTGTTCGCCTATCACCGATAATGTACCGCTGCGTCCGGCATCACTCATCCCACCGGTCCCTTTAACGGGGAACCAATATTCTGATTTGGTGTCCAGGTAACCCGGCCGTAAAAATAACTGCTTATAAGGGCTGTGATAACCACTAATGATGTCTGCCTGGTTAAACTTCACACCCGATTGCGCTTCGAGATACTGTGGATCCGTGTCTGTAAGCAAGTCCTTCCAGATACCGCCACTTCTTGAGAGCGCCCAGATCCATAACTTTTTGCCGGGAGCATCTGTGTATGGGGCCCAATGTCCCCATCCAAACTTTTCGTCATGATAATAGCCGCCATACCAGTTGCGCGAAGATCCTACAACATGATAGCTTTTGCTTGCGCCAAAGTTGTTGTTTTTGTACCATGAAAGATCACGTCCTTTTTCATCAATGGGCCATGGCGAAGCTGAGCCATCATGTCCTATATGATGCGTTCCCGGAAAATAGAAACGCAGATCGTCTGCCACTTTATATGCGGCATTCTCCCACGACAGGTAGGAGTGATGTAAAGGAGTGGGGTTATATAAGGTTGCACTCGTTTCAAAATAAGCTTTATCATGCGGTAACCGGATCTTTACGCGCCACTGCGTTCTTGAAGCAAGATCGAGCCCGCCAACCACACAACTCATGCTGCCATCTTTTTCTTTCACGATAGCATAATCGACCGGTGAAGCCGTCCATGGAGCATGCCCGATATCGAGACCGAAATTATGTTCAATTCCGCCACTGACCCATGGCCCACGGATACCGATAGACCGGAACTTCAATACCTTGTTGAGGTACACAAATTCTTTACCTGTCGATTTTTCAATAGCGCCGTGAACCTTACCTCCTACATCAGGAAGTATCTTTACTTTAATAAAATCGTTTTCAAGTTCTACCATGTTCCAGGCGGTATCTTTACCACTTGTGGTATAACCATCAAACATAAAGTATGGGTAGAACCGGCCAATCTTATTGTTCACCACCATTGGCGGAACCGGGTTGGGGTCAGAATAAGGATAGGTTTTAATAACCTCCTTTTGTTCTCTTACAATCGTTTGTTGTGAGAAGGCGGTGAGGGCTGTTGTGCAGGCAATGAGAACACAAACAGAACATTTGCTACTGATCAGCTTTTTCATATGTCAAATTCAGATGTTCAACCGTTGATAACATTCAATTTATTGCAAATAAGATTTTCAACACTTTCAATAGCAGGGGGGAAAACCTTTCGCAGGTCAATTTCATCAGAAGAGGCCAACAGTTGTTGTAACTTCTTCATAAAGATATTTTTTGTTTCTGTTGCAAGATTGATCTTGCTGATGCCGTTGCGGATGGCAGCTTTAAGCTGATCATCAGGTATTCCCGAGCTGCCGTGTAATACAAGCGCGGCAGTTGTTTGGCGGTGAATCTCTGCCAGCAGTTCAATCTGAAGAACAGGTGGTTTTTTATAAAATCCGTGAGCGGATCCGATGGCAATTGCAAGCGCATCTATACCCGTGGCTTCAACAAAAGTTCTGGCCTCCACCGGTTGCGTAAATATTGAGGTTTCATGTTGATTGAGTTTCGCGATATAACCCAGTTCTGCTTCCACGTTCGCCCCGTATGATTCTGCAAGTTTCACTACGGCGGAACTAATTTTTACATTGTCTTCAAAACTTTCTTCGCTTGCATCAATCATTACAGAATCAAATCCTGCGTCCAGACAACGTTTCACCAGCTCAATGTTTGATCCGTGATCAAGATGCACCCATCCTTCCACCTCAAATTCTTTCATTGCGGCACGTGCAAGTTGCGCAGCTGTATTAACGCCGAGATAGTTCAGGGAGCTTTCAGACAACTGCAGGATAATCGGCGTATTCATTTTTTTTGCTGCCTGCAACAACCCCTTCAGGGTTTCATAATTATAGAAGTTAGCAGCAAGCAATGCTTTTCCGGAGCGGCTATATTCAGCAAGTTTGTTCTTAAGAGTCATTTTATTTTCGGTTTAAGCGGGCATGAGTAATGGATAAATGGAAACGCCTTCCACCACGCGTGAAATGGCCCCATCAGTAGATGGTGAATCGGGTTGCAATCCCAGGTCGAGTGATTTATAAAACCCAAGAATCTGGCCGGGAAGCACAGCAACGATGGCCCAGAAATTTTCTTCAAGCCGTTGATCGGTGTCAGAAAAACTGATGAGCTGGTTGAGTTCAGCTTCTATGTTTGCGTGCTGGGCGATCCCAAGTTCAAATAATGCTTTTTTTCCTTTTTCCATCGACCGAACCAGGTCCTCTTCGTATTGATGCACATAGTTTTCATTAGAAAACAGGTAAACTACCAGGGTTTCTTCATCAATCACCACCTTAGGTCCATGACGGAATCCGAGAAAACTATCATGTTTGCAGATTACCTTTCCTGCAGTTAACTCCTGCAGCTTCAGATCCGATTCCATGGCAATTCCAAACAAAGGACCCGCGCCAAGGAATACGGCCCGTTTAAAGTCGAATGCTGCAATGCTTTTTAAAGTGTCGTGATCTTCTCTTAACAGTTTGCGGGCGTATTGACCCATCAACCGAACCTGTTCTTTCAATTCCGGCAACTGGTTAATGCGTGCCAGCAACACCCCGGTTAATAACATACTGGTAAAACTGCTGGTCATAGCAAGGCTCTGATCATTTGCCCGCGGTGGTAAAGCAAGTAACAATTTCGGCCGGCGCGTTTCGGTTTTTGCAAGCTCGCCCTTCTGGTTACACGTAATAATAATATGGTAACAATGTTGTACAAGTTGTTCGGCCAGGTTTACGGCTGCCGCACTTTCAGGACTGTTGCCTGATCTTGCAAACGAAATCATCAGTATTCCATCTTCAATTCCAAAATAGTCATTTGGATGGGTTACGAGGTCGGTTGTCAAAACAAATTTTGTGGGAATACCGGTGCATTTGAAAAAGATACCTTCCAGGGGTTTGGTCAAAAATCCACTAGAACCGGCACCAGTAAGAATGATTTGGTTAATATGAGGATAAACATCCTGCAGCCAGGCAATGGTTTCCTCCCGGCGTTGAACCATCATTTTGTAGATCTCCAGCCATAAATCGGGTTGTTGCTCTATCTCTCTCGCGGTATGGGATGCCCCCAGTTTAGTCAGAAGCGACTCCTCAAGTCCTAAATACGTCATTTTTCAGGTTTTGGAAAAGAAAAACAAATGTAATGTAAGTAATTCGATTTCGAAACCTTTTCGATTTGTTGATTATAATGACATTTTAAGGTTATGAAAACAAATATTTTTCTTTATCTTAGTTTTTTGAAACTCTGATTATTTATCAAAAGCTTCTAACGAATGCGAACCGTCTATTCCCTGGCTCTACTGCTGGCCTTTTCCGTCCGTTTATGGGGTCAGTCTCACCAGGACACTGCCTTAACCAGGCATGTTTCCGAGAAAAATCTCCGCTTTATTGACTACCCTGATTTCCCTGATGCACACTCAACCTGGGGGTCAATCGGATATAACCCGGCAGATAACAAAGTATATATAGGTGTCACCAATCACGCAGACAATGTGGGCTTTTACGGGTATGATCCCGCATCCGATAAAATGCAATTGCACGGTTTCATAAAAGATCTGGGCAATCTGCGGGAGTTTCAATGGCAGGGAAAGATACATTCCAAAATAGTTCCCGGACCTGACGGAGAAGTGTTTTTTACAACCGATGGCGGCGAGTCGCGCGAAGAATACCTGATGAATCACCCGCACGGTTATGCCGGTGGCTTTTTTATGAAATGGAACCCGCGTACCCAGCAACTCACCAACCTGGGTATGGGCATGCAATACGAAAGTATCAAAGACCTTGAAGTGGATCCTGAAACAGGGCTGGTTTTTGCTATCAGCTATCCCCAGGTGCATTTCCTGGTGTATGACCCCAGGAAAAACAAACTGACTGATCTAGGAAGACTTGGTAGCACGCATGTGCCACGCGTATTGTTTTCTGACTGGTGGGGTAACTGTTATTATGTAGACTGGCGCCAGCGCCTGGTGAAATATGAGCGCTCTACCGGCAAACTGATCTTCGCAGCAGAAAGCTTACCTGCTTTTCCCGGCACTCCCGGCGGGAAAATCGTAACAGGCATCACCGCTTTTGCAAAAGACAATAATAAGAAAGTCATCTACCTGGTTACCTACGGTGCTAAACTGGTCGCCTTTCAGCCAAAGGAAAATGGAATGGGAACCTGGGAGGACCTTGGCGGTGTATTCGAAACCAAAAAAGGCGAAGAATGGAAACCGTATGTCCCAAATCTTAACATCGGCGAAAACGGCAAACTGTATTATGTAATCGGCGGTCACGGAAATTATGTCAGAAAAGACAAGACCGTTTTGATCGAATTTGATCCTATCCACCGCAAACCCCAGATTCTACTTGAATATCCCATCGGCCGGCTCACAGAAGTTACCGGTTCAGACGTGCGCGATAAAGATGGAAACATGTATTTCGCCGGTCGCCTGAGACCAGACCGCAGTGAACATGGCAGTAAGCCCTTTTTGATCAAATTCAACCCTCAAAAGGAAATTAAGTAAGATGAACCGTAGAAATATCATCGCCTTTATGTTTTTGCTGGCAGGGCCGGCAGTGGCGAAATCGCAATATGAATTTTTTAATCCGGAAGGCAGTTTTGCTATCGAAGCTTCCCTGGAAAACACCACCGAACTCCGGATGCCCATGTACCGGAACGCCATTACTTCGCTGACCACCACCGGCGATTACATTTTGGGTGGAACAACGGCAGATAAAGGTCTTGCGCCATTGCTGTTCACCGCTTCCCTGTCTCAAAGAAAGATGGTTAATATCCTGGATCCAGCGCAACAGATTCCTGGTCAGCAGGCCATCAGTACAGGGTTCTCAGCAGCAGGAAACTCTTTCTATGCAGGCACGATGCCACAGGAGGGCAGCACTAATTCCGGGCACATACTACAGGTGCAGGTTGGCGCGCAGGGTAAGGTCTCTGTGAAATCACTGGCCCAACCGGTGCCGGGCGAAGGAGTGTTTGCACTAACGTTCAGCCGCACACGCAATGAAATCTATGGTATCGCACACCCCTCAGGGAAGTTTTTTGTTTACGATGTAAAAAACAACAAAACCCAGGTGTATGCCGAAACAAGTCCTTCGCCTTCTGATACATCCTCTTACCATTCATTCGCCCTTTCGCCAAAAGATTATCTCTGTCGTGCACTGGTGGTAGATAAACAGGGGCGTGTTTACGGCAGTCGTTCTATCAACCGTTTATTTTCATTTGATCCTGCCACTAAAAAATTCACTGCATTTAAAGATCAATTGCCTTTTGTGTGGGGTCGTGAAGTAATGGGCAGAATTGATGCCTGGGTTACTATGCCCGATGGTACCATCTATGGAAGCAATGCAGCCGATGGTCAGCTGTTCAGGCTCGATGTGGCCAACCAAAAACTTGTAAACCTCGGCAAACCGATCATGATGCCCCGGCTAATGTCGATGGCACCTGGTAAAAACGGAATGCTCTATGGCATTGCAGGCGCTGCACCTGGTTACGCACATTTGTTCAGTTATCATCCGCGGTCAGGTTTCCGTGACCTTGGTAATCCCGAATTTAAAATGATAACTCCCGGGCTCGAACAGGGAATTCTCTGGAGGGGTTTTCAGATCTCAACAATCACAGCAACCAGCGGGGGATTGATTGTTATGGGCGAAAACGAGGCGCTTAGTCAACTGCTTGTGTTCCCTGCAGAAAATAATTAAGCAACGATATTTCTCCTTTTAATAATTGGCTTCCCGATATAACCCTTTTTGTTACACATTAAAACCAAACCTAAATGTTACGATTCAAACAGCTTTTTCTGTTCTCCCTGTTGTTCTGGGGTATCAGTGCACAGGCGCAAACCAGGCTGCTGAAAGGAAGAATCCTCTCCGGGCAGCAACCGGTGGCAGGTGCCACGGTGGCCCTTATGGGTTCCGGAAACCAGGTCGCTTCAGACAATTCCGGTAATTTTTCCATTTCCGCACCCCTTGGCGATGTAACCCTTGTGATTACATCCATCGGGTACAATGCAGTTACACGAAATGTAAATGCAAATGAAGACAACCTGACGATTAATCTTGGCCAGAAAGATAGTGAGCTGGATGAAGTGGTGGTAACGGCACTCGGTATCACCCGTCGCAGCAAAAGTATACCCTATGCTACTCAAACAGTATCTGCAAAAACCCTCACCGAAGTTCGGGATCCTAATAATATCCTGAACTCGCTGCAGGGTAAGATTGCCGGCGTCCTCATTACGCAGAGCTCCGGTGGTGTGGGTTCAGGTGCAAGGATCGTTATGCGGGGTAACCGTTCTATCCAGGGTACCAACAGTGCGCTGGTAGTAATTGATGGTGTTCCTGTTTATACAGAAACATTCAACAACATGGCGGGAAGTATCAACCCCGATGATATTGAATCAATGACCGTTCTGAGAGGTGCATCAGCAGCTGCTCTTTATGGTAGCCAGGCGGGAAATGGTGTGCTTGTAATCACAACCAAAAAGGGTTCGAAAGACAAACTTACCGTGAACGTTACTTCAAACATTGTAAGCGAGTCGCCATTTGCTTTACCAAGAATGCAGAACATTTATGGCCAGGGCAGCAATGGTGTGCTTGATGGCAACTCGGGTTCAAACTGGGGTGCTAAAATGGAAGGGCAGACTTACACCAACCATTTAGGTGAAGAAGGAAAATACATCGCTCATCCTGACAATATCCGCGACTTCTTCAGAACAGGCTGGAACTTCAACAACTCGGTTTCAGTTGCCGGAGGTTCAGATAAAGCTCAAACTTATCTGTCGTACACCAACAACAGCGTCAAAGGTATTGTGCCAACGAATGACCTGATGAAACATGTGGTGAACTTCCGCATTACTAACCAGATCAGTAAAAGATTCTCTACAGACGCCAAGGTTACTTACCTGAAACAAAACATCGCTAACATACCCAGAAGCGGTGAAGGTAACACCCCCATGATGACTGTGATCCAGATGCCGCGGAACTTCAGTACCGCAGATGCGCGCCGTTACCAGGTGATCGACCTCTTCGGTGTACCGCAGCGCACACCATGGCCAACTACAGTGAGCGCACTGTATGGCAATCCATACTGGATAGTGAACAATGACCAGCAGGAAGAAAACCGTGACCAGATCCTTGGATTCGTTTCAGGTAAATATAAGATCACTGACTGGCTGTCTGTAACCGGACGTGCAAATCTTGATCGCACCAATTATGTTCGCGAAACAAGAACCAAACTGAACACCATTTCATACGCTATGACAAATGGTGGTGCATACCGCGAGCAGTTCCTGACAACAACGCAACAATGGTATGACGTGATCCTGAATGGTTCTAACTCAATCGGTGAAAACTTCCAGGTTGACTATAACGTTGGTGCTATTTACCAGGATTCAAAAATGGAAGGCATTACTTACAACTCAGGTGGACTGAATAAAACGAACATGTTCAGTATGGCCTTTGCACGTGCTATTACTGGTGCACCGGCTTACTCACGCGTACAGACCCAATCTGTTTTCGGACAGGTAAACCTGAGCTACCGTAACATGGTATTTTTTGATGGAAGTGTGCGTAACGACTGGGACAGCCGTTTACCATCACCACATTCGTATCAATACTATTCTGCCGGTGTTTCTGGTATAGTAAGCGATATGTTGAAAACGCCAGGGATGCCATTCCTCAAGGTTGGTCTTAACTACTCAGAGGTAGGTAACGGTGGTTCGTTTGATCTGATCAACGAGAGCTACAGCTTCACTGCCGGTCTGGGAGAAGGTATGCTGACACGTACAGCTACTTTACCAATGAAAGGTCTGAGACCTGAGATCATCCGCAGCCTTGAAGGAAACATCGAAACCCGTTTGCTGAATAACAGGTTGAGCATTGAGGTTTCTGTTTATAAAAGCAATTCCTTCAATCAACTCCTAAGCATTACAGTTCCATCTTCATCAGGGTATACGGCTATGTATCTCAATGCTGGTAATATCCAGAACCATGGTGTGGAACTCGTTGTTGGCGGAACACCTGTAAGTACAAAATCTTTCAAATGGGATGCTACTTTCAATCTTGGTATAAACCGCAACAAAGTGATTTCACTGGCCGAAGGTTTACCGGTAGTTTATCTTGGTTCACATATGGACTGGGGTGCAAGAGGAAGAGTACAGGAAGGCGGAAGTTATGGTGAACTGATCGGCCACCGTTGGGCACGCGATGAAAAAGGAAACTTCCTTGTAAGAGATAATGGAACTCCTATGAGTACTGCAGAGAATGGCCAGCCAACCAGCGTACTTGGAAACTTTAACCCTAAAGCAATCCTTAGTTTAAATAACAATTTCGCGTACAAAAATTTCAACCTTCGTGTGTTGGTTGACGGCCGAGTAGGTGGAATCATCATGTCAGGTACAGAACAGAACATGTCGCACACCGGTTTAACAGAAGGAACCGCAGGTTTCCGTGAAGGAAACTGGAACCTTGGTGGTGTAAACAAACAAGGTGTGCCTGTTGATGTGGATATCAATGCACAACAATTCTGGCAGTCTGTGTCCGGCAAAAGAAACAGCAACATTGGTGAAATCTTCGCTTATGATGCTACTAACTTCCGCGTTCGCGAATTATCACTTGGATACAACATACCTGTTGGTAAAGTACTTAAGAGCAATTTTGTAAAAGGAGCGTCTATTTCAGCAGTTTTCAGAAACCTGCTCTGGATCTATCGTGGTAGTTCGATCCTGGATATACCCGGTATCGGAAAAAGAAAGATGGCCAATGATCCGGACATCGCCGGGGGTAATGGAAACAACATGGGTATCGACTATGGAAACTACCCATCAACCCGTACAGCTGGTTTTACCCTTAACGTTAATTTCTAGCATCAAGCTAATTAAACTGAATTATTATGAAGTCATATAAAAAACGCGGATTCGCTTTTATGGTTATGGCAGGAATAGCAACGACAGTATCGTTAAACTCCTGCACGAGAGATTTCCCGCAAATCAACTCAGATCCTAACAAGATTACTTTGCTTTCAAGCAGCGATATGCCTGCATTGTTCACCAAGGCACTACAAGGTGTGCATAGCAGCTATCAGACTGACCAGAACCTGTTTGCTGATCTCTATGCCCAGTATTACGCAAACACCGGTACAAACTTTGCAACTGATCGCTACGCTTTGCAGCATAGCTGGGCCGATGCGGTTTACACTGCAGCCTACTCCGGCGTTATGCCCCAACTTCAGATTGTTATGCAAAACGTTGAACCCAATTCGCCTGAGTATGCACTTTGCAATATCTGGTGGGTGTTCACCTTTCATCGTGTAACAGATTATTTCGGTCCTATCCCTTACTCTGAGGCGGGTAGCGGCAAGAAGGCCATCGCTTATGATCCGATGGATAAGATTTACGATGATTTTTTCAAACGTCTCACCGATGCTGTTGCAGTACTTACTCAACATACAACTGCAAAACCTTTTGGAACTGCAGATCTCATCTACCAGGGTGATGTAAACAAATGGATCAGGTTTGCAAATACACTTCGCCTGAGGCTTGCACTCCGTGTTTCTGCTGTGGCTCCCCAGCTTGCCAAAACCCAGGCTGAAGCTGCAGTAACTGCCGGTGTATTTAGTCAAAGCCCCGGCGACGATGCGCTCATGAAAAGAGGCGACGCTACTTCAGCTGCAAAAAATCCATTGTCAACCATGTCGGAATACAACGAGTTCCGTATGAGTGCTACCATGGAATCTATCATGAAAGGTTATGACGATCCAAGAATGTCTGCCTATTGGGTTCCAGCCCGTGCCAATGGCGAATATCATGGTTTCAGAAACGGCTACACCAGTATCCAGTTGGGCAATGCCGCCAACTCAAATGCAGCAAATTCGCATGTGGGTCCACGTTGGACGTCGCCTGCATCAGGTGGTATAGCTACTTTTGAATCAACACCGGTGAACGTTATGAGCACTGCTGAAGCTTATCTGCTTCGTGCCGAAGGCGCATTGTTAGGCTGGGCCATGGGAGGAACCGCGCAGAGTTTGTATGAAAGCGGTATCCGCAATTCAATGTTACAATGGGGTGTGAACAATCAGGGTGCTGTTGATGCCTATATCGCAAGCAATAATACCCCGATCCCTCCACAGGATTTTCTGAACTCACCAGCGGTCAGCGATATACCTGTTGCATTTTCCGCCGACCAGAATGTTCAGTTGAAACAAATCGCAGTTCAAAAATGGCTGGCAGTTTTCCCTGATGGAAAAGAAGCCTGGGCCGATATCAGAAGACACAACCGTTTCAACCTGTACCCTGTTGTAAACTCAGATAACCCCGATATTACCAACCCGGCTACTCAAAGACCCAGGAGACTTCAATATCCTGACAAAGAATACCAGGTGAATGCCGTGGAAATCGCTAAAGCAGTACAATTGCTTGGTGGTCCCGATAAGGTAACCACTCCATTATGGTGGGATAAGAATTAATAATACTCCCTTTATATTGAAAGTGCTTCTGTAAGATTTTGCAGAAGCACTTTTTTTATGCAACAATCACTTTGATGCCCAGGTTTTCAAGTGCTTTACGGTCATCATCAAGTATGCCTGAATCTGTAACCAGCGTGTTTACTTCAGTGATAGGGGAAATGAATGCAAAACTTCTTCTGTGGAATTTGCTTGAATCAGCAACTACAATAACTTCTTTCGACATCTCTATCATTATCCGATTAAGATGTGCTTCTTCAACATTCGGCGTCGATAGCCCATGCACCAGGTGAAAACCATCCACAGCAAGAAAAATCTTATCACAGAAAAAGCTTTTAAACACTGCTTCGGCGGTAGCGCCAACCAATGACAACGAGTTTTTTCGCAATACGCCACCCGGTACCATCACCGTAAGGTTCTGATATTCTGCCAGTTGTTCTGCAATATTCAACGCATTGGTTATAACGGTAAGCGGCATATCCCTGGCGAGACTTTTGGCAACCTCGAGGGTTGTAGTACCTGAGTCGAGAATTATGGTTTCGCCGGGTTCAATCAGTTTCGCAGCGGCGCGACCTATCTTTTCCTTTTCTTCAAGATGTTGTTTCTTTTTATCACGAATAGAAAAATCGGTTGCAACCCGGTCCGCTTTCATGGCACCGCCTCTTGCCTTTATAAGAAGATTTTTCTGCTCAAGTTTAGTGAGATCATTGCGAATGGTTACCTCGCTGACACCTAATTGTCGACTGAGGGTAATCACGTCAACCTGCCCCTGCTGGTTCAAAAGATCAAGAATATGGCTGCGTCGGCTGACGGTAGATCGTTTTGTTTCTTCCATTGTCCGCGATGAATTGCGTTAGATAATGATAGCGATGAAACTTACGGCATTCTGGCCGTTTCAGCGCTAATCTAATCACAATTTTTTAATCGGGACCATTTCAAGATCGTAAGTGCCGCCCCCATGACAGTATCAGCCTGTCTTGCCCGGGGTAAAACGTATTCTTTTTGCTTTAGCCTGGGCCTTGAGTGCCAGTTCACAAACCAGGAAACAATGATCCTGCCGCATAAAGGTTTGGGTTCTGTTAACAACATCGTCGCAGAAGCGCAAGGCATGTGGCAAAGAAACGGCACCGCAGTTTATGTATCGCGTTTCTTTGTTGTCTGTAATGAACAGGTGGTCCGCACCTTCCCGGCCGGCCAGATCGATGGTTTTCCGGATCTCAATGTAACCTTCTGTTCCTAGTATGGTAATTCGCATATCACCGGAGGTCTTCAATCCATCAGGGCTGAACCAGTCTAACCGCAGGTACCCAGTGCCAGCGTTGCCGGTAAACATAGCATCGCCAAAGTCTTCGAAACCGCGATGTTGAGGATGATTAAAATTTCCTGTTTGTGCAGCTACGATGTCAACTTTTGTAGAACCGGTATAAGCCAGGAACTCATCGAACTGGTGAGAACCGATATCGGTAATAATTCCACCGTAATATTTTGTATTGAAAAACCAGGCTGGTCTTGCCGGTGCGTTGATTCGATGCGGGGCGAGGGAAATGGTTTGAAGAACTTTGCCGATGGCGCCGCTGTTAACTAAAGCTTCGGCCTTAAATGCAGTGCGGCTTTCGAGTCTGCCAAACAGCACGGCAAAAATCTTGTTGGTAGCTTTTTGAACTTTGCGAACGCTGGCAAGTTGCTGTAAAGAAGTAATACCCGGCTTATCGGTTAAAAAGTCCTTGTCGTGTTGCATGGCGGCAATGCCGATTCCCGCACGTTCTTCAGGAATTGCGGCACAAACAATCACCTGGATTGATTTATCCTGCATGATCTCTTCCTGGAACCGCGCCTGCCTGATGCCAGGGTATCGTTTAGCAAAAGCTTCGGCCAGGTCGTTCTCCTTTGCAAAAAATGCAACAAACTCTCCGCCCCCCTTTTGAACCAATGCAATCTGCGCGTGTATATGATTATGATTGATTCCTATAACGGCAAAGCGTAACCGCGTAGCGCCGTTCCATGACATGAACTTTTCGCTTGCGGTGTTGTGCTCCGGCGCTGCTGTCAGCACCCCGGGTAACCCCGAAAGCAAACTGATGCCACCCAAAGTGGTACCAGCTTGCTTTAAAAATTCGCGTCGGTTATTTTGTGATTCTTTCATCTCAGGCTTTTAACCAGCGATCAAACCAGGCAAATGCCTCAACCTGCATATCCTTATCAAACTTATGTAAGCCAGGATAGTACGAGGTTTTAAATTTATCGGCTGCACCGGCTTTTTTGTAAACTTCCTTCAGAATTGCCTCTGCTCTTTGCATTTCAGGCAAAGTGTATAATTGATCCTCGCTGTCATTCAACACAAGCGTTGGCAACGGAACCCGAAGTCCCATGATTTCGGGGAAGTCCATTTCGTTTGGTAAAATCGGCACATAAGCCATCCAGGTATGGGTGAAGGCTTTATTGAGAATAAAGTCGGTCCAGGTTGTAGTGAAGCCAACGTTGATGGCGCATTTGATGCGCGGATCGATGCCGGCCATAAATGCAGTTCTCAAACCTCCTCCTGATAAACCGGCGCATCCGATCTTGTTTGCATCAACATCAGTGCGATTACATAAAATGTCAAGCGCTACCTTGTCTTCAGCAAAAAACACTCCCGGCCAGGTCGTGCCGGCTGAAAAGAGTGACTTGGCCATGATCGGTTCATGTGCCGCGGCCCATGTATTATAAACGCCGATGCTTTCATTATCGTCAGGACTGCCATCTTTCAATCCATTACGAAGCCGCACAGGAACATCGCCGATCATCACACGACGGCTTCCGAAAGTAAATGCATCCGAAACAAGCACGGCATAACCTTTTTTGGCAAGGTCATTTGCCCATGCGGTCCCGGTATAATATTTATCCTGGTGCGCTTTCATCAACGGGTGCTGGTTATCTGAAACTTTTGTAATCTTATGGCAGCCAAAATATTTATTGCCACCATGATCATGGAAACCAAGTATCCCCGGCAGTTTGCCTTTTGCATTCGCAGGTTTCAAAAGAATGGCTTCTGTGGGTCGCCCGTATGGCAACTGCCAGGTCAATTCTTCTATATGAAGGCCATCGTATTCATATTGTTTGTGTACGGTAACCTTCGGAGTAGCGCCAAGTTCAGGCGCTTCGATACGTTCCATTAATCGCTGCTTTGCCTTTTTGCGCCACGTATCTACATTTCGAAATTCAGGTCTCCGAAAAGATAGCGACGGTATGCGGTTGCGATTGATGGCATCTGCCCATTGCCCATACGGACCTATGATACTGAGACCGCTGTCATCCTGGTCACCACCCTGGGTGAAAGATGGATTATCCGCATCCCGTGGAAGCGAATTTTCCGCAAACAGATTCGATTGGGCCAGGCCGATGCCGGTAAGACCAACGTATTTAAGAAAGTTCCTGCGATTGTTGGGCATATGCTGAGAATTTAAATGACGGGTTATGGAGCGATGATAAGTTGGATGCCTGCGGTTTCAAGCTTTTTGCGGTCCTCTTCGGGGATGCCTGAATCGGTTACCACGATGTCAACAGCGTTTATGGGTGCTATGAAAGCGAAACTTCTTTTGTGAAACTTACTTGAGTCAGTAACTACAATCACTTGTTTGGCCACTGAAATCATAACCCGGTTCAAATGGGCTTCTTCAACGTTGGGTGTCGACAGGCCAAATGTACTGTTGAATCCATCCACCGCTAAAAACAGCTTGTCGCAAAAGTAATTTTTGAAGCTTTCTTCGGCTGTTGTTCCTACGAGCGACAAAGAATTTTTGCGGAGGAAGCCACCCGGCACAATCACATTCACATGTTCGTGTTCAACAAGTTTGTTTGCGATGTTTAAAGCGTTGGTGATAACCGTTAGTGAGCTTATGCTGGGAAGATGGTTGTTAATTTCCATGGTAGTGGTGCCCGAATCAAGAATGATCGTGTCGCCATCCTGGATCAAGGCAGCAGCCGCTTTCCCGATCCGGAGCTTCTCCTGGTAATGCATTTTATTTTTCTCGGAAAGGCTAACTTCCGTACCCACTCTTTCCATCTTGATGGCCCCGCCCCGCGCCCGGATGAGCATGTTTTTCTGTTCGAGCCAGTTGAGGTCATTCCGGATGGTTACTTCACTTACCCCAAGTCCTTTACTAAGAGAGGTTACGTCCAATTGTCCTTCAGCCTGCAATTTTTCAAGGATAAGGGTTCGGCGTTCTACAGTAGAAACAGTTTTTTTCATTTCCATATTTCAGCAGTGTTAATCAGCTTATTGTTGCATCAGAAAGCAAAAGGCTGAGGAACCGGGCGCACGGTTCCGTTAGGATAGCAAAATAATAAAAAATAAGTAAATGAAAGGAAATTGACACTTTATTATTTCGAAAACTTTCGTATCGGACACTTCTTTCTTGTTTTTTTACTTATGTTTGTAACTAACGGTTAACACTCTTTTTAGTCAAATGGTAACGATATGAGAAAAGTTCTTGCCCCCTTAATACTCATCCTGGTAACAACCCTGGTTTCTTTTGCAGCCGACGAAAACAACGATTGGAGCATTTCAGTTTTACCTTCCTCCGTTCGTATAGATCCATCGAATAACCGCATTTTTGATAAACCCTATGGCGCAGCGAATCAGTCTGCCGAAAATTCGCTTCTACAAAACAACTGGGTTTACAACGGTAAATCTGCAGGCCTGAAAGGCGCAAGGGGAGAATATGTTTCTTTTCAATTGGTACTCACCCGCAAAAATGATAAAACCCTGAGGGGCATCGATGTTTCGATGAAACCTTTTACATCTGGTTCAACCACTTTCAGCAACCAGCCCGAACTGTTCCTGGAATGGGCGGTAGAGGTTAAATCAAAAAGCGGAGGTTACCCGACCGCGTCTCTTGGCCGTGGATGGTATCCTGATGCATTGATACCCTTCAAATACATTCAGCAGGGTATTCAAAATCTCAAAGTGAATGGCTGGGTGTATCCTCTTGAACTACCTGATTTTAATAACCGCATCGATGATCAAAAATCAATGATCATCTGGGTGGATCAATATATTCCGTTTGAAAAATCCAACGCGCCTACAGGCACCTACTCAAGCACCATATCGGTAACGATTGAAGGCACCACCAAATCCATCCCCGTTTCACTCGAAGTCTGGGACTTTGCCGTACCAAATGAAAACCGCATGAAAGCAAGCCTTCAACACGAAGGATTTGTTAGCAACATGACCGAAAAACAGGAGCTGGAAATTTACCAGTTGATGAAACGCAACCGTGTTGGCGTGATGGATCCAACCTACGAACCAAAGCTTACAAAAAATGGCAACCAGGTTTCGCTTGACTGGAAAGATTTTGACAAACGTTTGAAGAAATATTTTACAGGCGAAGCTTTTACAAAAGAACAGGGTTATGATTATGGCCCGGGATACGGAACCCCGATAGAAACCTTCCTTTTGCCCTTTGATGTATATGGCAAACATGACACACGCGGCTGGCCAGACATCGGCAAACCGAATGTTGAAAAAAATCCCGCCAACAAAGCAGTTTATGTGAATGTGATCCGCCAGGTACGGAACCATATTAAAACGATGGTGGATCCTAAAAAAACGGATCTTACTGTTTATCTTAATGGACTTGATGAATCATATTTTCCTGAAGCCTGGGACAGGATGAAATACTACGGGGAGTTGTTCAGGAAAGAGTATCCGGAAACTTCGTTCCGCGTAGATGGAAGTTACAATGACAGTGCGATGCGTGTGATTGAAAGGGCCATCAGTTCATGGGCCGTTCATACAATCGATTTCGACAAAACCAAGTTCGATAAATATGCACGCATGGGCATAAAACAATGGATCTACGGCCCGATGATTTATGAAAGTAAGATCAATAGCTGGGTCGGAAGTACAACCTTCACCGACCTGCCTTTAGTAAACGATCGCGCTATCAGCTGGACCACCTGGAAATATGATGCACATTCCTGGTTAAGCTGGGGCATAGGCGCAGGATGGAAAGCAGCCTGGTATGATACCGAAACCTGGAAAAGTGTAAATGATGGTGGACATGCCGATGGGTATGCTGAAAAAAAATTAAATGGTAACGGGATGTTGTTGTATAGCCCCGGTATCGTTCCAAATGTAAAAGGACCTTGCCCTTCTATACGTTTAAAAGCAATGCGCGATGGCATCCAGGAATATGAATACTTAAGACTGGCTAAAGAAGGTGGTATCAGCGAAACAACGATAGATGAGATTGTAAACAGCCTGGTTAATCAGCCTTTTGGCGAAGCTTCGATGAGTAAACTGGATGTATGGAACTATGATCCTCAGAAATGGGATGAAACGAGGATCAGGCTGGGAGAACTTATTTCAAAAAAGTTGTCCAACAAAAAATAATCGTGGCTTCCCTTTACAAGGGTATGATATAAACCGCAATGACTAACGCTCCGCAGAAACCATCGCTTCAATTTAAAGATCTGAAAGATATCGCTTCTTTGAGTGGTGTCTCACTGTCCTTCGAGAGCAGGTTGCTGGCCTATGTACGCAGCTTTGTAGTAAGTGATAAAGATGACTATGCAGATGAAATCATCATCATAGACGTTGATACACAACAACAGGTAACTTCATGGCAGGGCAGTGTTCCGCAATGGAGTCCAACTTCAAACCAACTTGCCTATCTCGACGCTCACGAAGATGCAACCTATATCTGGCTGTACGATGCTGACAGCAATTCACATCGCCCGCTTGCCCCCGTATATGAATCACATTATTTCATGGGTCATCTGGCGCTTAAGAATTTTGCATGGTCACCAAACGGGTTATTTATTGCATACATAAGTGCTGACGGCGAGCCGCAAGCTTTGGATGAATCTGTGTTTGTCACAGAAGGTATGTTATACAAAACAAAAGGTGGACGTGTCCGGCCAACCTATGCGGATGACAAATACTCACATGTCTGGATAGCTGATGTTAACACAGGAGCAACACAATTGCTGACAGACGGATCTTATAACGAACATTCAATTTGCTGGTCACCCGAAAGTGATCAAATCGCCTTTGTAAGTAACCGCACAGAGGACCCGGACAATAACCAACTGTATGATCTGTACAGTGTGGATGTAAACACTAAAACAACAACCAGGTACACAACAGAGTTTGGAACCGTTCACCAACCGGCGTGGTCGCCTGATGGGGCGCTCATCGCGTTCCTGGGAACAACTTCCAGGCTAAACACCAATGATAGTCCGGCAGAAGACACACATGTTTATACCTTACATCTTCAAAGCGGATCAATAAAAAAAGTTTCGGCTTCGCTCGATCGCAGAGCAGAACAGGTTCGCTGGCACCCCCGTGGTGAAAAAATATACTTTACTGCCGGTGATAAGGGCACTACAGCCATTTACCAGGCGCATGCAGATGGCAACCTGTTAGAAAAACTGGTTGGTGATCAATGCCAGGTGTTAGAGTATGTAATAGGCAACGATGGTGATAGTGTTTATTATGTAAGTATGACGATAGATCAGCTTACTGATATCTTCAGATATAATCCTGCCTCGGGTTCAATACTGCGGCTGACCAATAATAATAACCGCTTTACGCAGAATATCGGCTTACAAACCGCGGATACATTCTGGTTCAAAACCTTTGATGATGTCCAGGTGCAGGGATGGTTAATGAAACCTTCCGGCTTTCAGGCTGATCAAAAATATCCGCTGGTACTTGTTATTCACGGTGGGCCGCACAACATGTTTGGTTATGGATTTGAGGACCGGATGCAGCTGCTTGCAGCATCTGGTTATGGCGTTCTATATATCAATCCGCGGGGAAGTCATGGCTATGGCCAGGCTTTCTCCCGCGGTTGTGTAATGGCCTGGGGCGAGGGTGATTACCTCGATCTGATGGCTGGTGTGGACGCAGCACTGCAAAACAACAAATGGATCGATGCTGATCGATTAGGCGTCACGGGTCAGAGCTATGGCGGCTATATGAGCAACCGAATCATCACAAAAACCAATCGGTTCAAAGCCGCAGTGGTTGATGGAGGGCTCAGCAACCTGATCAGTTTTGCAGGTACATCGTTGTATCATTCATTGATGGAGTCTGAGTTCGATGGCAGCGCATATGATAACTTTTCCATCCTGTGGAAATGCTCACCATTGAAAGATGTGAAAAATGTAACAACACCAACGCTTATCCTGCATGGTGAAAGGGATTATGAAGTGCCTGCCGCACAGGGAGAAGAGATGTACATAGCTTTGAAAAAGCTGGGTGTCCAAACAAAGTTAGTTTTATACAAAGGTGAGGGGCACGGATGGCGACCCGATCTTAAACCGGCCAATCGTTTGGACCTTTTTAAAAGAATGATTGAATGGTTCGATAATTATCTTAGACCAGCTGGTAAACCGCTGCGTAATTAACAACAACCAGGAGTGGAAGTATATGAAAACAAATAAATCGTGGATCAGCTTTGTAATAGTACACGTGCTTTTTATGGGAGTATGGGGAGCGCTGATCGAGCAACCGGAGAAAAACGGTTTTCCGGCAACCCTGGGTTATGTAGTCTGGGCGCTGACTATGCTGCCCGCTGCAGCAGTGGCGCTTTTTATAAATAAAGGCAAACTTGATTTCGACAGGAAGTCAATGTTATATGGAACACTTGCCGGTTTTCTTGGCGCAGTGGGGCAGTTGGTACTTTTCTTTACACTTAAGCTGGCACCGGCCTATATCGTGTTCCCTATCTTATCACTTACGCCGGTGGTTACCATCTTACTCGCTGTAATATTCCTCAGGGAATCTACCGGTAAACTTGGCTGGATAGGAATTGCGCTTGCTATCGTTGCAATATTGTTATTGTCATACATGCCCCCTGGCGAAACCGCGGCCAGTGGCTATCTCTGGATCGTATTCACCATCATACCGCTGGTAGCCTGGGGTGCACAAGGGTTTATTCTGCGTTTTGCAAACAGTACCATGAAAGCAGAAAGTCTTTTCTTATACATGGCGGTCAGTTCTGTGGCACTGATACCAGTGGCGCTTTGGATGACAGATTTTTCACAGCCAATCAACTATGGTCTTGACGGCCCGTACCTCGCAGCAGGTATACAGATCTTAAATGCCTTTGGTGCCTTGTGCCTGGTGTATGCTTTTCGTTACGGCAAGGCAATCGTTGTGGCACCAATGACAACCGCGTTATCGCCGGTTCTTACCGTAGCCATTTCGTTATTCATCTATTCCGTTATACCGCATCCATTGATTGTTGCCGGTATCGTGCTGGCCATTGTTTCCGCTTTGTTAATGGGCAGTGCTGAAGCTAAAATGGAAAAGAAGGAAATTCCCGGACTTAATATTGATGCGAAACCATAAAACCGAATCTTAAGAAAAATATGCCATACTTAGAACTTCAAGAGGATGAACTGGAACAAAAGGGTGCCCTGAACACCGCCATGGAAATTGCGGGCCAACCCATGTTGTGGCAGGAAGTGTATGACCTGGTCCGTTCCCAGAAAACCGCCATACAAAAGTTTATAAATCCTTTGCTGGCCGATACAAATCTGAGGATCATATTAAGTGGTGCAGGATCTTCCGCATATATCGGCGAGTCAGCCTGTGGTTTGGTTCAGGCTAACACCGGCCGGTTAACACAGGCTATTGCCACCACCGATCTTATCACGCATCCGCAGTTACACTTTATAAAGGACCGACCTACATTGCTCGTATCATTTGCCCGCTCGGGTGATAGCCCCGAAAGTGTTGCGGCGGTGAACCTGGCGAATGAGTATTGCAATAATATTTTTCACCTGATCATTACCTGCAACCGTAACGGCCGGCTGGTACAAAACCATTCAAGCAACAGCTATAGTCTTGTTTTACCGGAACGTGCAAATGATAAGAGTCTTGTAATGACCGGTAGTTTTACCGGTATGTTATTATCAGTGATCCTGGTTTCCAGGATTAACATGATTGAAAATATGCAGGCGCACTTGCAGGCATTGATAAGGGAGGCAAATGAACTGCTGGGAAACTATCTCCCAAAACTCAGATCCGTTGCAGAGCAATCATACGAACGCGTGGTGTTCCTTGGCTCGGGTCCTTCACTTGGAATAGCGCGTGAATGTCATTTGAAACTGCAGGAGATGACGGACGGCAAAGTAATCTGTAAACACGATTCGTTTCTGGGTTTCCGCCACGGCCCACGGGCAGTTTTGAATGAACGCTCCCTGGTGGTTTACCTGCTGTCGCATGATGAGCACGTGTTGTTATATGAAAGGGATCTTTGCTTATCAATAGATGCTGATGCACGTCACATACCATCTGTCAGTTTCAATCATGATATTGATAAGTTGCAACACTCGGTGCTTGCTATAACCTTCCCGGAGACGAACAGGGAAACCGCAGAGCTGGCATTTATAAATGCAACATTATCCGGGCAGTTGTTTGGTTTTTATCATTCAATGCATCTGGGTCTGAAGCCGGATAATCCATCTGTGTCTGGCTCGATAAGCCGGGTTGTGCAGGGCGTTACTATTTATCCGGACCCACTTACTGTATAATATTTGAACCCCGCTGAAGGGGTAAACTCAAAGACGAGGTTTATGCAAAGCGATGTACTGGTTATAGGTGAACTGAATGTAGATATACTGCTTAATAAGCTGCATTCATTCCCGAAAATCGGGGAAGAAATACTTGCTGATGAAATGACTTTCACGCTTGGAAGTTCTTCTGCAATCTTTGCTGCAAACCTTTCTTCACTTGGGGTCAAAACGGCCTTTGCAGGCATGGTGGGCGCAGATATGTTCGGAAAATATATCCTGGATCAACTCGCAGCAAAATCAGTAGACTGCCGCTTCATCATCAGCGAAGCAAACTACCAGACGGGGATGACCATAATCCTGAATTTTGACCAGGACAGGGCCAACGTAACACACTGCGGCGCTATGGAACATTTCTCATTGAACGATTTGCCTCTTTCAAACCTGGATGAGTTCAGGCATCTTCATCTTTCATCTTATTTCCTGCAAAAAGCTTTGCAGCCTGATATAGTAGAAATATTCCGTAGGGCAAAAGCTCTTGGATTAACCACATCTCTTGACCTGCAATGGGATCCTGCTAACAGATGGGATTTTCCTTCAGAGTTGTGTTTGCCTTATGTTGATTTTTTTATACCCAATGAAGCGGAGTTGCTGGCGCTTACCGGCTGCGAAACCTTAGAACAGGCTTTTGGAAAACTGAAAGGCTATAGCAATGCTATTGTGGTAAAACGTGGCATCAAAGGCGCGCTTGCATTTAATAACGGCGAAATCACCGAGGCGGCCCCATACCTGCATAACCAGTTTGTTGATGCCATTGGTGCAGGTGACAGTTTTAACGCGGGGTTTATCAAAGGGTTTCTCGATGGAAGATCCTTACATGAAAACATGCTGCTTGGAAATCTTGCCGGCGCTGTGAATACAACGGCAGCAGGCGGCACAGGCGCCTTTTCAGATTTAAGATCTTTCAAAAACAAAGCAAAAAATATTTTCAACGCAGAGGTGTAACAGTGATGCATAACTGCCGGACAACAAACTATTAACATATCATCAAGCATAAAAAAACCAGTTCTGCCATGCGAAACTTATTAAACAGAAGAACGTTTGTCAAACAAGCTGCTATCACCGGCGCCGGTCTTGGTATTTTAGGTAACCCTGCGGCATTATTTGCCAGCCAGTCACCGGTTGCAGGAAAGCGGGTAGGTATCATCGGGCTCGATACCTCGCACGTTACAGCGTTTACATCCAGCCTCAATCAACCCAAACCGGGGGTTGACTGGAACGGGTTCAAGGTTGTAGCTGCATTTCCCACCAAAGGCAGTGCTGATATGAAGGAAAGTATCGGCAGACTACAGGGCTTTACAGACAGCGTCAAAGGCATGGGCGTTAACATCGTTAATTCTATTGAAGAATTGTTGCAGCAGGTAGATGTGGTTTTGCTTGAATCTGTTGATGGCCGTAGACATTTGCAGGAAGCATTGCCGGTCCTAAAGGCTCGTAAACCAATGTTTATTGATAAGCCCATCGCTTCATCACTTGCCGATGCAATGACAATATTTGAAGCAGCGCGGAAATACAACACGCCAATATTTACTGCATCATCATTGCGTTACATCGGTGGCGCAAAAGAGATCGCAGGTGGAAGTATCGGAAAGATACATGGTGCCGATTCATATGGGCATTGTTACCTCGAACCCCATCACCCCGACCTGTTTTATTATGGTATTCATGGGGTTGAGCTGCTTTATGCCATCATGGGTAAGGGATGTAAGTCTGTTACCCGCACACATTTGCCCGACAGCGATTTTGTAGTAGGCACCTGGAACGATAACCGCATCGGAACATTTCGCGGTACCAGGTTCGGTACCGGTAATATTGGCGCACGCGTGTTTGGTGAAAAGGCGATTGAAGTACTCGATAAATCACCTGGTTATGATGCGTTATTAAAACAAATCATTTCGTTTTTTGAATCCGGCGCGGTTCCCGTTACGGAAGAGGAAACGCTGGAAGTGCTGGCTTTTATGGAGGCCGCAGATGAGAGCAAAAAGAAAGGCGGCGCTGCCGTGCCACTGGATAGTATCATGAAGCGTGCAAGAGAAAAAAGCAAACGTGCCGTGATATGAAAAATATTTTACTGATTGTTTGTCTGCTGAGTCTGTCAGTAGGACTTTCAGCACAAGCTAAAAAGCGCGGAAGCGCGACCGACAGTGCGGCTATCATCTGGGACCAGATAGCACAATTTTTCGAACCACCTGTTGGGTATAAAAACGATTTCGGCAATTACCGTTCGCCTCTTAAGTTTTATGATGGCCGGCTGGTTAAAACTCCTGGTGACTGGAAGCTACGACGTGCTGAGATATTGAAACAATGGACCTCAATGCTGGGTGAATGGCCACCGCTGCTCACCAATCAAAAATTGAAGTTCATTGACACGGTACAGCGCGAGGGGTATACACAGTTTAAAGTGAAATTTAACTGGTTGCCTGATGAAGAAACATATGGTTACCTCCTTGTTCCTCATGGCAAAGGAAAGTTTCCTGCGGTTGTTACAGCCTTTTATGAACCGGAAACCGCAGCGGGCCTCGGCACTTCTGAGCGCACCCGCGACAAGGCAGACTTTGCCTATCAACTCGTAAAGAGAGGCTTTGTTGCATTGTCAATCGGTACCACTGAGGCCACTAAAGCATTAACCTATTCTTTATATTATCCTTCGGTAGAAAACGCAACCGTTCAGCCGCTTTCTATGCTTGCATATGGTGCAGCCAATGCCTGGCATGTGTTAGCGAATATGACAAATGTTGATAGCAGCCGCATTGGTATAGTAGGCTTTTCTTTCGGTGGTAAATGGTCAATGTTTGCCTCTTGCCTTTATGAGAAATTTGCCTGCGGCGCCTGGTCGGACCTGGGAATAGTGTTTGATGAAAAACGCCCGAATGTAAATTATTGGGAGCCATGGTATCTCGGTTATCATCCCAAGCCGTGGCGAACCAGAGGAGTCATTACTGAAAGTAATCCTGCCTACGGCCTTTATCCTAAGCTGGTCAGCGAAGGATATGACCTGCACGAACTTCATGCGCTTATGGCACCCAGGCCCTTTCTTGTGTCTGGTGGAGCAGAGGATTCTGTAGACAGGTGGCAGCCATTGAATCATGCGATTGCAGTGAATAAGTTACTGGGTTATGAGAACCGGGTAGCTATGACAAACGATCGTAAGGAACACCTGCCCACTCCAATATCTAATGAGCGTATTTACCTGTTTTTTGAATATTTTCTGAAGTATAACGGGCTGGCACAGTCGAAAGCTCCAAAAACACCTAAACGCTGAGTTTGCAAATAGTATTTGTATGGGAATGATGGACGATAATGAACCTGAACACGTCGTGGCACTTGACTGTTTGTCGGGAGCACAGGTTGAAGTAACTTTTGAACAGGGCAGATTGAAGGAGATTGTTCCGACTTCCAAAGATGGTGGGAGCATAATGATCGCCCCTGGACTTGTAGATATCCATATCAACGGAGTCAATGGCGTTGATTTTAACAACCCAACGCTTACCGTTGCCCAAATGATCGAAGCCACGGAATTTTTATTGTCTACCGGTGTCACAACTTATGTGCCTACAGTTATCACTAACTCTGATGACACGATTTGCACCCTGGTGAAAACGATCGCAGAGGCCTGCGCATCCAGCCGGTTGGTAAATGAATGCGTTTGGGGTATTCATCTCGAGGGCCCGTTTTTATCACCGGTTCCCGGTGCGAAAGGTGCGCATGAAGAAAAGTTTATCAAAGCACCTGCGATAGCTCTCATAGACAAATACCAGGAAGCAGCAGGCGGAAAAATAAAGCTTATTACCATCGCACCGGAGTGGGAAGGATCACCGGAATTTATAAGGCATTGTGTCGCGATGGGGATTATCGTATCGATAGGACATTCGATGGCAACAGCAAAAGATATACAGGCAGCTATAGATGCCGGCGCTACTATGGCAACCCATCTTGGTAATGCAGTTCCTTTAACAATGCCCCGTCATCCTAACATTCTATGGGATCTGCTCGCAGCAGATGAGCTGGCCGCCTGTATCATCGCTGATGGCTTGCATATACCAGACAGCTTTATAAAGGTTGTCATGAAAAACAAAGGTGCATCCACTCTGCTCGTTAGTGATGCTACTTGTTTTGCAGGCATGCCACCAGGCGAATACACCAATCATATTGGGGGCGAGGTGATACTTGATAAAGAAAAACGTGTTTCCCTCAAAAGCACACCCGGGCTTCTTGCAGGGGCAGCCATGACACTCAGGGAAAACGTGGAGGTTGTCGTTAAACATAAACTTGGAACAATTGCAGAGGCATGGAAGATGGCATCTGTAAATGTGCTGCAATTCATAACAAAAACCCGTAATACAATCGGTAATAAAAATGACTTTGTAATTTTTGAATGGAAGGATGACCAGGTGCAGGTTCAAAAGGTGATCAAAAATGGAATGCTCGTAGTCAGGAACCAATAACTTTGGCAGCAAAGAAACCAAACGATCATGACAAACAAAAAATTTGGCTTTGGCATTGTAGGCGCGGGAACCATTTCCGATATACATGCACTTGCAATCCGTAACATACCTGAAGCAGCATTGATTGGTGTGTACAGTACCACCAAAAGCAAGTCTGATGCTTTTGCTGCGAAATATGACTGTACATCGTACGACTCGCTCGGGGCACTGCTTGCAGTTCCTGAGATAGATATCGTTTGTGTTTGTACACCATCGGGTGTTCATCTGGAGCCGGCAGTGGAAAGTCTGAAAGCAGGTAAGCATTGTGTGATCGAAAAGCCGCTGGAAGTAACGCTTGAAAGATGTGATGAGATCATTGATCTCGCGGGTAAAACAGGTCTTAAGGTAGCAGTGATATTCCCGTCAAGATTTTATGAAGCAAGTCAGCAGATAAAAAATGCCATTCAGCAGGAACGTTTTGGCAACCTGGTATTTGGAGATGCTTACGTAAAATGGAGCAGAAGCGAAGCATATTATAAGTCGGCAGCCTGGCGCGGAACCTGGAAGCTCGATGGCGGTGGTGCACTCATGAACCAGGGTATTCATTCGGTTGATTTGTTACAATGGTATATGGGTAATGTCACATCAGTTCAATCTATAACCGCCAACAGGAGACATAATTCCATTGAGGTAGAAGATACCGTGGTTTCAACCCTTGAATTTGAAAACGGTGCTCTGGGCACTATTGCCTGTTCAACGGCAGTTTACCCTGGTGCACTGAAGCGGATAGAGATTATGGGCACCACAGGTACGGCAATTCTTGAAGAGTCAAGTCTTACCAAATGGCAATTTGAAAATGCAGCTTCTGATGACGATGGTATTCTTAGCTCGCTTACAGGTGGTGGTTCATCACATGGCGGTGTTTCAAATCCTGCAGATATCAGTTTTGCGGGTCATCAACGTCAATTGGAAAATATGATTGAAGCTATAAAGACCGATACTGAACCTTCGGTTAATGCCATTGAAGGAAGAAAATCAGTGGCAATTGTGTTGGCAATATATGAGAGTGCACGCACAGGCAAAAAGGTTTACGTTTCAAAATGAGACAATCCCGGATATTTAAACAGATATGATACAAGCAATACCATACAACAAGTTCGAGATAGAAAATTTGAAGGTTAGTGTGTACGCCAACAGGATGGAAATGGGGCATGCGGCTGCCACGGAAGCGGCGGATCGTATTAATGAACTGCTTGCTGCAAAAGACGGAATAATCAGCATCGTGTTTGCTGCAGCTCCTTCACAAAATGAGTTTCTCCAGCATTTATCACGCAATACAAGTATCAACTGGGGAAGAATAATCGCTTTTCACATGGATGAATATGTGGGTATTGACACGCAGGCACCACAGAGTTTTTCTTCTTTTCTGCGCAAAAGTATTTTTGAAAAGGTGCCGCTGCATGCCGTTCATTATATTAATGGAAGTGCAGCAGATGTTGAGGCCGAATGCGGACGGTACACACAGCTCCTGAAACAATATCCGCCAGACATTGTTTGTATGGGAATCGGTGAGAATACGCATATCGCTTTTAATGATCCGTACATCGCGGATTTCAATGACCCGCAACTTGTCAAAACTGTTACACTCGATCTTGCCTCCCGTGAGCAACAGGTACATGATGGATGCTTTCCTGAATTGTCTGCAGTTCCTGTAAAAGCAATTACATTAACGGTACCAGCATTGATGCAGGGAACCACATTGTTTTGTATGGTACCCGGAAGAAATAAAGCAAAACCAATATATCAGACACTATATGACGAGGTGAGTAATGCAACACCATCAACCGCTTTAAGAACGCATGCCGATGCTCGTTTATACATTGACGTTGATAGTGCATCTCAGCTAAACCTTTGATCTATGCGCTAATAAGCATAAGCCTTTTTTATATAGCCCCTGTCGCGGTCACAAATTCGTTTTACCCGCGTCGTGGCACCCTATTGTCAATATATAACCGGAGAAGATTATGAAATTGAATTCATTCGTGCTGATTTGTGTCCTCGCAGTACTGCTCGGGTCCTGCAATTCCGAATCCATGAAATACAAAGTATCATTTGACAGCTATAAGATTGCTGACGGGTTTGAGCTTGGGCTCGTGGCCTCCGAGCCTCTGATAGAGGCCCCTGTCGCCATTGACTTTGATGACAAGGGTCGAATCTGGGTAGTAGAAATGCGCGGCTTTATGCGTGATCTTGCCGGTACTGATGATGATAAACCAAGCGGTCGGATCAGCATACTTGAAGACAGTGACAATGATGGGGTAGCGGAATCATCAACGGTGTTCCTTGATAGTCTTGTATTGCCAAGGGGCCTGGCGCATGCTTATGGCGGCTTGTTGTATGTTGAACCTCCTTTTCTTTGGTTTGTTGAGATAAACAATGATAAGCCAGGTAAAAAGACGCTGATCGACTCGACCTATGCCGAAGGCGGTAGCCCCGAAGCACAGGGCAACGGGTTAATGCTTAGCATCGATAATTGGATATACAGCGCAAATTCGCAATACCGTTATCAGCTAAGAGACGGTAAATGGCTCCGAGAGCCTACCACGTTCCGTGGACAGTTTGGTATTACACGTGATGATTTCGGAAGATTGTATTTTAATTATAATACCATACAGATTGCTGGTGATTATGTGTTACCCAATTCAATCATCGACAACCCTTACCTCCAGCCAAAACATTCGCTGAACCGGGTATTAACAAGAAACCAACGGGTTTATCCGCTGCATGCAACAACTGTTAACCGTGGTTATGCAGAAGGCGTGCTGGATGCCGACAGTATGCTCGTAAATGTAACTGCTGCATGTGGCCCATTGGTGTACCGCGGGGGCATTTTCCCGGCGGAATATACAATGAACGCCTTTATGTGTGAGCCCCAGGCAAATCTTGTTAAAAGAAATATTCTCACTTTCAACGATGATCAAACCATTGCAAGGCAGGCCTGGGATGATCGGGAGTTCATTGCCTCAACAGATGAAGGATTCCGGCCGGTAAACCTACACAACGGCCCCGATGGAGCAATGTATGTTGTTGACATGCACCGGGGCACAATGGAATATCGGGCGTTTGCCACACAGTATTATAACAACGGTTTGTCTGCCAAAAAACTTGATACACTCATAAGCGCGGGTCGTATTCTAAGAGTTCTGCCAACTGGAAAAAAGTATACTGCTCCTCCTGATATGAGCAGGCAGCCGGCTGCAAAACTGGTAGAGATGCTTAGAAGCAGCAATGGATGGATCCGCGACAGGGCGCAGCAATTGTTGATTCTAAAAAAACATACTGCTGTAACCGATGATCTAAGAAAGATGGCAAGCTCAGATACGAACCAGATCGCTGCTATTCATGCGATGTATGTGTTGGAAGCCTTCGAGGCTTTATCATTTGAGTTTTTAAAGGACCTTGCAGCTTCCGGAAAACCCATGCTTACTGCACATGCGTTGCGACTGCTTCGTAACTACACTGAGGGCAACCTGGCATCTATGCAAACACTTGCGAAACAACTGGTGGATAAAAATCAACCCATGATTGATCTTTATCTGGCCGCTTCACTTGGTGCCTGGAACAAGCTCTCGCATCAATCGTTTCAACCTGTCTTAACTGAATTGTCGCGTCGGTATAACGATAAGCTGACATACCAGGAAGCAGTGGTGAGCAGTTTGAATGGATTTGAAAATCAGTTCAAAGTTGCGTACGAGAGCGACGGAAAAAAATTAAAAGAGGCTCCTTTACTGGATAGTTTATTAAAGCTGACAATAGCCAACAAAAAGGCTGGCCGGATGAATCCGATTTTTATGAATGCACCACGGGCGCTGGATGCAAGAACAAATGGTTTATTGTTGTTCCGGGCTAACTGTGCATCATGTCATGGGGCAGGTGGTGAAGGTATCGATCATATTGGTCCGCCATTACTGGAATCGGAATATGTATCGGGCCCAACTTCCAGATTGGCAATGATTTTATTATATGGTCTGGAAGGTCCGATTCATGTGAATGGCAAATTGTATAAGTTTAATAATACGATGCCGAGTTTCTCACACAACCTGACTGATGAGCAATTGGTTGATGTAATCAAATACCTGCATAATGCATTTTCAACTAAAACAACCAAACCGATCTCAGCCGAGAAGATTAAGGAGCTGAGGGGGAAGAAACTGGGGACGCTTACTGAAGAAAAGCTTTTGGAAATGGCTAACACATTTGAGTGATGTGTTAGCCATTTATGAGGTGATTAAAGCATGCATCAGGTGTGGGCGAGCCGGGGATCATCGTAGTAGTCATTTATATGATTCGGTCGGTCGCGCATCAGTTCTCCCAGAGGATAACGGTCATGTATTTTATTTCCAGGCGTAGTCTCCATATAGATTGTAACTAACAATAAGCTGTTTCCGTTGATTTCGATTAAAGAAGTTTCTCCGTCTGCTTCGGCCTCATCCATTCTCTTGATCAGCATGGGATCATAAGAACTAAACTCCAGTTTATTGCATGTGTAATTTATGTGGTGACTTTCCTTCTGGTCATAAATACTGATGGACTTTATCAAACCATAAACACCTTCCGCTATATATGTAACCTTGGTTTCATCAGGTAAAATGATCGTTCTTCTTTCACCTAATCTGTCTTTCAGATGTTTTCCCTTCAAATTTTCATGGTTACCTGCAAACTTCATTACGCCACCCGTTTCTATATGTCCCCAGACCTCGAAAGAAAAACCCGGAAAGCTGTCATACGTGAAATTGATTGCGGAATTGGCTAAACCGTCGACATTTATTGTGACAGTGCCGCCTTTGCTGGTTCGGTAACGATACTGTTTCTTTTCGGCATCATACGTAAGATTGCCACTGATTGGCACCTCCTTACACAAACCCAGTTGGGGGAGCTTGTCACCATCGGTGTGTTCAGTATCGGTCTTTCGGCATTGTGTGAAAACGCAACAAATAGTTATCACCATAAGGTATTTTAAGATGCTGACATACCGGCCGGGGATTGCCATATTTCTACCATACAACTTTGCTGTGGCGTTTGGATTGTTAGCAGTTGATTTTCTCGGTACTATGGCAAACCTGCTTGTGAAATTAGAAATGCTCATGCTGATCTTTTTTATTACATCGCAGGAATTATAAAAGGTCATCGTTAACCGCTTTCGAAATGAATAAAAAATATTTTATTTTTTTTGATGACCTTTTATGATCTCTCCGATTAGGTGTTATAACCACTTTTAGCCCAAAAACACCGGCTCGATCAATTTGCAGCCAGTTAAAATCAAATTCATGAAGAAGATTGTATGTTACCGGATTTCAACTATCGAAGGCTTCACCTGCACTGAGCTCGTTGTTACATTCAAAGACGATAACACCGGCAGAACTGTTCGGGAAGTATACTGAAACGAAGCTAGTCACCTCAGAGCATCGTTTAAGCTTACAGCTTTCATTTTTCATAACATTCATCTTAATATTCGATTACATGCGCAAACACCTGTTTTTGATTTCACTAATGATCATTTCCGGTATCGGCTGCAGCAAAAGCAGTGATACCACCGGATCGGGACAGCCCGAACCGCCACCAGCTGATAAACAAAAAGATATTTCAACGGTTGATAAAGCCGTTGAGGGTTTTATGAATACTTATTCCATACCGGGAGTTTCTCTTGCCATTACTAAAGACGGCAAGCTGGTATATGTGAAGTCGTATGGAAAAATGAGTGCCTCAGATAATACACCTGTCACAAACAATAGCCTGTTCCGCATTGCGAGTGTTTCAAAGCCAATTACAGGTGTGGGAATCATGAAACTGCTTGAGGCAAATAAACTTACTCTCGATTCCAAAGTATTTGGGCCAGGAAGTTTGCTTGGGGCCGATTTTCCTACAGCCCCCCAGGCGGTAAATGATATTACTGTTCGTAATCTGCTTCACCATACAGTTGGAGTGTGGGGGAATGACGGGAACGATCCGATGTTTAAGCAACCAACTTATACCCATCAGCAATTGATCAAATGGACATTGGAGAATTATCCGGCCACCTCAGGGCGTGGAAACTATCGGTACTCAAACTTTGGATATTGTTTGTTGGGTCGTGTTATTGAAAAGCTGTCCGGTAAGTCGTACGAACAATTTATAAAAGAACAGGTGCTGTCGCCTGCGGGCATTACGAAGATGACAATGGGCGGCAGTACCCTCGCCGAGCGTAAGACTGACGAAGTGATTTATAATGGACAGGGCGGCGAGAATCCTTACATCTACAACATACCACGCATGGATGCGCATGGCGGTTGGATTGCCAGTGCAACCGATCTCGCCCGTTTCATGGTGAGTGTTGACGGTTTCCCGTCAAAGCTTGATATTCTTCAACCGGGCACTATAACCATAATGACTAACCGTTCTGTGCCTTCATCTAACTATGCGGCGGGCTGGGGCGTTAACGATGCAAAGCATTGGTGGCACACAGGATCATTACCGGGTACCGCAACCGAAGTGATCCGCTCGAACGGTGGTTTCAATTGGGTAGTATTATGTAATTCCAGGAGTAATAGTCAGCGTTTTTCAGAAGCTTTGGACGGCTTACTATGGCCCGCCATTCTTGATGCTAGTACTCCCTGGCAAAACATAGACCAGTTCTGATTTCCAGGCTGCTGCCGAAAGCGTTCCTGATCCATTCACTTTGAAAAATTATTGTATGAATCACAATCAAAAATAATTATCTTGAGCATAGAGTTAGCGTTTATACATGAAGGAAAGTGTTCCCGTGCCACTCAATGCTGCAGACAATTGGATCGCCAGGCTAAAAGCGAATGACGATCAGGTGCTCCGAACTATCTATGAATCAGGGTATCCTGGCATCAGACAGTATGTGCTTCAAAACAGCGGTACCGAAGATGACGCCAAGGATATTTACCAGGAGGCCTTTATTACGATGTGGCGGAATGTTCAACTCGGCAAGGTCCACTTCAGCGAATTTGGGCAATTACAGGGATACCTGTTCAGGATAGCTCAATTCAAATGGTTGGATCAACTGCGGAGCAGCCGCATAAAAAATACGAAGTCACTTACCGACACAGAAATTGAAGCCGATATAGCAACCGAAATGGACCCGGAAGCAGAAAACTATATTGCAATAATAAAAAGGTTTTATGCTTCGATGGGTAATCCATGTAAAGATGTTCTGCACCGGTTTTATTTCCTCAAGCAAAGCATGGCCGAAATTGCTTTGTTTTATTCATGGACCGAACCAACGGCCAAAAACAACAAGTACCGATGCTTGCAAAAGCTTCGGCAGATGATAGCGGAAAAAATCAATATTACTTGAACTACCAGCATAACATATCGCAGGACGAGCTACAACGAATTGAGCGCTATCTCACACAATCTATGGACAGTGACGAAGCCGATCTGTTTGAGCTTGATTTGAAGACGGATCCGGTTTTAAAAGATAAGACCAGTGAAGTTCGATTGCTTTTGCTTGGTATAGCTGAACACTCTTTGAAAGCGCGTCTTCAACTGTATCACGATGAAATGCCTGGAATCAAAACACCGGAATCAAAACCCCTGGTATCAATCAACAGGCGTAGTTGGCTCGTGGCTGCTGCCGTGCTGACTGTTGTCGTGACCTCGGTTTGGACACTGTTTAGTAACCGTAACAGCTATGATCGGTTGTATAGCGAGTTTTATCAACCAGACCCCGGCTTGCCAACTTACATGAGCAGCACATCTGATTACGAATTTGACAAGGGTATGGTGGCTTATAAAAACAAAGAGTACGATAAGGCGATTGCCGGCTGGATACCTTTACTTCCGTCAGGACGTCATAATGATACGCTGAATTATTTTCTCGGTGCGGCTTACCAGGCTATCGATAATGAGAAGGAAGCGCTGGCAAATCTATCCCTGGTAGTATCAGATACGTCAAGTGTATTCAGTAAAGATGCTTGCTGGTACCTGGGGTTGGTTCACCTGAAAAATGGCGCGACAGATTCTGCAGTAACATATATTCAGCGCTCTGGCCATCCGCATACCAATACAATATTAGACGCCCTCAAAACCAGATAATGCCTCGTCAACTCCTGATTATTTTATCGGCAACAATTTGCCTTGCATTGTTGTTGCCAATATTTGCGCAGCAAGCTGTTAACGGTGTACCTGCTATTGAAAAAGCAATTGCAGATAACCGTTTGCCCACTGCTGATAGCATGGTTAATAATGATGTTGCCAGCTTTCTTGCGCTGGGAAATCCGGATACTTTAATTGCCTATATTCCATTGGCAGGTAAAATCGCCAATAAACTGGATGGCCCAACGAAGGCAAAGGATAGACTTAAAGAATTTATTAAGACGCTGCAAACCAAAACAGCAAATGCAGCACTGCTTCTCCGGGCACACCAGGCGGCTGCAGAATTCTTTGGTTCGATAGGGCAGAACCAATATGGTTACGAGTCAAGCCAGGAAGCATTAACAATAGCACTCAGTGATGCAAAGTTTTCACCGCTTCAGATTGCACAGTGCGAATATAATCTCGGCGTTTATGCACAAAGGCTTGGAAATGTCGCGTTGTCTCAATCCCATCACAAGCGTGCGATGAACATCAGACAAGATCAAAAATACGCCCCGCCGGATGACATGTACCTGTCTGCAAATGCGATGGGTGTACTTATGTGGTATGCTTCCAAATATGACAGCGCAGAGCTTTATTTTAACCAGGCACTTGAATCATTAAAAAAGATGCCTTCGGATGATCTGAACACTTTTTTTCGCCCCGCGAATGTTTGGAACAATATGGCAGCGGTTTATAGTGCCGAAGGTAAAACCAGCGAAGCCATACATGCTATGGAAGTTACTATTGCCAACTTCCAAAAATTCCTTGACACCAAAACACCACATCCAAAAAAAACTTCTGCTACGGAAGGGCTGTTTGAAGGAATTGATAATCTCGCCGGTATCTACAGAGAGATCGGCGATTTTGGCAAAGGAGGTGAATTGCTTCGTTATTCCTACAACAAAAAGTTGCAAGCGCTTGATGCTGAAAATCCCGGCATATTTATTTCTGAAATCCTGCTTGGACAACATTACCAGGGCATACATGAATATGATTCCGCAGTACACTATCTAAAGTCGGGTCTGGGCAAATTGCAGAAGTCGGAAGGCGATTACCTTTTTTGGGCCGCAGATGCCTATTACAACCTGGCGATGATAGCGGAGAACCAGGGTCGGATGAATGAGGCGGAAGAATATTACAGTAAGAGTGAAACGCTTTACGAACAATCTTACCAGGGTGATTACGATAATATATACATGGGATTTCTTCGTAGTATATCGCTGTTCTATGCAAAAAATAACAAGTATGCTGCAGCTGTTCAACGGGCGGAAAAGGTTTATGATTACCTGGTTGCCGTTGGAGCGAAAGGAAGTCTACAGGCTTTTTACCAGGTGTTGAATATTGCAGAAATCAACTACCTGAATAAAAGATACGACGATGCTATTCAGTACAGCGTAAATGCCTTATCTATTTTGAGGCATAAAATGAAGGATAAGATCACGCTGCTCGACTCAGTAAAGATGGAGGTGTTCAAACCAAAGGCTTTATTGATAAGAGCAAAATCAGAATACCTGCTGCGCACTGAGAGGGACACGTCGTTTTTAAACCGGATAGCCGCGCAACTCGAAGAAGCCTCTGCCATTTTACAAAAGAGAAAAGTACTTGTCGATGATCCTACAAGTATCCACATTCTCATGAATGATCATCAGAACTTAATAGATTTTGCCAAGCAGTTGCAGTTGGAGTTATATGAATTGACCGGTAGATCCACCAACCTTGATAGATTTATAAATCTTCATGAATCAGCTTTATATAACCGCATTCGTGCAAGACTTGATAAAGAGCAGGCAATCAGGTTTGCCCGGCTGCCGGATTCAATACTACAGGAAGAGGATAGCTTAAAGAGCGCAATAGCGGGTTCGCTGGAGGTGGATGTAGCGAATGGTCACCTGATGGACAACTATCTTGAAGCAGTGCGTAACTGGGAACTTTATCTTGTTAAGCTCAAAGAACAATACCCCGCCTATTACCAGATGCGCTATGCACCGGTGTTCAGATCCCTGGCCGCGATGCAGGAAAATCTTCCCGACAGCACTACAGTTGTAAGATATGTGCATAGCGATGGCAGGCTGATGGCGCTCGTTATGGACAAACACAACAAAACACTTGTACCGGTCGACAATAGTCAACTAGAAGATAAGATCTCCATGCTGCTTACTTTCAATAATGAGAAACAACAACTCATGTTATTGCATGAGCTTTATGAACAATTATGGCAGCCACTGGTGCCATATATTCATAGTAGCCGGGTTGTTATCATTCCGGATGGCGTTCTGTACAATCTCAGTTTTGAAATGTTGGCAAATACTGCAGTTGATCAATATCTTTCATTAGCTTCTAACAGCTTGTTATCGCGCCACGCGATAGTGTATCACTATAGCCTTTTTATGTTGAGTCAGCCTCGTGTAAATCTCTCATCAAAGTCAAACTATGTTGGATTCACGCCTGGTTTTTCCGATGAGCTTAAAGAGCAATATATAGCCGGCATTGAAGACTCTATTAATCTCGACAGACGGTATTTAACCCTGTTGCCGCAGCCCGGCGTAACCAGGCTGGCGCAAAAGATCAAGGGTATGTTGGGGGGCGAGATATTTATGAATGAGGGTTCTACACGAACGACTTTCAAGCGAAACGCAGGCGGGCACAACATTATTCATATTGGCACACATGCCGAATACAATAATATTCGTCCAGAGCAATCAGGGCTTGTTTTTTCAAAAAACACAAATGAAAGATCGGAAAGTAACTTTTTGGCACTGCGTGAGATCTATAACTGCAATATGCAGTCAGATCTGACACTGCTCACCGCTTGTGAATCCGGTAAACACGGCTACCAGGATGGCGAGGGTATGATCTCTCTCGCTCACGCCTTCAATTACGCAGGAAGTCAACGGATCCTTACTGCATTATGGAAAATTGATGAACAATCGAGTAGTCGGATAACAGAGCTATTTATAACTAATTTGAAAGAAGGGGTTGCTACCGATGAAGCCTTGCGCCAGGCGAAACTTCAATACCTTCGGGAGGCGCGCGGCAGAACCGTTGCACCAGCATACTGGGCCGGCCTGGTCATCATTGGGGAACCTGCGAAACTTCAACTAAGTAATCCGCAAAATTATATCTATTGGATAGCCGGCGCACTCGCTATTTTGATCCCATTGGCCGTAATTATAATGAAGCTTCAGCGACGCAGGACACGTTTTGCAAAGCATTAGTATGTTTCTGACTTCA
>JAEZGI010000038.1 GCA_023416995.1 Bacteroidota bacterium
CCCAACAAGGCAGTGAGAATTTTGCGCTAAGGCCGCGGCGGATGAGCTGGCTGTCTTATTTTCCCGAAATAGAATTTCCACAGCTCATCAGGGCGGGCAACCGCTAACACTACAAAAGCATCAACAAGCCGATCAATGCCCAAATGCCGACAGCAAGCTCAAACCGAACGAACACAACCGCCTGATAAACCGGGAAAATGCAACAGCCAGCTTATCTGCCGCAGCCGACCCGAGCAATGTTTGAACGAACAAAAAAAGAGGCCGAAGCCTCTTTGATAAAAGTATATTTGATTCGATAGACTGGCGTTTTATTTATCCAAGATATCCCTTCAATTCAACCGTCCGGGAATTTGTCCGCATCTTCGTGATAGCTTTGTCCTTGATCTGGCGTACACGCTCGCGCGTTAGATTAAACTTGTCACCGATGTCTTCCAAACTCATCGGATGATCAACACCAAGTCCAAAGAAATAACAGATCACTTCTTTCTGACGTTCGGTTAACACAAGCATCGTACGCTCAATCTCCTGTTTAAGCGATTCGTTGTGTTCAAGATTTGTTTCTGCACGATCAGCATTACGGTTTTCCATAACATCAACCAGTGTGCTGTCTTCACCCTCTGACAGTGGTGAATCCATACTGATATGGCGTCCACCGATGCCTAGCGTAGCTGATACTTCTTCCGTTTCCAATTGCAGCAACTCAGCAAGCTCTTCGGGTGATGGTTCCCGTTCGTATTCCTGTTCCAGTTGTGAAAAAGCTTTTTGAATCTTATTGGTCAGTCCAACTTTGTTCAGCGGTAATCTTACGATCCGCGATTGTTCAGCCAATGATTGAAGAATACTCTGCCGGATCCACCAAACAGCATAAGAAATGAATTTGAAACCGCGCGTTTCATCAAAACGTTGAGCCGCTTTGATGAGGCCAAGATTTCCCTCGTTAATGAGGTCGGGTAAAGAAAGTCCTTGGTTTTGGTACTGCTTGGCTACGGACACAACGAAACGTAAGTTCGCTTTTGTAAGTTTATCCAACGCGGATTGATCGCCCTGTTTAATGCGCGCCGCCAGGCGAACCTCTTCTTCAGGGGTGATCAGTTCAACTTTTCCGATTTCCTGCAGGTACTTTTCAAGGCTCTGAGACTCACGATTAGTGATCGACTTCGTGATCTTGAGTTGACGCATACTCATGGGCAGGGTAGTTTTTAAAAGGTTTAGGACTGTTTTTGTACAGATCCACTTAAAAACGTCGGAACAATGATTTTCTTATCCGCGGCGGTTAATTATCTTATTGTGTTAACCGCCCTATTTTGCGGCAATTGTTGCGCCCTTCCCCAAAGGCTTCATATATAAGTGTATAAAAATCATTTAATAAGGATGGCGATCGCGCCTTTTGGGCATCATTATGCCAAAAACAAAAAAATTTTGAACGTAGTATTATTTATCTATTATTGCATGGTAGGAACTATAAAAATGATCAATACGGTTTAGATGAGCAAAAAACAACTTTTTACTTTGGAGTTCCCTGTGCGCTGTTCTCCTTCGATATTATATGAATTCCTCAGTACTCCTGCGGGTTTGCAGGAATGGTTCGCCGATAAAGTAGATGAACGCGACAATGTTTTTAGCTTTTCCTGGAATGGGACAACCGATAAAGCCGAATTGACCGAAAGTGAATTTGAGAAATTTGTACGTTTCCACTGGAGCCATGCACCAAAAGAAGAGTATTTCGAATTCCGTATCGAGAAATCAGAAGTAACCAATCTCACCATACTTGTCATCAAAGACTTTGCAGAAAAAGGCGACATCAAGGACCAGAGCCAGCTTTGGGATTACCAGGTGAAGGATCTTTTCCATCGTCTTGGTAACTAACATGTATAACTGAAAACAGCACCTCGTAACAGCCTGTCAGTTCTTCTTTAGCCTGATTCCAATGTTTTAAAGGTACCGACACCGCCAGCTTAATAAAAGTTTTGGCGGTAAGCTGCGCTGCAAATTCCTGTGGGGTCAGCTCGTTTAATAATTTATAATTCGAAGCCGAAAAGTCATGCCGCCATTCATCTTCACCTATACATATCCGGAAGTTGGCGGATCGTAGCTTTTCAAATGCGGCCATGACCGGATTGCGATAAATGGCCGCATATTCACCTTTCAGGTGCCAGGTAACACTCAGGAAGTTGCCCCACCAAAACATGGTTCGAAAAGCAAAGATGTTTTCCTTCCCAAAAAGACGCGGATAATCAAGCATCACATAAGGCAGTCCTTCGTAGTTTTCACCCCGGGCTATTTTGGGTGAACTAAAAAGCACTGCCTCATCGTTGATATGACCGGGAAAATTTGCCTGGAGCCAGGACGCACATTCACCAAATAACATATTGGCTTTCTGCACGATGCTATTCTTTGTTAAAAGCCAATGACTGTCCTGCACCATTGCCAATTCCTCTTCCGAAAGCTGTAATTTTGACAAATTCATTTCAAAAACGAAGGTAAGCCTTAGCCGGGGACCGTAAAAAAAGTCAACATTTGATTAAGAAACTCGATATACTGGTAGTGAGATCCTTTATCGGGCCGTTTATTGCTACCTTTTTTATCACCCTTTTTGTCCTGATTCTTCAGTTCTTCTGGTTATGGATCGATGATTTTGTTGGGAAAGACATCAGCGGGATGTTGATTCTGCGTCTCATCATGTATCTGAGTGCCACGCTTGTACCTCTTGCATTGCCGCTTGCCGTGTTATTATCATCGATTATGACATTTGGCAGTCTCGGTGAAACGTTTGAACTGGTGGCCATCAAATCGGCGGGTATTGGCCTTGTGCGTTTTATGCGTCCTTTGCTTGTCGTGGCCATTCTGCTTTCCGGTCTCTCCTTCCTTTTTAATAATTATGTAATGCCCGTGGCCAATCTTAAGATGCGGACCTTACATACCGATCTTGTCAACTCAAAACCTGCTTTTGATTTGAAGGAAGGCGTTTTTTATAAAACCATACCTAATTACGCTATCAAGGTTGGTAAAAAAGAGAAAGACGACTCCACCCTCAGGAATGTGATCATTTATGAAAACGTTGGTGGAATGCAGGACAATTTCATTATCGCGGAAAAAGGGATCATGAAGATTGCTCCGAACAAGCAATTCCTCGAATTCACTTTAAAAGATGGCTGGTGGTACCAGGAAGATGGCAACCGGGCAGACACGTCGAGCAGGTATATACGTCTTGGATTCAAAGAGTACAAGAAGGTGCTTGATATGAGTTCTTTTGCTATGAATCTCACCAGCGACAGTACCTACAAAAACAGGTACGAGATGTTAAGCATTAACCAGCTGAATACCTTCATCGATTCTCTTGGCGAGGTTACAGCTGCGGGGTATGATTACAAAAAACGCAAAGAGCTTGAGATTTATCTCGGATTTATGAAGTACCTGGATAGCGGCTGGCAGGATGTAAAAGTACCGGCCGTCAAAGCAAAAGCTTTGCTGGAAATTTTACCCGACAGTGCAAAAAGAGATGTCATCGAAACAAGTCTGTCTCAAACAAATCTTGTCAAAAGCACCTGGGATATCACGGCCGCTGAATATGAAGGAAAACGCACAGAACTACGGTTATACCTGGTTGAATGGCACTCCAAGTTTTCAATGGCCGCTGCCGTACTGGTACTGTTTTTGATCGGTGCACCATTGGGATCCATTGTTCGTAAAGGGGGGATTGGAACGCCGGTGGTCTTCGCGGTAATATTCTTTGTGATTTTCTTCCTGCTGAATAATTTCGGAAGGAAGTTTGTTAAACAAGATGTGTTGCAACCTGTTATCGGCATCTGGCTCGCAGTCGCGGTACTGCTGCCGGTTGGCTTCTTCCTGATCTACAAAGCAAGAAACGACTCACAGTTATTAAATAAAGAATTCTATTACCGCCTTTTCAAAAAAGTACTTCCGGCAATACGTAGTCTGCGGGGAAGAAAAAAGGAACAAGTCCCCGAAGTTATTCAACACTAAGACGAGTTTGTATGTCAGTTAAAGACAATCGCTCAAGAAGAAAGTTTATCCGCAATTCTGCTTTGGCACTGGGTTCAGCGGCCATGATGCCCGGGGAGTTGTTTGCCGGGTCTCCCTCACAGACTCGTGTCAGCGCTGATAAGGGTTCATTCAGCATCGGTTTCGACCAAAGCCCTTTGGGTTATTCTTATGATGCACTGGAGCCGGCGATAGACGCGATGACAATGGAAATTCATTATTCAAAACATGCAGCGGTTTATTCTAAAACGTTAAAAGAAGCGGCGGTCGCAGAAAATATTGATTCAAAAAAGACTGTAGATGATATCCTTGCCAATGTATCTAAATACAGTTCCAGGATCCGCAACAACGGAGGCGGACATTATAATCATGAGCTGTTTTGGAAAACACTGAGTCCTTCCGGCAGTGGAAAACCTTCAGGCAAACTGTTGACAGCGATCGAAAAAGAATTTAACGCTTTTGATGCCTTTAAAAATCAGTTTGGCGAAGCAGCAACAACACGTTTCGGAAGCGGTTGGGCCTGGCTGATAATAACACCCGGTAAAAAACTCCGTATCACTTCAACCCCCAACCAGGATAATCCATTGATGGATATAGCCGAGGTGAAAGGTTTCCCTCTTTTAGGACTTGATGTGTGGGAACATGCGTATTACCTGAAGTATCAGAACCAAAGGGCGGAATATATAGAGAACTGGTGGAAGATAGTAAACTGGGCCGCAGTAGAACAACGTTTCAATGAAGTGTGACACAAGAATTTTATGACGGCCGCAAATACAGGACCGGCATTCAACAATTCTTAACTAAGCCTGGATTTATAAAAATTATATGACACGGTGAATCACAAAAGTGGTTCACCCTTTTTGTTAAGGTTTATGTGTTGAAGTATGGAAACACCGCAAAAAATAAATCTCCGGATCCAGAAATGGGTGTTTGCCATCGCCGTGATCTTGTTTGTGCTGAAAGCTTATGCCTATTATCTCACCCGTTCCATAGCAGTGTTAACAGATGCATTGGAGAGTACAGTGAATGTGTTTGCCGGCGCCATCGGGTTATATAGCTTGTTTCTTGCAGCAAAACCAAAGGATCAGAATCATCCCTATGGACATGGAAAAGCCGAGTTTTTATCTGCGGCCGTTGAAGGCACCCTGATCATTATTGCAGGTGTGATAATTATATACGAAGCATCATCCAACCTGTTTGAACCGCGGCCTTTACAGGCACTTGACCAGGGGATTTTACTGATCGCTATAACTGCGCTGGTAAACTTTATAGTTGGTTGGGTGAGCGTAAGGAATGGCAGGAAAAACAACTCGCTGGCATTGATTGCCAGCGGTCAGCATCTTAAAACCGATGCTTATTCTACCCTCGCACTTATCGGTGGACTGTTCCTGATTTTACTGACAGGTTACCGCTGGCTGGATGGCGTGGTAGCCATTTTATTCGCGCTATTTATCATTTATACCGGTTACAAAATTATGCGCACATCCATTGCCGGTATCATGGACGAGGCCGATAAAGAACTTCTTACAAAAATGGTACGGATATTGGATAGTAACAGGAGAGAGAACTGGATCGATCTCCATAACCTAAGGGTAATTAAGTATGGCGGCCAGTTACACGTTGATTGTCACCTCACTGTGCCATGGTACCTGAATGTACTGGAAGCACATAATGAAGTTGACATATTACGGGAACTGATCCGGAAGAACTTTGGCGATTCACTGGAATTGTTTGTTCATACCGATCCTTGTCTCGATTTCTCATGCAGTATTTGTACCAAAGACGAATGTCCGGTAAGAATGCGGCCCTTTGAGAAGAAATTTGAATGGACCTTAGAAAACATTATATCAGATAAAAAACACCGCATAAATCTCCCACCCGCAAATCGTTGAGAAACTGGTTGTAAATCACATTTACGTCATATATCTCTTGTAACATAGCAATAGATAAAAACCGAAGAACTCAACAATCGACCGCTAAATCAGTCTATTACCCGGAAGCAGCTTTATGACGATACCTTAGAAATCACAGTTATGAAAAATTCAGGTTACAGACTTTTAAACATGGAGAGGACGATCGTCCTGATAATTTTGCTGGTAGTTGCCATCCTTAGCGGGTTCGCTTTTGCCTTTTCTGCTTAATACCAAAACTTCTTGTCGCCGACTGCTGTAAACGCAGAGAGCCGAATGCATCGGATTCTTTATTTTTGCCCCGGTAAATTATTGCCTTTGGGCGAGCAACTAAAGAATTAAAACATGCAGGTCTGGAAAGATTACCAGGAAAAACATAAGGATAGGTTTCTGGAAGAGCTACTGGCTTTATTAAGGATTCCAAGTATCAGTGCCCGCAGCGAGCACAAAGCGGACATGCAAGCTTGTGCTCAGGCGGTAAAAGAGGAACTTTTAAAGGCTGGCGCTGACAAGGTGGAGATCTATGAAACCGAAGGACATCCATTGGTCTACGGTGAAAAGATAATCGACCCTGCAAAACCTACCGTGCTGGTATATGGGCACTATGATGTTCAACCTGCAGATCCCCTGGAGCTCTGGCACAGTGGGCCCTTCGAACCTGTTATAAAAGACGGTAAGATCTTTGCCCGTGGCGCATGCGATGATAAGGGTCAGTTTTATATGCATGTAAAAGCATTGGAAACCCTGACCCGGACAAACACGCTCAGCAACAATATCAAATTTTTGATTGAAGGTGAAGAAGAAGTTGGTTCACCCAACCTCGCAAAGTTTGTGGCTACTAATAAAGATTTGTTAAGCTGCGATGTTATTTTGATCAGCGATACAGCAATGATTAGCCTGGAGAACCCATCCATTGATATTGGTGTGCGTGGTCTCAGTTATATAGAAGTAGAAGTTACCGGCCCGAACCGCGATCTGCACAGTGGCGTTTACGGTGGCGCAGTAGCGAACCCTATTACTATCTTATCAAAAATGATAGCAACCTGCCACGACGAAAACAATCATATAACCATACCCGGCTTTTATGATGATGTAGTTGAATCATCGGCTGAAGAACGCAAACTAATGGCAGCAGCACCATATGATGAAGAAGCCTATAAAGCGGACCTGGGTGTAGACACACTTTGGGGTGAAAAAGGGTATTCAACAAATGAAAGAACGGGCATCCGGCCCACACTGGAAGTAAACGGCATCTGGGGTGGATATACAGGAGAAGGTGCAAAAACCGTTCTGCCTTCAAAAGCTACAGCAAAGATTTCTGCGCGCCTGGTGCCAAATCAATCTTCTGTAAGCATTACAGAAAAGCTTCTCAACTATTTCCGGTCTATCGCGCCCGCAGGAGTAACAGTAAATGCAACTGAACACCATGGTGGGGAACCTTATATGACACCCGTTGATTCCAAAGCTTATCAATCAGCAGCAAAAGCAATCGAAGCAACCTTTAATAAAACACCTGTGCCTGTTCGCGGTGGCGGCAGTATACCCATCTGTTCTTTATTTGAAAAAGAACTGGGTGTCAAAATAGTGTTTATGGGTTTTGGTTTAGACAGCGATAACCTGCATTCACCAAATGAAAAATTCAACCTCGATAATTATTACAAAGGCATAGAGACCATCCCTTACTTCCACAAGTTTTTTTCAGAGTAATTGAATTGCGTGTTATGGCAGAAAAAGAAAAACTCCGGATCGATAAATACCTATGGTGTATTCGTTTGTTTAAAACAAGATCACTGTCTTCTGACGCATGCGACAGTGGGAAAGTCAAGTTCAATGGTACCGGCGTTAAACCTTCGAAAACAGTGAGCATCGGTGATGAATACGAAGTAAAAACTGAAGCAAAAAAATGGAGGATCAAGGTCACCGGGCTGTTGCATAACCGGGTGCAGTATACCGAATCGCTGAACTATTATCTTGACATTACCCCGGAAGAAGAAAACCAACGCGTGCAATACCTTGCCTCAAGTTTTCATACCGGGAAAAGACAAAGTAAAGTGGGTCGCCCTACAAAAAAAGAACGAAGGGACCTGGAAGGCTTTATGGAATAACTATTCAGTCGTTTATATAACGTATAACCACCGGTAGCAGCATAGCTGAACCTCAGATCTCTGGTTGTGCTGCTTAATAGAAGCTGTTATACAATCCCAGCAGTAAACAGAGTGTTATCTTCGCAGATTAAGAACCATCTTTTATGCGTATTGACATTATCACCGTATTGCCTGAATTACTCGAAAGCCCGTTTCAACACTCCATACTTAAACGCGCAAGCGATAAGGGCTTACTTAACATCCACGTGCATCACCTAAGAAATTGGGCAGTGAACAAATATGGCCAGGTAGATGATTACCAGTTTGGTGGCGGAGCCGGTATGGTGATGATGCCCGAACCGCTGGCCAATGCTATTGAATCGCTTTCTGCAACCACTAAATATGATGAGATCATTTACATGACACCGGATGGTGAACGTTTTAGCCAGGGCATTGCAAACAGGCTATCATTGTTACAAAATATCCTGATCATCTGCGGCCATTATAAAGGCATCGACGACAGGATCAGGCAACATTTTATAACACGTGAAATTTCTATCGGTGATTTTGTATTAAGTGGCGGTGAACTGGCCGCTGCGGTTGTGGTAGATGCAATTGGGCGTTTATTGCCGGGCGTACTAAATGACGAGACTTCAGCGTTAACCGATTCGTTCCAGGATAATCTGCTTGCTCCGCCAGTATACACAAGACCAGCAGTCTTCCGTGATTGGAAAGTCCCGGAAATATTGTTGAGTGGTGATCCTAAAAAGATTGAAGAATGGCGCCACGACCAGTCGGTTCAGAGAACAAATGAAAGACGTCCTGATCTCAACGATAAATAATAGCAACATATATCGTTTCCCTGCACCTTATAAAGACAAAACATGAAATTAACCAGCAACATGCAACCTAAAAATGTCAATCGCTGTTTTTCAATTATGAAATATATGTTAGTTGCAGTAAGCCTGTGCGGCCTGCTGATGACAGGTTGTAAGGACAATACCAACGATATCGTTGTTGAAGAAAGAGATACCACAATTACTGTTGAAAATGCCTATAACGAATTGTTTCTCGATAGCAACCGTCTTGAGCAATTTATGTCGACCCGATTGTTCCCGGATACACTTGCGAAACAGTTCCGTAATTTTTACAATGCCCGAAACTACCAGTTTGCCTGGTTTGCCCCGGACGGCCCATCCGAACAGGCCAGTCATTTCATGAATCTGCAAAATGATTATATCGGTTATAGTCGCGACAGCAGCCTCTATAATCCACAACTGCAGAAAATTATTGATACGCTGAGGGCGGACAGTAACTATGTATTGCGCGACAGCGTGTTAATGAACACTGAACTTACCTTAACCCAACAGTTTTTCAGATATGCGCAGAAAGCATATGTTGGCGACAGCAGCTTAAATACTACCGACCTGAAATGGCATATTCCGAGAAAGAAAATAAACATGGTAGAATTGCTGGACTCACTGCTTGTGGCCGGTGACGCAGAAGGTTACGTGCCTGTTAACAGGCAATACAGGTTACTTAAAAATGAATTAATAAAATATCTTGAAATTCAGCAACAAGGCAGATGGCAAGCCATCCAAACATCAAAGAAAAAGTTTCAGCGAGGCGATAAGGACAGTGTTATCGCTGCCATAAAACAACGGCTGTTATTAACTGGTGATCTTTCTCAAAATGATACGACATTGTTGTTCAACGACTCTCTTGAAAAAGCAGTTAAACGAATGCAATTTCGGTATGGAATGAAAACTGATGGCGTTATTGGTGGTGCAACCCTGCGCGAATTAAACCGAACCATTGATCATCGTATCCAGCAGTTGATGATTAATCTTGAGCGCTTACGTTGGGTTCCTGCAGAAGTAAAAACGGATTACCTGCTTGTAAACATACCACAGTTCAAATTACATGTTTATGAAAAAGGCAAGCTGTCTTTTTCAATGAATGTTGTGGTGGGCTCGTTGCAACACAATACCGTTATCTTCAATGGTGATCTGAAATATGTAGTATTCAGCCCTTACTGGAACGTGCCAACAAGCATAGTGAAAAATGAGATCCTTCCGGGCATGCAAAAAAACAAAAACTACATAGCAACCCATAACATGGAAATAACCGGGTATTCAGGAGGTGTTCCCAATGTTCGCCAGAAACCAGGACCCAATAATTCACTGGGTAAGGTGAAGTTTCTTTTTCCTAACAGTTATAATATTTACCTGCACGATACTCCTGCCAAAAGTTTGTTTGGGGAAACCAGTCGTGCTTTCAGCCATGGTTGTATCCGTTTGGGCGAACCAAAAAAACTGGCTGAATTCCTGTTACGCAACGACAGTACATGGACCTCAGAAAAAATTCAGCAGGCTATGAACCTGGGAAAAGAACGATATGTGACCTTAAAGCAAACCGTGCCGGTGTTTATCGGTTATTTCACGGCCTGGGTCGACAGCCAGGGATTGTTGAACTTCCGGGATGATGTGTATGGTCATGATAAAAAAATGGCAGAAAAGATGTTCACCGATCCGAAAGCAGGAACAGCGATTCAATAGCGGTATCCTTCGCGGGGACTAATTCTTCCTGATCCATACAAATTCTGCAAAACCAAGAAGGTCCCAGAAAACATTACCGGTTACGTCTTTTCCACGAGCCCATCGCAATGGGATGCGCAAGGGAGTGGCCAGTGTATAAAACCAGCTTCTGCGGGTACCGGCCGATCTTATGGTGCAGCCATTAGCAGCAAACAAAGCAGACAGTTCTTTTACGCTATAGACCCGAACATGCGTGCTATCGTCATTGAAGTTCAGTGTACCTTTCATTGAGGGAAGCTTTTTGCTTCTGGCACCGGGATATTCAACATACATTGATCCACCTTTTCTCAGCTTAGGTATCAAACCTTTCAACACCTCATCGCCATTATGAAGATGTTCTATCACGTGAACGACCAGGATAGCATCAAAATAGTTATCAGGTAAAGCAGAGAAATTAAGTAACGTCAGATCCATCTCATAGAAAGCCTTCATCAATCCAAAGTCTGCCGGATCATTATTGTAATCCCTGCTTATGTCGAGACCATGATATTCACAGGCAGGGAACAGGGAAATGGTTTTGGTGGCGGAATGATTACCCGTTCCAATATCCAGCAGCCGGAAGCTGTTGTTCCCAAATGAATGATGCAGAAAATTAAATTTTGGATTCTGACGACGCACCCATCTCTTAACCGAATCAATCATCTGGATTTTTGGCGGAAAGATAAGGATTGCAACTAATAACAGCGGCGTTATTGCGCTGACGAATAACCTGTATTTTTGGCGAATGCAAAACAGTCATGTCATCAGGGGCAAAATTGTAGATCTGTTTAATAACAGCATTACAACAGGTACCCTTCATATTACCGATGGCCGAGTCCGCCACATAGAACCGGGATCATTTGCTGACGAATCGGCGCTGCCATATATTATGCCGGGGTTTGTTGACAGCCATGTTCATGTAGAGAGTAGTATGCTGATACCGTCTGAGTTTGCGAGACTCGCCGTTGCGCATGGTACCGTCGGAACTGTAAGTGACCCGCATGAGATAGCTAATGTTTGCGGAATCGATGGCGTACGCTATATGATTGAAAACGGCAGGACCGTTCCTTTCAAATTCAATTTTGGCGCACCAAGCTGTGTACCAGCCACGGAGTTTGAAACGGCAGGTGCCTCATTGACTGTTGCTGAAGTGGAAGAGTTGCTTAAACTCGATGAAATCAGGTATCTCAGCGAAATGATGAATTTTCCCGGTGTGCTCAATAATGATCCGGATGTTATGGCAAAAATTGCCGCCGCGCATCGCCTCAATAAACCTGTTGATGGTCATGCACCGGGGTTACGTGGTGATGCGGCAGCGAATTATATAAAAGCAGGTATCAGTACCGATCATGAATGTTTCACCGCAGATGAAGCTTTGGATAAGCTACAACTGGGAATGAAGATCCTGATCCGCGAGGGAAGCGCCGCGAAAAACTTTGAAGCGTTGATTGATTTGCTTCATGACCATGCGGCCTCCATCATGTTTTGCAGCGATGATAAACATCCCGATAGCCTTGAACTGGGTCACATCAACGTTTTGGCGAGACGTGCAGTACAAAAAGGTATCGATGTGTTCAAAGTGTTGCGAGCTGCCTGTGTGAATCCCGTTTTGCATTACAAGCTTGATATCGGGTTACTGCAACCGGGCGACCCCGCCGACTTCATTTTAGTAAACAACCTGAAGGAGTTTGATGTAACTGCAACTTATATCGATGGGAAACAGGTCGCAGCAAATGGGAAAGCACAGTTTGCCCGTGTGCAGCAACCTGCGTCCGCCCGCATCAACAACTTCAATTGTGAAGTTGTGAATACCGATCAGCTTGCCATAACTGATACTCATGATAATTTTGAATTATTCAGTAACAATATCATCGGGGCTTTAGATGGCCAGCTTATTACTGAAAAACTAACGGGTAGGATCAAACGATGTAACGGATTTATCGAGGCGAGCCCTGACGAAGATGTTTTAAAAATTGTCGTTGTTAACCGTTATCGGCCTGCAGTTCCCGCAAAAGCATTTATTAAAAACTTCGGAATACAAAAGGGTGCACTCGCTTCGTCAGTGGCTCATGATTCTCATAACATAGTTGCAGTTGGTAGCTCAGATGAGCTGCTGGCCAGGGCCATCAACGCGGTAATTCGTGTGAAAGGCGGAATCAGCTGTGTTTCGGAAACGGCCTCCAAAATACTGCCGCTGCCTGTTGCAGGGCTTATGACGGATGAAGATGGATATGAAGTATCGCGGGCATATACTGAGATCGACCAAATGGCCCGGTCACTTGGCTCCAGCCTGCAATCACCTTTCATGACCCTCTCCTTTATGGCGCTTTTAGTGATTCCGAAGCTTAAATTGAGCGATCTCGGTTTATTTGACGGCGATGATTTCAATATCATCAGTTAACCGGTCGTCGTTCACCGACTTTTACCGGGCATTTACCGGTAATCACCGGATGATGGCCTATATCTGCTTGTACACTGTTCCCTGGGCCAATAGATTTGTTGAAAATTAACAAATGGAAAATACGCAAACAATGAAAACATCAAATTCAAACAGCAGGCTTTCAGCAAATCTTGGATTAGGACTGCTGTTTATTACCATAGGCGTGCTGCTTTTTTCAAGGGAAGTAGGAGCCGATCTGCCCGACTGGCTTTTCAGGTGGGAGATGATCCTGATCGTTGTGGGGCTTGGCATTGGTTTGAAAAGCAGGTTTCGTGATTTAGGCTGGCTCGCCGTCAGCGGTGTCGGTTTGTTTTTCCTTGCAGATGACATCTGGCCCGAAATGAATGCCCGTAGGTATTTTCTTCCCGTGGCCTTCCTGGTAGTAGGTTGTGTTATCCTGATGAAAATAAGAGGTCGCCGCAGGAATGTTGTGAATGAAGAACCGGTCCGCACGAACGAATCTGGTTTTACCTATGTACCTGAAGTAATTGACTTTCCCTCAACAGCCGGCGCCAATACAGGTGCATTTTCCCAGGAAGAACGGGTTGATATAGCTGCAGTATTTAGTGGCATAAACAAAAAGATATTTTCAAAGAATTTTAAAGGTGGAGAAGTTGTTTCAGTGTTTGGCGGAGCGGAAATCGACTTAATGAACGCAGATATGGTAAACGGCCCCATTGAACTGGAAGTAGTTGGAATATTTGGTGGCACCACCCTGTTCCTTCCTTCTAACTGGTATGTTCAAAGCGAACTGGCGTCCATATTTGGCGGGGTTGACGATAAGAGAAAAAACCCAATGCCCGATCCTAACAAGGTGATCATTATCAAAGGTGTGTTTGTTTTTGGTGGAATGGAAATAAAAACCCGTCTACACTAAAAGTGTACATCACAAAACATTATCTCATGAACTGGTATCTTTCAAAGATTGTATACAGAATCATTTGTGGAGATGGTAGTCACCGCGCACAATTTGATGAACAATTGCGGCTTATTCATGCTGCCAACGAATCTGAAGCATTTATGCGCGCTTATGATTACGGATGTCGGGAAGCAGACACTTTTTTAAATGAAAAGCAACACCTGGTGAGATGGGAATTTATAAATGTGAGTGAGTTGTATAAGATCAGCAAACTCATTGATGGTGCAGAGCTTTATTCCCGGATCCAGGAAGCCGATAACGCCGATCAGTATATAGCTAATGTTCATGGCAAAGCCGCACATATCCAAACAGGCGGAACACATCAGCAACTTCATTTACTTTAATCTTACTACTTTGTCCAGATCACTGCTGGCATCAGCGCGAAATAAATGGTTATACATTATATGCTGGTCGATCTGCGCAATGGTGCATTTCGCAACGCTTGACTACTGGAACATGAAGTGGCAATACGCAGCTCTGGATGCTATCATCAGCAATTTCTTACTCGCGTTTTCCTGTTTGCTGATCATCAGCAACCTGCGGTTTTACCGGCCGAAAAACAACAGACCACTTTATATACTGACATTGTGTTTGGTGATCACAGGCATCTGGCTCATATTAATTGATTTTATCCTTGAAAACATGGCACCGGCCCAGGTTGAATTCATTGAAGATTCATTACCTGTAAGATTTAATATCGGCATGTTACTTACAGGTTGCAGTGCATTGATAAGCCTGTTGTGGTACCATACTGAAGAGACAAAGGAAAATCTTCAACTGAAATCTGAAACAGAGGCCATCGCAAAAGATGCGGAATTGTATTCGTTGCGACAACAACTTCAACCCCATTTTTTATTCAACAGTCTCAATTCTATCAGTTCGCTGGTTGGTTCGGATCCATCACTGTCAAGAAAAATGATTCAACAACTTTCTGCTTTTTTGCGGGGTACGCTGAATAAAGAAGATACTGGCTGGGTTACTTTGCGTGAAGAACTTGAACATCTTGAACTATATCTCGAAATTGAAAAAGTGAGGTTCGGTCACAGATTAAATACTGAACTAAACATAACGGCCCCGGAGGCCAGGATTCCGCCGATGCTGTTGCAACCGGTAGTTGAGAACGCGATCAAGTTTGGGTTATACGATACGATTGGCGTTGTTACCATTTCCATACAAGCCGATATAAGTGAAAATAACCTGGTTGTGTCCGTTGCCAATCCCTATGACCCGGAAACAGCCAGCCCGGGCAAGGGCACAGGTTTTGGCCTCAGTTCCATCAGGAGAAGACTGTTCCTGATTTTTTCAAGAACCGATCTGCTGACCACAACCTATAGTCAGTCAGTCTTTAATACAACTATTAAAATACCACAACCACATGATAAGAGCGATAATAATTGATGACGAGCCGCTCGCAAGGTCACTTGTAAAGGAATACCTAGCGCCCTACAACGATATCTCCATTGCGCAGGAATGCAATGACGGGTTTGAAGGTGTAAAGGCTATCATGCAGGAGCAGCCTGATCTGATTTTCCTGGATATTCAGATGCCTAAAATAAATGGGTTTGAAATGCTTGAGCTGATAGAAGACAAACCGCCCGTAATCTTTACCACTGCTTTTGACGAACATGCAATCCGTGCTTTTGAGAACCATGCAGTTGATTATCTCCTCAAACCTTTCAGCAAAGAGCGGTTTGACAAAGCGATCAACCAGTTCAGGACTATTCAACGAAAACCGGGCGCAACCACAGAACTTCTTGAAACTGCTGCCACCTTACCTCAACAAAATCAGCGCGTGGTGGTAAAGAACGGTGGTCATATTAAAATCATCCCGACAGCGAACATTCAATATTTTGAAGCGGCTGATGATTATGTCAAGATCTTCACTGCGGAAGGAAGTTTCCTGAAAAATCATACCATGTCTCATTTTGAAAAAGTATTGAATCCGACAGAGTTTGTGCGGATACATCGCTCTTATCTGGTAGCAGTGGAACAAATCACACGCATCGAACCTTACGAAAAAGAAAATGTCATTGCCGTGCTGAAAAATGGAAAACAAATTCCCGTGAGCAGGTCCGGTTACGCAAGATTAAAACAGGTACTTTCACTATAAAACAACAAAGGCCCTTAAAACGGCTTAAACGATTTGGTCAGCATAGCCGGCCCGAATGCAAAGAGGCTGCCTCATACTTGTGAGCCAGCCTCTTTTGTTATCAATTCACACTTATTAATGTCTTCCGCAGCTGCAGACTTCGCGACTGTTGGTTTCAGACTGTTCGTGCCAGTCGAAAGCCGGTGAAGTATTACCCAGTTCCCAGTAAAATTTCGAACGTTCTTTTTTGCGGGTTCCAATCTCATTCATTGTCTCTCCATCATATATTCGTCCATTCACCATTACATAACGAATGCTTTCGGTGTTCCGGATGTTCTCAAGTGGGTTTTTATCCAGCACAATCAGATCGGCGAGCTTTCCCACTTCAAGTGAACCAATAAGACTATCTAAACCGAGGCTCCATGCTGGGTTATAAGTTGCACAACGTAATGCTTCATGATTACTCATACCACCCTGCTGCAACATCCAGGTTTCCCAGTGAGCACCAATACCCTGGATCTGTCCATGTGCGCCCATATTAATCTTTACACCGGCGTCCAGCAATTTTTTAAGTGATTGTGAAACGAGTATATGACCATTTACATATTCCTCTTCCGGTAACATGGCTCTGTGCCGGCTCCGGGCATCTATAAAGTCGCGTGGATAAAAATTAAGCAGGCGTTTGTTTTCCCATACGTTGGTGTGTTGATACCAGTAGTATTCGCCGCTTACAGATCCGTAACTAACAATTAAGGTTGGTGTATAAGCTGTGTTGGATTGTTTCCATAGTTCAATCACATCTTTATGTAACACAGCGATGGGAAGATTGTGTTCAATGGTTGTGTGACCGTCAAGGATCATACCCAGGTTATGTACATAAAATGAGCCGCCTTCAGGAACCACTTCCATCTGTAATTCACGTGCGGCCTCAATGATCATCTGATTTTGTTCGCGGCGCGGCTGGTTGTAACTTTTTACTGAAAACGCACCATAGGCTTTGCTGCGGCGCAATGCGCTTCTCGCATCATCAATTGAATTAACGACAGCTTTGAAATCGCCTTCAGCGCCATATAATACTGTGCCAGTACTAAACACACGTGGCCCGACCATTGCGCCGGATTTTACCAGTTCGCTTTGTGCAAACACCATTTCAGAATTGGCTGACGGATCATGCATGGTGGTTACACCAAAAGCAAGATTTGCATAATACGGCCAGTGTTTCTGTGGTGTTATTCCTTCACGGAAATGGTTGCCATGCGCATGGGCATCGATCATGCCGGGCATGATCGTTTTTCCATTGCAATCAATTACCACAGCTCCGGCAGGCACAGATACATTTGCACCAATGGCCCGTATCTGGTTGTTTTCAATTACGATCGTACCATTCTCAATTACTTCGTTCCCTTTCATTGTAATGATGCGTGCGTTGGTCAGCGCAGTAATTCCAACAGGCTTGTCGGCTTTCAACTCAAGCCCCGCAGCAATACCCTGTTCAGGCATTTTGAATAAAGAATCCGGCTTCCCCGCTACAAATTCAAACCGATCCTCCAGGTTAATGGTGAAGTATTGATCTCCCAGTGTATAATGCAATTGTTTACCGTTGCCACTCCAGTGAAGATTAGTGCCGGCATCCCTTGCCACCTGTTTAACCGGGAAATCGTTGGTTGTGGCGTTTAAATCTATCACCTTACCCGTATGCACAAACGAAGCAACATATACCTTATGAAGATCTACAAATGCTACCCATTTGCGATCAGGAGAAGGTACAAACTGTGAACCGTAAGTACTTTTGAATATCATGCGTTCATCGGAACCATCAGTTTTGTATGAGGCATAGTTTTTTCCGGCCTCAAATGCAATTCGTTGGTCGTTATCGATAAAGATCGGTCTGCGTCCACGGGCGCTGACAAATGTTGCAACACCACCATTTGATGAAATGGTATAAACACCTGTCTTTACGGAATGGGTGTTACCAAGCGCATCATTGCCATTTTCTTTTACATAAACAACCATCTTACCATCGGCTGAAAATGAAGGGGTTCTATAGATCCCTTTTTCCTGTGTAAGTTTTACTGGTTTAGCCTTCCCTGCAAAAGGCACTTTCATTACCGCGCCCATTGCAGTATCGTTCCAGGTAGTGTACACCAGCGTTTTGCCATCAGAAGAAAACGAAGGTTCAAATTCAAAATCAGTGGCCGTTGTGATTCGCTCAGGTTTTCCTGCGGGAAGGCTTTTCTTCCACAGGTAACCCACCGCGTTAAATACCAGCCATTTTCCATCAGGGGAAGTAACCGCGTGACGAATTACATTCGCTTTGAAACTATCACCGTTAAAATCCTGCCGGAACCTGACCGCATCGGTGATGCGTTGATTAACCTGGCAGGTGAAAGGGATATCGGCTGCTGCATTGCTGCCGTCAGTCTTTACCCTGTTGATCTTTCCATTTGCCCAGATCACGAGTTCCTGGTTGCCTGGTAACCATGCAAAACCAGTGTACACGCCAAAAATCGACCAGGCTTCCTGCTGATCTTTAGAAAGTTTATCAAACACCGGCCACTCCTCACCGGTTTCCAGGTTTCTCAGGTACAATACCGTTTTTGTACGTACACGTTTTACAAAGGCGAGTAATTTGCCATCACGCGAAATTTGTGGACGGAACGCTCCACCGGGTCCACCTGTAATGTTTTCTAGAATTCCCTTTTCACGATCAAAACGACGTATGATGTATATCTGATTGTTAGGATCTTTATTATATTGAAAAAATCCACCGGGATACATATCCTCACTGAAATAAACATAACGGCCGTCAGGCGAAACAGATGGTTCATTAACATCCTGCTGATCGTTTTTCCGTGTGGTCAATTGTACGCCACCACCGCCAGAGATATGATACATCCACATTTCGCCGGCACCCAATGACCGCCCGGATGTAAAGTGCTTGCGCGCAACTATGTATTCTCCATCAGGCGTCCAGACCGCGTTGTTCAGCAAACGGAAATTTTCTTTCGTGATCTGTTTTGCCTTCGAACCATCTTTTTCCATTACCCAGATATTATCACCACCACCTGCATCTGAAGTAAAAAGTATCTGTTTGCCATCCGGGCTGAAACGTGGCTGTACCTCTAACGCGTGACCACCGCGAAGTATCTTTGCATTACCACCGCTAACGGGCATGATGTAAATATCACCAAGAAGGTCGAACACAATCTCCTTTCCGTCAGGCGAAACATCAAGATTCATCCAGGTACCTTCGTTTGTGGTGAAGCTGATGTTTTTAAACGAAGATCCCGGGTTGGTAACATCCCATTTCTTTTTGTCCTGTGTATAACCGGCTTGTATACCCGAAAACATTACACAGACAATAAACAGTAATCTCATAAACATATTTATAGTTGATTTTAAGCTTCCTGGCCTATCCAAACAGCACCGCCGATGCTATCGCGCGAAGCTCCGGTGATGTAACTGAAAACATTGTTCTCTTCGCGCCAGCGTAAAATACCAATCAGCGCCATGGCTAGTGGTTCTTTGAAATTGACAACATTTTTATCCGGCAGAATTATCTCGGCTCCATCTGCCGAAAGATTACCCGCAATGCGCGCAACAAGGAAATCGTTGTTTGCGCCACCGCCGGTCAGCATCAAGCGGGAAGAAGGAAAATTATGTTGTTCGGAAAGATGTCTCCAGCCAGCGGCTACCTGTACAGCGATATGTTCAACAGCAGTGCGTAAAGCATCGTGCACAGAAAGACTCATATCATCGATCAAAGGAAAAATGACGTCTGAGGCAAAATCCAGTGAAAGTGTTTTAGGATGTGGCAGCCGGTAGTATTCAAGTTCATTCAGGATATCAAGCAACTTTTTGTCCACTTTTCCTTCTGCCGCCATGGCGCCTGCAGGATCAAATGGTTTATCATCACGCCGTGCAATCAGGTCAAGTAGTTTGTTAGCTGGACAAACCTGAAAACTTTGATAAAACTGATTGTGATGGCCAGACAAAATCGCGTTTGAACCAAGATGAAGGAAGGTATGATTTTCAGGAAAAAGTAATTTCTCTGCAACCGGGTACACAGGTGCTCCTTTACCACCAAGTGAGAGATCAATACAACGCACATCTGTAACAACGTTTATACCTGTAAGTGCGGCGATAGTGGCGCCATCGCCAAGTACGGAACAAAGGTGGTGTCCCGGATCATATACACTGATGTGACCATGACACGCAATCAACTGCACCTTGAAATGCAGGTTATGTGTGTCAATAAATTTTCGAACAGTCTCAGCAATATATTGTCCATATTCAATATGAAGCTCCTGATGCGCTTTAACATTAAGCGAAGCAGCATTCCTAAGCTTCTCTTTCCATGCTGCACTGTAAGGAAACCGTTCAGCCGCAAGTATTTCAGCGCTCCATTTACCGGTTGTTTCCTGTACCTCCGCAAAAGCCAGATCCAGGCCATTTAACGAACTTCCACTAACGATTCCAATTGCGCGGTAAACCATGAAACAAATTTTACATTGTAGATTGTAGAAATTAGATTTGCTCGTCAAAGGTCAAGATTCGGCCTTCAAAATCCAAAACTGTATTCCATGGTGATTAATCTGAGCGAATCATACTCACTGCTGAGTGACTGGGTGAGTGAACTGCGAAGTGTACCGGTACAGGGTGACCGTATGCGCTTTCGGCGTAACCTGGAACGTATTGGTGAAGTAGCCGGCTACGAGATCAGCAAATTGCTGGAGTTTGAGGAAACTGAAATACAAACACCGCTTGGCACATCTGTTTGCAAGGTTCTGAAGAATCAGCCCGTGCTGGCCACTATTTTACGTGCAGGATTACCGCTTCATAACGGCCTGCTGAATGTTTTTGATAAAGCTGATAATGCCTTTATATCTGCCTACCGCAAACATAACCGTGACGGTTCGTTTGAGATCAGTCTTGATTATGTGTCTTGTCCCGAGCTGGAAGATCGTGTAGTCATCATTTCCGACCCGATGCTGGCCACAGGTTCATCACTTGTAAAAACCATCCAGTTTCTCCGCGAAGAGGGTCATCCCCGTGAGATCCACATCGTGGTGGCCATTGCCTGTACAGTAGGTATCGAGTTTGTGTTGCGCACCGAACCCAGCGTCAAAATATGGTGTGGCGCTATCGATGAAGAACTCACCGCCAAGGGTTATATAGTACCAGGATTGGGCGACGCCGGGGACCTTGCATTTGGGACAAAAGTTCAGTTTTGAGCCGCCCGGACGCCGTTTGAAAGGTTTTTCTGCTTCCCGCAAAATATTAATCAGAAAATCTGAACGTTTTTTGTACTTTGTTTCTCAATAATGACCTAATGAAGCGAATGCGGAAAACTCTCCTGGCCGTCCTGATATTGGTGCTGACACAAATTTTATCGGCACAGGATCCGAATTTTTCCCAGTTTTTCGTATCACCACTTACACTGAATCCGGCGCTGACCGGGAAATTTAATGGCGATTTCAGGGCCGCAGGTAACTATCGTGATCAATGGCCGGCTATAAGCAAAGCATTTATTACTTCCACATTGTCTTTGGATATGCCAATTCTCAGAAACCGTCTTTCTGAACTGGATACCTGGGGCGTTGGTGTAATGGCAATGACAGATAAAACTGCCAATGGCATCTTATCAACCAATATGGTGTCGCTGACCACAGCCTATCATAAAGGGATAGACGAAGATGGTCTTAATTCAATTGGTCTTGGTTTCCAGGCTACTTACAACACCAAAAGACTGGATGGAACAAAACTGAACTTTGAAGACGAACTTGATCAGTTTGGCGGATGGACCATTCCCAGCGGTGAAATGATCGATAACCGGCAAATCAATCTCAGTTATTTTGATGTAAGTGTTGGTGCACTTTTCAATGGATCCACCGACGGGTATAACAACTATTACCTTGGCGCTTCGGTGTATCACATCAATAAACCACGTGAATCATTTACCGGTGATATCTTTTATACGCTTAACCCAAGACTCACAGTTAACGCCGGTGGTGCGATTCCGATCGGCGACAGAACAAGAACAATTTACCTGAGCAGCATTTACAGCAGACAAGCTAATGCTAATAACATCGTTGCAGGAGGTGCCGTCGGCTTTCTGATAAATGGTGATGAAGAAAATCCAAACAATTTCTATGCAGGGTTATGGACCCGCTTCAACAATGTAAACGATGCGTTGATTCCTTATGTAGGGCTGGAATTTGGTGATTTCCGGTTAGGGGCATCTTATGACGTAAATATCTCTACTTTAAAAACTGCTTCTCAAAGTCGTGGTGGACTTGAGATTTCTTTAATCTATATTAAACGTCCACCGGGAAGCCGCGGCGTTCCCTGTCCAAGGTTTTAATGTTATGACTTCGAGGGTCATCAGCTCGCCTCTTCACAAATTCTTTTTTGACTTTGTTACAAACGGATTGCCTTTCAGGTGGAACCGGTATAATAACAATGCGTCTTCGGCGGCGTAATCAACCCCGATCCGTGGCGAAGCAATGATATCTTCATCGTTTACAGGAACGCCGTCATCAACAAGATAAATGACATCTCCCAGCAGGTCAACGCCGGTATGTAAGCGATTTATACCAAGTGCCCTTGCAACATTTCCAGGTCCACGTGTGAGCGTATGGTCCGGTTTAATTTTTCCGGTACGAAGCAACATTGTTTCGATACCATCAACAGGTTCCAGGGCACGAATCAATACCGCGTGTGGCACATCTTTTTCGTTGGTAACAATATTAAAAAGATGATGAATGCCATAACACAAGTACACATAACTGCGCGCAGCATCACCAAACATAACTTCGGTTCTGTTAGTTCTCCTGTTGTTGTATGCATGTGAAGCTTTATCGGTGATTCCAGCATAAGCCTCCGTTTCAACAATACGGCCACTCGTGAGTTTATCATCGATTGCTGATACCAGGATTTTTCCTAATAATTCTTTCGCAATGGTAACCACGTTACCCCGGTTATAAAATTCGTACGGAATCCGTTTCATTACATTCGAAATTAGCATACAGATAATTAAAAACAATTTGAGTCTTCACGGTTCAGACTTAACTTTCCGCTTCAACTTCCAGGTATGGCTACAAGAAGTACTGTTTTTCTGATCCCCTGTTTTCTTGATGAAACCGCTTTACATGTGTTGCCTTCATATGTAACTGAAGCTATAAAACAATGCCATGTTTTCTTTGTGGAAAATGAACGCAGTGCCAGGAGGTATTTCAAAAGTGTCTGGAAAGAAATGGTCATTGACGATTATAACTGGTTTGTTATACATAAAGCAGAAGATGAAGTTCGGCAGGAACTCATGAAAGCAGTGCAGACAGGAAAAAACATTGGCATTGTATCAGAGGCTGGTTGCCCGGGGATAGCAGATCCGGGGCAGTTGCTTATTGAAGCCGCTCACCAGGCAGGTGCAGTGGTAAAACCTCTCGTGGGACCGAGTTCAATTTTACTTGCATTGATGGCGAGTGGAATGAACGGCCAGGGGTTTCGATTCACCGGGTACATTCCAATAGAGAATGCAGCAAGAAACAAATTTATAAAGGAACTCGAAACAGTTTCGGCACAGCGAAATGAAACCCAGGTATTTATCGAAACGCCATATCGAAACAACCAGTTAATTGAGACCCTGCTCAAACAATGTGCTTCCTCCACGCGGTTATGTATAGCTGCGAATCTTACCGGCGAAAACGAATACATTAAAACAATGACAATTCATCAATGGAGAAACGAGGTGCCGGATCTTCATAAAAGACCCACTATATTCTGCCTGATGGCGGGTGAGCAATAAATGCTACCGGCGAACCTCACGCATAGCAAGTATGCTGTCAACAATGTAAACAGTATTACCCCGCCACCATATTTTACCGAAGTATTCTTTGTAGTGCAGATCAACCTCTTTACCCGAGTTGCGCATCAATTCCTGCGCAATGCGTTCATTTTCGACAGAAAATTCAAACTCATACGATTGTATAGATCCAGGGGTTCTTGAACGTATACCTGCCTGGATCAGTTTACCCTCATAAGTTTTGAACAGGTAACCTTTCTTTACGAGATAATTTAATTCACCCGATTTAACACCTTCTCCAAATACCCAATAAAACCGGACGGCAATAACAATCGCAAATACGATAACAAAGATGCCGGCCGCAAATAATAGAATACGTTTCATGAAAAGATCATTGAAGAGGTGCTGTTACCCGTTTGTTAAATTATTCTAAAGTTAATCAAAACGCCAATAGCGTTTGTCGTTCAAATAACGAATCACTAAAAAACCTATACCTTCGGGCAGTTTTAATCAGAAATATATATGAGGATTGGTATTGTTTGTTATCCAACGTTTGGCGGTAGCGGAGTACTGGCAACGGAGTTGGGTAAAGCACTTGCAAAAAAGGGTCACCAGGTTCATTTTATAACTTATCAGCAACCCGTCCGCCTGAGTGAATTCAACGCTAACATTTTTTATCATGAAGTTCGCGTACCTACTTACCCACTTTTTGATTATCCGCCCTACGAAACGGCTTTGTCAAGCACCATGGTAGATGTGATCGTTAATAACCAGATCGATCTGTTACATGTGCATTATGCCATCCCTCACGCATCTGCGGCCTACATGGCTAAAAAGATCCTTGAGAAACAAGGAATACATATACCCGTTATTACAACCTTACATGGTACAGATATAACCCTTGTTGGGCGCGATAAAACTTTCGCACCCGTGGTCACTTTTTCAATAAATGAAAGCGATGCGATCACGGCAGTTTCCGAGAACCTCCGTGATGAAACATACAAACACTTCAAAATCGAAAAGAATATTGAAGTGATCCACAATTTTGTTGACATCAGCCGTTTTTCAAAAAAACCGATTGACGCTTTCCGCAGGGTGATAGCACCACATGGTGAAAAGATATTAATGCATGCTTCAAATTTTAGAAAGCTAAAACGGGTAGGAGATGTTGTAAACATCTTTGCCCAGGTACAAAAGAAAGTGCCGGCTAAATTGTTGTTTGTTGGTGATGGACCTGAGCGACCGGCAGCAGAACGGCTCAGCCGGGAAATGGGAATTTTTGACGAAACGCGCTTTGTTGGCAAACAGGAGCAAATTGAGGAAATACTGGCTATCGCCGACGCGTTCCTGTTAACTTCCGATTATGAAAGTTTCGGACTTGCTGCGCTTGAAGCTATGGCAGCGGGTGTGCCGGTGATCTCTACCAACGCCGGTGGACTGCCTGAGATCAATATTCATAACGTAACAGGTTTTCTCAGTGAAGTAGGTGATGTGGATGACATGAGCCGCAACACGCTAACCTTACTTTCCGATGATGAAAAACTAAAATCATTCCGTCAGAATGCATCGGCCCAGGCAAAGAAGTTTGACATTAACAACATCATTCCTCAATACGAAGCATTGTATAACCGGTTTTTAAACAACGGCATTTAAATAAAAACGCCCCATCATTGACGGGGCGTTTTTATTTATTTCTGTTTCTGTTATCTTTTCTGGATCCAGGTTTCAGGATTCATGTTGGTGGTTTCCAACATCAGTAAGAATTCAATCTCACCCATACCATCTTCATTTGAGTTCGCCTTACCCAATACCTGGGAACGTTTAACGGCTTCTCCTTTCGCAACGTTTACGCTGGATAAGTTATAATAAGCTGTAAAGTATTTACCGTGACTTACTACTACACCGGCCATACCTTCAATATTAAACACCGAAACCACTTCCCCATCAAACACAGCTTTTACATTTGCTCCAACCTCAGTCTCAATGGTCAAACCAGGGTTGTTACCGTTAATTTTTGAACCTGGGACCTGGAAGATACCAAAGTGCAACTTTATCTGACCTTTATCAACGGGCCACGGAAGTTTCCCTTTGTTTCCTTCAAACTTATCGGAAATGATTTTACCTTCTGGTGTTGCCTCCAACGCACTTTTCGGTGCCGCAGCAGGTTTTTTGGCTGCTTCAGTAGCAGTAGCTGAATTTGTGGTTGCCGGAGCATTGGTTTTAGCAGCTTCCGTTTTAGGAGCGGCAGCAGCAATGGCCTTCAGACGTTTTTCTTCCTCTGCAGCTTTTTGTTTTGCCAGCCTGATCTCGCGGTTGATCGCAGCCTTAACAGCAGCACGGATTTTCGCATCCGCTTTTTTCTTCGCAGTAAGTTCACGATTCAACTCCGTTTCGCGGGCTTTCAACTTCGAAACAATCACGTCCTTTTCTTTACGCTCGGTAACAAGCACCATCTTTTCTTTTTCCTGTTTCTGCAACACCTCATCTTTTTGTTTACGGGTGTTTTCCAGTCCATTTATTTTATCAAGAAGTACTTTCTGGGTATTGAGAATATTTTCGGCTTGTTCTTCGCGATAGTTACGATAGGCTTTGAGGTACTGAACGCGTTTAAGTGCGTCGTTGAAATTATTTGCAGAAAATACAAAATTCAGAAAATCGTAATTGCTCCTGTTTTTGTAAGAATACACCACACTTTTTTCATACTGGATCTTCAGGGTATCAAGTTCATTTTTTAGCCTGCTGATCTCATTGCGCGACTTGCTGATATTATCCTGGATCATATCGATCTGCTGACTGATGTTTCCAATGGCCTGTTCGCGCAAACGTAGTTTTTTCTGGATCATTGCTAACTGGCTAAGACTGGCTTTTTTGTTCTTTTTGGTAGCATCAAGCGTTCTGCGCAGATCATCGATCTCGCTTTGAATTTCAGCTTGCTTTTTCTTCAGCTCATCACTTCCCTGTGCGGCAACATTGCCCACTAACGCCATTGAAAGAAAGAAAACCAGGATTGATCTCAGCATGATGTTGTATTTAAGATATAAACGAAAAAATGCCGCGCAGGTTGCATAAACCAGTGTTAATTCACCTGACTAAACATTAACGCTTATTCGCGTTTATAATTTCTCGGAATACTGAAAGGCATATTTAAATCTACGTTAAAATCCACTTGTTTGAATTGCATCTCAATATCAAGTTTGGATGCCTCTACAACAGTTATCTTCCGGAAGGCAGAAAACCGTTTGTCATTTTTGGTCTGATAGTCCCCATACCCGATATAGCAGGTCCTGGTTCTCGTGGGGTCCACATCATCCAATTTGCTTTGGGAAGGCAGATAATTGGTTGGATTTACCACCAGGAAATGTTTAAACAGTTCTCCAACACTCACCAGGGTAATACCGTTAGGATCCCGCCGGTATGAGGCGATATTACTATCGAGGTAGATCGGGTTTCCGATCAGCAGGTCCTGCAGATCATTAAATGTGAAGGGTATCCTGGCCACTTCTTTCAGGTAGCTGACCGATCTGAGTTGAACAATCTTGTCGACTTTGTTAAGCACCTTCACACTATCGGGAGTAATCAACACCCGGAACGCTTCGATCCCTAACAAAGCGTTTATTGATATCCATAACGCACTGTCTTTGTACAACCTTATGTTGGCGTTAAAATCGCTTTTTTTACCATCCTTTCCTTCAAAAGCCACTTTAACCTTTGCAGAAAACGTATTGAAATCAATGCGATTGCTGTCGATGGCCGCGGTGATCATATTAATGAACCGGATGGAATCTGCTTTCAGATCAACCGTTGAATCCACCACCGGCACACGCAGCGTATCGCGTTTATTGATGACCGTTTGAATCTTTTTAGTGGACCGGCAGCTGGTTACGGCGACAAGCAACGTAAAACCGGCGATTATCGTAAGGAGGCTTTTCATATTTATTTCCCCGTGTGGCCAAAACCACCTTCATTTCTTTTGGTTCGTGCAAGTTCTATTACCGGTTTTAATTTTACTTTTTCAACGGGACTCACCACCATCTGGGCAATCCGATCACCGGAGTGAATGGTCTGGTCCTCGCCGGATAAGTTTATCAATATCACTTTTAGTTCGCCCCTGTAATCGGAATCTACCGTGCCGGGTGAATTCAGACAGGTCAATCCCTGCCTGATGGCGAGGCCTGAACGCGGGCGGATTTGTGCTTCATAGTTTTCGGGTAGTTCGATGAACAGGCCGGTTGGAACAAGAAAACGTTCCATAGGCTTTAAAGTTAGCGGCGATTCCAGATGCGCCCTGATGTCCATACCTGCGGAACCTTCAGTGGCATATTCCGGCAACTGGTTAGGCGACCGGTTAATGATCCTGACTTTTACTTTTGACATGCGCCAAAGGTAGGCGGTACGGCTAAAATTTCAATGATTTACGGCAGCAGTCATTTAACCTTTTCCAGGAGCACGGTAGCGTAAGCAACAAGTCCTTCGCCCCTGCCGGCAAAACCCATTTCTTCGGTTGTGGTTGCTTTAATTGATACGTTATCAACCTCAGTGTCAAGGATAGACGCAATGCTGGCACGCATTTCAGGGCTGTATTTTTTTATTTTCGGATTCTCCAGGCAAACAGTAGAATCAAGATTCACCAGCACATATCCCTTATCACGGACAAGTTCATACGATTTGGCCAGGAGAATTTTACTGTCTATATCCTTGTAGGCCGGATCATTATTTGGAAAATGCGTTCCAATATCGCCCAGTGATAACGCACCCAGCAGTGCATCACAGATCGCATGCAACAACACATCGGCATCGCTGTGACCCAATGAACCCTTTGTAAAAGGTATTTTGATACCGCCGATCCAAAGGTCCCGTCCCTCAACCAACTGGTGAAAATCTATTCCCGAACCAATCCTGTAAGCCATATCCAGATAATTTATAAAGTGAAAAACCTGGCACCGGCAAACGGTACCAGGTTTTCAGCCTGCAATATTACTTTAAATTAGTTAGTCTTCTGCACCATTGATATCAAGCACCAGTCCAAATCGGAGTGTGTTTGATAACGGGTTCCTGTTAACACCCTGACCCGAAGGTACAAGGTAAGAGAAGTTAAGACCGAATACATTGTATTTCAGACCAAGACCCGCGGTGAAATATTTACGGGCTCCTTTTGTTTTGTCTTCGTAGAAATATCCAAGACGAACAAAAAACTGATCGTTGTAAGCATATTCTGTTCCAAGAGAAAACTGGAACTCTTTCAGCTCTTCCGAAAAACCACCGGGTGCATCGCCAAATGAGCTGAACCAGCTGCTAACCACACTTTTGTTACGGTAGTTGGCGATATTAGTAGAATCGATTGTAGGATCATTTGTAAAACCGGGAGGCGTTGGCACCAGCAGTTTATGGATATCCAGACCGAAAGTGATTTTATTACTTTCATCAAACACTTTGGTATAAGTTGTCCCTAAGCCAATATTAGCGGGGATATAATCTTTCTGCGTTGCATCATTTGTGTAGCCGATCTTAGTACCAAGATTGCTGAGTGCTGCACCAAAGTTCCAGCCCTGGCCATTTTCATCAGCACCGGTATAAAACAAAGAAAGGTCGCCTGCTACTGCACTACCGGGTTTGTAGGTAGTTAAACCATTAGAATATCCACCACCAGTAAGATTTGAGCTGATATATCTCAAAGCGATACCGATACCCAGGTTATCTGAAAGTTTACGTGAGTAACCGAGATCGACTCCAAATTCGCGCGGACGGAAAGTACCGTTATCGATCGCATTGTAATCAGTAAAGGTGATGTTACCAAGACTGAAATAACGCACGGAACCCGAAAGCGCCTGCAGGTCATCCAGTTTGTAATAACCGGATAATGCCATCAGGTATACATCGTTCAGCCCGAGGTCCTTCAACCAGGGAGTATAGGTAAGACCAACACCATAAGGATTGGCATTAAACGGTGTTTTTGACAAATTATAGAACGCGGAATTTGCATCCGGTGAGGTAGCGAGTCCAAGGTCGCCCATACCACCTGCCCTAGCATCGGGAGGTATCCGCAGAAACGGAACCGCAGTAGTAACCACATTAATAGGATCAACATCCTGTGCCTGCACAGTATTTAAACCCGTTAATAACATTAATAAGCCAGCTAGTTTGAAGGTCTTTCTTTTCATCCTTTAGATTTTTGGTACGATCCCGGCGGACCGTTATTTCACTTGATTTGGTGCGGCTCCGAACAAACGTTACAAAGTAATTCGTTAGTATACACACAGAGAGATTAATCAATAATCATTCTGAAGGGAGCAAATAAAATGTCTGGGTAAAAATCTAATCGATAGTAGATATGCCGGTTAGCGGTTGATTAAATGGTGGGCGAAAATAGTCAATTTATGATTTAAGCGTTGTTTTATTAAGTTCAGAACATTACAGAATGTACAGTTTTTGTAGTTTCTGCGCGGTCTGACCATCAGTTGTTTTTACGGTTAGCCGGTAGATGTATACGCCTCTACCAATTTTGGAGCCATAATCGTCACGGCCGTTCCATTCCACCTCATTCGAACGGGTTCCACTTGATATTATTGTATTTCTGATAGTTTTTACAAGCTTTCCGGTAACTGTGTAAATGGTAATATTTACCTGCAGTTCTTCTCCGGGCCGGTTGTGATCGAACCAAAAACTGGTGCGCGTTGTGAACGGATTCGGGTAGTTAAGAACGTGATCAAGCATAAGCCCCTGTTGCTGCTGAACCCTGAACGACAGGGCAGCTTCGTTGCTGTTGTTCATTACATCCCAGGCCTTCACTGATAAGGTATGCGGCCCGTCACTTAATTCCGGTAATTGAAAGCGTACTTCACCTGCTCTGAAATTGTCCTTATCACTGGTGTAAAACTCATTGAGGATATATTGTTTCGAATGGTCATTATCGATAGTTACCACCAGGTCGTGTCCGGTACCGGTTCCCATGACGTTTATGCCCGAAGAGTCTGCAAGTTTCAGTAACAGCATGGGACGGTTGTTGCTGACACCCCCGTCGATAAATTTTTCATCATTCAGATACGGCCGGATAGCGGGCCCTTCGGTGTCATTAATACCGTTCCCCGTGCCACCAATAATGATCTTATCAAAACTACCACCGGCATCAACGTTTCCATTGTCTGCATAATAGTTGATCCGGCCATTTCCGAACTGGTAATTAATGTCTTTAGGAACCACAAAACTATAACTGAAACGGCCGCCGGTCACCGTTGCCTTCCCCTTAAAAATGATATTGTTTTGTTGTGAGAAATTGGTTTTTAAACTACCCGGGTCATTAGCAAGGGTCGACAACTGCTGGGTTTTATCATAGATAACAGGGTATATCGTCCCGGCAAAATTATTGAGTGGGTTTCCGGATGCGTCGGTGATCTCGCCTGATACCGTGTATTGGGAAAGTGCCTTAAGTGTATCGGGCACTGTTCCGACGGCGGTATTGTTTATGGCCCTGGTCACGACACGGTGTTGCGGATATCCGATGGTGAGTGCAGGATCGCCCAGCAAAGTGAATTTCCGGTTATTGATGATATCGGCCGAAGTTTGATAGGTCGCATTTTTTGCTCCGCGGACTGCTTCGCCCAAAGTGCGAAAAGTACTGTCAGGACGTCTTTGCAGGGCTATCCGAAGATAATTCTGGTTCATTACGCGGTTACTGAAGGCAAAAACAAGCCGGGTTGTAGTCATCAGCGCAATGGCGCCGGTACGCTCCCGGAGCAGGAGATCTTCTCCCAGGGAAGCAACCAAAGGATTGTCGTGCGGTGCAAAATCACAGGTAGCGGTAATAAACAGTGGCAGCTTATTCTGGTTGTTGAAACTGTTGACCAGCTCCTGGTCGAGAATGGCTTCATCAGCCAATCTTCGTGCACCGCCGTGACCACTATAGTTCCATAATAAAGTACCATTGTAAATTTTACTGACAATTGCCTGGTTAACGGCCGGATAGCGGCTGCCGCCCGGTGCGCTTTCCTGCGGATAGGCATCCAGATAGATCTTGCTGAGGTTTAAATTAGGGGCCCGGTCACTTACGGTGGCGGAGAGAATTTCGGCATCTTCCAGGTGCAGGTTATTATCTTCATCATCAGCAATAAAACTCAGATCCCCTCGCCAGGGTCCCAATGAAGCCGGCGCAGTATAGGCGATAATTTTGTCAACAATTGCCTTTGCCTGCGCCGGCGTGGAAGCCGGAATACGACCAATGCCTATGTCCAGGAGGTGTACCCCTGCAGCTGAAATATCATCGGCATCATCAAGGAAACCAAAAAAGTCGTCAGAAGTGTAGGTATCGAGGGGCTCCAGTGTGGCGGCGGATTCATAAACAGGAACGAGGTTCGTGTTGCCGGAAATTCTTGTTTTATAATCAAAGGAGCCATCACCAAACAACAACAAGTATTTTGGAGCAAGTGAAGAATCACCTCCGGCCCGGTCATAGAACATTTTTAGAAAATCGCGCAGTGCCACGGGGTCAGGTGAACCGGAAGAGAACTCGTTAAATACCTGGCTGGTTGTCACCACCAGGGTGCGGAGCCGGTTAACCTGCTGATGATGGCTGGCGAGTCGCAACGCCTGGTCATAAAGCAAACTGTTCGTAATGATCAGATAATCGACAGATCCGCTACCATGAAGATTTTGGTTGTCTACCCGACCTTGCGGTTGCGGGCTGAGGAATTCAGCGCCGAAAGCTATGTATTCGCGCAGACGGCTACAATCAGCAACAAATTGCAGCACGGATCCTATCTGTCCGGTTGGCATTACGGCCGGATTTAAATGATCCGTTACATCCCATACCGTTGTTCCTGCGCCTGCTGCGGCCAGGTTAAAACGGCCACTATTTCCGGGTGATACAGCGTTCAGATCACGGAAACTGAGTTGTTTAACACCGGCCATTGAAAGCTGGCGACGAGCAAAAATCGTGAACCAATCGATCCAACCCTGCGCATTGGCACTGCCGGGCGAAAAAGAGAAAACCAGGTTCATCGTTGGATTAGTGGCGGAAAATTCCGCTGACGGACTAACCGATCGCGCGAAAGCATCGTATATGCCATTACCTACAGGAGGAATTTCGAATTGTCCCAGCGTTTGGCCATTCACCGAAATTCCAAACCGGCTGGAAGCATTAAATGAGCGGGCGAGCAAATTTGCGGATATACCAGCAGTTCCAGGTATAAGATTTGGAAAACTGGTCGCAAAATTGATAGATAGCGACTTGCCCGGGGTGTTTGACAGCTCCTCACCATACCAGTTCTTGCCGCTGCTGAGAAAGTTAACGGTATCCAGCTCATGAAAATAGCGATCATCGAAATCATTGATTTCGAGGTTTGAATTGGTAAGTGGGTTGTTTGTTCGGACCCGTTTACCCGTGCCCTGAAAACTGATATAATAATAGGACCGTTCAGTGTAGAGATTTTTTGAGTGTGTGAACTTCCGGCTTACCGGATCAATTTGCCAGTTGTGTGGTCCCGGCGCATAAAACAGGATGTAATCGCTGCCATCGAGGCGTCCGTCGCCACCGTCGTTTACAAACACGGCATTTTCGGCAAGGTCATCAATCGGGCGGGAAGCGGGATTTTCGGATAACATAAAACCGCCGTTACCAAAAAGCCGGAAAGCATTGGCCGAAAGATTGCTGGTGTTGATACCTAGTTTGGCCAGGAGTGGAAGATCGATCCTGTAGATACCGGGAACATCCGTTGAAACCTGGTACCATTCGCCTGAAGAAAGTACGGAAGTACCTGCGTAGTTTCGTTGAGAATGGAGGTTAAGGCTGGAGAAAACCAGGAAGACTGCGGTGAGCCATCGATTTTTCTGAAGCCGGGTCATTGCTACCAAAAATAGGGCATTTTTAACGAGGCGGTTGGATTTCCGGATGCACATTTTTAGGTAATGTGTCTATATTCGCGTAACATTCAAACTTCTTTAAAAACTGCCGGAAAGCTTACAATATTTGTTTTAATACAGCGTTTAACATCATTGAACCAAAGGCAAAAAAGTTATCAAATGAACCTGAAAAACCTATTCATCCTCCTGTCGTGCACCGCGGTAGCCACTTCTTCCTGTAAGAATGGTAAGCTGTTTGGTAAGAAAAAGGAGTCTTCCGACGTAACCGGTTGGAATTACAACGATAAAAACATGGGCGGCTACCAGGTTTCCCGTGAAAAAGAACAGCGTACCGGTCCGGGTCTCGTGTTTGTTCAGGGTGGTACCTTCCAGATGGGTGCAACTGAAGAAGATGTGATGTCTGACTGGAATAATATTCCTACACGTAAAACTGTAAACTCATTCTATATCGACCGTACGGAAGTGGCAAATATCCACTACCGTGAATATCTCTACTGGATCAATAATGTATTCGAAGGAGATGAATTCAAAGCGGTTCGCGAAGGTGCCCTTCCGGATACCCTGGTTTGGAGAAGCGAACTTGCCTACAACGAGCCGATGGTTGAATACTATTTCCGCCACCCATCTTACAATTACTACCCTGTAGTAGGTGTAACCTGGAGACAAGCCTCAGATTTCTGTCTTTGGAGAACTGATCGCGTAAACGAAAAAGCGCTGATAGACAAACAATTCATCAACAAAAACACACTCAAAAATATCCAGGGTCAGGGCGGCGAAAGCTTCAACACAAAAGCTTACCTGCTTGGTTTAACAACTCCAACTCCTGGTCCAGGTGTTCGTTCCAAAAAGAATCCTTTAAAGAATCCTAACGGAACTCCTCGTGCACAGGTTACATTTGAAGATGGAATCCTTTTACCTGCTTACCGTCTTCCAACCGAAGCAGAGTGGGAATATGCAGCATGGGCATTAGTTGGTCAGAACCCATCACCCAGCCGCAAGGAAGGAAAACGTGGTGAAGAGTTGATCACTAACAAACAGGTTTATTCATGGAGTCAGAACGTAAACGGTCTTCGTGATGGCCGCCGCGGAAGCTGGCAGGGAACTTTCCTCGCTAACTTCAAAAGAGGTAACGGTGATAACATGGGTGTTGCAGGTGGTTTGAATGACCGTGCGGTTTATACTGCACCAGTTGATGCTTTCTTCCCGAATGCTTTTGGCTTATACAATATGTCTGGTAACGTAAACGAGTGGGTTGGTGACGTATACCGTCCGCTGTCACCGGTTGACCAGGATGATGTATCTCCATTCCGTGGTAACAGATTCGAAAAAGATTACAAAACTGCTGATGGCGAATTTGAAAAAGATAGCCTTGGCCGTGTAAAAAGAGAATATGTTACTGATGAAGAAAGTAAAAACCGCAGAAACTATCAGAAAGGTAATGTTATCAACTACCTGGATGGTGACTCTTTGCTGATCGGTGTTAGCTACGATTCTACTGCGGGCCGTGGTTACGGTCTGACAACTCTGATCAGTGATAAATCACGCGTAATCAAAGGTGGTAGCTGGAACGATCGTCCTTATTATCTTTCACCTGGTACCCGTCGCTTCCTTGAAGAAGATCAGGCAAGCAGCACGGTAGGTTTCCGTTGCGCAATGGATCGTCTTGGCAGCCCTGAAGGTAATGGTCGCAAAACAGGTATTAACTATCCTGCACGCAGACAGAACAACCGAAAAAAATAAGTATCCCTTATAATATTCAAAGAGCCATCTCCGCTTTAAGTAGAGATGGCTTTTTTAATGCACCACCTTAACTTTGTCTGCACCATGACGATTGAACAACTTTACCAGCTTTACCTGCAACACCCAACGGTGCAGACCGACACCCGGAACCTGAAAGAAGGAGAAATCTTTTTCGCACTGAAAGGGCCCAACTATAATGCAAATGAATTTGCCGGCGAAGCCCTCACGCGGGGGGCGGCATGCGTAGTTGTGGATGAACAGTTGTTCGAACCAAACGACCGGATCATCCTGGTGCAGGATGTATTGCAAACATTGCAGGACCTGGCAAAGCATCACCGTATGCAACTGAAAATTCCTGTGGTTGGTATTACCGGCAGCAATGGCAAAACAACTACCAAGGAACTGGTGCACACGGTACTTTCGGCAAAATTCAAATGCTATACAACCAGGGGAAACCTGAATAATCATATCGGCGTACCGCTCACCCTTCTCAGCATTCGCCAGGACGCTGAAATCGCTGTAATCGAAATGGGTGCAAATCATATTGGCGAAATCGCCGGCTATTGTGAGTATGCACAACCGGATTATGGGATCATCACCAACTGCGGAAAAGCCCATTTAGAAGGTTTTGGCAGTCTTGAAGGCGTTCGGAAAGGGAAAGGAGAATTGTATGATTACCTGCGTGCCCACAATGGAACCGCATTTGTAATGTGGGATTACGATTATCTGCGCGAAATGAGCGCAGGTATACCCAAAGTGATCACCTACGGGACCGCAGATGCTGAGGTTACGGGCAGCATAGTGGAGGATAAACAATTTTTGTCTGTTCGTTTTACAAAAGGCTTTTCCCTGCCCGTAATAGATAGCCAGTTAGTTGGCGGCTACAATCTTCCCAACGTACTGGTAACAGTAACTGTCGGCAAATTTTTTGGGGTTCCGGACGCTGACATAAAAACGGCGATTGAGCAGTATGCGCCTTCAAACAGCCGCTCACAACTGCTGTCGCGCAATGGAGCAACCATTGTGCTGGACGCTTACAATGCCAACCCGTCAAGTATGCGGGCAGCAATCAGCAACTTCGCAGCCATGGCGGGTGATAAAAAGATATTAATGCTGGGCGCTATGGCTGAGCTTGGGGAAGAAAGCCTGCAGGAACACCAGGAAATTCTTGATCTGTTAGCCCGGTTCAACTGGTCGGCGGTAGTATTGGTCGGAGGTGATTTTCAGAGATTGGATACCTCGTATTTTGTTTTTCCGGATTCACTGGCCGCCGGGAAATGGCTGGCAGAACAGTCGATCGCCGGCAGCTCGTTGTTAATCAAAGGATCCCGCAGTATGAAAATGGAGCAGGTGCTGGCAGCTTTGCCTGTGTAGCCTGAACCGGATGCAAATGTCATAGAAGCGTATGATTTCACACCAATACAACATCAAATCGTGTTTTCTTAGAAAAAGAAAGGCTATTTTTGCATCCTGATTGCAAATTTGGATTTAGCTGAACAATTTGCATCTGGCAACGTTTAACAAGGCTCTACGCTTCAACTTAGTTTTTAGATGACAATTTTGATTTTTTTTATCGCGCTCTGGTATCTTTCCCTTTTTTCTCAAACCTTTTTCCTGCACCGCTATGCGGCTCACGGCTCTTTTAAAATGAGCAAGGGATGGGAAAGGTTTTTCTATGTGTTTACCTGGATCACGCAGGGGTCCTCTTACCTGAGCCCCCGGGCCTATGGTATTATGCACCGCATGCACCACGCATTCACTGATACAGAGAAAGATCCGCATTCACCCATGTATTCGAAAAATGTGGTGGATATGATGCTAAAAACCCACAGGGTTTACAGCGATATTTTTACCGGCAAAACGATTGTTGAAGAACGTTTTACTAAAAATGTTCCTACCTGGCGCTGGTTTGATGCCTTTGCGCATTCAACTTTCAGCAGACTTGTCTGGATAGCTGCCTACCTGGTTTTCTTCTGGTTTTTTGCTACTTCCTGGTGGTGGTACCTGTTGCTTCCGATTGTATTCTCAATGGGAGTGGTACATGGCGCTATCATTAACTGGTACGCACATAAATTCGGTTATATCAATTACAAGGTGAAGAATACCTCTATGAATTTGCTTAAGATCGACATCCTTATGATGGGTGAATCTTATCATAACAATCACCACAAATTTCCGGGCTCAGTAAACTTTGGAAAAAGATGGCACGAATGGGATCCAACCTACCCTATCATTCTTTTCCTGAAATGGCTCGGAATCATCAAGTTTGCAAAACCTGCACTGGTGAATGCCACTGGTGGCCACGACCACGATCCGGATTTTTAGATTCCTTATAATTTTTTGAACACATCGCCTTCGTATGATCCCACTTCGGATCACTTACGAAGGCGTTGTACTTTTCGGCCCCCTTAAGTAGTCTCTGGTGCGCCAAAATATGTTGAAGTAGCCGGAAGCGAATATTCTGACCAGATTCGCACACAAATTACCCATAGGCGCACATTCATAAATGTTTCATATTTGTAGGATGACACGAAGCTTCCTCTTGTTTGTTTTGTTGCAGACAGTTGTTACACTGAATGGCCAGTCGTTAAAGCGGGCGCGGGAACATGGAATCCGTATTGGTGTAATGGAACCTGGGCAATGGAACGCGATCACCGATGTTGTGGGCGTGCGTGTTGGTCAAACTACAATTATAAGAGGCGACTCAGTGCGCACAGGAGTTACAGCAATACTTCCACATAGCGGTAACATTTTCCAGCAAAAAGTACCTGCTGCCGTTTTTGTTGCGAACGGCTTTGGAAAACTATCCGGAACCACACAGGTAAAAGAACTCGGCAACCTTGAAACACCGATTGTATTAACAAACACCCTCAGCGTTCCAACTGCCATGGATGCAGTTATCGGTTATACATTATCGTTACCCGGCAATGCAAATGTGCAATCGGTTAATTCAGTGGTTGGAGAAACAAACGACGGTTACCTGAATGATATCCGCGGCCGCCATGTGCGAACAGCAGATGTAACTTCCGCCATCACAACTGCGGCAACAGGACCGGTTACTGAGGGTAATGCAGGGGCCGGAACTGGGACGGTATGTTTTGGATATAAGGGTGGAATTGGAACCGCTTCCAGGAAACTCCCGGCTGCATTGGGCGGCTATACGATAGGCGTACTGGTTCAAACAAATTTCGGTGGGGTGCTTGAAATAGCAGGTGTGCCCGTTGGACAGGAACTGGGAAAATTTTCATTCAGCAACCAGTTATTAAATAATGTAGATGGTTCTTGCATGATCGTGGTTGCTACGGATGCACCACTTGATGCAAGAAACCTCGAAAGACTCGCCAAACGTGCATTTATGGGTCTTGCCAAAACCGGTGGCATTGCCTCAAATGGCAGCGGTGACTATGTGATAGCATTTTCAACAAACGATTCCCTGCGTGTTGCACACGAAGGCGATCCTATAACCTCTTACCCATTGCTCAGCAATGACCGCATATCGCCGGTGTTTATGGCTGCAATAGAAGCCACTGAAGAAGCTATTATCAATTCCTTGTTCATGGCAAATTCAGTAAAAGGCTACCAGGAACATAACATACCTGCCCTTCCGATTGCAGAGGTGCTTTCTATCATGAAAAAATACAACCGTATTGCCCCGAACGGAGTTAAAACCAAATCAAAAAACTGACATGCATTGTATCATCAATACTGAAATCGTTCCTGTTGAAAATGCGGTAATCGGCATCAGTGATCTTGCCTTGCAACGCGGTTACGGCATATTTGATTTTTTTAAAACAGTAAATGGCCGGCCGGTATTCATTGAGGCTCATCTCGACCGGTTTTATCGTTCTGCAGCAACTATGCGTCTGGGGCCACCTTTGAACAGGGAACAGCTTACAAATAAGATACTTGACCTGCTTGCGCTAAATAGAATTGAAAGCTCAGGGATTAAAATAACCCTTACGGGCGGCTACTCAGCTGATGGCTTTACTCCCGGTAACCCGAACCTGATCGTTGTCCAAACTGCAATGCCGCCAGTGAACCAATTTCAGCACCAGGGCATCCGGCTCATAACGCACGGGCATAAGCGCCAGCTACCCTCGGTTAAATCAACTGATTACCTGATGGCGGTTTACCTGCAGCCGCTTATCAAAGAGAAAGACGCACAGGATGTATTATATTATGCTGATGGATATATTACCGAATGCCCGCGTGCAAACATCTTTATAGTAACCAAACAAAAACAGATACTGACCCCTGCACATAATGTGCTGCATGGTGTGATCAGGAGTCGAATACTCGAAATGCAGCTGCCCTATCCTGTATCAGAAGCTGATATCAGTCTGCAGGATCTGTACGAAGCGGAAGAAGTTTTTATCACCAGCACTACTAAAAATGTTTTGCCGGTTACAGCGGTTGACGGCCATGTTATTGGTAATGGAGATGCTGGCCCGATAACCGGAATGTTATGGCAGCAACTTGAAACATTGATAGAAGCCGACATCAGCAGCGCACATTCACTTTTAAAGGCAACACATAACCAAAATTAATTACGCAAAATCCGTTCAGGAAACTGCAAAATCCGGTTAATCGTTTTAGCGTTAAGTTACTACATTCACTCCTGTTTAACCGAAACTAACTTGATCACATCAACAGAAAAACAACCTGCCAGGCCACAAAATTTGAATACACCGGCAAGCGGTACAGCAGGCTTTAAACCTTCACTGGGTCTGCTCGATGCAACTATGATAGTTGCGGGTTCCATGATCGGCTCCGGAATTTTTATTGTGAGTGCAGATATTGCGCGCAATGTCGGCAGCAGCGGCTGGCTGCTTCTTGTTTGGGTTATCACCGGCTTTATGACCGTTACGGCTGCACTCAGTTACGGCGAATTAAGCGCCATGTATCCTAAGGCTGGTGGGCAATATGTTTACCTGAAAGAAGCCTACAACCCACTCGTCGGCTTTCTTTATGGGTGGAGTTTCTTTTCGGTGATACAAACTGCTACTATCGCAGCCGTTGGCGTTGCCTTTGCCAAATTCGCGGCATATATTTTCCCGGTTTTAAGTGAAGATGCCATAGCGCTTGATCTTGGATTCCTCCAGGTATCACCGGCTCAATTGCTATCGATCGTTGTGATTGTGTTTCTAACGTTTATCAATACCCGGGGCATCGAAAGCGGTAAACTGCTTCAAACTACTTTCACCCTGACCAAACTCCTTAGTTTGTTCGGACTGATCCTTTTTGGTTTACTCGCTATGAAACCTGGAGTGTGGGAAGCCAACTGGACAAACGCTTTCACATTACAGCAACTCGCTCCTGATGGAAGTATTGGCTCCTATACTGCAATGGCGGCCTTGGGCGCGATTGCTGCCGCAATGGTCGGTTCCATTTTTAGCAGCGATTCCTGGAACAATGTCACTTTCATCGCAGGTGAAATCAGGAACCCGAAACGTAATATCGGTCTTAGTTTATTTCTTGGAACCCTTATTGTAACGTTGATTTACCTCGCTACAAACCTGATGTATACAGCGGTGCTTCCATTGAACGAAATTGCTTCCGCTGACAAAGACAGGGTAGCGGTTGCTGCTTCACATGTAATTTTTGGAAATGCCGGCACCATCATCATTGCCATCATGATTATGATATCAACGTTTGGTTGTAACAATGGGATCATTCTTGCCGGCGCACGTGTGTATTACACGATGGCGAAAGACGGGTTATTCTTTTCACGGGCAGCTACATTAAACAAAAATTCCGTTCCCGCGTTTGCGTTATGGCTCCAATGCCTGTTTGCCTGCGCGTGGAGCCTGAGCGGCAGGTATGGCGACCTCCTTGACATGATCTCGTTCGTGGTAGTCGGCTTTTATATGCTGACGATAATTGGAATTTTTATCCTGAGGAAGAAAAAACCTGATCTTCCAAGACCTTATAAAGCTTTTGGTTACCCGGTATTGCCTGTTGTTTATATCCTGATGGCAATTTCGTTTTGTACGTTGCTGATTGTTTATAAGCCACGTTTTACCTGGCCGGGTTTGATAATCACACTTATCGGTATACCAGTGTATTATTTGCTCAGGAAGAAAGAACCAAAATCATTGTAAAGAAGTTAAAATCCGCGAACAACAAATTAATAGCGGTTGATGCGGTGTAAACTGCTGATCCTACTTTCGGGTCGGGGATAAATCAGTAATTTCCGCCACTAAATTATAGTAGGACAAATGGCTGTTAAGAAATTTTTTTGTGTAGATGCGCATACCTGCGGCAACCCGGTGCGACTGGTGGCTGGTGGAGGTCCGCTGTTGACCGGCAACTCGATGATGGAGAAAAGACTTCATTTTTTACGCGAGTACGACTGGATCCGGAAAGGGCTGATGTTTGAACCACGCGGCCATGACATGATGAGTGGAAGTATCCTTTATCCGCCCAGTGATTCACAGAATGATATTGGCGTGTTGTTTATCGAAACGAGTGGCTGTTTGCCTATGTGTGGTCATGGTACCATTGGCACCATCACAATCGCTGTTGAAGAAGGCCTCGTTACTCCAAAAACGCCGGGCTTGCTAAGGATGGAGACGCCGGCCGGACTGGTACTGATCAGCTATAAACAGGAAGGGAAAAAAGTAAAATCAGTGAAACTGGTTAACGTGAAATCGTTCCTTGCCGCAGAAAATATAACCTTTGAATGCCCCGACCTGGGAACGCTTACCGCGGATGTGGCATATGGCGGCAACTTCTATGCAATTATTGACCCGCAGCAAAACTTCAGCGGCATTCAAAACTATTCTGCCGATCAATTGATATCCTGGAGTCGTATCTGCCGGCAACGCATAAACGAAAAATATACCTTTGTTCACCCCGAAAACGAGCATATCAAAGGTTGTAGTCATATTCAGTGGACGGGCGATGTGCTCGATCCTGGTTCAACAGGCCGCAATGCAGTTTTTTATGGCGATAAAGCAATTGACCGTTCACCTTGTGGTACCGGCACTTCCGCAAGAATGGCACAATGGTACGCCAAAGGCAAATTGCGTAAAGGCGATTCTTTTATTCACGAAAGTATTATTGGTTCAAAGTTTACAGGCACCATAGAAGAAGAAACCACTATTGCAGGCAAACCTGCCATAGCACCAGGCATTGAAGGATGGGCTATGGTTACCGGTTATAATACGATCATCATTGATGATGATGATCCGTACGCCCATGGTTTTCAGGTGATCTGACAAGTAAATTATATGTCGAAGAAAGCAGTGATTATTGGGGGTGGTATCATCGGGCTCAGCACCGCGTATTACCTGAACAAATACGGTTATGATGTTACAGTGACTGATAAAACAGATTTATCAGATAACTGTTCATACGGCAATCTTGGGATGATAGTGCCAAGTCATTTTGTACCGCTGGCCTCACCGGGCATGGTTACCCAGGGCATTAAGTGGATGTTTGACAGCCGCAGTCCTTTTTACGTACGACCTTCTTTAAGTCCCCGATTGGTGTCCTGGGGATTGAAGTTTATAAAAAGTGCAACCGCAAAAAATGTGGAGGCTGCGGCGTTGCCATTGCGTGATATCAATCTCCTCAGCAAAAAATTATACGAAGAGCTGGAAGAGCAGAATGGTTTTGATTTTGCGCTTGAGAAGAAAGGCATCCTGATGTATTTCAAAACGGAAAAGTTTGCAGAAGAAGAAACGCATCTTGCTCACCGTGCTGTTGAACTTGGACTCGATGTGGAAGTACTGGATAAGACGCAGGTACAGGCGCTCGAGCCGGGTATCGAACTCGATATTCTGGGAGCTGTTCATTACCGGTGCGATGCGCATCTTTACCCAAATAAATTGATGGTGCAGATGATTGCGCATCTAAAGGCCGCAGGTGTAAACTTCAAAACAGGAAACGCTGTTGAACGCATTGTAACAAAAGGAAACCGGGTCGTAAAAGTGGTTACATCAAAGTCAGAACTTGATGGCGATGTATTTGTGTTAGCCGGCGGTTCATGGCTGCCCGATCTTGCACGACTCGCGGGAGTGAAGATCCCGCTCATGCCAGGAAAAGGTTACTCGTTTACATTAAATCAACCTGAACGGAAGCTGAACATTCCTGCAATTCTTTGTGAAGCAAGGGTAGCTATAACGCCAATGGATAACCGCATGCGATATGGCGGTACCATGGAAATTGCACCTGTAAATGATCGCATCAATATGAAACGTGTAGAAGGCATTGTGCGGTCCGTTCCTGCTTATTTCAAAAATATTAATCTTGATATGCCGCAGGAGTCGGATGTTTGGTACGGCTTCAGACCCTGTACCCCAGACGGCATCCCCTATCTCGGCCAATTGGGAAAATTGGAAAACGTTATCGCAGCGGGCGGGCATGCTATGAGCGGGTTAAGTCTTGGCCCTGCAAGCGGAAAAATAGTTGCCGATATAGTAACCAAAAAACAACCCGAAATAGACATCCGTGCCTTTAATCCGAACCGCTTTTCCTGAACGGGATCTTTTGTACGTTGACTCAATATAAACCAGGACATATGAACAAACTGCTGCTTAACACATTGGTACTACTCATTTGCGTGGTACCCGTAACTGCCCAGAAAACAAATGACTTTGTTCCCTGCCAGGAAATGCCTGCGCTGATGGAAACTTTCCAGGCCGATTTACGGGTACTGATCAGGTTTTATACACCCGCAGCAGGCGGTGGCCGGGGTGGCTTTGGTCAGCCGATAGCAGGTGTAGGCTCGCCCGAAAAACGTGAGCGGCTCAACAAACTTTATAACGAATACCTGAAAAAACTGGACGCAGTAAACTTTGATGCACTGAACCAGGAGTGTAAGGCTGATTATATTCTATTCCGGCGCGATCTGAATGAAAAACTCAAGCTGGCGGCCAAAGAAGCAGAAGAATTTGCAAAAATCAAACAATGGATCCCGTTTAGCGACAAAATCTGGGCGCTTGAAAAAACGCGGAGAAGAGGCCACCAGCCTGATGCTAATGCAGTTTCAAAAGAATGGTTCGCAATCACTGCAGAAGTAAAATCGCTGCAAGCCAAACTCAAAGATGAAAAAGGATTTACGGCTGAGTCAATTTATGAAGCGACTGAGGTTATCGCGGACCTGAAAAAAGCGATAGCGAGCGTGTATGAATTTTACAATGGATATGACCCCATGTTTACCTGGTGGGTACCCAAACCATATAAAGAACTCGATGATGCATTAACTGCTTATGCGGTGGAGTTTAAAAAGAAATCAGGTGAACAAAAGGCGGTTGATAAAAGCGGCATAGTTGGACAACCTGTTGGCCGGGAAGAACTGGTGCGTCAACTGAATTACGAAATGATCAGCTATACACCGGAAGAACTGATTGATATTGCCAACCAGGAATTCGCCTGGTGCGATGCAGAGATGTTGAAGGCCACCAAAGAAATGGGTTTTGGAACCGATTGGAAAGCAGCTCTTGAAAAAGTAAAAAACACTTATGTTCCGGCAGGAAAACAACCTGAAGCGATTCTCAAACTATATGAAGAATCGGTGAGCTTTCTGAAAAAAAATGACCTGCTTACCATTCCACCGCTTGCAGAAGAGGTATGGGGCATGCGTATGATGCCTCCTGAGAACCAGCTTGTGAACCCGTTTTTCACCGGTGGTGCTGACATCACGATCTCTTATCCAACCAACACCATGGACGAAGATGCGAAACTGATGAGCATGCGCGGAAACAATCCCCATTTCTCACGCGCAACCGTTCATCATGAATTGATCGCTGGTCATAACCTGCAACAGTTTATGACCAGTCGCTATCGTACCTACCGCAATTTTGGTACACCATTCTGGACCGAGGGCTGGGCCTTATACTGGGAACTGCTTCTCTGGGATATGAAATTTCCGCAAGGTCCGGAAGACAAAATAGGTATGTTATTCTGGCACATGCATCGCTGCGCAAGGATTATTTTCTCTCTTAACTATCATATGGGCAAATGGACACCACAGCAATGTATCGACTTCCTTGTCGATCGCGTTGGACATGAAAGGGCAAATGCGGAGGGAGAAGTGAGACGCTCTTTTGTAGGCAGATATCCTCCACTATATCAGCTCGCCTACCTGACAGGGGGACGCCAGTTCTACACCTTACAGAAAGAACTGGTAGGTACAGGTAAAATGACCAACAAGGCCTATCACGACGCCGTATTGCGTTTGAATGCAATGCCGGTAGAGATGATCCGCGCAATTCTTACCAATCAGAAACTTACAAAAGACTTCAAGACAAACTGGAAATTTTATAAACTGGCTTTCTGACCGCACAGTAACAGCGATCAGCACTAAATGTCTTAAATTGAGATTCACTCAATTTGACAACATATGAGCATGGATCGCAGAACATTTGTAAAACAGTCAGCATTAGCAGCTTCCGCTTTTTTGGCACCACCCATGTTCCCCGTTTATAAAGGTGATAAGAAGCTATGTTTCTCAACATTGGGTTGTCCAGACTGGAGCTTTGACGAGATCTTAAGCTTCGCGGCAAAACATAAATACCAGGGCATTGAGGTAAGAACGATTCAACGGGAACTGGACCTTACAAAGGTACCTGCCTTTATGGGCGCGGCTGTAAAGGAAACCATCCGCAAACTGAAAGACAAAAATATAAAACTGGTCGATCTGGGTGCATCGGCGGCTATGCATTATAGTGATCCCCAAACCCGGAAGAAAAACCTTGATGACGCGAAAAAATATATTGACCTGGCGGCTAAACTGGAATGCCCCTATGTCCGCGTGTTCCCTAACAATCTTCCAAAAGACAAATCTCGTCAGGAAACACTTGACCTGATTGTTAGCGGGCTGAATGAACTTGCCACTTACGCAAAAAACAGCCCCGTTAAAGTACTCATGGAAACACATGGCGATGTGGTTTACAAAAAAGATCTTATGTACATCATGGAAAACGTGGACGGAAACAAGGTTGCGTTGATATGGGATGTATTGAATTCATGGTCAGTTACTAAGGAATCACCCACAGAAATCTACGCAGGTATCAGCAAATATGTTCATCACGTTCATCTCAAAGACGGGGTGGTAAAAGATGGTAAGGTGCAATATACCTTATTCGGTAAAGGCGAGGCGCCTATCCGTGAAGCGGTTCAGTTATTATATAAGAACAACTTTAAAGGCTTCTACAGTTTTGAATGGGAGAAACTGTGGCACCCCGAAATCGAGGCTCCGGAAGTTGCGCTGGCACTGTATCCTAACGAGGTGCTGAGCTATTTCGGGGACTGATGATGCAAGTATTGAGGTCGCAATTTCACCCGGTCTTTGTCATGATTGACCATCAATCATGCTATATATGATTGTTATGTTTGTGTTGTCAATCAAATACAAAAGCATCAAAAATCTAAAACGATGAGCAGCTCAGCAACAACACCAATCACAGTAAAAGCAACAGTAAATGCATCTGTAGAAAAAGCCTGGAACACATGGACAAGTACAGAGCATATCACAAAATGGAACAGCCCCTCGCCCGACTGGCACACACCACGCGCAACAAATGATCTGAAAAAAGGTGGCAGGTTCAACTCGAGAATGGAAGCAAAAGATGGCAGCATGGGCTTTGACTTTGAAGGTGTTTATGACGAAGTTGAAAGCAACAAAACCATTGCTTACACGCTTGCAGATGGACGCAAGGTGACCATTCAGTTTAAAGGCAATGGTAACACTACAGATGTGATTGAAACCTTCGATCCGGAAAATGAAAACAGTCGTGAAATACAACAGGCAGGATGGCAAGCCATACTTGATAATTTCAAAACTTATACTGAACAATTATAACAAGTGTTCAGTGACCAACATTAAGCATAAATGGAAAAATTAAAAGTTTCGACAGCTCAGTTCGAAAATAAAAGCGGCGATAAAAAATACAACCTGGCAGTAATTGATCAACTGGCCGGTAAGGCCGCAGCAGAAGGCAGTGCAGTGATTGCATTTCATGAATGTTCGGTTACAGGATACAGTTTTGCAAGACACTTATCCAAAGAGCAGATGATTGAACTTGCCGAAGAAATACCTAATGGTGAGAGCATACAGGCTTTGATCACCATTGCGCGCAAACACCATATCGTTGTGCTTGCGGGCCTTTTTGAAAAAGACGAATCCAACAAATTATATAAGGCCTACGTTTGTGTTGATGGAAATGGATTAATCGCCAGGTACCGCAAACTCCATCCTTTTATAAATCCTCATCTTACACCGGGAGATAGTTACTGTGTTTTTGATATACATGGATGGAAATGTGGCATACTGATTTGTTATGATAACAACATCATTGAGAATGTGAGGGCAACCAAATTGCTTGGTGCCGATATTATTTTTATGCCGCATGTTACTATGTGCACACCGTCTACCCGTCCCGGTGCAGGATTTGTTGACCCCGCTTTGTGGTTCAACCGCGAAAACGATCCTACCTCACTGCGTTTAGAGTTCCAGGGGATGAAAGGCCGGGACTGGCTCATGAAATGGCTACCGGCCCGCGCATATGACAATGCCGTTTATGTTGTTTTTTCAAACCCTATTGGAATGGATGATGACCAGTTAAAAAATGGTTGCTCCATGATACTTGACCCGTATGGAGACGTGGTAGCGGAGTGCAATACATTCGATGACCAGGTGGTATCTTCTATCCTGATCCCTGAAAAATTAACGCTCGCAGGCGGATACCGCTATCTCCAGGCACGGCGGCCACAACTATATGCAGATATCATTGGACAGGAACACCAGCCACAACAAAAGGTTGTGTGGATGAATAACAAAAACAAATAACAGTTTCAGGGCTGTACCCTTGACCGCAACGGCACAGTTTTTTCTGCATGTTCGGTTAATCAACTGCGAATGAAAATTCTATGGAAGTATTTAAAACCGCATCGTTTCCTGGTCTACCTGTCATTGTTACTGGCAGCGGTGGCCCAGTTACTCAATCTGCTTGATCCCGTCATCTTTGGGAAGATCATCGACGAATATGCGACCAATAAAAACAACCTTTCACAACAGGAGTTGATTAGCGGCGTCATCTACTGGCTTTCGATTGCATTAGCGATAGCGGTAGTCGCTAAGATCGCAAAATCTACCCAGGAATACATTACCCGGAAAACCGTTGCAAGATTTGGAATGAATATATTCAATGATGGTTTGAAACAAACCTTAAGACTTTCATTCCAGGAGTTTGAAGAGAGCCGTAGTGGCGCAACACTATCTGTTCTACAAAAGGTGAAGACAGATGCCGAACGTTTTATCAATGCCTTTATAAACGTTTTGTTCGCTTCCCTGGTGGGGGTTGGTTTCCTGATCTGGTACAGCATTAATAAGAACTGGTTACTGGTACCCGTGTTTTTTGTTGGGGTATTGCTCCTTGGCGGTTTAACAGGACTCGTTTCAAAAAGGATTAAAAGTGTGCAACGTTCCATTAACCGTGAAACGGAGAAACAGGCAGGAGTGATTACTGAAAGTCTCAGGAACATTGAGTTGGTGAAAAGCCTCGGACTTACTTTTCCTGAAATCAGGCGACTGAATGAACAAACACTGAAGATATTCAACCTGGAAATGATTAAGGCCAAAAAAGTAAGTGTATTATCATTTCTGCAGGGAAACCTGTTGAACCTCCTTAAACAGTCTATCCTCTTTATTCTTCTTTGGCTCATTTTTCGCCAGGTACTCAGCACCGGCGAATTGATTGCCATGCAATTCATTTCGACCGCAATTTTCACCCCTTTGCAGGAGTTGGGCAACCTCATCATTTTGTACCGGGAAGCCGATGCTTCGCTACAGAATTTTGACAGGCTGATGCAAAAACCCGTGGAGAAAAGACCCGACAACTCAATTGAAATAGCAGAACTGTCAAGTCTCAGGTTCGAGCATGTTGTGTTTCGTCATAAAACAGCGGGATACAATGCCATTGATGATATTTCTTTCAGTATTCAAAGCGGGCAGACAATTGCTTTTGTGGGCCCTTCAGGCTCGGGCAAATCAACATTGGTAAAATTACTTGTAGGTCTGTACAGTCCTGTGAGTGGCAGTATTTATTTCAATGACATATTATCATCCCGCGTTCAATACAACCCGTTGCGCCGGCAAATTGGTTTCGTAACACAGGATACACAGCTGTATGCAGGTTCTATCAGGGATAATCTTTTGTTTGTGAAACCAACTGCCACGGACGCAGAGATTGAGGAGGCACTACGTAAAGCATCCGCCACTAAACTCGTAGCAAAAGCATCAAATGGCGTGAACACGATATTGGGGGAAAGCGGTATGAAACTTTCTGGTGGTGAAAAACAGCGGTTGTCAATTGCAAGGGCATTGCTCAGGCAGCCGCGGTTATTGATTTTTGATGAAGCCACGTCGGCGCTCGATTCTATCACCGAAGAAGAAATCACCACAACTATCCGCGAGATCTCCGGCGCACGCGAAAGGATGACCATATTGATTGCTCACCGCTTGTCCACCATCATGCATGCCGACATTATTTATGTATTGGAAAAAGGAAAATTTGCAGAAGCCGGCTCGCACGAACAATTGCTTGCAGAAAAAGGTTTATACTATTCAATGTGGCGCCAGCAGGTGGGAGAAAGACGATGATCTTTTTTGTTAACGTTTCAACAGTCCCTTTTCGCCAAGTTTTTGCATCAGCATTTCTTTACAGTTGCGGCTAACCGGTAATTCAACTTTATCCAGGCGCACGGTGCCGCCTGACACATTGCTCACCTTATCGATTGAAACGATGTAAGACTTATGAACCTTAACAAAAAGATCGGCCGGTAACTGGTTCTCAAGCATTGTAAGCGTTATGTAAGTAACCAGCTTACGATTCTCAAGATGTATACATACATAATTCTGAAGCGCCTCAGCATAAACTATATTGTCGTAGTTAACTCTGGAATACTGACCGTTTTCCTTAACAAAAAAATATCCATGCGCAGGTTTTTCAATCAAAGTGGTTTTCCGTTCGAGGTAATCGTGTAGTTTATTCACAGCTTTGAGAAACCGGTGAAATGGAACCGGTTTAACCAGGAAATCGATCGCATCCAGTTCATATCCTTCTACTGCATAATGAGTGTAAGCAGTAGTAAAGATCACTGCAGGCACAACCTTTAAGGATTTTATAAGTTCAATTCCGGTCAGACCGGGCATTTCAATATCAAGAAGGATCAGATCGATGCTTCCTGTGTTCAGCAGCGTATAAGCTTCTATGGGGCTTTCAAATATCCCTTTCAGTTCGAGGAAATCAACCTGCGAAACATATTCCGCCATTCCGTTACAAGCAATCGGCTCATCATCTATGATTACACAACTTATCTTCATGAAAGGTTCAACTTAAGGTTAACCGCAAACTGCGAATCTTCGGATCGTATTGCCAGGTCATAACGATCCTGGTACAATAATTCAAGCCGTCTTTTTACATTCTTCAACCCTATACCGGTACCGTTTATTTCTCCCGCTGGTTTCGAAACGGTGTTTCTGATCCTGAAAATAAAGGAACCGTTTTTTCGGGAAAGATCGAGTTCCACTTCATTCGCCCTGTCAGGATAATTCGAGAGATGTTTAAATGCATTTTCAACAAATGGCAACAATAACAAAGGCGCAATCTCAAAATTTCTAACCGACTCATCTGTTCTGAATAAAATGGTGTGCCGATGACTTTTGCGAAGCCGCTGCAGTTCAACATAACTTTTCAGGTAATGCAGCTCCTGCTCGATTGGAATCTGTTCTTCATTACACTCATAGAGTTGGTAACGTAACATGGCCGAAAACTGTTCAAGCGATTCCCGTGCTTCGGGATTAGTTTTATCAATCTGGAAATAGATCGTGTTGATGGAGTTAAAAAGGAAATGAGGGTTAAGTTGCGCTTTAAGATATAATAATTCAGCACGCAATTTTTCGGTCTGCATTTGTTGCAGCTGCAACTGCTGGCTATACCATCGTTTGCTTAAATCCAGTGACAGTGTGAACGCGAGATAAAATAACCCAACAGAAAAGTTGTAGTAGGAATAATAAAAAAAGGAGCGTTGCGGAATATTGGCAGAGTGTTGTTGGATCCAGGTATCAAGCGCGTTGTGCGCGGCGGTATATAACAAAGTCGCAAGAACCACAAAGAGGGCATATAACATAAACCGGCCACCTCTGAAGAACCTGGGAAACAACAGATAGATATTGCTGTAGCAAAGCGATGCCAGTAACAGTGTATGAATGACCAGGTCGGTCACAAATACTATCATGCCGTACCTGGTGAACACTTCTTCCCTCAGCATGCCGTAAAATAAAACGACGCAGGCCCAGAAAGCGAGGTGATCAAGTTTGTATCTGGCCACAAAATGCATACTAAAAGTTACGTTTATCGGCGGAGGAATTCGCAGCATTTTATTTAAAGTGCACAGTTTCCTTGACGAAACGCAGCCAGAAAAAAATAATGAATTTCATCAAGGATTTGCTACCTGATGTCAAACAAATTATTCGGGGGTAAAAAACAATTCTTCCTTTGACTTATCCTTTCACTAAAACATCAAAGCTATGACACAGGTATTAAATCTTTCACGATCCATTAAAACAATGTTACTAATGGCTATTGCCATTTTGGGAATGAGTGCAACTACACTTGCAGGTATCGATAGTTACGAGGTTTACCTCGATAACAAGTTGCTGATCCGTCAGTCTATGGCCGAACCCCTTGATCTCAAAACGCTGGCTATCACAGATGCGAATCGCTCCCAAAAACTGATCATTAAGTATCTGCAATGCAATGCTCCAAACCAAACAGGTAAAAACCGGGCTATCTCAGTACGCGATGAAAATGGGAAAATCATCAGGGAGTGGAAATTTAAAAATGCCGAAAAACAAGGATCGGTGATGGAGATTCCAGTCAGCGAAGTGCTGGCACTTCAGAAGTCAGCTACCTCAACGCTGGCATTGTATTATTCAGCAGACGGTATGGAAAAAACGCAAAAGCTGGCTGCGCTGGCCGGCCCTAAAAAGAATCAAAGCTGACTGCCATTTCCCTTCATGATGCCTGTGTTATAAGATAATACAGGCATCAGTTTTTTAAACAGAGGCGGCAACGGCCTTCATTTTTTTCAAAGCTGTTTTTGCAACCTCAAGTGCATCCTGTTTGTAATAGACCGGATTAAATACTTCTTCTGAGATAATCAGGGGGCGCTGAGCGCTTTTGAAGATTTTAAGTATCTCTTTTATCGGCGCAATCCCGTCACCCGGATGCAGCCGGTCCGCATCGGTGATGGTAGCCGGAGCAATATTTGTATAGTCGTTCAAATGTAAAATATTAACCGGCGGAACACCAACCAGTGATAAAGTGTTAATGCCTGATCCTCCCTTGTAAAGATGATACACATCCAGCAACACCTCTGCAGATTTGTGTGAACTCTCAATTGCCACATACATCACCTCGCTGAGCCGGCTAAGATTTTTGGAGAAGCCCCACAATTCAAGTAAAGGCACCACACCTGATGCATCACCTAACTCAAGGATGGTCCTGTATCGTTCCGCTACCCTGTCCAACTCCAGTCCAGCTTTTTCCGTGGCTCCCATCGGTGGTGCTGCAATTCTTTTACAACCGATCTGTGCCAGCAGATCCATTTCCCTTTTAGTTTGCTCAACGCCATTTTTCCGTTCAGCATCATCGTCTGCGATCCACCTGGCAAAACCAATTGAATTCACCACCTCAACATTGAGATCCTTCAATCTCTTATTTAGATCACCAATTTTTCCGCCTCCAGCGAGGTATTGCTGCAGGCTGTCCATCCATATTTCTACCAACTCAAATCCAGCTTTCGAGGCTGTCTCCAATTCTTTAACCAGGCCAAGTTTATGCCCCCTGATAGTTGCCATATTCAGGCAATAGCGAAAGGGTGCAGCAGGCTGTTGATTTAAAGCGCTTGAATGAAATGGCAATGCCAGGGTGGCTGATGCAGTGCCAATAGTTTTGAGTAGTTGCCGGCGGTTAAGCATAATACAGTAGTAACGCAATAAATTAATACAGCTAAAGATAATGAAAGAATGACTATCCAAAAGGGCAAATCAAGCGCTGAAGCAGGCAGAATACAAGCTGAACCTCGCATCTATATTTGGGTATCCTGTTAACTTTGTGGGTCGAATGAAGATTTCAATAAACATATTAACCACCGCTGATCTGACGAAGTTTACAGAGCTCATCAAGGTATTCAGCGAAGTATTTGAAATGCAACAATTCGTATTGCCAGGCGAAGACCATTTGATAAAAACCCTGGCAAATAAAGATTTCATTGCAGTTGTTGCTCTGGCTGAAAACAGGGTCGTGGGTGGAATGACTGTATACCGGCTAAATCAATATTATTCTGAGAAACCGCTTGCCTATATCTATGATCTTGCGGTACTGCAGATTTATCAACGCAAAGGGATCGGATCAGCACTCATTGAATACATCAAGGAATACTGCGCGGCGAATGGCTTTGAAGAGGTATTCGTCCAGGCCGACCGGGTAGACGCTTATGCTTTAGAATTTTATAGATCCACCGGCATCACTGAGGAAGAAGATGTCGTGCACTATTACTATAAGCTGACCAACACGTAGATTTTTATAATCAATCCATACAACATGATACAACAGGTTTTAGCACTCGCATTATTTATGCTGGTATCGACTGCCGCATGCGCTCAATCCAAACTCTCAGATGAACAAAAAGAAGCGTTTATCAGCAGTTATAATGCATACAAGGACAAATTAAACCTTACCGACTCCCAATCCGTCAGGATGGAACAGATCAACCGTCAATACCTTAAGGATCTGAAGACGCTGCAAAACACAGGCGGGTCAAAGCTGGCGAAATACAAAAAGTTTAAAAATCTGAACGCGGATCGTGATGCGAAGACTAAAAAAATACTGAGTCCTGAACAGTTCAGAATTTACCAGCAACACCAGCAACAGGTAAAAGAAGAGTTTCGCAGCAGACGCGGTCGGAACTCACGGTAGCCGTGTCTGTCTTTGCTTATCTTTCCTGCATCCATGTGATAAACTGCGATGCTCTTGCTTTGCTGATGATCACCTTATCTTTCTGTATAGCTTTGAAGTGAATCAACAGCTTCCGATCCTCTATGTATTCAATGTTGCTGATAGCCTGGTAAGCTACAAGATATTGACGGTTGGCACGAAAGAACTGCATGGGGTCCAATACAGATGAAAGATAATCAAGTGTGAAGTTGTGACGGAACGTTTGACCATCGAGCAGGATCACATCCCCCCCGGAATCGATGATCTTGAAATAAGCAATTGTATCGGTCCCCACCGGTACGAGCCGATCGCGATGCGGGAACAGAAAATTTGTTTTGTAACCGGTGCTTCGTTCCATTATTGACCTTATCGCAGTATCGAGGGCAGTTCTGTCAACAGGTGATGCAGATTGTTTCTGCAACATCTCGAGTTTCTGAAAACTTCGATGCAGATCCCGGTCATCCACCGGTTTTAAAAGATAATCGATACCATTGGTCTGAAATGCCTGTAACAGGTACTCATCATAAGCCGTGCAAAAAATAATCGGACAATTGATCTCTACCCTGGTATAAGCATCAAAGGCGCAACCATCGCCGAGCTGAATATCTGAAAAGATAAGATCCGGCCCGGGATTCTGATCAAACCATTCTATTATCCCTTTTACGCTCGGAACAACACCAACAACCTTAGCACCGGGTTTTAACCTTTGAATGCTTTCGGCAAGGCTCCAGGCTGCCTGGGCTTCGTCTTCAATGATTAGAATATTCATGATCTGTAATGATAGGTAATGACACTGTAAAACTTGTTGCGTCGCTGGTGATAACGATCTCCTTATCAAACAACAACCTATACCGTTGAGCAATATTTTCAAGTCCTATTCCTGCTCCCGGCGCATTGATTTGTTTTAAAACGATATTATTTGTTACATAAAGATAACTGACATCAGATCTTATCAAAAGCAATAAAGGCTCAACGGCGGTGACTGCATTATGTTTAACTGCGTTTTCAGCAAGCAGTTGCAGGGTGTGAACAGGCATCGGTGAATCCAAAACCATGTCGGAAACCCTGATCTCTGTGCGGAACGCGTTTCCAAACCGGATCTGTAACAGGTAGAGATATGATCTTAGAAACGCAATTTCATCGCGCACTGGTACTACATTCCTGTCACGGCGTATGAGCATATAACGGTATACGCTTCCTAATTCCTGTATAAATTGCAATGTGTCGGCCTTTTTTTCCTGCTTAACCAAAGACTGCATGGTGTTTAATGCATTGAACAGAAAATGAGGATCAACCTGCTGACGGAAGGCTGCATGCGTGGCCCTTAGCTGCTCTGATCTCAACTGCTCATATTGCAAAGCAAGTCTTTGTTTTTCCCTGTTCTGATCAAGCACATATTTTATCACCAACAAGCCCGCGTTAAACAAACTTATTCTGAGAATAAAGTACAGGCTGGTGGCAATGGAAAAATTATGGCGGATCATTGACACGAAGACCACTTGTTGCTGATGAAACACCATTCCGAACAAAGAAAATACAGGAGTAGAAATCGCAAGACTTACCAATACCATACTGATAACGCGCATTCGCCGCTTTTTATCTGAAAGTTGTGAGAAGTCGATAAATACTGCGTTGAAAATCCACATCACCAGTATCCAACAAAATATGGCGGCAAACAATAACAGCGCTGCGTTGAGGTTTTCGCCTACTTTATCGTAAACAAAAACACCAGGGAAAAATACGCCAAGTGCAAGACCTGCTTTCAGATATAGCCTGCCTGCCCTGAGATGTTTTATAGCTTTCATTTAAAGTATGATCATTCGATGATATCATTATTGATAAGACACAATGCTACAATAAAGTTACAATACTGATATGCTGCCGGACAAATTCACCGATGAAGCGGACAGTATACAGGCCGAACTTCCGATACAACAAAACACCGGGCGATATCTTTGTGTATCGCCGTTCAACGCATCATCAGGGCTTTGCGGCTCATTCACTTGATATCATCATTCTTCGAACAGATACTTTACCAATTATTTAATCTCAAGCTCAGATGTCAAAACTATCTATCACCATCTGCACTATAATTTTCGCCTGTATTTTATTAGTGGCTTCCTGTACTGATAAACGTATCGAAACTGCCGCTACATACAGCTTTCCCGAATTGTTGTCAAAATATGGAATTTATGAAGGCGCACCATCCCTGCTGCGTTTCAACAACAACTACTTCCCTTATGAAATACCAACCCCATTGTTTTCAGATTATACCAGGAAACAGCGGCTCATCATGGTACCACGCGGTTCCCGAATTGAACCGAAAGATGATGGGCTGCCCGTTTTCCCGGATAGCACAATCATTGTAAAAACATTTTATGTTTATAATGACGCCCGTGATACTTTAAGTCAAAAAAAAATCCTCGAAACCAGGGTGCTTGTAAAGATGGATAATAAATGGAACGCAGCTACATACCTGTGGAACAGCGGTCAAACAGATGCTTTGCTTACTAAGACCGGTATCGACGTTCCGTTAAACTGGATCAACGAATATGGTAACCCTATCGTAATCAGTTACCATGTACCATCACAGGTAGAATGTGGAATGTGTCATCGTTCTGACCACGAACTTATACCACTTGGTCCTAAGATGCGCAACCTGAACAGGGATGTGAAAATTGATAACCGATCAGTTAACCAACTTTTATGTATGCAGGATGCCGGGTTGATGACAAAAAAAGATCCCGCATTATTTGCAGCAACAACAGATTGGACGGACACCTCGTTTACCCTTGAAGCAAGGGCAAGATCTTATCTTGATATCAATTGTGCACATTGCCATAATGATAAAGGATTAGCAAAAGGATCATCACTTCGCCTGGGATTTGAGATACCAATCGGCGAGAGCAAAATATTTAAAAAGAAAACTGCAATCGTGGACCAGATGTCACGCGGATCTATGCCACTGATCGGAACATCGGTTATACATGCGGAAGGGCTCGATCTGATAAAACAGTTTATAAACAGTCTCCATTAATATGAAATTATTCTTAGTATTGTTTGCCTGCATTACGTTGGGCACACTGTCTGCCCAAACCAATATCCAATACAGAAAATCAGCCTGGGGTTTACACTTCGCACCTAGCTTATCTTATCGTTCACTGAATTTTGAAAAAAATCAACAACACGTTGAAGCTGCAAGAGATAAAGCGGAAAGACCGGCATTCTCGTATTCTGTAGGTTTATATTATCAACGAAAAACGCATAACAATAATGCAATTGAAACAAGCATATCATTTGCGAGCCTGGAATACCAGACAGGCAAAACATCGCTTAGCTGGGAAACTCCTGGTCCGGCACTGCCAACCGAAGTAAGAACAAAATACCAATACCAGTATTTGCAGCTGAGCGCTGGTTATAGATACCGATTGTTTGGTCGTGAAAGTAACATCTTCATAATCCCTTCAATGTATGGGGCAGCGCTTATTCAGCAAAAGACGATTGTAAATACCGATGGTAATCAGCAATCAAACCGCACCGTTTCAACCAGCCGTGGCGGGTATCGTGATGTTGACCTTGGCTTTCAACTGGGGGCAGGCATGGAATTCACTGTATCCCGTCGCATCAGGGTATCATTGGAACCTTTCTACAAACGAAGTGTGTCTTCGTTGTTAGCAGTTGGGAAAAACCGCGAGTTTTTATACCAGGCCGGTTTACAAACAAAAGTATATCTGCTGAGGATCCGGAAGTAACAATGTTTGTATGAGCTGAACATCCTTTACCGGTGATCATAACCTGTTTCGTAAAACGAGGTTTATACTAACATTATTTTTGGGAACGCGATCAAAAAAAAGGCTGCCCCATGATATGAGGCAGCCCCGTTCGCTGTTTATTTTTTCTTCTTGACCGGTGTCTTTTTGGTCGGAGTTTTACTTGTTGGTTTGCTTTTCGGATTCATCATGTTTTCTTTGAAATCATTTAAAGCATCCGCCAGTTCCTGTAGTTCAGGATCGAGTCCCGGCGCGAACTCTTCCACACGTTCAGGGGCCATCGGGATAGGATAACTTTCCCTGGGTTCCTTAAGCGTAACCAGTTCAGTTCCATCATTCATAGGCGCGGACCCAGAAAATATTTTCTCCATCTGCGATCCGTCAAGCCGGAAATGATATTGTTCCCTGTGAATACCTGCATCCAGCAATTTTTTTACTTCAGGGAACTTTGATGAATCAAACTTAGGAACAGGCAGAATCTTGCCCCAGTTTACACCAAGCGTTTCCAACGCTTTTGCGAAGGCTGCCTGGTGCGCCTCATCTCTCACAATAAGAAATGCGATAGTTGAACGTAAGGTTTTATTTTCAGACATCTGGTAGATGCGGCATTTTTGTATACGCCCGGTTGCTTCCAGAACAAGATTGTCCATCAGGTCAAGCACCAGGTTTCCATGATTGTGTACATAGCTGCCACTCCATGGGTTACCTGCAGCATCAACAGGCAAGGCACCCTGTGCACCATGAATGAAATGATGCGGGTTCTGTTGTTCTTTTGCCATGTCCATCACGGCCTTTCCACCTGCGCCGGGAACATCAAACTTTTTCCCATGATATTCAGGTGCGCCGTCAAGCAGACGTGAAATTGTTTTTGTGATAAGTTCAACGTGGCTGATTTCTTCAAGACCAATCCCCTGGATAAGATCAAGATATGGAATGCCGTCACCACGGAAATTGAAACTTTGAAACAGGAACTGCATCATGGTGCGCATCTCGCCAAACTGGCCGCCAAGGCCTTCCTGTAGTGCATTCGCCGCCGACGGATCTGGTTCATCGTCGATGATCGGATTGATTAATGACTGGACATGGTAAAACATACTTCTTAAGATTTAATTGTTATTGGAACCGCTAAATTTTTTTGAAAAATTGATATACGGGGATCGTGTGCAGTAGGAAATATAATTTTCGTGCCACTGGTTAGCCCAATAACAAAAACCCTTTTGAGCATCATTCCAGTAACTCTATATAACCCGCCGTGCCGTTTACCCGGATTCGCTGACCATCACGGATCAGGGTAGTCGCATTTTCAACACCGGCAACAGCGGGGAGACCATATTCACGCGCCACTACAGCACCATGCGTCATCAGTCCTCCCACCTCTGTTATCAGCGCCTTTATCGATAAAAACAATGGCGTCCAGCTTGGGTCCGTATATGTCGTCACAAGAATATCACCTTCTTTCATAATGGCGGTTTCAAGGTTTTTAATGACCCTCGCCCTGCCTTCCACGATGCCTGCTGATACACCCAGTCCCACAATGGCACCGGCAGGGATATCAGTGCGGTTATAAGACCCCGCCACAACTTCTCCCTCAGCAGTAATTACTCTTGGTGGTATCAATCGTTGATTCGCATCAAAAGCGATCCGTCGATCATGGATGAGAGATTGGCTGATCGTTTTATTTTTGCAGACTTCTGATAATTCTTCTAATGATAGATAAAATATATCGCCCATCTCGTTAATAATGCCATGTTTAAATAAGCTGCGCGCTTCATTCAACAAAGCCATTTTATAGATAAAGTAGCGTTTAATAAGCCCATATTTTGGATACTCACGGTAACCGATAACGTTACGATGCAGTTTGATAATCCGTTTAAGTTCGGCCGCTTTTTTTTCTCCATCCGGCAGCACAAGAATTCTGCTTACAAGCTGTTCCTCTTTGAGAGATGCCGCCCTTTTCCCGTTTTCAAACCTTCGTTTTGCTTCACCAGCCTTAAAGTTCCGGACATTATTAAGAATCATGGGAAGCAGCGCCAGTGGCTGCTCCGTCCATCTTGGACGTGTTATATCAATTTCCCCCACACAACGCATCCCATATTGCTCAAGAAAATTATTAATTGCAACCCAACCGCTGCTCCACCTTCGAACCTGTCTAACTGTTCCAGGAACCGCTCGTCTTTCGTTTTATAGAGATAACTGAGTACTTGCTTATGTGGTCTGATAACATCGGCCAGGTCCAGCATAGCAAGACCCATTTCTGAAGTAACATTTCCTGGAGCCGACTGACTAAAATAATCAGCAACGTTTTTTTCACCCAGCCATTCTTCGACCTTTTCATTTATCCAGGTCGCCGCATTCATACCAGCCATAATCACCTGCATACCCCTGGTATCGAACATCGTTTTGCTTCGTTGGTTAAGGTCGTTTATGATAAAGTCAACCAACGCTGCACCGGAGTTTTTTTTTATCTCTTGTTGAAGCTCCGTCAAAAGCTTCTCATTCTCTGCAATCAGCTCATCAACAAATTGACTAACATGGTTCGCCAATGCAGCCTGCTGAACATCATTTGCCGAAGATGCGCTACCAGCGGCGTTTTCAGTAGCTGTAAAGATTGGTTCAAACAATCCATCGCGGTTAACAATGTTGAGCAGTGCGTCCTTGATCAACGGGTGAGACTTACCCAGCATTTCAATAACCTGCATTCTGCTTTGGGGTGATGATAATTGCGTGGTGATGTCGACAAATAAACGGTTACCCGCTTCGCGCATGGCACCCCTTGAGGTTAGCTTGAACACAGACAGGCCCAATGGCTTCATGGCATCCGTCATCATTTGATTATGTCCCACTGAAACATATACCCTATACTGATCGTCGGTCGACTCCGGAATCGGATAAAGCGTTGTGATGGGTCGGCTCTGCACAATATAAAGTTTGTCATCGGCAACGCACCATTCAATATCCTGGGGTGCACCAAAAGCAGCTTCTATCCGGCGCCCTGTTTTTTCCAAACCAAAAATCTCTTCGTCGCTCAGCACTGGAATACTTTGTTTCTCAACGTGAAGTGCAGATTGGGTTGTGCCACCGGCAGCCAGCAAGGTGGTTGCAAATTGTTTCCGTGACACCTTTTTGGCGATAATCTTATTTTGTCTTACCTGGTAGTTGTCAGGATCCACGAGACCCGCCACCAGCGCCTCACCAAGTCCGAAACCTGCATCAATACTTACAATTTTCCGGTTCGAAGTAACCGGGTCGGCGGTGAACATCACCCCGGCTTTTTGAGCCGGGATCAACTGCTGAACAATCACAGCCAGTGAAACACCACTATCGTTAAAGCCATTCACGATACGGTAAGAAACCGCGCGCTCAGTAAATAACGAAGCCCAGCATTTTTTGATGTGGTCCAGTACAGCTTCGATACCGGTAATGTTGAGATAACTCTCCTGTTGTCCTGCAAACGAAAACCCGGGCAGATCTTCTGCAGTGGCACTGGAACGTATGGCAAACGCAGTTTTCTCTTCAAACTGCTCTATGGCGTTTGTCACCGCGTTTATAACCGGAAGCGGAATTGCAGCAGCTTCAATAGCTTTCCGAAGCTCACGGGTGAGCAATACAAGTTCAGGTTGATTTGCATCGGTCAGCTTTGAGAGATCATGCAATATTTCCCGGGCACCAGGAATATTATCGAGATGATCTTCAAAAGCTTCGACGGTTACACAAAAGCCAGCCGGCACATAAATCGTCTCTATCTTCATTAATTCACAAAGGCTAGCCGCTTTAGCACCTATACGTCCATGCAGCAAACCATTGGCTTTATTAAGGGTCAGAATATATCTGTTCATCTTCATTTTTTATTTATCGTTTCTTCCATGATGTCGATAGCACTGAGAAAATATTTCTCAATGATCTTAGCTTCCTTTTCGGAAAAGGAAGCGAGCAATTTTTGGGACTTCGTCCGAAAATCTTTGTATAGCGGGGTAAACAAAGCCATGATTTGTTCCGTATTGGGTTTGATAAATACTTTCCTGCGATCGTTTGCAGCGTATTGACGTTTCACCAGGTTCTTCTCTTCGAAACGATCAATTAAACCGGTGACAGCACCCGTAGTCAACCCGGTTAAATTTGCCAGTTCGCCTGCTGTCATCTCACCCTTTTCCATCAGGAATCCGAGATATTTATGATCCGTTCCTGCAAGACCCGCTTTCCGTGCAATTCCTTCATGCATCTGGATTGACGTATACGCATACAATTGGCTGAGCTTTCTGATCCGTGTGGTAATATCGGTCTTCATATTATCTTACTAAGTATTTGTCTTAGCCGCTAAGATAGATGGAATTGTGAATATTTTGTATAAATATTGCATGATCTTATCAGATTCGGATAAATTTTAATGGTTCCGTCTTAATTTGTAAATCACGCACCGATCAACAGAAACGATCATCATTAATCCCGTTAAATATGATTAAGCTTCATCATCTCAATTGTGTCAAACTCGTTACACCGATTGCAGAAAATGTTTCAGGTCACTGTCTTTTGCTGGACGAAAATGGCAAACTGGTGCTTATCGACACAGGCATAGGCCTGCTCGACACATTGCAACCGTTCGAAAGGATAGGGAAAGATCTGATCGATAAGATAGGGTATCGTTTTGATGAGAAATTGACTGCCATTTACCAGGTTAAAGCACTGGGTTATGACCCTGAAGCTGTGACTGACTGTATTATTTCTCATCTCGACAATGACCATATCGGTGGCTTGCCGGATTTCCCTGGAGCGGTTGTCCATGTTGCGGCAGAAGAACTTCAAAACTTTAAATCTGGGAACGTCCGCTACCTCAGGCCAGCATTGGAGCATGGGCCAACAATAAAAACATATGGATCATCTGTCTCTGAATGGTTCGGATTTGAGGCACGCCGGGTAGACGCGAACACGGAAACGGAAATACTTCTTATCCCTTTGTTTGGACATTCGCGGGGGCATTGCGGAGTAGCTTTACGCATAGATGCCCAATGGATATTTTATGTAGGTGATGCATATTATTTAAGAATTGAACTTGACAATGAAACCCACCCTGTAACACAGCTGGCACGTGCGAACGCAGATGATAATGATATGAGAATCGCCAGCCTTGGAAAAATCCGGCAGCTGGCGAAAGATCATCCTGAAATACAATTCTTCGGTTATCATGATATTGACGAGTTCAGACAATTCAAAAAGCCGTGAACTGATACACAAGGCGGCGCCTTATCGCTTTTTCCAGAATTTATTTTCTGTCTCAATATCTGATGAATAAACGTTAACAGCAACAATGCGTCCTTCTTCCAGGGTGTAAACATCAATGTTCTCCACATCGATAGTTTCTCCGGATGCTTTTGTCGCCGTCCAGTGCAACAAAGCAGCAACTGAAGTTCCGTTGTCACCGATCCATTTGATCTCTGCAAGCTTAAGCGTGTTGCCGGATATCTCAAACATGGCGCCTACCATTTTAAACACCTCCTGGGCTGAGTGTTTTTTGCCGCTGATATCGCTGGCTCCCGGCTGGTTCCATTGCACTTCAGGATGAAGAAGTGCTCCGACCGTAGCCATATCGCCGGTTTGAACTGCAGTTAAAAATTTACTTACTACTTTACATTCATTTGATTGCATGTTTTCTTTTTTAGCGTTATGAAATTTTGTTTGACCGAACATGATCACGGGAGTGATCATTGCATAAAGTGCGGCCATGAGAAGTTGTTTTTGCATAGTGTTATCATTTCCGGCAAAGCTATCCTTGCAGCATGCTGATGCGTTAGTCAGATGACGACATACTGTTATCATAATGCGACAACGTCATCATCCAATCTGATTCGTTGGTACTTTTATCATATGAAGCAATTGCGTACACAACTTGGCCTGGCACTGCTTGGTTATGCGGCCCAAAGAGATCTTGATCCTGCTGCACTTTGCGCACAGGCAGACATTTCATATGAAGCACTGGCCAACAATCGTGGTTCCATCTCCGAATGGCAAATGGAAAATCTTTGGTATCATGCCGTGCAGCGAACCGGAGATAGTTTATTCGGACTTCATTTTGGAGAGCAGTCACAACTGGCAGCGTTAGGAGTTGTGGGAGAAGTTGTACGAACAAGTCAAACTGTTGGTGAAGCACTTGCAGCTGCCGGTGGCATGGTTGAATTAATTTGTGATCGGGTGCAGCTCCAGGTAGAAGCGGATGAAGCGTTTATCCGGGTCACACAGATTATATCAGAACCCCCGGGAAAGATCAGCCAGCTTGCGGTCCGACAACTACAGGATTTCCTGCAAGCCTTCGTGGTGCACGAGCTCGATGGCCTTATCCTGCAGAAAGTAGTTCCATCGCAGGTGATCTTAACTTCATTCACCAATCAACAGGCCGCTGAGTATCAGCGCGTGTTACGTTGCCAGCCGGTAACCGGCCGCATACACCAATTGCGGTTTCCACTAAACCTTTGGCAGGTGCCTTTAATTCCTGCTCAAATTGACAAACAACAATACCTTTTGCAGTTGCTATCGACCTCGCTGCAACAAATACAAAATGCAACTGGCATGGCGATGAAAGTGAATCGTTTCCTGTTACAGCAAACTTACCTTGGTCTGCCGTCCGTTGAAGATGTTGCTGCCAACTTCCAAATCACACCACGCACTTTGCAACGTTATCTCAAGAAAGAGGGAACATCATTTTCACTGTTACAGGCAGCCGCGAGAAAAAAGTTAGCGCTGGAAATGCTGAAAAGCGGTAAGCACACTGTTGGGGAAGTAGCATACAAACTGGGTTACCTGGAACCCAGCGCATTTATACGGGCCTTTCGCAGGTGGACCGGCGATTCACCAACCAACTACATTCAGAAACAGCGAATGGTTGTTGAAAACGATGGTCAAACATTACCCACAGGATAAAAAGATTTATGAATGCTGACATAAGGTTGTCAGTAGCCACAACGAGATTTGTAAAAGGATCTACCTGCAGTAACATGATAAAACACTAACATGAGAATGACTTCTGGCATCGATTTTGCGCAAAGTTTTGTCGCCCTCAAGTCAGTGCGGCAAAACATCAGAACAATGAGCACCACCATCCTGCGCCAGATCTACGGCTAGAATAATTCCTTGTACCTAACATCCTAGCGGTTGTACAAACCGACTGTATTCTTATTGCTTACTCTTATCAATTTTATATGTCTGAATTCATTTCTATTTTAGAAAAGGCATGTGCTGATGTTTTACATTGCCCTCATTGCCAGGGTAGGTTCCAAACCCTGGGTCCTGAAGTTGTGTGTGATAATCGCCATGTTTTTCAATTTACTTTTCCCGGGTACCTGAACATGTTTCATGAACCAATCAACAATGATTGCAGTGAACATTTTTTTACCCTCAACAAAACACTTGTTGATGAAGGTTGTTTTGCTTCACTCGAAGCAGTGTTGGTTAAAACCATTTTGTCAATTACAAATCATAAAAAGAACCTGGTCATAATTGATGCAGGCTGTGGAGAAGGCACTTTGTTTTCGGGCATTCTGTTATCTCTGCGTTGGGAGGGCATCAATGTCAAAGCAATCGGCATGGATCGCAGCATGGAGGCAATAACACATGCAGTTACACAGGAGCAGAAAGCGACATGGATCGTGGCGGGGCCAACCCGGCTACCGGTTCAAAATGGATCTGTTGATGTTATACTAAATACGATGTGTGCCGCCAACTATGATGAATTTAACCGGGTGTTAAAACCCGGTGGCTGGCTGTTGAAGACTGTTTCCGGTTCACCGGGCACTGCTGAAGAATCAACATCTATGCAGGATGAAGCGGGTTCGCTTGAGCACATACGCAAAACCTTTGCTGGTCACATGTTCCTGCGTTATGCCAAACGGGTTCATAGTACAAGACAGATCCGCGACTCCAGAGCTATCCGCAACTTTCCGCAGAGTGGATATGCACCGAAAGCTGAAAAGGCAACTGATCAA
>JAEZGI010000043.1 GCA_023416995.1 Bacteroidota bacterium
AGTTCCCTTCGATCCAGACATGACGTGGTGATGGTGGAAGAACGTGGACCCTGACCTGCGGCGCTGCAGGACGAACTCTAACAAAAACCTGGGCACCTGCGGTCCAGGAGAAACCAACTATCATAGCGGACAACAATAAGAATTTTGTGAACTTCTTTTTCATATATCATCGTTTTATGATTCTTGGAAGGACACAAAAGAGAAGGGTTTAACCAATGAGGCTTTGTTAACAATTTTTTGAAAGGGCGAAAAAAAAAGCCCCCAGAATCTGGGGGCCTTTGTATAACACGTGCCAGGTCTTAATCAACCTTAGCCTTACCTTTTACTTTTGCTACTACCTCTTCTGCGATATTGTTTGGAGCAGGAGCATAGTGACTGAATTCCATTGTTGAAGTTGCACGTCCGGAAGACAATGAACGCAATTGCGTTACATATCCGAACATCTCACTTAATGGCACTTTCGCGCGGATCACCTGAACGCCGTGTCTGCTATCCATGCCTTCCAGCATACCGCGACGACGGTTAAGGTCACCTGTAACATCACCCATATACTGATCAGGAGTCAATACTTCAACCTTCATGATCGGTTCGAGCAAAGTTGGTTTTGCCTTACGGGCCGCTTCACGGAATCCCTGTTTTGCACAAAGCTCGAAGCTCATTGCATCAGAATCCACTGCGTGGAAGCTACCATCAAATACTCTTACTTTCATATTATCCAGTGGATAGTTTGCAAGCACACCATTTTTCATAGCCTGCTCAAAACCTTTCTGGATAGCCGGAACAAACTCACGTGGAATAGATCCACCAAAGATATCGTTCACAAACTGGTATTGTCCTTTACCTTCTTTCAGGAATTCTTCATCGGCAGGTCCGATCTCGAACACGATATCAGCAAACTTACCACGACCACCGGTTTGCTTTTTCAGCGTTTCGCGGTGTTCAACAGTTTTGCCTAATGATTCTTTATAAGCAACCTGTGGTGCACCCTGGTTGATTTCAACTTTGAACTCGCGTTTCATACGGTCAACGATGATCTCAAGGTGTAACTCACCCATACCCTGGAGAATGGTTTGTCCTGTTTCTTCGTCTGTGTTCACACGAAGTGTTGGATCTTCCTCAACAAGTTTGGCAATTGCCATACCCATTTTATCTACGTCTGCCTGAGTTTTTGGCTCGATTGCAATCGCGATTACAGGCTCAGGGAAGGTCATTGATTCGAGAACGATCGGATGATCTTCGTTACAAAGAGTGTCGCCGGTTTTGATATCCTTAAAACCAACAGCAGCGCCAATATCACCAGCTTCGATGAAATCGATCGGATGTTGCTTGTTAGCGTGCATCTGCATGATACGGCTGATACGCTCGTTTTTGCCGGTACGTGTGTTCAGCACATAGCTTCCACTGTCCAGTCTGCCGGAATATGCCCGGAAGAACGCAAGACGTCCCACGAATGGATCAGTCATGATTTTGAAAGCGAGTGCAGCAAACGGTCCTTTTGGATCGGCAGTGCGGGTGATTTCTTCTCCTGTATCAGGATTAGTACCTGTAACTGCTTCGATATCCAAAGGTCCTGGCAGGTAACGAACGATCGCATCCAACGCTGTTTGTACACCCTTGTTTTTGAAGGATGATCCACACATCATCGGGATGATCGAAATATCGATAGTTGCCTTCCGGATCGCCTCATGTATTTCAGCTTCAGTGATCGTGTTAGGATCATCAAAGAATTTTTCAAGCAAATTATCATCGTAGTCAGCAACAGCTTCGATCAGGTGTTGTCTCCATTCTTCAACATCAGCCTGCATTTCTTCAGGAATCGGAACTTCCTTGAAGGTCATACCCTGCGTAGCATCATCCCAGATCATACCTTTCATGGTGATCAGGTCAACCACGCCCTTGAAGCTATCTTCTGCACCAATAGGCAATTGCAGTGGAACGGCTTTAGCACCGAGCATTTCTTTCACTTGTTTTACAACATTCAGAAAGTCTGCACCGGAACGGTCCATTTTGTTTACGAACCCGATACGTGGAACTTTATATTTATTCGCCTGGCGCCAAACGGTCTCAGACTGTGGTTCAACGCCGGATACAGCGCAGAAAAGCGCGAGTAATCCATCAAGAACACGCAATGAACGTTCTACCTCCACGGTGAAATCCACGTGGCCCGGGGTATCGATGATGTTAAATTTGTATTGCTTGGTATCTGCAACTTTTTTTCCCTGGATTGTAGGGAAGTTCCAGAAGCAAGTTGTTGCAGCAGAGGTGATTGTAATACCTCTCTCCTGCTCCTGCGCCATCCAGTCCATGGTTGCGGCACCATCATGCACCTCTCCAATCTTGTGGTTAACGCCCGTATAGTACAGGATACGTTCTGTTGTGGTGGTTTTACCGGCATCAATGTGAGCCGCAATACCAAAGTTTCGTTGAAATCTTAAGTCTGCCATGACTTGGTTAGTTTACTTTTAAATTTGAAACAGGAACAAAATATTCCTGAATTTTTGGTGCGCAAAGTTACGTAAAATCAATCGAAATATGACACAGCTTCCCAATATATAACCCGCGATATAAGGACGTTCCGTAAATAGTTGGTAATCAGTATGTTCAAACGTCTGTTTTTCCTTCCCGAATGCAGTATCGGCAGAGCCGGCGGATAATTAACGTTTCATATGATCGGGCAGGTTAAAAACACGAAAGCCCCACAATTTGCGGGGCCTTCAGTGCCGTAATCAAAATAACCATTGTAACTATTCAAACATGACCTTGTGCGAACTGATCTCTCCCGTGCTTAGATTATTTATTTTCAGAACATATACGCCTGGTTTGGCAGCAGACGGTCTGCGGTATTTCAACGTAGTGTTCAGCACATTCTGGTGAACGGCTTCATAGATCACCTGGCCGGTTACATTCACCACAGACAGTTTTAATGTCTGCGCTTCTTTGTTACTCACTGAAACATTCATTACATCTTTAACAGGGTTCGGGTAAACTGAAATTCCTGTCGTAGTAGTGTTTTTGAATGCAACCACATTGGTGTAAGTAAATTTATTGCTGTTGCGGTTTATCCTTACGCGGTAGAAGGCAGCACCATTTTGTGCCTGGTTATCTGTATAGTAATACAAACTTCTTTCTTGTTTTTTGGCACTCACCTTTGCTACAGGTTTGAAGTCACCGTCTTTGGTAAAGCTTTTTTCCACGATGTATTCAAAGATGTCGGACTCATTTCCAACTGCCCAGTTTAACTGGTTCAGACCATTTATCTTTTTACCATCCAGGGTAACCTTTGAACTCAGGATGATTCCACAATAGTCGCGTACAGAGAAGTAAGAAACCTGTGTAAGACAGCCACCATTCACTGAAGCCTTGGCTACATACATCCCGGTATCTGATGGCATCAGGTATGGGATATCATATGAATGACCGGTACCTACAGGGATTGAATCATTTGGTCCATTCATTTTAAACCACTGGTAGGTTGCATTTGGTATAGTATCCACATTCAACACAATGGCATTATAGAAACAGTTTGCAGTCTGCCTGATTATTGTGTTGGCGAGTGGAAGAATGCTAACGTCATTAAGCGTTGCATTACCACATACATCAACAGAACGCAAACGTATCAGCGAGTATATAGTACCGTTATTGATATTGAATACAGGCATCGGTTGTGCAGGAGCTATGATCGATGGAGAAGCCGGATAGCTTCCGATAACCTCATAACTAAATGGCCCAACACCACCGGTTACCGATGCACCCACACTGAAACTGTTATTATCGCACTGATAAGCGGCAGATTGTTGCAACTCAGGGAATGCATATGGATGAAGGGTGAAGGTGTCGTATAATTTCGGACTGCAGGTAGCCACCGAATACTCAATTACATAAGTGGCAGGCTCCATGTTATTGAAACTATACACTCCGCCTGGAGCCGTTACCGCAGTGAGGTTAGCTGTTGCACCATTCTTACGGATGATTTTTGGTGTAACATTACCAAAATTTGAACTGGTAGTTACCACGATGTCTCCACTTCCGTTTTGCCATACACCGCTCGGACACTTTGCATTAGTGATTATGTTTTTATTGAACCAGCTTGATACCGGCAGAATCTCCACTGTATCCCGGCCACCACAGTTATCAATTCCAACTACCCGATACCTTAATCCAGCACCCAATCCTGGCAATCCATCAACACTGACAGTAGCACCTGATCCGGAAGTGGTGCGAACCAGCGTGCCCAGTGGACTGTACACCTCAACTGTATACGAAGCTAATCCGGTGATAAATTGTACACTTAAATTAGTCTGACCGATTGTGCAGTTAGCCGTAGACGTTACATTAACATCAGAAGGTGTTGCTGTTGCTGAAAACGATCGCACAATTGTTGTATCGTAACATGTGTTTACGATCCGCATCTGGTACGCACCGTAAGGAAGCGTAAAAGTTCCGTTGTTATTTGAGGCTACCAGAACATTCGACGAATTATAAACATTATATGTGGGGTTTGTAAGATGGTCGGCACCGTGAACTGACGCGCGGAACCCTGAGCAGGTCGGATTATCAGTCTGAACAGTACCGCCAACAGGTATAGGACGAAGTCTTGTAAAGCTGCGCACGATGGTCGTGTCATAACAGCCAACACTGTTTGTAAGTCTGATCGTATACGAGCCGTATGGCAGGTTATGAAACTGTCCATTGTTTTCGCAACGGATCAGGTTATCATCTTTATCGTACAAACAAACAGAAGGATTGGTAAGATTCGTACCGTTGATTGCTGCTGTGAACGTTGAGCATGTTTCGTTGGAATATGCAGGAGCCGAAGCTGCTACAGGCAAAGGAGCCGAAGCACTGATACAACGGGAAATAACTGTATCAGTACAAAGATTTGACATCCGTATACAATAATTGCCATAAGCTAATCCCGGAAAAGAGCCCGTTCCATTACACATTACCAGGTTACCCGCATTATCATACAAGCAATACTGTGGATTGTTAAGATTAGAACCTGTGCCAATGCTAATGGAGAAGGTATTACACCCGAAACCACCCGTCGAAACTGTGCCCATTACCGGTATCGGTTTGATGGCTTCAAAAAGTCTGTCGATTGTGATATTACCGCACAAATCCACCATCCTGATGGTATATTTTCCATAAGGTACATTGTTGAAAGTTCCATTGCTACTTGTTGCAACCTCTGCACCAGTACTGTCTAACAACCGGTAACTGGGTGAAATGAGATTTGACTGACCCGTTACGGCTGCAGTTACAGTGCTACATGCATAATTACTTACAGTTACATTGGCCGCTAAAGCCGGTGTATTTTTTGTTGCAGAAACCGAACGTGTGATTGTTGTATCATAACAGGAGTCATACAATCTTACAGTATAATTTCCATATGGTAAACCTGTAAAAACACCACTGGTATTGCAGGCCAGTTCAACATTGGCACTGTTTATAATACAAAACTGCGGTTTCGAGAGGTTTGATTTACTACCAACAGTTGCTGTAAAAGTATTACATGCGCGGTCACTCACAGCTACTGTACTACCTATGCCAGGCCTGGCGTTATCCACCCAGCTAAAATAACTGTAAGTACCACAATGATCCACTGCAACAACCTGTAATGTTCTCCTGGTTTCTTTAGAAACCCTGAAAGTTCTGTTTGTTGACCACACTGTATCACCTGCACCACGAATCACACCATATTTGAATCCGTTGAAATAACTTCCTGAAGCGTTTGTCCGTCCCTTGTTGTCGGTAGCTGTAACTACTACATTGACGGTATCGCATCCTACCTTGGTTATTGCAGCAGAGATGGTCCAGGTATAATTAAGAATGCCGGCTATCCGGGTTTGCATCCCACCGCAGGAATCCCGCAACTGCACAGAGTATGTTCCTGCTGGCAGACCGGTAAATGACCCGGTATTATTTGACATACCGATATTGCTTGTGGAAGGAGCAACGATGGTGTAGGTAAATGGACTCCGGCCATTTGTCAGACCGGTTACACTGATGGTACCATCTGTACCATTGGTACAGGTAACATCTGTTGAAGTGAGTCCGAACCGCGGATCACTATATGAACCTGGTACCACCACCGAAGTTTCGGTCACTTCGCAGTTGTTACCGATATCTTTTACAGTAACGGCATAGGTCCCCGCTGGCAATCCACTAATAACACTGGAAGATGTAAAGGTGGTGCTAACAGGTCCAACTGCTTTGTAATTGTAATTCCCCGAACCGCCAGAAGCAGTTACCGAAATAGTACCGGTAGCGATACAACGGGATTCGGTTGTACTGTAAGTAGCAGTAAAAGAGGAACAGTCCTGCGCAACCGAGGTAGCGACGAAAATAAGGTTTAACAAGAAGGCATAACAATAGCCTTTGTAAGGGTAGAGATCTAGTTTCATAGAGTCACTTTCTAAGGATTACGGATAGAACAAATACTCAGGACAAAGGAAAAGTAAAATTACGGTTCATGCAAGTGGTTTCCCTTAACCGGGAGGTAAAATCCATAAGAGAAACCTAAGTGTTAACCTGTACTACATATATTGTATATTACATATATATTCCTATGTCGTATTGAATCTTAAGTCTTTGCAAGAAGGAGTTCAATTAAGCAACACACATAAGTGAATTCTTAATGTGAGAAAAGAAAAATGCAGAAATTACGGTATTCAGGTAAAACTACGTATGAAAAAAATGAGGGTTTTGACCGTTTTGCAGTGCAGGTGATTCGGATTCAGGACAGTTGCTGAGTCAGGAGCTTTCATTCGGGCAACAACGGTACCCGGTTTGGCTTGCACCAAATTAGTAAAGCCATCCCTGAGGATGGCTTTACTGTATAAAGGCTTGAATAAATCTATGGGTTACACGCGGAAGTGTGCAAAAGCCTTGTTGGCTTCAGCCATACGGTGTGTATCTTCTTTCTTTTTAAACGCACCACCTTCACCTTTGGAAGCTGCTACGATTTCCTGAGAAAGTTTTTCAGACATGCTACGGCCGTTCCTGTCGCGGCTGTAACGGATCAGCCATTTGATGCTCAGGGAGATCTTACGATCTGCACGAACCTCAGAAGGGATCTGGAAAGTCGCTCCACCAATACGGCGGCTACGTACTTCTACAGCTGGTGTTACGTTGGTCAGGGCCTTTTTCCAAACTTCATACCCGTTTTCACCGGTTTGCTTGGAAACGCGATCCATCGCATCGTAAAATATATTGAAAGCGGTATTCTTTTTACCTTGCCACATCAGGTTGTTAACAAAACGGCTCACAAGAGCATCGCCATATCTTGCATCAGGAGCAGGGGCGATTTTTTTGGCTTTAGTCTTCCTCATCTATAATGATTTGTAATTGCTTGATTATTTTTTAGCTTTTTCGCGCTTTGTACCATATTTAGAACGGCTCTGCTTGCGATCTTTCACACCAGCAGTATCCAGGCTACCACGAACGATGTGATAACGTACACCCGGCAAATCCTTCACACGACCACCTCTAACCAGTACGATTGAGTGCTCCTGCAGGTTGTGACCTTCACCCGGAATATAAGCAATCACCTCAACCTTGTTAGTCAAACGAACCTTCGCTACTTTACGGAGCGCAGAGTTTGGTTTCTTAGGCGTGGTGGTATATACCCTGGTACAAACCCCTCTCCGGAACGGACAGGAATCCAGTGCCCTGGACTTACTTTTCGCTTTAATAATCTCTCTTCCTTTTCTTACCAATTGTTGAATAGTAGGCATTCTGAACCTTTTAAATTTGGGAGGGCAAAGGTAAGGGCTTTTGTGGAAAAATGAAAATTATGCCAAAAAAAATATCTGTTCCTGCATGAATTAACGCTCCATTGCCACCGTTCCCCGCGATAATAACCGCATGGGGCGTGACTGCCTACCCGATACCCGGATAAAAAATAATTAATTAAACTTTTAGTAACCATTCGTATGGGTCACCCGCGCGGCCCTCACGGATAGCATCCAGCTGTTTTTTCAGCTCGGGACCAGCTACCCAGTCTTGTGCTTGAAATTCCATTACCAGGTCCTTATACCGTAACTCGCGGATCATGGAAATCGTGGCCGCCGTTCCGGTACCAAACACCTCTTTCAGGGTACCTGCCCGGTAGGCTTCAGATATCTCGTCAATATGAATCGGTCTTTCTTCAACCTGGTACCCCATCGACTGAAGCACCTTGATCGCACTATCACGGGTAACGCCTGCCAGTATGGTACTGTTTTCCAGGTCTGGCGTCAACGCCTTGTTTCCAACTATAAAAAATACGTTCATTGTTCCGATCTCCTGAACATATTTGTGTTCAAAAGCGTCGGTCCAGAGCACCTGGTCGTAACCTTTGCTGCGGGCTTCGGCCGTTGCCAGCATACTGGCGCCATAGTTTCCGGCTACCTTTGCATAACCTACGCCACCCGGCGCACCGCGCGTATATTTCTCTTCTACATAAATCCGCATCGGTTCCGCGTAATATGGACCCGTCGGACTAAGAAGGATGAGGAATTTATATGTTTCAGAAGGTTTCACTCCTATCACCTCGTCAGACGCAAACATAAATGGACGGATATACAGTGCGTGATCCTTCTTGTTAGGGATCCAGTTTTTATCAAGGTCGATCAACTGACGCATACCCTCAATAAAAATATCTTCGGGAACCTCCGGCATCTGCATCCTTGCCGCGGAGATATTGAAGCGTTTATAGTTGTCGTACGGGCGGAAGATAGCAATATCACCACCTTCGAGACGGTAGGCTTTTATTCCTTCAAAGATGGCCTGGCCATAATGCAGGGCGGCGAGAGATGGATCCAGCAGTAATGGCTGGTAGGGCTTGATTTCGACATTTTTCCACTCTCCGTCCTGGTAATCGGCCTCGAGCATATAATCGGTAAAATATTTACCGAATGGAATGTTTTCCAGCGGTGTATCCTGCAGCTTACTCCTTTCAATCTTAGTCACAGGTAACCTTCCCGTAGCGATCATACTATTTTAATTTTTGTGGTTACAAAGAAACAAACAAACTTCGGCCCTGCAAAAAATAGGGCCGGGTTTTGCTAACAATTGTTAGTTTGAATCGGCCAATCCAGGGATTATGTCATTGAAAGAAGTCAATTTACCGGAACACGTATTGGCTGTGTTGTACAGCAACTGCCTGGTGGAAGAAACCACTGCACCCGGACAGGACCTGCAGTCCACCGCCACAAAGGCGGAAACGATCTCAATAGAAAAACCAGCCAGCCCTGCCCCTTATAAGTTTCTTGGAAAAAACAGCAGGCAAATTTGCATCATTGCAGGATACGAGGCAGATCCTTACATGCCTGAAGAACACCTCGAATTTCTGACTAAAATTCTTTCAGCCTGCAAACTTAATCTGGGAGACGTGGCTATCCTGAATTATCACGCGGCGGGAATCCAGATGGAAAAATTAAACGCTGAACTGAATCCGCAACAGGCGCTGCTATTCGGCGTGGATCCGTTAACGATAGGACTACCTCTAAGTTTCCCCATGTTCAAACCGCAGCAATATAATGGCACCACTTTCCTTTTGATTCCTCCTATCGTTGAGCTAAACCAGGATACCGATGCCGCAAAATCGCAGAAAAAGCAACTATGGGAATGTCTGAAAAAGATGTTTCTCTCCTGAAATTAATAACTATGCTTTCCATCATATTCGCAACAAACAACGCCAACAAGGTATTGGAATTACAGGCTGCCATTGGCGATCGCATAAAAATAATTACCCTGGCAGGTGCCGGAATCAATATCGATATCCCCGAACCCCATCCTACGCTTGAATTAAACGCAGAAGAAAAGTCGTCAACGATTCATTCGCTCACCGGTTCAAGTTGTTTTGCTGAAGACACCGGTCTCGAGGTGTATGCCCTGAACGGTGAACCGGGCGTAAAAAGCGCGCGTTATGCCGGGGATGAAAGATCGTTTGACAAAAATATAGACAAACTTCTTATGCGTCTCGAGACAATGGCCGACCGACGCGCACGTTTCAGGACAGTGATCAGCCTTATCTGGGAAAGAAAACGGTTTTTGTTTGAGGGTATCTGTGAAGGAATTATCCATCACGAACGCAAAGGCGGGAACGGTTTTGGATATGATCCGGTGTTTATTCCGACCGGAAGCAGCCGTACTTTCGCAGAAATGGATTTACAGGAGAAAAACGCTTTTAGTCACAGAAGAAAAGCAGCGGATCAACTCATCGCATTTCTTAAACAACAAACCGGGAGCTAAATAATCTACTGACGACGGGTGAGGTAATAACTTTAAATATTTTGAGCCAGGAAAGCAACCATATTTTTTCAGAAGCCGACTTAATAAAGGGATCAGTAGAGGGCGACCGCCGGATACAAGAGGAGCTTTATAAACGCTTTGCACCAAAAATGTACGCTGTTTGTCTCCGTTATGCAAATAACGCCGATGATGCGCAGGATTTGTTGCAGGAGGGATTTATAAAGGTGTTCCGGAATTTACATAGGTTCCGGGCCGAAGGTTCTTTTGAAGGCTGGATGCGAAGGGTTTTTGTAAACACTTCTATCGAACACTTCCGGAGAAAGTCGGCCAGGCTTTCAACTGTTAGTGACAAGGAAGAAAGCACAATTGAAGACAGCGAGGTAACTGCGCTTGACAATCTTGCCGAGAAAGATATCATCAATCTCATCCAGGAATTGTCGCCGGGGTACAAAGCAGTGTTCAATTTGTATGTGATTGAGGGTTATTCACATAAAGAGATTGGTGACCTTCTTGGTATCAGTGAGGGCACCAGCAAATCGCAGTTGGCCCGGGCAAAAGGAATTTTACAAAAAAAAGTTGCCCAGTATCTTACTGATACCAAAAAGTCCTATACCCGCTAGAATGTTATTAGATTATGTCAGAGAATTTGCAAAACAGGTTGAATCAATTTGAAGTTGTTCCCCCGGCATCCTGCTGGAAAGGAATCGCAGAAAGATTGGACAGCGAATACATCCGGGAGGATGTGGACCTGGCTGCAAGATTTACAGCAGAAACTGCACCGGTTCCGCCAGGTGCGTGGAGCAACATCGCCGCAGTACTGGATGCAGATGCAAACCCGGAAGTTAAAACTCCGGAACAGGAACCCGTTCCGATATCCATTAAAACGCCGGTACGCCGCTTCGTAATACTGCAGCGCATTGCTGCAATTGTACTGATTGCCCTTGGCGTTACTTTCATTTACCGGTACAGCACCAGCAGTAATGGCAATGAGGCTCAGCCGCAACAAATGGCAACGACCATACCGGGCCCTCCTGCAGTGTCTGAACCCGTTGAGAATATTCAAATACCTGAAAATACAGAACAACAACCACGCAGAACCGCCCGCCCCCGTAACATTGTTCGCACAGTAAGTAATAACCTGCCCACTCCTGAATATGACGAACCTGCGGTTGGGGATATGCGTTATGCAAATATTGATAACGCCGACAAACGTATTACGGCCTTACCGATCAATATTCCGACTGAACCCATACGGGATGGTGATGGAAACATCATTATGGATGAAAAACTGGTCAGCACACCAGACAATAATTATGTAACAGTGACCGGTCCAAACGGTTCCCAGACAAGGATCTCAAAAAAGTTTCTTCGCGCACTCAGTTATATGAATGCCGGGGCCACTGAAGAAGAACAACTGGGTGTTGTACTACAGGAATCCGCTTTGTGGAAGTGGTTGTTCCAGGAATGGCGCACGCGCCTGATACAGGAACCGAGCTTTATTCCGAGCTCAACGAACTTTCTTGACATACTTGAAATGAAGGATCTGCTGCACGACAATCTTTAACCTCACAGTGTATTTAGCATAGTATCTTTGCGTCATGGCGCGCATAAAGATCGATTTACCAGCACAATTCAATTTTACTACAAGCATTCCTGTCCGGATTACCGATTTAAACTATGGTGGACACGTGGGCAATGACACAATTCTTTCTATACTGCACGAATCACGTATGCAATTCCTGAAACATCATGGATATACTGAACTCGATTTCGCAGGTGTGGGACTGATTATGTCTGATGTTGGAATCGAGTTCAAAGCTGAAGCATTTTATGGTGACATTATCTCCGCAAGTGTGGTGGCTACAGAGTTCTCAAAGGTTTCTTTTGATCTTTATTACAAACTCGAAAAAACTGAAGGAGATAAAACCCGGATCGCTGCTATCGCAAAAACCGGCATGATCTGTTTTGATTATTCAGCAAGAAAAATTGCGCCGGTGCCTGCAGGTGTAAAAGAAAAATTATCTGCGGGGTAAGTCGTTCCAGATGTTCCAGCTTTCTTCAGCCTGGATCACAAGCATATCATATCCATTATGCACCGTGGCACCCCGGGCCTCACCCAGTTCCATGAAACGGGTTACAGGAGGATTATACACGAGGTCAAAAAGCAGGTGTGACTCACTGATAGTTTCATACGGTATGTCAGGACAGGCCCCGGTATCTGGAAAGGTTCCAAGGGGTGTAGTGTTGATGATAATGGTATGTTCTTTCATCACCTCTGCATCAACCTGCTGATACAACAGATCCACTCCGGCACCAGCACGACGACCAACTACTTTGTAACTGATAGCAAGTTCGTGCAACGCATGTTTTACTGCGGCTGTTGCACCACCGTTTCCAAGGATCAGGGCTTTAACATGGTGTGGTTTTAACAAAGGTGCTATGCTTAACCGAAACCCTGCCACATCCGTGTTGTGCCCCACCAGGTTGCCATTTCGGATCTGAATACAGTTACACGCTTCAAGTGCAGGGGGCAACTGTGTTGTATCGGTAAGATATGCAAGCACATCCCGTTTATAAGGAATTGTTACGTTCAATCCTACCAGGTCGGGATGCTGCTGCAACAAAGCCGGTAGCTGCTCGATAGAAGAGATCGGAAAAAGTTCGTAAACACAATCGGTGATCCCTTCATTGGAAAACTTATCGCTAAAATATTTACGTGAAAATGAATGGCCCAGCGGGTAACCAATAAGCCCATACCTTTTCATCAGGCTTTGGGTTTGTTGAGGAACAGATCAAAAGTATCTCCCCGGAGACCAATCCGCATTGCTTCCAGTGGAATTACCTCTGTAGGTGCTATGTTACCGAGGTTCACATTGCAACCAATCAACTCGATAAAGTAAAGCTGCTGTGATTTCTGCGGTGCCTCCCAAATGATTTTTTCAGCAGGAATCTGGGTCAGGATTTCCTGGACCAGGCCCTCACGTACTTCGCCACTACCGCGGTAAATACCGACATTACCTGCTTCACGTGCCTCTGCAATCACATAAGCAGAACCGGCAGAAAGTTCTGCCTGCATCAGTTCTATCCATTTATAAGGAGGAATGATGTGCGCCGCATCTTTACTACCAACCTCACTAAGTACAGTTCCATGTTTTGTTAGCTTCTCGATATAACCGCATTTTTCTGCGTGCGGGATATTTACCGAACCATCACTGACTTCCATAAAACTTACACCATAATCCTTACAAACACTGATATAATCATCAAATTGATTACGGATAAGAAACGCTTCAAATAAAGTTCCTCCAAAATAGATGGGAATGTTATGAGATCTGTACAGGTCCAGTTTTTCCCTGAGATTGGGTGTTACATAGGATGTTCCAAAACCGAGTTTTACAATATCAATATGCGGGGTGGATATACTAAGAAAATTTTGTACTTCCTGGATGCTGAGCCCTTTATCCATTACCATCGTAATTCCATGCTTGCGGGGCCTTTGCGTTCTCTCGGGAATCTGACTGAGGTTAAAATTCATTCCTGGGTTGTTTTCGCATTAGTATTTTTAAAACGCGGCAAAAATAGTCAACAAATCAATAGGATTTGAGAAAAGAAGATGTGCACCCTTAAGTCGGGTATTATTCATGCAGCTGAAACCTCACAGATCAGATGGTTTTGTTCTTTTTGTAGCGCGCTATAATATCAACAATCTGTTGATTCTGCAAGATAGAGGGATTGAGGGCAACCAGTTTTTTTAACAAACGTGGTGCCTTGGACATTGCCTTCTCCAACTGCAGCATGGCTTCACGTGATTTACCTAGTTCCAGGTAAATTGCAGCAAGATAAAAATAGAACACAGGTTTTGCGTCTGTGAGATTGATCGCTGAACGCGTTTGTTCAAGTGCCTCATCATGATAGCCTCCTTTATACAAACAACGAATCAGTGCCTCCCAGCTATACACGTTCCTCGGCCGCTGCCGCACAACGTTTGAAAATGATTGTATGGCTTCTTTAAACTGTCCCAACTGCATTTTACATTCGCCCATTGCAAGATTATACTCGGGCTGAAGACGGTGCATCTGCATCGCGGTTTCCAACTGCTTTATTGCCATCACCCATTGCTGCTCGTTGATATATGTGCAAGCGATCTTGTAGAAAAGCTTGCTATCTTCCTGGTTTAAATGTGATGCCTTGCGGTAGTAAAACCTTGCCTGCGCAAAGTTTTTCATGCGGTCATAACAGTGTCCTATGGCTTCATAAATAACATCTTCGGGCCTTGACAATTCCAACACACGTTCCAGTGCTTCGATAGCATCTTTATATTTACGGAGACGTATATACGCGTCGCCCATATTGCGATATGCGTAGTCAAACTTCTCATCTATGGCAACCGCATATTTGTAAGCGTCAATTGCTTTTTCATACAGTTTCAGTCCCTGGTATGCTGCAGCAAGGTTGAACCACGCAAGCTCACTATAGGGATGTTCTTCGATGATATTCTGATGCAACCGGATACTTTCTTCATTTCTGCCGGTGAAGTCTGTCCAGAAACAAATCTTGTACAATGCTTCCTCGTTTGTAGGCTCTTGTTCGAGGATCAGTTTCAAACAATCAAAAAGTTTGTCAAACTCTTCGTAATCGTCGTAAACATCTGCCAGTTCAAACAACATTTCGATGCGTTCCGGGCCGTCAAAAAGTTGCAGGGCATTTTCAAGTAAAACAACTGCTTTTTCCTGCTGGTCAAGAGCCAGGTAAACATCAGTTTTGAGAATGTAAAGGTTGATATCGTTGCTGTCGAGAAGTTCGGCATGTCCCAAAACGGTAAGTGCCTCCTGGTACCGCCTGGTGGCGATCAGCAGGTCTGCTTTTTTTATGAGAAGGGTTGATGAATAGGGATATTGATCAATGCCCAGCTCAGCCGCTTCAAGTGCCTGGGCCAGGTCTTCCACATCATCAAAATAGTCGATTATTTTTTCAAAGGCTTCTTCCTCGAGAAAAGAGTGTCCACGCCCTGCCTTCAGATTCTGAAACGCTTTCACTAATTCCCTGATTTCCTCATTGTCCGGGCGAGATGGATTTTCTTTCATCTTAATATTCAGTAGGTTACTGTAAAATACGGTATTAGGTTACTCCATCCAATTATTTCTTCATACCCGTATAACAACAAAATAATTCCCTCAAAGTTTCAAATCGGGGAAGCCAATTGAAAATGGCTGATAACTAATGAATTAGAAGTTTTTTCAATGCAAATGCAACGTTCCCGGATAAAAACTTATCATCTATTTGTTGTTTCCTGTAACTTTTTGCATTCTCAGGCGTTAAAACAATACTAATTAATTACGGGAAAGGGTTAAAAACTTCCCAAAAAATTTTATATTTTTGTTGCCGATGCAGGAAACTTCTACTTTAAATTTAAACCTCATGCTAAAAAAATCGATAGTCTCTCTCTCGCTTGTAGGGGTTGTTGCTCTTGCATTGGCGAGCAGTGGTGGTGGTGAAAGGAAGAAATCAAAGTTGATTGCTCCTGAATTCACTCCTATAAAAACCTCAACAGGTTTTTCAATGAGAGCAGGCATTACTTACTCCGGAAGCCTGATCACTTCAGCACAGAAAGCTAAAAATGCTGTGAATCTGAAGACGTTGTCTACCTTCCAAAAAGGTAACAATATTTATATTGTTCCCAATACACAACGCATTACCACGATTAAAACAGATAAGAATAATCTGACTCTTCTTGATCTAAGGATCAACCTGTCCAAATAACTGTTATTTCCTCCGGAACTATCGCCGGAAATCTGGCAGCCTTTTGGCTGTGTCACTTTACATTTTCTTACTTTCTTCGAAGGTCATTTCCCTGTAGCCACTCTTGGGGATATCAAATTTTGAAGCTGGCACGGGGTTCAGATTGATCCTGGAAACAGTATACTTTATCTTCAGCTTTCCCTGAGTCAGTTCATATTCCAGTGGTAACCCATTCAGGTTACGAAACTGGTAATCATAATCTTTATTTTCGGGAACAATTTCAGGTGTGTAATAAACCACGAATGTAGATCCATCAGCCAGTCTTGCCTCGGCTTTTATACACTCATAACCTGCTATAGACTTCTTTTCGGTGGTATTTGTGAAACTAATGCCATCATAACGCCGGTTCTTTTCGGTCCAGTTTTGTGGGGTGAGCCGGATAAGCAGTTTCTGACCACTAACCTCTCTCAGTACTACTGCTGTTCCGGTGCGTGAATCGTGAATAGTTGCGGATGAAAACAAAGCACTCACCATTTCAGACCGGCTCAGATTGCCTTTCAGATATACCGTTGTAGTGGCGCCATCAAAAGCATCGGCCATTTTTGGCTGCGGGCTTCCTGAAGTAATCGATGCATCATACACCAATGTAAGTTCCGACACTTTCTTTTGTGCGTACACCGACACAACCGACATAGCAAAAACCAATGTAAAGAACAGGGTGCGATATTTCATAATAACTTGATGTTGTAAAAGACACCATTAAGACGTTACAAACTACGGATTCGTTGTCATAAAATCAAAGACCTGCATCTTATTTACCAAATAGAATGCAGGTCCTTTATTTGAAATCCTTAATAGCTGCGAAGTTTAGCGACGACCCGATTTTTGTTTGGCCTCCTGTGCTTTTTTTTGTTGTTCCTGCACCTGCTCCAAACGCTCCTGCCACTTTGATTTAACTTTTGGCTTTTTTCGGTTCTCTTCGATCTTGAGAAGAATTTTATCGTGATCAATAATATAATTATTGATAAACCATTGCAAAATCAGCGTTATCACGTTTGATACGGTATAATACCAGGTGAGTGCAGACGGCAACCTGTTGAAGATAAACAACATGATGAACGGGAATATATAAGGCATATACTTCAAAGCAGGGTTGCTTTGATCCGGGGTCATGTTCATGTTGTAGATCGAAATCAGGAAACTTGTAAACACTGCCAGCAGTGTAAACAAACTGATGTGATCGCCAAAATAAGGTATGTTGAAAGGCAATCTGGCTATAACATCATAGGAAGCAAGATTATCCGCCCATAAAAAGCCCTCTCCTCTTAATGCGATGTTCGAGTTAAAGAAACTATACAAAGCGAAGAAGATCGGAATCTGTAACAATGCGGGAATACAGCCACCTAAAGGATTTACACCAGCTTCACGGAAAAGCTTCATTTGCTCCATGCCCACCGCTTGCTGATCATCTCCCAGACGGGCCTTCATCTTTTCAATCTCGGGACGCAATGCTTTCATTTTAGCGCCACTCAGGTAACTTGTATAAACAAGCGGAGAGGTCACCAGCCTGATCACAAGTGTCAACAAAAGGATAACGATACCAAGGCTTCCAACAAAACCGCGGAACAAATCAAACACCGGCATGATTATGTATTTGTTAATCGGTCTTACAAACGCATACATATCACGACCAAGGTTCACGATCTTATCCATGTCTTCGGCCTGCTGGCGAAGAATAGTATAATCATTGGGGCCAAAATAAAGTTGAAGCGGTACCGAGGCTACCGCGCCAAGCGGTAATTTCTTCTGGAGATTAGCAGTGACATCAGCGATGGTAGATGCAGTGTCTGCGGCACGGGTCCAGCGTACTTCACCAGAATTGAAATTATTTTTTGCAATCAATGTTACGTTGAAAAACTGCTGGGCTACACTCACCCATTTTACCGGAGCTTCGAAAGTCTTCTCGGTGTTTTGCATGATGTAATCGAAATCGTTGTCTTCAACGAAACAGATATTTGTCTGCAATCTTTCGTACGAAGCGTCTTTCTCATGCGGAATGGGGCGAGACTGCCAGTTAAGATTGAAGGCACCCTGTGTGAGTAGTTTATCCGCGCCGTTCATCTGTACGGTCCAGTCAATCATATAAGCAGCGGGCTTAACCTGGAACTGGTGTGTAATCAATTCACCATTTGCACCTGCAGGGAGCGTATACACTACAGACTGGCTGTTATCGGCGTTATTAGTGATCACCGGATCCGCGAAAAACAGGTCAGCAACCTGTGATGACTGGTTAGGACCACTGTTAACAGGATATGAAAAACGATCGAAATCGGTTCCGTTTAACACCACCTCTGAACTATCAAGCGGAGACTTGTATCGCTTTAACTCTACGGATTTCGGTTGTCCCCCCTTGTTAGTAAATGTTATTTTCAGCACCTCGTTCTCAACTACTGTTAAGCGCTCCTCGCCTGCTGTACGCAATACACCGTTTGAGTCAACCGCAAGACCTGATCTGGCAGAGGTATCTTTGAGAACTGCAATAGAATCACGAACCTTTTGTACAAAAGCCAGGGAATCCTGTTGTCTTTGCTGAGCATATTGCAGCTCTTTACTGTTCTGCGTGGAAATATATAAATAAACAAAAAGTAGCGCGGCCAATAACACAAAGCCTATCACCGTATTGCGGTCCATACTGCCCATTAGGTATTTAATTTAAGGAGTGCAAATATAGGGGTTTGCTGCTCAGATCATCTCACTTTGCAACTGAGGGTTCTTAACTGCACCTTTCAATTCAGCGTAATCTTTGGCAGCTTTGATAAAATGCACAAATATTGGCTGAGGGTTTTCGACAGTACTTTTCAATTCAGGATGGTATTGAACACCAACAAAAAATGGGTGTGCGGGCAATTCAATGATTTCAACCAAACCGCTTTCAGGGTTTTTACCACTGGCTATCATGCCGGCAGCCTCAAAACGTGTGAGATAGTTATTATTGAACTCCCAGCGATGGCGATGTCTTTCAGTGATATGGGCAGTACCATATATGGTACGCGCGAGTGAGCCTTCTTTCAGTTCACAGGGATAAGATCCCAGGCGCATTGTGCCCCCTTTAGTGGTAATTTGTTTCTGTTCTTCCATCAGGTCGATTACCGGGTCAGGCGTATCCGGCCGCATTTCAGTTGAGTGGGCCTCTTTCAGCTGCAGTACGTTTTGCGCATACTCAATTACAGCCATCTGCATACCAAGGCAGATTCCGAAAAACGGAAGCTTATGTTCTCTGGCATACTTAACCGCGGTAATCTTGCCATCAACGCCACGATGACCAAAACCAGGCGCAACCAGCAAACCGTCAAGGTTTTGCAGTTTTTCGGCAACATTTTCATCTGTAATAAACTCACTGTGCACATTTACAATCTGAACCTTGCATTCATTTACTGCACCGGCATGTACAAACGATTCAAGGATCGATTTATAAGCATCCTGCAGTTCAATATATTTTCCTATAAGGCCAATGGTAACACGGCTTTTGGGGTATTTCAATTTGTCAAGAAACTCTTTCCATTTGCTAAGCTCCGGTTCCTGGTACTGCGTGATATTCAGTTTTTTCATGCAGATCTTATCCAGTTTTTCATTCATCATCAGTAATGGAACCTCATAGATAGTAGGTGCATCCATCGCTTCGATCACCGCTTCCGGTTTTACATTACAGAACAATGCAATCTTGCGTCTGATTTCCGTGGAAAGTGCTTCTTCGGTGCGGCAAACAATAATGTCAGGATGCACACCTTCCTGGCTCAGCATTTTTACGCTGTGCTGGGTCGGTTTGGTTTTCAGCTCTTTAGCTGCCTTGAGGTATGGAATGAGTGTAAGATGTACAACCACTGTGTCTTCTTCCGGAAGTTCCCACTGCAACTGGCGCAAAGCCTCAATAAAAGGCAAGCTTTCGATGTCACCGACGGTGCCGCCGATTTCAGTGATGATCACATCAAACTCGTTGCTTTGACCCAGCAGCAACATACGGCGTTTGATTTCATCGGTGATGTGAGGTACCACCTGTACGGTTTTACCGAGATAGTGTCCTTCACGTTCTTTGTTGATTACGCTCTGGTATATTCTGCCGGTAGTAACGTTGTTCGCCTGGGAAGTAAATATATTAAGGTATCGTTCATAGTGACCAAGATCGAGATCGGTTTCTGCACCATCTTCCGTAACAAAACATTCACCATGTTCGTAAGGGTTCAATGTACCGGGATCCACGTTTATATAGGGATCAAATTTTTGAATGGTTGGCCGAAGTCCCCTGGCTTGTAACAGTTTCGCCAGTGATGCAGCAATAATACCTTTACCCAAAGAAGATGTTACCCCACCGGTAACAAAGATGTACTTGGCCATGACAGATGGTTATAATTTATATAGTTATTTTCTTATAATAAATTCAAAGAAAACAGCTGTCGCGTCTGCGAACAGGCATTCCGGGTTAAACGCAGCGATGATTAAAATTATCAAGGTCGTAAAAGAACCCTTCAATCGACCTGGCGGAAAAACGTATGAAGATTAATTCCTGAAGGTCATGCAAAACTAAGCCAAAAAATTTGACTGTTAAAATCGGATCCCGGGTTGAGGAAAATTTAAGAAAAGGTTCAGGGTGCTTAACGTAAGGTAAATACAGCGTGGTGAACCGTTTTCGCAGGTTGGGTCGTAGGCTGCGCCTTTCCCGCCACCTGCCGTTCATGTTCAGGCAAAGCTGAAGAGGGTGTCTTTGTGGAGTGGAGATAAATAATGACTAATACTTCCGCCAATAAAACGAAATAACTCAGTTTTTCCTTTTTCATAAGTATGGGTTGACGAACGATCGCCGGATCAGGGATAAACGCGTGCAAGGCTAAAATATTATGCATCACGAGACGCCGTCAGGCGGCAAATCTAAGGGAAAAATCCCAAAATCTAAACCTCACCTTGCAAACCATTGATTTTTATTCCTTTATGATCTTGTCGTAGCTGGCTATAATTCCCTTGATAAGCGAAGAGCTAAAGCCCTGGTGCTCCATTTCGTTCAGGCCGGCAATAGTGCAACCTTTGGGGGTTGTCACCTTGTCTATTTCCTGTTCAGGATGCGAATGGTTTTTCAGTAAAAGATCAGCAGCACCTTTTACCGTTTGCGCAACTATCAGGTTTGCCGTTGCAGCGTCAAAACCAATTTCAATTCCTCCCTGGATATTTGCCCGGATATATCGCATCGCATAAGCTGTTCCACAGGCACCCAAAACAGTGGCCGCATCCATTAGCTTTTCATCAACCCATGCTACCCTGCCGAGCCTGTTGAACAGATCCTCGATGTACCGTACCTGGTCTGCATTTGCACTTACCGCCGATAAACAGGTCATACTTTCCTGGATCGCAATCGCCGTGTTTGGCATCGCACGCACCACAGGAAGCGGGCGGTTGATAATATTACGGAGATGTAATATGCTGACCCCGGTAATAACGGATACCACGAGGTGCTTGTTTTCGTCGAGGTCGTCTTTAATACCCATCAACACCTCATCAACCTGGAAGGGTTTTATAGCCAGGATCACCAGGCTGGCAGAACGCACAGCTTCTCCATTATTATCACTAACCAGTACTCCCTGTTGCTCCAATGCTGCGAGTGTACGGATGTTCCTTTTCGTAATAATAATGTTTCCAGGCAATGCAAAACCACTTTGTATGAGTCCTTGTGCAATTGCGGTACCGAGATTTCCGCCGCCGATGATGGCAATCTTTTTATCCATGATGAGTTGTTCAGTAATATTTATTTTGAGAGAGATAGTTCCGCACGTAATCATCTACACCTGCTTCGAGCGAATAAAATGGCTCCTTGTATCCTGCATTGGCCAGTTTCTGCATATCAGCTTCAGTAAAATACTGGTATTTGTCGCGGATATCCAGGGGCATATCAATAAAACGGATAGATGCTGGTTTGTCCAAACCTGCGAAAGTGGCTTTCACGAGGTCCTCGAAAGCACGGGCCCTGCCTGTTCCAAGATTATAGATGGCGCTATGCGTGGTTGCCCAACCGGCATCGGTAACGGCACTGCTCATGAGCCAGAAACAAACCTTCACGATATCTTTTACATAAACAAAGTCGCGCAGCTGCTGACCATCCCGAAAATCGGGGCGATGTGATTTAAAAAGACTGACAACACCCTCTTTCTGAATCTGGTTATAAGAGTGAAATATCACACTGGCCATTCGTCCTTTGTGATATTCGTTGGGTCCGTAAACATTGAAAAACTTCAGACCGGCCCAAAAAGGCGGAACAGTTTCCTGCTGCAACACCCATTTATCAAATTCGTTTTTTGATACACCATATGGATTCAGCGGTTTCAGCTGATTCACTGAAGCGTGATCATCACTATAACCTTCACTACCTGAACCATAAGTGGCGGCGGAAGAAGCATATACCATTGGCACATTATGTTGAACACAATAAGCCCATACCTTTTTTGAATAGTCAAGGTTCAGGTGTTCATGCACTGCATAATCAAACTCTGTGGTATCGGTTTTCGCGCCTATGTGAAAGATAAAGGACGGAGCTGTCGCCGAACTTCCGAGCCAGTCAAAAAAGCCCTCCCGTTCTACCCTTTCAGTAAATTGTTTTCCTTCAAGATTTGGGATTTTGTCAGCACGACCAAAATCGTCAACAATTACAATATTATTATATCCCTGCTGATTCAGGTAGCCAACAAGACAACTGCCAATAAATCCTGCCGCACCGGTAACTATGATCTGATTTGATGTTTGCATAATGAAGAATCGTTACTGATCACGCTTAACTTAATGCGGTAGCAGCTGATGGTTCGCGTGATGCGATAATGTTTTCGATGGCCGTATCATAAGCTTCTTTCCATTCGTGGATCGAGCCCCATGACGCACCGTCGATAAAAATTTCACCAGGAGTTACCACACCCAGTTCTTCAAAAGGATGATCTCCAATTGCAGAGATAAATTCATCTGCTGCATCGCTGCTAACGGTAACCACTACCCGGCATTGGGCCTCACCGAACCAATAAGCATCTTTACGGATAGAGGTATCGGCCATAGTGACCTCAACTCCAAGATTCCGGTTAAAACCTGACTCAAGCAGCGTTACAAACAAACCGCCTTCACTGATATCATGTGCAGATACGATGAGATTTTCAGCAATAAGTTTTGTAACCAATTGTTGAAGCTTCAATTCCTCTTCAATATCAAAATAAGGCGCAGGGCTGAATTCAACACCACATACTTTATGCAGATATTCTGATGAACCGAGATCATTACGGCTTTTGCCGATCAGGAAGATGCGATCGCCCGCGGATTTGAAATCCATCGTCATCTTTTTCTCAGCATTATCAAGCAAACCCACCATACCAATGGTTGGCGTTGGATATACGGGACCATCAGGGTTTTGATTGTAAAAGCTAACGTTACCACCTGTAACAGGCGTTTCGAAACGGGTACATGCATCTCCCATTCCTTTGATGGCATGTACAAACTGGTAATAAACTTCGGGATCATAAGGATTACCGAAGTTGAGACAGTTGGTAATGCCAAGGGGCTGGCCGCCACTGCATACAATATTGCGTGCTGCTTCTGCCACTGCTATCATTCCACCTTTATAAGGATCAGCAAAAACATAACGGCTGTTGCAATCAGTAGTCAGAGCAAGCGCTTTGTTGGTAGGTTTGGCGATCACCACGGCTGCATCGCTTGGAGCATTTGTAGAAGCGTTCCCGGTGCCCACCATACTGTCGTATTGAACATATACCCAGCGTTTGGATGCTATATTCGGGATAGTTATAATTTGCTCGGCCGCAGCTTTCAGATTTGCCGGAACAACAACCGATGCGGGATCAAATGTCTTGATTTTTTCAAAGTAAGCAGGCTCCTTGTATTCGCGGGCATATACCGGGGCACCACCACCCAACACCAGGTCGTAAGCGGGCAATTCTGCTTCAAGCTGCCCATGCATATAAAACCGAAGGATACCGTCACCGGTTACTTCGCCGATCTCAGAACAAGGCAGATCCCATTTATCAAAAACTGCGAGTACTTCCTGCTCACGGCCCTTTTCAACAACCATCAACATGCGCTCCTGGCTTTCGCTCAGTAAAAGTTCCCAAGCCTTCATGTTCTGCTGGCGGGTAGGCACTTTTTCAAGATCTATACGCATACCAACTTCGCCTTTTGCACTCATTTCAGAAGTAGAGCAAATGATTCCTGCTGCACCCATATCCTGCATACCGACTACGGCACCGGTTTGAATAACTTCAAGACAAGCTTCAAGCAATTTTTTCTCCTGGAAAGGATCGCCTACCTGCACAGCGGGTAGTTCGCCGGTACTTTCTTCAGTGATGTCGGCAGATGCAAAAGAAGCACCGCCAATACCATCTTTACCTGTTGCACTTCCTACAAAAAACACCGGGTTACCGATGCCTTTAGCAGTGGCTGAGATCGTTCCGCCTTCTTTAAGAATACCAACGCTCATTGCGTTTACGAGCGGGTTAGTATGATAACATTGTTCGAAATATATTTCTCCCCCCACTGTTGGCACACCAAAACAGTTGCCATAATGGCCGATCCCTTTTACTACGCCTGCAAGAAGATGTTGAGTTTTTGTTTCGCGGATATTCCCGAAACGAAGAGAGTTAAGTGAAGCGATGGGTCGCGCGCCCATGGTGAAAATATCACGGTGAATACCACCAACACCGGTTGCTGCGCCCTGGAAAGGTTCAATAGCCGAAGGGTGATTGTGGGATTCAATTTTGAAAACCACACCGTATCCATCGCCGATATCCATCAGGCCGGCATTTTCATCACCTGCTTTTACCAGCATTCTTTTACCGTCTCTCGGTAAAGTCTTCAACCATTTTATTGAATTTTTGTAGCTGCAGTGCTCGCTCCACATTGCGCTGAATGAGCATAATTCGTTGAAGTTGGGAGTGCGGCCGAGTTTTTCTTTAATCAGTTCAAATTCTTCTTCGGTTAAGCGAAGTTGTTTTGCGGTCTTAACTGTTATCTCCATGGTGCAGCAAAAGTACAAAAAACACAATCAGTCCGTCAGTTCAATGCCCAGTGTGGCAAAATATTCTTCAGTTATCTTTCTTACTTCAAATTTATTGATCACATAATCGCGGCCGGCTTTGCCCATTTGCAAACGTGCGGCGCGGGAAAGATTTATCATTTGTTCCATCTTATCTGCCAGATCAAATGGGTCACGCACCTTGCACAGGTAGCCAGTTTGATTATGGAGCACCACATCGCGGCACCCGCGTGTAGCAGAGGTAATTACCGGGAGTTCCATTGCTGATGCTTCCATCAGACAGCGCGGAATCCCTTCATTATAAAATGATGGAAACACAAAACAATCTGCGCGTTGAAGAAAAGGTCGAACATCATCGGCGAAGCCCAGATACTCAATCAATCCTTCCTGTTGCCATCGATCTATGTCTGATTGCAGAATTGAATCCGGATGATGATCTTCAAAAAAACCCAATAACCGGAACTTAACATTATAGTTCTTTTTCCTGAGTATACGTGCTGCATCGGCATAGATCATAATGCCCTTACTTTTCAGCAACCTGGTGCTCATGATAAATGTAAAGGTTCCATTTCCCGGCACTGATTGCTCGCGACTAAAATGTGCAGTATTGATTCCTTCACCAGGCATCACCTTCATTTTATCGATGCCCACAATATTTTCTGATATAAACACCTTTGCATCCTCATTATTTAAAAACCACACTTCCCGGGCTTTACGTAAAGCATGTCGGTAAAGCAATTTCATGAGCCTGAATAGCCAGTTTCGTTTTGCAAATGGATAACCAAGACCTGTGACCACCGCCACCGATGGAATATTGTTTGCCGCAGCGGCCATTGAACCGTAGATATTAGGTTTAGCGACGAAATGGAAAATGAAGTCGGGCCGGTGGGTCGCATATAGTTTACGCAGTCGCTGGTAAAAAAATATATCTGCAAGCGGGTTCGCTGTCCGGTTATTAAACGAGATGGGAACAAAGGTGCAGCCTGCACGTTCCAACGCAGGTGCATAATCGTCGGAGGTGGCCATAACGATCACCTGGTGGCCGGCAATCAATAATGAGCGGATCACATCCAGGCGGAAATTGTAAACCGACCAGGCGCTGTTAGAAACAAAAGCAATACGTTTACCCGCACCAGAATCACTCATGTACTTGATTGTGCCCAAATTTATGCATTTAAGAACCACCTGCGCAGATATTAGTCAAAAGAGCTTGTTATCTTGGGCCGATATCTAACTGATTTTCCTTTTCATGCTTACTGTTGCCGGGATTTTATTGTGGACCATGCTTGCGATTGCCTGGCTCTGCCGTGTTTTAAAGCGGCAAACTTATGGGCTGTCTGTAATGCAGATTGCGGGCGCTTTTTCCTTTAAGATCATCATGGGTTGTGCTTATGGTTACATTTTTCTTACAATGTATGAAGGTGATGATACCTGGTGGTTGCATGAATATTCTTTGGGTCAGCAACAGTTGTTACTGGACGATCCACTTAGGTTTTTCGCGGAGTTGGGTCCATTTGCATCGCCCCGTGCCTATGATAGCTGGGCCGATCATTTATATTATTACCTGGGAGACATCGAGGTTTGGATACTTACAAAACCGATGGCACTTATAAACTTCCTTACAGCGGGCAACTATTATATGAACCTGGTATTTTTTAATGTCCCGGTGTTTATTGCCCAATCCTGGTTATACAGGCTGGTGACAGAGAGAACCAGCGGTGGGCGAACCCCCATTTTTTTAGCAGTGTTTTTTGTGCCGCCGGTTATTTTCTGGTTAAGTGGGTTTCGACCAGATGGGTTACTTTTCTTTTTTGTGATGCTGGGCATCCTGCAATTTTCTGCCTTGATGCAAAAAAAAGATACAGGCAGGATAGTCGCTTTTATAATCGGGATGGCCGGAATCCTGGTATTCAGAAGTTACCTGCTTGCATTGATGATCCCTTCGTTTGTGGCCTGGTTTATGGTTGAAAAACGGGGCCGGAAACCACTACCAGCTTTCGCCGGCGTTTACGGACTGTGTGTACTGTTGTTTTTTGCAACCACCTGGATCTCGCCGTCCAGGAACGCAGCCACGGTAATTTCGGCCCGCCAGGCGGCCTTTTTTGCGTTGGAAGGAAATACACGTTTTGCTCTTGACACGCTTAAACCAAATTTGCCCGGCTTTGTGAAGGTTCTGCCCCAGGCCCTTAACAACAGTTTTTTAAGACCTTATCCCTGGGAGGCAAAAGGCTTTTTGCAACTTGCTGCCTCCGTTGAAGTGCTGTTGCTGTTGCTTTTGGTGATCCTGTTTAGTTTTCGGCCTATGCGAAACGGCTGGGTTGCTTTCTGCCAGCCTCTTTTTTTGACGCTGCTCTTTTTTGCTTTGTTTCAGTTCCTCATCATCGGTTACACGGTACCCTTCCCGGGGGCAATCGTACGGTATAAGATAATAGGTGAGCTTTTTTTGTTTGCAATGTTTGCCGGACTCATCAACTGGAAGTTCTTTTTAAAACGATCAGATTAGATTTTTAAAAAATATCTGAAATTATCTAATATTTATTTTTGGCCTTTTTTTTCGGAAAAATCTTCAATTTGAGCTCTACTTCGTGGTATTTATCCACATTTTTTTCAAAAAAATCACAATCGTTACAAATACTTTTTTAAAAAGCCACTTTTATCGTTTATTTGCCAAAACTAAAACACTCAATGGAATCATTACGTTTTAAAGCAATTAACGATCTGAGCGCTGCTACTCCCGTGGATGTGGACGGCTCCATGAAGATCACCGCTATTTTTGGTGAGAATGTATTCACGATGAAGGTGGCCCGTGAATTTTTAAGTGATGAGGCATACAAAAGCCTTAATTCTTCAATAAAGGGAAGCAAGAAAATCGACCGGATGATGGCCAACCAGATTGCCGCCGGCGTTCGTCAGTGGGCAGAAAGTAAGGGTGTTACCCATTACACGCACTGGTTTCAGCCTTTGACAGGATCATCTGCTGAAAAACATGATTCCTTCTTCACCCTCAAGGGTGATGGCACCGCCCTGGAAGAATTTGACGGCGCTGCGCTGATTCAACAGGAGCCCGATGCTTCTTCTTTCCCAAGCGGTGGTTTGCGTGCAACTTTTGAAGCCCGCGGTTATACAGCCTGGGATCCTTCTTCTCCTGCATTTATTATGGAGATCGGACAGGGTAAAACACTTTGTATCCCCACGTTGTTCGTCTCTTACACCGGTGAATCACTTGACTATAAGGCTCCCCTGTTGAAAGCACTGGAGTCTTTGAATAAATCTGCGGTAGATGTTTGCCACTACTTTGATAAAAATGTAGGTAAGGTTACCGCCACCCTTGGATGGGAGCAGGAATATTTTGTAGTGGATGAAGCTCTTTTCAATGCCCGTCCTGACCTGGTTATGAGTGGCCGCACCGTGTTTGGTCATTCGCCTGCAAAGGGCCAGCAACTGGAAGATCATTATTTTGGTTCTATACCTGAGCGGATTTATGCGTTCATGCGCGATTTCGAGGCTGAATCCTATAAATTAGGAATTCCGTTGAGAACCCGTCACAATGAAGTTGCGCCCGCCCAGTTTGAGTGCGCCCCTATATTTGAAGATGTAAGTATCGCGGTTGATCATAACGTGTTACTGATGGACATCATGGATCGTGTTGCCCGTCGCCACAAACTGCGTATCCTGTTGCATGAAAAACCTTTCGCCGGAATTAACGGTAGTGGTAAACACAACAACTGGAGTATGGCAACTGATACCGGTGTGAATCTTCTCGCTCCTGGTAAAACGCCTAAGACCAACCTGATGTTCCTGACCTTCTTTGTTAACACTATCAAAGCGGTTCATGATTATGCTGATCTGCTTCGCGCAGCAATTGCATCTGCAGGCAACGATCACCGTCTTGGTGCTAATGAAGCTCCTCCCGCTATCATTTCTGTATTTATCGGTCAATACCTGAGTAAGGTGCTGGGTGATGTAAAGGAACGAGTTGGTGGTAAATTCGACGAACAGGATGAAGCGATCCTTAAACTGGATCTTCACCGCAGCATTCCTGAACTGTTATTAGATAACACTGACCGTAACCGTACTTCTCCATTTGCCTTCACCGGTAATAAATTTGAATTCCGCGCTGTAGGTTCTACTGCAAACTGTGCGAATGCAATGACCGTGCTTAACACCATCATGGCTGAAACACTTAAGAAGTTCAAAAAGGATGTTGATAGCCTGATTGAAAAAGGTGACAAAAAAGAAATCGCGATCATGCAGGTGATCCGTGAATATGTTGTTGCGAGCGAAAAGGTGTTGTTTGAAGGAGATGGATACAGCGAAGAGTGGCACCATGAAGCTGAAAGACGTGGTTTGCCTAACCTGCGTACTACTCCATTAGCACTTGATGCAATGGTAACCGAGAAAGCAAAAAATCTGTTTGCACATAACAACGTGTACACACATGCTGAACTTGAAGCGCGTCATGAGATTGAACTTGAAAAATACATCAAGAAAGTTCAGATCGAAGCACGTATCATGGGCGAACTGGTTACCAGCCACATTCTTCCTGCTGCTATCAATTATCAAAACACATTGATACAAAATATCCAGGGTCTTAAGAGCCTTGGTCTTGAAGAATCAGCTTACGTAAATCAGAAACAAATTCTTGCAAAAATTTCCGAACACATCGCCAGGGTCAGTGACCTTGTTGAGCGAATGATCCAGGAGCGCAAGGTTTGTAATGCAATGACCGATACCCGCACAAAAGCGATCGCTTATTGCTCACAGATCAAAGATGCTTATTTTGACCAGATCCGTTACAGCGTGGATAAGCTTGAACTTCTGGTTGCAGATCAGCATTGGGTATTGCCTAAATACCGTGAGCTGTTGTTCCTGAGATAATATAAGCCAGCATTATAAAAAACGCTCCCATGCTTTGCAGGGAGCGTTTTTGTTTTAGTTAAATGCTGTTGCTAGCCGAGCCGCTCTTTCGCCCATTTCAACGCGATAGCCAGCTGCTCCTTCATTGTCAGCTTTGAGTTGTCGAGGATGAGCGCGTCGGCTGCCTGCCGAAGGGGACTGATCTCGCGGTGTGAATCGATATAGTCGCGCATTTCAAGGTTTGCTTTTACTTCTTCAACAGTAATGTTGGGATTTTTCTCAAACAGTTCTTTAAACCTGCGTTCTACCCTTACCGCGTTATCAGCAGTCATAAATATCTTCAACTCTGCATTTGGGAAAACCACGGTTCCAATGTCCCGGCCATCCATCACTATCCCTTTGCTTTTACCCATCTCCTGTTGCTGGGCAACAGCAAATTCTCTTACCTCTTTAACAGCTGCAACCTCGCTTACCTTTTCAGCAACCACAAGATCGCGGATTACATACTCAACGTTCTCATCATTCAGATGTATCTCGCTGTTGCGGCTTTTCTCATTGTGTACAAACTTCAATGAGATATTTGTAAGCGCCTGTTGAACTGCTTTGGGTTTGGTCCAGTCAATATGATTACGGAGAAAATAAAGAGTAATGGCCCGGTACATGGCGCCGCTATCAATATATACGTAGCCTAATTCAGTTGCAAGCTGTTTTGCCACGGTACTTTTACCACAAGACGACCAGCCGTCGATTGTTATTATAATTTTGTCAGCCATGATATGAGTGCAAAAATGCGAAAAAAAGCCAGTAAACTCAAAGTGATTTATTCCCCGGGTTCGCTGCTGGTAACAGTTTCCGTACACCATCGGCTAACAGCAATACAGGTGTCAATGTATTCAGGAAGAACAGATTCTCAAAATTATAGATATTGAAAAGAAACCATCCACCTATAAAAAACAAGCCATAACCAATCAACAGGTATTTATCCCATTTCAGCGTAACGAACCCCGCCGCAAACAGTAACTCGAGCACGATTAGTATCACCCATAACATATGTGCAATAGGTTTATGGTTTATTAACCATCTCACCAATTCTGTGTGCCAGTCTGTAACACCCGCCGCCAGCGAGTGTAATGATGTATTAACGAGCAACATCCCGGTTTGATCAATATGCCAGAGATTACCTCTTGCTATTTTCCAGCACGCGGCAGTAAACATCATAAAACAGAAAATAAACCTGCAGAAAGTAAAAGCCGATATAAAACGGCTGCCCCCGAACACAAAAGGCAAAGCCATGATCAACAGGCCGGTATTGGTATAATGGTGACCAGCCACCATATTATACGTGATGAAATACGGGAAATACATCACAAGAAAACTAACAGGGAACAAGCGTTTAGCCGGATAAACAATAGCGCCTATGCTACAAAACATCATCAGCATTTCAATAAATGCTGCGAACCAACCTTTAAAAAAATCAGCTATGCCAGTGATCATAAACAACAGGTATACAGGATCCGCATCCTGATCAGCCAATGGGTTTTCACCAACCTGGGAAACAAGGATATTGAACCGGTAGCTCAACAAAAAACTGATAATAACACCGGAATAAAATATGCGCTGTAAAAGCACCTTGTTAGCAGCAACCAATAAAGTATAATCAGAGTACCTCAAGTGTTTCATTTCTGACAACGGTTGGATGCAATGAAGGTCGGTTTAAGAAATAGGTGGTGCGAATGATTTGAATAGCAGGTTCACTATTGACGGATGGTACATTTTCTGTTGCTTTTTCAGACTTGTTTACCACTTCAATACATTTATGCCGGAACCAGTTCCGGAACCGTTGCAGATCACCAGGAGTATTGTATATCTTCTCTGACAGCCATGGGTAAACGCTCCACTTTATGATACCCGGATGGCGGTATTCAACCCAGGTTTGTAGCGGATCGCTGTCATTGTTATTTTTCATCGCCAGATAATTGCCCAGCGTTGTTTCAAGCAATTGTTGTTCCCGCAGCGACAATCCGTACGAGCCAAGAGGCTTTCCATTGATCTTTATTGAGGTGGTTGAAACCGTATCTGTCAGCGCTTGTTTTTCAGAGAACATTCCATACAAAAGGAAGGGCGTCGCTTCCATTTTCAATGCTGTTAAAACAAGTTGCACAACCATGCAGGCGATTACGAAAACAAATGCTTTACGATCATTTTGCCGGAGATCAGCAAAAAAAGAAAACAGCAATAAAGATGGTTTGCGCTTAGATCGCATTGTACATTTTAAGAATCTCTGCAAATATACCAGCCCTAAAGAAAAAAGGCCGGCAAAATTGCCGGCCCGATATGGTAACTGCTCTTCAGCAGCATCATGTAACCTTAGTTAGCCTCTGCGCTTTCTTTGGTAGGTGATTTAAGCGTGAAACTGAGTTTTGAATTTTCTTTATCCAGTTCCGCGACCATAACATCACCTGGTTTGATATTCATTTTCAGGATTTCTTCAGCTAAAGGATCTTCCAGGTATTTCTGAATGGCCCTGTGCAACGGACGTGCACCAAATTGCTGATCGTAGCCTTTTTCTGCAATGAAGTTTTTAGCATCTTCTGCCAGCTCGAGCGTGAATCCAAGACTTACCAGGCGTTTGGTAACGCCTTTCATGAGGATATCAATAATCTTGAAGATATTCTCTTTTGTAAGCGAGTTGAAGATGATCACATCATCGATCCGGTTCAGGAACTCTGGCGAGAAGGTTTTCTTCAGTGCTTTTTCAATGACTGCTTTATTGTTCTCGTCGGCATTCTGAGTTCTTGAAGCTGTGGTGAAACCAACTCCATCACCAAAATCTTTCAGTTGACGAACACCAATATTAGATGTCATTATGATCGTGGTGTTCTTGAAATCGATTTTTCTACCGAGACCATCAGTCAACTGACCATCATCCAGTACCTGCAGCAGGATGTTGTAAATATCCGGGTGAGCTTTCTCAATTTCATCAAGAAGGATCACAGAGTATGGTTTGCGACGAACCTTTTCGGTTAACTGTCCACCTTCTTCATAACCCACGTATCCCGGAGGTGCACCGATCAGGCGGCTCACTGTAAATTTCTCCATGTACTCACTCATATCGATACGCACCAACGCATCTTCAGAGTCGAACATGTAACGTGCCAGCGAACGGGCAAGTTCTGTTTTACCAACCCCGGTGGGGCCAAGGAATATAAATGTTCCGATTGGCTTTTTGGGATCTTTCAAACCTACACGGTTCCTTTGTATAGCTTTAACCACTTTGGTGATAGCATCATCCTGGCCAACAACCATTTGCTGCATGTCGACAGCCATGTTGCGAAGTTTGTCGCTTTCTGCCTGAACCATCCTTTTAACCGGAATGCCAGTCATCATACTTACTACTTCAGCAATTGCTTCGTCATCGATGGGGTAACGTTTGTGTTTGCTTTCTTCTTCCCACTGTCCTTTTGCTTTTTCAAGATCTTCCTGCAAACGTTTTTCAGTATCACGTAGTGAAGCAGCTTCTTCAAATTTCTGGCTCTTCACCACTTTATTTTTTTCAACCTTAACGTCTTCAATCTTCTTTTCAAGATCAAGGATCTCTTTTGGAACATTGATGTTTTTAAGGTGAATACGTGCGCCGACTTCATCCATAACATCTATCGCCTTGTCTGGCAACAGCCTGTCGGTAATGTACCGGTCGCTCAGCTTAACACAAGCCTCGATAGCATCGTTACTATAAGTTACGTTGTGATAATCTTCGTATTTGGATTTGATGTTGTTTAAGATCTGGATGGTTTCATCAACACTTGGTGGTTCGATGATGACCTTTTGAAAACGACGATCCAATGCTCCGTCTTTTTCAATGTACATGCGATACTCATCAAGCGTAGAAGCTCCGATACATTGCAATTCGCCCCGTGCAAGTGCCGGTTTGAAAATGTTTGAAGCATCGAGAGAACCACTTGCACCACCGGCTCCGACAATAGTGTGAATCTCGTCAATGAAAAGAATCACGTCCCTGTTTTTTTCGAGCTCGTTCATGATGGCTTTCATGCGCTCTTCAAACTGTCCACGGTATTTTGTTCCTGCAACAAGCGCTGCAAGATCAAGTGATATAACGCGTTTATCAAACAGCACACGTGATACCTTACGTTGAACGATGCGCAATGCAAGTCCTTCGACGATGGCAGTTTTACCAACACCTGGCTCACCGATAAGAATCGGGTTGTTTTTCTTTCTACGTGAAAGTATTTGTGATACTCTCTCTATTTCCTGTTCGCGGCCAACGATCGGATCAAGTGATCCGTTTTCGGCGAGACGGGTAATATCGCGACCAAAGTTGTCGAGCACTGGTGTTTTGCTTTTGGCATTACCTGCGGCCCTTGACTTTTGTTGTGAATACTTTTTCTCCTCATCGAAATCATCTTCGTTTTCGTCAGCGTATTCGCTGCGGATGTCGTTGCTTTTGACCACGCCTAATTCGTTTCTGAATAAATCGTAATCCACGTCGAATTGATTTAAAATTTGAGTAGCAATGTTTTCTTTGTTCTTGAGAATCGATAACATCAAGTGTTCCGTTTCAACAGTCGGGCTTTTTAGCGCCTTTGCTTCAAGCACAGTAACCCTGATTACTTTTTCTGCTTGTTTTGTTAAAGGCAGACTATTAATGTTGGCGATATTCTTACCGGTTTTATCCTTAACTGCGAGCTCAACTTCTTTCCGTAGTTCATACAAATCGACGTTGAAACTTTTCAGGATCCGGACGGCAGTATTGTCACCCTCCCGGATCAGACCCAGCAACAAATGTTCTGTACCGATAAAATCGTTCCCCAGCCGTAATGCCTCCTCCCTGCTAAAAGAAATTATCTCCTTGACCTGGGCTGAAAAATTGTTGTCCATTTTTGTAATTTGTTGTGAATGATACAATAATAACAAATAATTTTGATGAAAGTTCTGGCCGTCAAAATATTAACGACGGTTAACATAATTAAGTGTATGCAAGTCAAAATTGATACCAGAGAGAAATTCCATGTCATTACGCTGATGGAAACCAAACTCGCTGCTAATATGACAGCAGCCCTCGACGAGTGCCTTCTTCCATTCGTTGAAAAAGACATAAAAAATGTGGTTCTGAACTTGCAAGACATCAGGGACATGGATAGTGCTGCGGCGAGCAGAATTTCAGACATTCAGCAACACTTTTACGACCAGCAGAGTTCTTTCGTAATCTGCAACCTTCAACCCCGTGTGCAGGAAGTTTTTGATGAAGCGGGACTGCTCGATTCCCTCAACCTGACGCCCACAGAAAGCGAGGCCTGGGACATCGTTCAAATGGAAGAGATTGAACGCGAACTCATGGGCGGAGAATAATCAGCAATGGAAAAGTATGCAATTATTGTTGCGGGAGGCTCCGGCCAGCGCATGGGTCAAAAGCAACCAAAACAATTTCTGGAGATCCACGGCAAACCCCTGATCTGGTACACTGTCAGGGCGTTTCTTGAGGCGTATGACGACATGGTCGTCATCCTCGTATTGCCTGAAGCCTATCTGACAACCGGTCATGAGCTTTTCGGGGATGAGCTACATGCTGGTCGTTTACAAACTGTTAAGGGAGGAAATAACCGTTTTCAATCTGTTAAAAATGGCTTAACGCATGTCCCGACTGCATCTACCGTGTTTGTACACGATGGTGTCAGATGCCTTGTAACCACGGCACTGATACAGCGTTGTTTTGAAGCAACAATAAGTTCGGGAAGTGCGGTTCCGGCGATTGAACCACCAGACAGTATCCGCCTTATCAATAACGTGACCGGTGATCAGAATTCCAGCGTACTTGATCGCAGCAGGATAAGACTCATCCAGACCCCACAAACCTTCCCTGCAGCAGTATTACAAGAAGCTTTCACACAACCCTATCACGAGAAATTTTCAGATGAAGCCACCGTCGTGGAAACCGCAGGTTTTACGGTGAATCTTGTTGAAGGTGAGCGCTCAAACATTAAGGTTACTTACCCAATCGATCTGCTCATTGCGGAGCAGTTGTTACGCCGCAGGTGAGTGATAAACACCAGCTTCCCCCGGAGTAGTTACCCCGACACGAATGCGTTACATCAGGTTATCACTCAGAAGAAATTTTCGCCATACTGGTGAGTGGCCGAACAACAAGTTTATTACGGAGCATTTAGTTGTCACGCGGTAAACATTATTTATCTCCCCTTCAACTTATCTACCAACTGTTTTACCTTGCGCTGAATGAGCGGTAAGTGGTTATAATGATAGAAATAATAGGGTTGATCAACCGCTCCAAAATTTGCATAAAACCTGGCTATTCCTGGTATATCGGAACCCTCAAAGTCGAGCAACCAATCGCCTGATGAATGCTCATGAATAAGCCGGTCAAGAAGGAAATGGTTGGCACTCATTTTACGACCATCATCAGAAACATAAGACTCGATAAGATATAGTCTCTTTCCGCTTACAACTAAAAGAGCCGCTGCAAGCAGTTCGTTAGCACCTGATGTAACGAGTCTTACAATAGAATGGTAATAGCGGTTGGCTCCTAAGATCAAATTTTCGAAACGCGTAAAACCATTTGCATCAATACTACCTATCTGTGAAGCGTAACGGTTTTTGAAAAGTTTTGTAACCTCGAGAGGATTGGTACCAGACGCATAGTTGAGGTTGTGTCTGTCTGCTATTTTAAGATTGTTCTGCAGGTCTTTTTTATATCCTTTAGTCAGCTGAGTATAAGCTGTGTTAAGTGGCAGGATATAATTGCAATGTTTTTGCAAACCGGCCATAGGCGAAGCGTAATTTAGATAGATATCACCAAACGGGAAATGTGTTGCAGCCAACGTCAGGAATTCTTTAACCAGTTCAGGTGAAATTACCTGCCGGCTGAATACGCCACCTTGTTGTGTAAAAGGAGGTGGATACAAATACCGGGTGCCAATTTTTTTGCGCCAGGTGAGCGGCATTACATATTCATAATCGCCCATGATCAGCGCATCCCAATGATCGCTCATTGCATCCAGATAAGAGGAATATGCATAGACAAGACTGTTTGAAGATGCTTCTATACATGCATCCCATTTTGAAACATCAATAATATGCCTTTGAACATAATGTATCACCAGGCAGCAAATTAATCAATTATCGGCTGGCCATTCTTTTTGGAAACAACCTTCTGAATATCTATAGTAAAAGAAAGTTTACGCAAAAACTTATTTTCCTCGGGTACAGTTTTGAGTACATCGCGGAATGCCTTACTGTACACAACGGGTGCATATATATTAAGCACGTTTTTAAACAATGAAAGCTGCACCCCCCCGGTGTATAGAAAACGTGTGCCGGTAGCATCCTCTTTCCAGGCCTCCGCATAGGTACCGATATCAAAAAATAGTCGGATCGGTAAACCAGACGGGAGGGCCGCAATCGGAAGGGTTGAACTAAGATTGATCGAAGAAACCCAGCTGTCGGATCTGCCCTGCATATCCTGGAACAGGTCGGTCCGGATCTTTAACCCACCATCGCGTAACATCATTTGCTGCGCAGGTAAACCATCAGATTCATTTCGTCCTATAAAATAGTTGCTGTAGGTATAATCTTCCGCTCCCCTTACGGCAGTAAGTTTGGGTTGATACCTTGCAGTAGTAAAAGCGCTGGAGGCAGAGCGATTACCAATGTAGCCAAAACCCGCCGCAAATAACCGGATAGCCACTCCCCCACCAACCGGGTAATTAAAGAAAAAATCAGCATTAAGATTAATGCGAAAAAAATCTTTCGCCTGTTGACCCTGTATGTTAGCCGCAAATGGATATAGTACGCGGTCATTATTTATTCCAAATGTCAACTGGTTAATATAACGGAATTGCACATCCGAAGTTGATGGATAATACTCCCCGTCAGTTGATTTTTGCTGATACCGGAAACCACTTTCACCAATGACGTATGTTTTCCATTCGATCCATTTATGAAAAATGTTCAAGGACGATGCACCATGGAATTCCCATCTCATATTCGGAGTGAACTTGATAAATCCGGCACTGACACGATGCCCATTGCTATCAATTCCGGTTAAGGTAGAAAACCGTGCAAAACCACTACCAATACGAATTTGTTGCTTTGAACCAGCAGGTTGCCAGGTATAGCCAAGATCCGCGAGTCCATTTAGCTGTTTGGATTGAAAACCGTATAAGCCGGATGCAAAAAAACGAAAGCGGTTAAATTTTAAACCATAGTTGTGAGCGGCTGCACCGGCCATAAATCCGTCCGACGTATTATAACCGGCCATCGGGCTGATATAGATCACTGACCTCGACGGATCCGGATTTCTTTCGAAGAAAGGCTCCAGAACAATCCTGGATGAAATCGTATCCGCCGGTAATCTTCCGATAGTTTGGGGCACTTCTGTTACTGATGTGAGACCGACATCAGTATTTTCCTTTAACGACAGTGTTAGCTGTTGCTGATCTATTGATTTGAACTGGCGTTTTAAAAGAAGTTCCCGGATTGCCTTTTGAAAAGCAATACCACCTATCTGTGATTCAATCATTCTTAACCAGTCAGCACTCATTGCCGGCATCAACCTGGCATTGGCGGGGTTAACACTATCGATCCGGGTGTTTAAAGGCTGGGATTGATTTTGTTTATAGGCAGATTGCTGCAAGGTCCTTGCACGGTTCAATCGCTTATCGCCACTCAAAAAACTTACGTAAGTAAGATCACTTTTTGATTGCCGGAATTTCGTGTTAATATAATCGATGAGCCCGTCAAGTATATACGGTTCTTTGTAAAGACTCAACGCAGTGAGCCACACCCGCGTAACATGCCGCTGAACATCAGATTGTGTGTTTGTGGTTGACGCTCTTGAATCTTTCACTGGAACAATATGGTCCGCAATGCTGAGAACCGGAAGCGGGTAATCTATCAGCCAACCGGAGTTGAAGCGGGTGGCGTCAATGACATTATCAATAGAAACGACAGGTTTCGGGCTGTTTTTTCCTGGTTTGTGAAACAACAGTATATCCAGATTTTTACCGGAGGCTTGCTGTACAACTGCAGTTTCGATCCAGAAATGTTTATCGGCAAGGAACCAGACCTGGTCGGCACCTGTGGTATATCTTAAGGTTTTGGTTGATCTGTCTGATGGAATGGCTTCAAGTTGGGAAGGCTGTTTTTTAAATGATTGTTTTTGCGCAGGCGTTTTTATTTTAGGCAGTATCGGAGCCGTGGTCCTGGTTTTGAGCCATTGTAACTCATCTTCATTTTTAAGTTCCGCATTTGAAGCAACAATATAATTGCGTGGAAGCGTCAATTCAATCTCATACCAGGCAAATTCATTAAATACAAAATTGCGTTCAAGAAACGGCATCGTGTGCCAGCCTTCTTTGTCATACACGGCCGCAACAGGGTGCCAGTTGTTCAACTGATATGATTGTTCACCTAAACCGTCATGGCCAAAGCCATCAAAGTTCCGTGGCAACTTCACGTAAAAAGGTGTTGTAATTGTGGTTGCCTGTCCCGGCAACAAAGGCTGTGATAATATCACCTGAATGATGTCGGTATGTACTGGATGATCTGCTATTTCAAGACTTGTGATACCTGTACGAAAATCAAGCCTGTTTATATAGGCCCTTTCCGCGGACCCGGAAAAATAAAACGAGGTGTTTCCTTTGCTTAACTGGTGTTCGCTATAAGCTGTCTTATCGTTCTTAAAAGCATTGG
>JAEZGI010000007.1 GCA_023416995.1 Bacteroidota bacterium
GTGAATACATTGCAGGGCACCAATTCAGGCTTTGAGTTAACCAGAGGTAATACTTATCCCACGACTGCATTGCCGTTTGGCATGCATACCTGGACACCTCAAACCGGTCGTAATGGCGATGGCTGGAAATACCAGTATTCAAGGTATGCCATACGTGGTTTTCAGCAGGCGCATCAATGCAGTTCCTGGTCAAATGATTACGCTGTGTTTTCGCTGATGCCTGTATTGGATGCACCGGTTGTGCATGAAGAACAGCGGGCCTCAGCATTCCTTCATGAAAAAGAAACAGGTAAACCGCATTACTATAGTGTGCAGTTTGAAAATGGTATACAAACGGAAATGTCACCTACCGAAAGAGGCGCACATCTCCGGTTCAGTTATCCTGCAGGTCAGGCTGCCTGGTTGGTGCTGGATGGTTATACCGGTATGAGTGAGGTTGAGATACATCCTGAAAGTCGTACCATAACGGGTTGGGTGAATAATGGAAGAGGTTTTAAGGAAGGGTATAAGAACTTTTTTGTTTTACAATTTGATCAGTCGTTTGAGGACTACGGAACCTGGGAGAACGAAAAAAATACACTGAAAGAAAAGTCTCTTCATGACCAGGGCAAAGGTCGTGGTGCTTATCTGCGTTTTGCACCTGGTGCGAAACTACAGGTGAAGGTTGCTTCTTCCTACATCAGTCCCGGCCAGGCGCTGCTGAATTTGAAGACAGAACTGGGAGAAGACAAAAACCTCGAGGATACCCGCACAAAAGCAGAAGGTATCTGGAACAAACATCTTTCCAAAATCATTGTAGAGGGCAGCGAAGAAGATAAGGCCACATTTTATTCCTGCTTTTTCCGTGCAAGTTTGTTTTCACGAAAGTTTTATGAAATTGATTCAGCAGGCAAACCGTATTATTTCTCCCCCTATAACGGTAAGGTATATGCGGGTTATATGTTTACTGATACGGGGCTTTGGGACACCTTCCGGGCGCAGTTTCCATTAAATGCTTTGTTATATCCCGGGATGCATGGTCAGTACATGCAGGCCCTGTTAGCGGCACAGGAGCAATGCGGCTGGCTTCCGGCCTGGTCGTTTCCCAATGAGCAGGGAAGCATGATCGGTAATCATGCCATTTCGTTACTGGCGGATGCCTGGGTAAAAGGCATCCGGACCTTCGATCCAAAACAGGGGCTTCGCGCTTACCAGCATGAGGCAAACAATAAAGGACCATGGGGTCCGGCTAACGGACGTGACGGCTTTGAAGATTATAATAAGCTGGGATACGCTGCATATCCCCGTACCCGTGAAGCCACAGCCAAAACATTGGAGTATGCCTATGATGACTTCTGCGCGTATGCATTGGCAAAGGCGACGGGTAACGATAGTATGGCCACGCAGTTTGCGAAAAATATGTTCAATTATAAAAATGTGTATAATCCTGCAACCGGGTTTATGCAGGGCAGGGGACGCAATGGTGAGTGGATAAAAAACTTTGATCCTGTTGAATGGGGCGGGCCATATACCGAGGGCAATGCCTGGCACTGGTTATGGTCGGTATTTCATGATGTGAAAGGATTGTCTGATCTGATGGGTGGTGACGAAGCGGTAGCACGTAAGATGGATTCAGTGTTCAATTTGCCGTCGACTGTTAAGGTAGGTACTTACAATATGTTTATTCATGAGATGGCAGAAATGGTGATGGCGCGTATGGGTCAGTATGCACATGGCAATCAGCCGATTCAACACATGCCCTATCTTTATAATTATGTAAGGCAACCGTGGAAATCGCAATATCATCTACGTAACATCATGAGTAAATTATATGATGCCAGCGAAAATGGTTACCCGGGTGATGAGGACCAGGGACAGACCAGTTCCTGGTATGTGTTGAGTGCAATTGGGTTCTATAGTGTCTGCCCGGGAACAGACGAATATGTTGTAGGTAGCCCTATTTTTAAAAAGGTAACGATCAACCTGGAGAACGGCAAACAATTTGTGATTGATGCAGCAAATAACAATGCCGGACGTCCATACATCCGTTCTGCCAGATTGAACGGTGCGGCTTATACGAAAAACTATCTGAGGCACCAGGATATCGTAAACGGTGGCACATTCAAACTGGTGATGGATAAGTCGCCCAATACCCAGCGTGGTATCAACGACACAGACAAACCATTTTCGGTTTCAAGGTAAAGATTAAGAAAACATGATGAAAAGAGTAATACTGATTGCTTTGGCGCTGGTTCCTGGTTTTGGAGCTATGGCGCAACAGGTAGTGAATATGGAAACTGAGTTGCGGCGGTTGCAGGATCTATCATCGTTGCCTGCTTACATTGATAACTCGTATGTTGGAATGGAATCTTCTTACGACCGCACAGGGGGGAATAACGATGGGTTTGAGGGTACCTATTCTTTTGTTCGCAAACAGGAAGATGGTGGGCTTGTGATATTTGAGAAAGATGGTAAAGGTGTGGTGGAAAGAATATGGACACCCACACCCACCGACGATACCCTTGATTTTTATTTTGATAAAGCGGCTTCTCCCTCTTTTTCTATAAAATTCAATGATCTGTTCTCGGGCAAGGTCGCGCCATTTCTGGAACCTGTGGTTGGAAAAAAAGTTGGAGGATGGTATAGTTATCTCCCTATACCTTTCCGGGACGGTATCAAAATTGTTTTTCGTGGTAAACGCATTATGTTTCACCAGGTGCAGTATCGTTCGTATACCGGTGACGAGCAGGTAACCACCTTTCAGCCGGCATTATCGAACGGTGCGCAAGCTGTAATGGAAAAAATCCAAAGCGATTGGTCGTCAATTGTTAAACCCGCCTTGCCGAATACAAAAACCATACGTAAAACGGCAACACTTACGCCTGGCAAAGCAGTGACCCTTGCGAAGATCCAAAAAGGCGGAAGAATTGTCAGCCTTGATATCACACCGGGGGATGCGTTTTCAGGTATGGCAAACGCCATTGATCTTAAGGTAACCTGGGATGGTGAGCAAACACCGGCCATATATGCGCCGGCCGCGGATTTTTTCGGTTATGCATTCGGGTCAGCTTCTATGAAAAGTTTATTGTCGGGTGTGGCAGACGGTAAAGCTTATTGTTACATCCCGATGCCTTTTGATCGCAGTGCGACAATCGAACTTATATACAGGAAAAATCAGTCAGGTTTACCTACTGTTCATATAAGCAGTGAAGTTGTGTGGATCGAAGATAAACGCAGAAAAGATGAAGGTAAATTTTATGCTTATTGGAAAAGAGAACAACCCGCGCCTGGTCAGCCTTATGTTTTCCTGGAGGGAAAAGGTAAGGGACATTATGTTGGCACTGTGTTGTTAAGTCAGGCGAAGACATACAATCATCACACGGAATTTTTTGAAGGCGATGATTCTACTGTATTAGATGGCAGGTATACTTTACATGGCACCGGATCTGAAGATTATTTTAACGGTGGTTGGTATGCGCAGCCAAACGGTTGGGTAGAACGCAAAGGAGCGCCATTAAGCGGTTGTCTTGATTATTCCTTACCACTTAGCCGTACCGGTGGTTACCGATTTTTTGTATCAGATAAAATGTCTTTTGATGAAAGCATTTATCATAGCATCGAGCATGGTCCTGTCAATAACAATAGAAAGGTGGAGTACACCTCTGTTGCGATGTATTATGCTCCTGCTGCGATTGCGGTTGGTAAGGCACCAACAAACGATGGTTCATTGATTTCGCTACCGGATACATTCAGCTTTTACCCAAGACTAATGAACCATGTGTCGTACGAAGGCAATGCGAAGCTGGTGGATGGTGATGGAGAAATCGGGCAGGGGCAGTCGGGTGTTTTTGTAATTGATGTAAGCGAAGTTCCACCTGGTAAGTATACATTGTATGTACATGGGTTTGGCATTGATGGTATGAAATACCAGTTGGGCGGCAAGAATTTTACAGGCAGGGGAGCTGCCAACAACGTGAGACAGATGCAGGATCATGTATTGGGGCAGATTACTGTTGATGAATCAAAAGCACCTATACGTTTGCCTGTAACTGCGGATAAGGGTAAACTTCGGATCGCCATTTTTCATATAGCACGAGAATAAATACGTAAAAACATTTAGCGAATCTTCGAATTCTATGTAATAATCCGGGCCGGTTTCCGTTGAATTGGCATGGATCATTCAAAATACCGGACCGGGCCCAGGAGAGTGGGGGCCGCTATTGTTGATCGCGTACTGTTTTTCCCGATGTTATGGATAGAGGGCTGGATGTATAACCAGTCTGCGCCGCTCACAGCGTTTGTTGGCTGGATGTTGCTGACTGCCATTTTGCATTTGGTATATTCTATCGCATTTATTACCAGATACGGACAGACACCTGGTAAATGGTTGATGGGTGTTCGTGTGCTTGATGAAACCGAAACACGGCATCTCACTTTTATTGAAGCTTTCCGTCGCGAGATGATTTATTTTATCATTGAGATTACTGGTATTCTTGTGTTTTTATATGTATCGACCACACGCGAAGATGACGGCACCCTGTATAATGGATATCGCAGCTTTGTAAGAAACGTAGGTCTTATCTGGGTTTGGCTGGTGCTGGCGTCTATGTTATCAAATCCGAAGCGTCGTTCGATCCATGATTTCCTTGGACGGGCGGTGGTAGTAAGGGGATGAACCGGAAGCCAGGCTGACTTCCGGTGGAACCAATGAGGGTCTTACTGAATAGTATCTCCGGTGTCGTTATAATAACTCAGTTCAGTAACTCCGCATTTGAACCGTTGAGTCGATAACAGTGTTAGTTTCTGTTTATCGCTGATGTTTTTAAAAAATGGAATTCCTTTTCCAAGGATGAGTGGGTTCACAAACAGCCAATAGCCATCAATGAGGTTTAATTGCATCAGTGAGTGGGTTGCCGAAGGACTGCCAAATACAAGGATCTCTTTGTCATCTTGTTTCTTAATGTCCTGTATCGTTTCAGCGAGGTTCTTGTTAAGCACAACAGTATCTGCTTTTTCTCCTGACTGCGTAGAAGTTGATAGGACAAGCTTTTTTACTGTTTTGTACCAGGCGGCATGTTGAATATCATGTTTAGTGGCCTTTGGTTTATCGGCTGCTGTGGGCCAATAACTTTCCATCAGTTCATATGTTTTGCGTCCGTACATGGCAGTGTCTGTCCGACTTATACGTTGACCTACTGAATCAAAAACTTCCTGGTCAATTTTTATCCAATCCATTTCACCGTTTGGACCTGCTGCAAAACCATCGAGTGAAATATGCATAAATGCTATCAGCTTACTCATAAGATTGTGTGGGTTTAATCGTCAAGATAATTCGTTTTGATTTCAGGCGGTGATAGCAATTTTATGAACGGCAAGGACCCATCAGCATGCAGTTAATTTTATACATTTTTGCGGTATCAAGAAAGCGGTTCTGCAAGACCGATAAGCAGTCCTTCGGGCCCACGAATATAACAGAGCCGGTAAGCCTGCTCGTACTGTACCACTTCACCCACCACCTTTGCTCCTAACTTTTGAAGTCTTGTAAGTGTTCCGTTTAGATCCCTGACAGCGAACATCACACGTAGATAACCCAGCGAATTTACCGGTGAAGTCCTGTTATCCGCGACAACAGCGGGTCTGCGAAATGACGATAATTCAAGCCGGCTATGTCCATCGGGCGTAACCATGATCGCTACATCAACATGCTGATCGCCCAAACCCGTTACACGGCCGGCCCATTCCCCCTCGATTGAATATCGGCCCTGAAGGGTTAAACCCAGTTCTGTAAAAAAGGCAATAACATCGTCAAGCGATTCCACTACGATACCGACGTTATCCATTCTTAAAAGATTGTTCGTTTCCATGGTCAAAGTTTCGTTTTAAGAATCATGATCAAAAGATAGAAGGGTGTTACCTCGACATCAATTTCAACTCCTCAATAAATTTTTCATACCCTTCAATGTCGTTCACAATCTCCCACGCGCGTTTATAGTCCGGTCCAAACTGGTTGCGATAACGATTGTCCAGCCAATTCAGTATTTCGGTTTTGTTCAGTTTTATCAGCGCCAATTTTTCCAATGCCATTGAATGAAGGTGGTTGAGGATAAGGGGTAGCTCTGAATTATACTTTTTTCGCAGTACTGAGATATCATATACAGGTCTTGTATAGGTATGCATGATCTCATGGAACAGCAGTTCCGGAAATGCCCATAGCGGCAACTGCTTGTCAGCTGTTGATAAAAATCTTTTCATGTTAATGATCAGCGGGGAACTCATAGAAGAAAACTCGCAAACAGTTAAGGTTGCCTGCATTTCGTTGTATGGAAAGTTAACTCCTGTTTCAGTGATCACAGTTTTAAGATATGTCGGACCATCTTTATCCCAGAGCTTTTGAAATTCATCCAGTCTGTTATACAGTTCATTGACATCTTCTTTTTGAAGAGGTTTATTAATGGCTTGCGCACATGCCTGGTCGAAAGGAGTTCCATTTCTAAGATAAACGAGCTGGATTCTTGGTATCGCCGGTCCGGTGGCAGCTTTCTTTCCTGTTGTTTGTGCAATGGCAGGTTGCAAACAGAACGCAAGACAACACAGCATGATAAGATGATGTTTCATGACCGGCGATATTTACAATAAAGATAATGTTTATCTTTGCGCGATGAGAATGACGGTGTTCTTATAAATACTTCTTTCGCTTCTTACACTACAACGCCACGTTGTACTGCATTGCTATGTATGGTTATCAGCATCAGCATGTTTTGCATCTACTTCAATATCTTTTACAAACAACATTCAATTTAAAACCGTATGTTAAATCAGCACGAACTTCAACAGTTTATAACTCAAGGATTCGTTGTCATTGAGAATGCCTTTTCAAGTGCTATTGCAGCAGAAGTGGTCGATATCTTATGGAAAGATATTCCGTTCGACAGGGCGAATTCCAAAACATGGAACCAGCCGGTTGTTCGTCTTGGCATGTATTCACAACAACCTTTTATAAAATCTTTAAACAATTCTAAGCTACATGCAGCCTACGATCAGTTGGTTGGAGAAAAACGTTGGCTGCCTCCACAGAGTGTTGGCACCTTTCCAATCAGGTTCCCTGCCGATGATGCACCGACGGACACCGGCAAACATGTTGATGCAAGTTTTCCCGGGGATGCACCTGCAGATTATATGCAATGGCGGGTTAACGTAAAATCAAAAGGCAGGGCCCTGCTAATGTTGGTGCTCTATTCGGATGTTAGTGAAAATGACGCGCCGACAGTGTTATACAGGCAATCGCATTTAGACGTTGCACGTTTGTTGTGGAGTGAAGGCGACCGGGGTTTATCTTTCATAGAGCTGGCAGATAAATTAAGTGAAGTGCCTGATCGTGAAAAAGTGTTTGCTACCGGAAGGGCAGGTACTGTTTATTTATGTCATCCTTTTATTGTGCATGCGGCACAGTCACACCGTGGTACGACCCCGAAGTTTATGGCTCAACCTCCATTGCTACTTAAAGAAGAATTGACGATAACAGGTGGTTTGTTACCACATCCGCCCGTGGAAGAAGCTATTCGTTTGGCAGTAAATACAACACGGTGATGTGATTGCGCGCTATTTTGTTACTGCGGGCAGGTAAAGATTTATTCCTTTTTGGAAAAAAACATCATCCAGGTGTCCCATTTTCTGACGGTTCGTGGTGATGAGATGCATGTGTAACCAGGTGTCGTGATGGGTAAACACCGCTTTATGTTTTGTTGAAAAGAAGCCAACGATCTCTACCTGTTCGTTTTTTAGCTCGTAATTTACCTGTCCTCTATGCGCTTCGTCGGGTGAAGTAACCTTTGAGCCTTTGGGTAAATTGACAATGTGAATCTTCGCCTGGTGGATTGTTCCGGTAAGTTTAAAGAAAAAGGGTCCCGGTGAGTTGTTGGTTAATCTTTGAAGATATATCTCAAGTTGTTGGATCGTTTGAATACTGTCTGGCATGTTGTGTTCGGTCCAATTTGGAACATTTGCATATCCAAAAAATGGCGCCTTTATATTGAAAGTCTCTTCCACCTTCATACTGGTAGCATTAACGACGGTTGATTTGTATGCTCTGCCATCAATGACAAGGATCTCTCCGGTAAGATATTCAACAGGGCCCATTCCATATAGATGTTTACGGTTCCTGATAGTGTCGAGATCAATGGTTCCTTTGAGTTCTCTCTTCCACATAACATTTTTCATCTGTCCAACGATCTTTACATCGTTTGATGATTGTTGTGCTGAAGTAGAATGATACAGCAGGACAACTATAAAAATGAAAACGCTTAACTTCTTTTGATACATAGTGCTTACTGAATAGATGCCAGAAAATTTGTTATGTCTTGTCTCCAGGCTTTTGCGTCATTGTTCAGCAGATCTTCGTGACCCGCATTTGGATAAACAACAAGTCTTTTATCACCACGCAAGTTCGCGATCATTTCGTCAGTTTCGGCCCGGCTTACTTTTTTATCCTGTTTGCCATATAGCAGGAGGGTAGGGCAATCAATTTTTTTCGCATACTCCGTAGGGTTATGGTCAAAGGCCCAGAAGCCATTTTCTATTCCCCCCCAGAATACCAGTAAGCCAGCCATCGGGAAACAAGGAGTGTTCATCATTTTGAATCTTGCACAAACTGTTTTATACATGGATCCGAAGGGGCATTCGATTATAATTCCTTTGGGTTTGATTTCAAAATCGTGGATCGCTTTCATAATGGCTACTGAGCCCATAGAGGTTCCAAAGAGGAAAATGTTTTGCTCCCCCTTATTGCTGATATAATCAAAACTTGTTTTCACCTGGTCGGCTTCAAAATACCCGATGGTTGTTTGGATACCTTGTGAGCCTCCTGAACCCATGAAATCAACCATCAATACATTGTATCCCATGTTATGAAACTCATGGGCTTTGTCAAGCATGCTTGATTTATTTCCGCTAAATCCATGATATATTATTACTGTTCCATGAGCATCGGTGCGCGGGATGTACCAGCATTCAATGTCACGGTTGCTTTGCAAAAGGATTGTTTGGTAAGGCTGCTCGGGAAACTTATCGTTTACCGGTCTTGGATTGTTTACGCCAAATACCAGTGTTTTAATTTTTTGACTGGTATTAAGTTTTGTAGCATCTTTTGTTTTTGGGATGTCTTCAGTTGTAAAATGCGTGAACTTGTAGGCGTGAAGGGCCGCTATGGCATTCATAAGGATGAAGCCTGTCAATAAAATCCAGATTGTGCGTTTAATGTATTTATATTTCATAGTTCAGAGGGCGTATCAACTGTTTAGGGATTTCCCGCACTTCTACGGAGCCTCCGTGTAAAAGGATGGGACAAGCTGATGCAAGCGTTAATGCCTGCTCTATTGTTTCTGATTGAAGCACTACATTACTCACAACCCTGAGATTCCCGGAAAGAACCGATTCTTTCCTGATTGTTTTTTCGGACCCTGTGACGGTGTAACTTTCTCCCGGGAAAGCAAAGCTAAGCATGTACACGCCATCCTTCTTCCATTTTTCCAGTAGTATGTCCCACTGGGGACTTACTCTTTTGGCTTGTTCTGTATCATAAGAATCCGGGACCCTGATTAAAAGACTAAACTGTTTCATGTCATGATTTTTTAATTACAACACAAAGCTCCGTACTATTCTGCGCCGCGCATTGTAAAAAATCATTGTTTTACCAATAGGATGAGGCATTGAAAAACTCTTTTGGTGTTTGTCCTGTAAACTGTTTGAAAGCTTTGTTGAAATGTGGTTGATCGTAATAGCCGTGTTCTATGGCAAGATCGGTTAGTGATGATGGTAAAGTATGTTGACGAATTACCGCATTCATCTGAACTATGGCGGCGAATTGTTTTGGCGTGGCACCCACCACCTTTCTGAATCTTTTTTCAAAAGCGTCCGGGCTGATATATAGCGTTTCAGCTACTTTTTTTATCCTGGTCATTCCTTTACTTGCATCAATTAATGTTAGTGCCTCAGCTATTAGTTTATCTGTTTCAGTGTGCCTGAGCAATGAGATCAGGAAACGTTCAATAATGGCAATCTTTGTGATGTTGTTATCCGACGCTGACAAACGTTCTTCTATTTCCGTTAGCACTGACCTTTTTATAAAATTATCTAACGGTGCACTCGCCTCGAATAGTTCGTGCATCGGTTCCCTGAAGAAAGCCGAAACGCCCATTTCTCTGAATAAAACAATAAGTGTTGAGGCCTGGCGTGTATAGTGAATAAGCCGCACCGACCTTCGGAGTCCTGAGAACGTCGCTTTTGGAAGATAAGTGTCGCCGGAAGGGGCTATATATGAAATGTTGCCGTGCAACCGAAACGCCATCGCGAAGGAAATGTTTGGAATCACCCTGTTGATGGTTTTCTCAGCGCTTTCGATTATTCTATATTCTTTGATATACGGTCTTAATCGTTCGTTCGGTATGTATGCGCTGACTTTCATAGGTTATAAAGTTCTGACCAGGAGAGCGGCTCGGGAAGCGTTTGATTGCTGAACTCGATGTGAATCACCCTTCTTTGTTTGTCGTTCGTTGTCCTGCTTGATGCATGTAGCAGTAAGGGTCGCATCAGCATGATACCTCCTCTCGGTACGCTGCAAAGCGATTCCTGGTTTCTCGACAAATACGTCGTATCCGGCCGGCAAATACCTTTTAGATGTGACCCCGCGATCACCCTAAGTGCTCCGTTATTTTCGTCTGTATCATCTAAATGGATCCTGATCGTAAAGTTTGATTCGAGCACTTCAAGAGGGGGCTGTACGGCGTATTGGTTCTGCTTCACCGACCAAGGACCGAAACCCTGAACTACTGCCTTTTTATCCACTGAAATTGTTAAATCCTGATGATAGGCAACAAACCAGTTTGATGCGCCGGGTTTGTCAAAATAGATCGATTTTACGACGAAATAGTTGTTGCCAAACAATGTATTGATTATTGTAATCAGGCGATCAACAAAAATATAGGGTTTTACTTGAGGTAACTCTTTCAGGAATTGCCTGATTGCGAAAAGTCCTGAGCTTTTCCGGTAGGTTGGGTTTGAGGTATCCGCTTTCCCGATTGTCTCAATAATGGAGGAAATTTGGTTGTGAGAATAAACGTCTTCAATAATCGCAAAGCCGTTTTCAGCTAGATTTTGTTTGATGGGCTCCGGCTGTACCATTCTGTTTGTACATTATTTATAAGTATACGGCAATTCAAATTCGCCATTAACAACTTCTGGTTTTTCATCGCCACTGATATTACATGAATAACAGGCTACTTTACCTGAAAGGGTACCATGCAGACGACCGTTCTCAACTTTATCAATATGTACTTTTAATGAATTTGTTGTTGGCAGGTAAGTGCCTGGCATTGCGTTAATATAGGTTTGAAGTAAAAGAGACTCCAGTGTGGGCCGGGGAAAAGGTTCACCCATGTTTTCATAAACTTTTACCATCTGCCTTCCACCAACCGTTGTTTTCATCAACAGGTATGAATTGCTGCGGCTATCTTCAAAGCGCAATTCAGTATTTGTTGCATATGTTGATGTGTCCACAACCGCTTCAAGCCGGTCAAACGAAATCTTATGTCCGCTGACAGTTAGTTCTGCGAAATTGGTTCGTGCCGGATCATCTTTTTTTGAACAACCAGTTATTAAGGTTACTGACAAAGCCAACAAAATACCAAACCGCATATTGAATTGCTTTAATTGATTATGCAAGGAAGTTAATGAATATTTTGTTTGACCTTAATATTCGTTTTCCCGGTTTAAGTACCCCGATTGCGTTTTCAGAAGGGTAGGCCCGAAATATTAATTATCCAGGGGAGCCACGCTATTCGTAAAGCCATCTATGCGGCTTTGTTAAGATTATCTGTTTGACACATGAAAACCGACATTTTCTGAATTAAATCCTGACACACTGATGCTGATGGTTACGTTTTTGCCATTGGTCATGTTTCCTCCAATGGTGAACGTGGGGCGGGTTTTGTTATCGCTCCTGTAAGTTTTCCATTGAGGAATACATTTTTTCAGCAGCTCTACCCATTCTTCAAACACACGCAATGCAGTTTCTTCAGATACATCGTAAACAATATCTGCGGAATAGCTCCAATTAGTGGCCGCTTTAATTTTTAAGTGTTCGAGGTTACGCTCCTGCACAACTTCTTTCTGCACGAGTGCGTTTTTGAAACCCAAGTCCAAAGTGGTGGTATAATATGTGGAGGTAGATAGCACGTCGACCCTGCGCCCGGTAAGTGGATCTTTTTCCCATTTTAGTGTGCCATTGTAATCGTTGGCAGCTGCTGAGATCAATTTCATCAGGAGCGGCTTTAGGGTGTTGATATCAGTTGAAGGTTCGATGGCTCCAATGGCTGCCTTACGTTGCCTGGCTGCCCGGTGTTCTGCTGTGAAACCTTTTGTTGCCAGAACTTTAGTGTACCACCTGACTGCTTCATCAGGTTCACCGGTATTTTCATATAGTTCGCCGAGTTTTAACATGGCTGGCAGGTAATCACCTTCCGCAGATTTTTTTAGCCAATGCCAGGTTGATGCAGTTGGGTTTTCAAATTTATCTATCGCGCTCACATAGTAGGCTGCCTGTGCGTTGCCTTTATCTGCCGAAGCCTTGTATAGTTCCAGGGCTTTCTTCTTGTCTGCCGTAACTCCCGTGCCAACCTGGTATCTGTATCCCAGGCTTGCAAGTGCCTTATCGTCGCCTTTGTCAGCCGATTTTTGCAACCAGAAGATCTCCTGTTCGGGATCTTTTTCAACGCCGATGCCTGCACCATAACAAACAGACAATACATTCATCGCTTCTGTGCTTCCACCTGACGCCCCCTTTTGGATCCACGACATTGCCTTTGCGACTTCATCGGGTTTCGCTTCTGAAGTTCCCAACCACGAGATGCCAAGTCTTGCCTGCTGCACAGGCGTTAAAGCCGATGAGAACTCCATGTAAAGCGGGCGCGCGTCTTTAAATTTTTGTCTGGAATAAAAAATGTCAGCCAGTTCCAACGTTTTCTGTTGAGATTTTGTCTGAGCCAGCGCGGGTGTGCCGGTGAGTGTCAGCAAGAAAAATAAAGAAGCGCATGAACGTAGGATTGTTGTTTTCATAAGCAGCGATTAAATCACAAAGATAATTTGAAAGCTCAGTAATCAAAATCGCCGGGCACAGCATGCCTTTCTTTGGCAATGTGTACAAGCATCTGTTAAGTGCAATCCATGTGCTATAAGAAAGTATTTTGCGTTTTAAAGTGCTTGCTTGCTTTGTATTTCTTCAAAGTAAAACATGACCTTTTCTTCAGTTTCTTTTTGCAGTATAACGTTGTTTGAAAACAGAGTAATTCTCAGATCCCGGTATAGGTTTACTGCACACTGCAGACTATTGAGCAATGAGGTTGGTGAATACGCGGGAATGGTTGATTTCAGTCGCGCGAAGTCATCCGGTAGTAGTTGTGTTTCTACTTTCCTTACACCCCTGGGCAAATTGCCATTCCTGATATGTAACAAGGGACCGAAAACAACCATTCTTAAAAACCCAAGGAAGTCGAACGCCTCCAGATATTCCCCCCGGCCAATTTTTAAAAGTGCGTAATGAACCCAGGTCCAGAAACGATCTTCGATCCATTGATAGTCCGGACACGGAAACCTTGGTTCAGTCGTTGATAAGATCTGCTGTAACGCTCCGTTTGTATCAAGCAGGATAACCGGTGTTTCGATACGTTGCCGGAACTCATCAAGGGTGACGAATTTTATGTCGACATGCAACAGTGGGTTGTCGTAAAGACAAATGAGTACGCGGGGCTCTCCAACATGTTCACCTGTAAAACCTGAAAGGAGCTTGCCAAATCTTTTGGCGACGTTCAACATCTTAGACCGTTCTCCACCGACCTTGTTTCTGGTGACAAGGATAAGATCCAGATCAGAGAATTCATCAATTTCATTTGTGAGCCAGGAGCCGGCGACTGCAAGCCCAATAATGCCTTCATCACCAGTTACAGCCTTCACTACATTGTTTGCAAATTGTTGTTGTATTGTCATGAGAATTCGTCTCATCCTTTTGTAAACGGATAGAAACGATCACGAAATTAATATATGGAAGAGATCTTTGAAATCTTTTGATGTGATGTATGGGAGCTCATCTTTCCAGCGAATCCCGATGGCATTGAACATTCAAGTTTGCAAGCAGTCTGTATATGTTCTGCTCATATTGATTTAAACCTCATTCGCCGCCCGACTGGTTGAAACATGCAATAGAATAGTTCAGATAGGAATACCAGGCTATATGAATATTCAGCATTTAGTCGCGGTTAGAAACGTGAATACCGACATTTTCTGAATTCAGTCCCGAAACACTCATGCTGATCACAACTTTTTTACCGTTCGACATTTTACCTTCTGTTGAAAATAAAGGTCTTTCAGTGGTGCCTTCTCTATGATGTTTCCATCCGGGTAAAATCGTTTTCAGGACCGTTACCCATTGTTCAAAAACGCGTAGTGAAGTTTCCTGGCTCACTGAATAAACGATGTCTGCCGAGTAGCTCCAATGAGTTCCCGCCTTGACCTGAACGTTTCCCAGATCCCTGGCCTGCACCACTTCTTTTCTGATAAGCGCATTTTTAAATCCTGTTTCTAAGGTCGTGCTGTAATATGTAGAGGTGGAAAGCACATCAGCCTTGTTCCCATCAAGCGGTTCGGTTTCCCATCTTAATGTGCCACTTTAGTTGTTTGCTGCCGATGAAAGCAGCTTCAATAACTGTGGCTTTACTGTGTTTATGTCAGTAGATGGCTCAAGTTTACCAATTGCTTTTTTTCTTTTCGCAGCTACCTGGTGCTCAACGTCATTACCTTCGGTTTTAGCAATGGCCGTATACCATCTTACTGCTTCATCAGTCTCGCCGGTTTCCTCATACAACTTGCCAAGTTGCAGCATGCCCGGTACATAACCTCCTTTTGCCGATTTCTTTAACCAGTACCAGGTGTCGGTTCCAGGGTTTTCAAACCTGTTGGTGGCACTTACATAATATGCAGCTTGTGCATTTCCTTTATCAGCCGATAATCGGAATAGTTCGTATGCCTTTTCCTGATTTTCTGTTACACCAAGTCCGGCCTGGTATCTTAATCCTAAAACAAAAAGTGCTGCGTTGTCACCTTTGTCGGCAGACTTCGTAAGCCAATGTACTTCCTGTTTCCGGTCTCTCGAAACACCGATGCCGTTACCATAACAATGAGCCAGGTAATTCATCGCTTCAGTACTTCCTTCGGAGGCAGATTTCTCAAACCAGTTTATCCCTTCTGCTAGTAGTTCCTGTTTTCCGTTCGCGGTAGCCAGATATGCAATACCTAATTTTATTTGTTGTTCGGGGGAAAGTGATGCGGCACATTGTTTATACAATGTTCGTGCGTCCTCAAGTTTGCTGTTTGCATACAATCTGTCGGCCTTTTCCAAATTGTCTTTGACATCTTTGGATTGTGCCTGCGTTGGGTAATGATTGACAGAGAAAGACACAGACAGGTGATGGGAAGTAGCAGCAGTTTCGGATTCATAAGCAGGGATTAAATCACAAAGATAATCTCATTGCTCAAAAATCAAAACGGGTCAGGGGCAAGTTTTACTTATGTCCTGGCCTCAGTGGGTGACCCGTAACCTTTTTGACAAAGCCAGTGATTGGTAAAAACTGGCTTTTTTTACCAATCTTTCTTTCTTCGAAAAACCCTTTTTGCACCAAACTGTTCAGGTCATTTCTTGCCGTTTGACTAGCGACCCTGAATTTTGTCTCCACTTGTTTCACCGTAAAATATGTAGACGAATCCTTTAGCACCTCCTGGATTAAAACAATCTGCCGGTCATTCAAGTCAGTATTACGCAACATCTTAATGGCGCTTTGCTTCTCGTCAGACTTCCGACGTAAATGATTGCGTAATTCTTCTAATGCTAAATGAATGCACTTCAGATTGTACAACAGAAAATAGGTCAGGTCATTTTCATCATGTTCTGTGTAAAGATAAGCTCGTGAATACTGTGCCTTCGAATTGAGGATTATTCTCGAAATGGACATATATTCTGTAAGCCAGTAACCTTTCTTTATTAAATACCAGTAAAATATGGTACGGGCTGTACGACCGTTTCCATCAACAAATGGATGGATATAGCCAATCAGAAAATGTAAAATAATACTTTTATTCACCGGGTGAAGAAAAAAGCGTCTCTCCTCCCTGTCATTTGCAAAAGTGCAGAAGTCATCCATCAATTGATCAAGATAAATAGCTTTCGGTGGCGTATAAACGGCGTCGCCTGTTTGCACATCAACCACCTTGACCTCATCATCTTTTCGAAACGCCCCTTCATCCTCACTTGAAGAAAGGGTCGATTTTGTCAAAATAGTATGCAGATGTTTTATACTGTGAATCGTTATGGGAAGTTCCTTATTAGAAACTATCCACTTCATTGCTTCGTAATTATTCAGGATCATTTGTTCACCATGATTCTCGGGTCGCCTGTTTTTTTCCAGCATCTCTTTGGCGACTTTTCTTGTGGTGGTCGCTCCTTCAAGTTGGCTGGATGCAATAGCCTCTTCCATCAACGAGCTAATTAAGTAACGGTCTTTTTCCTCGGGAGGAATAATAGAATCACCCTGTAATGAACCGCCAAGGTTGAGATCAAATTCATGCAGATATTCCTGAATCACCGACGGAGTACTTACATGAAAGATGAAGCGCTCAACGTCCGAAATCTTTAGCAATTGCGTTGAAAGCCGTCTTGTTTTGACTGCGCTCCACAACTCGAGGGCATCCATCCCCCATTCTTTTGCCTTAAATTTCCATTTGTCGAAATAATAATATTTTGAGTCCATTAAATGGAAAAACTCGTCGAACCGTCCTTTTTCGACAAGTTCCTGTAGCAAATCAGAATACCGAAACTCTTTGGAAATCAATGGTGGTTTCTCTGGTAAACGCATAAAATCGCCTAATTTTTACAAATTTAGGCGATTTTAGGAGATGTGGCGGGTTCAACGCTGTTCCTTTCTTTGTAAAAATCGGAATGCGGCAGTTGTCTTAAAACAATTTATTCAGTGCTGGCCTGATCTCGCGGCTCGAAGGGTAAGGGGCATTTGCATCTACCACCTTGCCATCGCGGTCGAGTATCACAAAACGCGGTATCGAACTTATGTTCCAGCTTTTAGTCAGTTTCTTATTGCTTTCATCGGTGGCCCACAGCTGAACATTACCCATCGTATTTTTGGTAATAAAATTTTTCCACTTTGGTACGTCCGCGTCTTTGTCAAAAGATATGCTTACAAAGACGATATCCTTTCCATGGTATTCTTTCTCGAGTTCTATAAGGCTTGGGATCTCCTTGATACAAGGGCCGCACCAGGTGGCCCAAAAATCGATATAGATATACCTGCCTTTGAAACTGGCAAATGAAAATGGGTTGCCATCGGACGACATTAATTTTATTTCTGGTGCAGGACTTCCCGGCAACATCTCCTTCATATTCCTGAACCGCGCTTCTACCAGTGCCGCAAGATCCGGATACGGTGATTTTTTTTCAAACATTGCCATCGCTTCCTGGCTGTACTTACTACCAAGACGAAAAGCCATATACTCATACAGCGCCCGCCCACTCATTGTTTTCTTTGCAAAGCTCTCGAAGCTGGTTGTTGTATCTCCGTACAATTCAAACTTCTTGTTCATCAAACCATTCAGAAAATAGAAATAAGCCAGCCCTTTATCGGATCCTTTTTCTGCGGTTTTTACATCTTTTACAAAATCAAAGTAGCCTTGAGGCAGGTTCGCCTTTTCCGACGTGTACATTTCATGGGTTTTCGGATAGTTAATTCGCGCAGTGGCCCACTCACCATAAAACTTCCAGTAATGAATTTCTTTGAGCACGGGGCTGATCTTGTAGATTTTTGTGATGCTATCCAGGAAGTGCAGCTTATACGCGAGGCGCTGATTTGCGGCTCTTGTAAAATCATCAGGGTTATAATACACAGGTTCATGAAAATTGCGAAGTACTTTCTCGCGATAACTGTTCAGCACCCATTCTTCTTTATTAACAAACATGTTATTGTTTGCCCCGGAACCCGTAAACATCAATGTGCTTTTAATGTCGCTGCAATCAACAGTCATTTTCGATTTGTCACCCGGTCTAAGATATAAAAACACCAGGCGGAACTCGAAGCCGGAAGAACTCAGTGTGCTATCGCCGATGCCGGGGAAAGGAATGGTATAAGTATTTTCAACCGGCACTTTGCCAAAGTCGATGAAAACCCGCAACGGAACATCTGAATTAACCAGAAATGAAAACAAACCATTTTTTATGGCCACAGTTTGCTTCACAGTTTTTGCGAGTACCTGATAGGGCTCGTATGTAATCACCAAGCTATCTCCTTCATAATTTGCCACCTTACCTTGTAATTCAATCTTGCCTGCATACACAGTGAAACCAGATCCTCCCAGTAAGATGAGTAAAGCCAGTATCCTTCTCATAATTATATTTTAAAAAATGGCTACCTCACATAATTGCAAGGTAGCCGGTGAAATCTTTTATTGGTATCCCGCGTTTTGCGTCAGGTTTGGATTGGTTGATCGTGCATCCAGCGGAATAGGGTATAAGGTATCGGTAATTTGCCACCCTGTTTTTTCAGGACGCACTTTAAGCACCTCATCTGCGCGCTGCGTTCTTTTCAGATCAAACCAGCGATGTCCCCACTCAGCAAACAGCTCGAGTCTGCGCTGCTTTTCCACTTCCAGCAATAATGCTTCTTTATTCATGCCCGCAGAAAGCGCGCTGAGACCGGCACGAATCCGGATGGAGTCGAGATCAGCCGTGCCTTCATCAAGTTTATTTTGCTGTATTCTTGCTTCTGCCCTAACCAGGTATTGTTCGGCTAAACGCATTACCATCGTATGTTCTGATACCGGGCTGGTTGCATCAAACCTTACTTTATACTTGAAAGGAAAGTAGTGACTCGCACCTGTTGTAGCCGATTTTCTATAACCTGTCCAGTTAGCCAGACGCAGATCGTTTGCTTCGAAGGAAGGAATAAGTGTGATAGTGTCCAGGCGAAACAATGCATTTGCCGTGGGCGTAGATGGTACCGTAACATTTCCTTCCCAGGTGTTACGTCCGCCGCCAAAATTGATTGATTGCAACTGCCAGATCGCTTCGCGGCTATTGCCGAGAAAAACGGTATTCAGGTCGGTTAACAGGTTGTACCTGCTATCGTTCAATACCTGTGTTGCTTCTGCTTCAGACAGGGCCCATTGTTTGTTATAGAGATAAACTCTTCCCAAAAGTGCTGTGGCAGCAGTTTTATTGGGCCGAAACTTTGTAGTTGTCGGATATGTTTCGCTCATCAGGGTTTTCGCTTCAACAAGGTCGCTTATTATTTGTGCATATATTTCCTGTTGAGGATCGCGATGTTTCAGATTGTTCTCTGCATAGTTGGTGCCCGTAATCAGCGGCACATCGCCATACATGTTTACCAGGTAGAAATAGAAAAATGCACGTTGAAAATACGCTTCTCCAAGCAGTTGATCTTTTACTGAAGGCGTAAGTCCCGTTGCTGCCTTAAGACCGGCAATAGAAGAATTAGCCTGGTAGATGTAACTATATAAACTGGACCAATATGCGTTCACATACTGGCTGCTGGGTAGCAAGGTATTATTTCTGAATACATCGTAGTTGGCAAATGCAGCAGCATAAAATAAGTCATCCGCCTGCATGGCAGACAGATAACTGATCAACACATTGGCGAACTGGTAATTGAATGCATTCATATTGGCATATACACCGGTAACTGCAGCCGTGGCCGTTTTGTCATCAGTAAATACAAGCCCCGAAACCAGCTGGTCCTGCGGCAATGGCGTATCCACGTATTTCGCACATGAAAAATTAAGTATGGAGATGATGGCTATAACCAGAAGATAATTTTTTCTCATTGTTGTAATTTTTTCCTGTTTTGATTGCGGTTAGAAAGTGATCTGAATTCCTGCGGTAATCGTTTTAACAGGAGGCATAGACAGACCTTTTGTTTCCGGATCAAACCCTTCGTAATCGGTAAACGTTAGCAGATTCTGACCAAGCACGTAAACACTTACATCAGGCACTTTCCATTTCTGAGAAAGCTTTGCGAAATTGTACCTGAGTGATAAATTTTTCAAACGTACGTATGACGCATCACCCCACATAGCACTTGATCTTCTGTAAGGGTCAAAATTCACGTTAGCCGCAGTGGTGGTTGCCCTGGGCACATTTGTAACATCGCCTGGTTTTCTCCACCGGTTCAAAGCGCTCACATCTTTATTGTTATTCAGCGTGCCAAAGGCAGATGACAAATAACCGTAGTTAAGACTTGCACCTTCCTGTTTAACAAACTGGAAAAGAAAGTCGAGTGACAGGGCTTTATAAGTGAAGGTATTGCGGAAACCACCGTAGAAGTCTGGCATTGTTTTCCCGAGAATAACATAATCATTGCCATCACTGATAGCATTGTCATTATCCACATCCAGAAACTGCGCTGCGCCTGTAGCGGGATCCACGCCTGTAAATTGGTATCCTTTAACAATGGTCAGTGATTTGCCTATCTCGTAGGTTTGAGTGTAAGACGATGATTCGAAATCGGGGAATGCTTTTAATTCATTATGGTTAAAAGTGAAATTGAAAGAGCTGCTCCAGGAAAAATTCCTGTTTTTAATGTTGATCGTGTTCAGCTCGATTTCTATACCGGAGTTCAACACTGTCGCGGGAAGATTGTTTGTAAAGCCATCAAAACCCGTTTGTGGTGATAAAGTCTGTTCAACCAGTAAGTTGTCTGATACATTGCGGTAATAACCCGTGTTGAGGAGGACGCGATCGTTGAAAAAGCCCAGTTCAATAGCTGCCTCGAGCTTTTTACTTTCTTCCCATTTGAAAGTTGAGTTAGGAATTCTGCTTGGCGTGAGTCCCGCTACACCATCATAAGGATAGCTGGTGCTTCCCCAGGCGTCGAGGTAACGGTAATCTCCAATGCGATCGTTACCAGTGATCCCATAACTACCTCTTAACTTACCAAAGCTAAGGATGGTGTTGTCGGAAAGAAACGATTCATTTGTAAAGATCCACGCTGCACCAACGGCACCGAAATTACCAAATCTGTTATCAGGTCCAAACCTGGTAGATCCGTCGCGTCTGAAAGTAAGATTCACTATATACTTATCAACCCAGTTGTAATTAACTCTGCTGAATACAGATGTATAACGATAAAGGTTAAACGAAGATGGCCTGCTGTCTAACTTACCGGCGGAACGCATATTTTCAAGTAAGGCATCGCTGGAGAAATTTGAGGCTGTAACCCCGCTTCCCTGGCGGCGGCTTTCCTGCCAGGTGGCACCCAGCAACAATTGTAGCTTGCCTTCGGATATGCTTTTGTTGTAGTCAAGCTGAGGCTCAACCAGGTAAGTTTGAGCATTCGAGAAACCAAAATAGGTCATACTTCCCGTTGCGTTTGCGGGATTAAAGGTGAGCGTTGGATAGGTCTGCACCTGTTCCATATTTGACTTCGTGAATCCCAGATTAACTTTCGCATTTAAACCAGGGATAACTGTATATCGAACGCTACCGTTGGCGATCAGGTTATTGGTACTGACATTTGATTTCCTGAGAAAGTAAGCATCTGGATTTTGTTCTGTGCCAAACCAATAATACTTGCCATCGGCACCAAACGAAGGGTAGTTGGGTGCAAACTCGTAATAGGAAGTAAGATCTGACGCCAGGGAATTATCTTTCGTGATAGAATAATTTACAGAAGTAGCAATGTTGAACCTGCCATTAAGCGCTGTGTGATCAAGATTGAATAATAACGATCCGCGATTGAAGCCGCGATCATTAGCCTGAACCGAAGTTGCGTTTCTGTAGGTGCCGCTAACCATAAAATGGGTTTGTTCGCTGCCTCCGGAAACCGAGCCCTGGATCTGTGTTTCCTTACCAGTATTTCCAATCATCCTTTCCTGCCAGTCTGTTCCCGCGCTGGTTGAGTCCCACAGCATAAGATCAGGAGCATTATCAACGGTTGGAGTAAGGCCGTCATTTGCAAATGCTTCTTTCCTTAATTCCCTGTATTGAGCGGTGTTGAGCATGTCCAGTTTATTAACCACCTTGCTGCCTCCGGTAAATACATTAAGATCAAATTTTGTTTTACCTGTTTTGCCTTTCCTCGTGGTTATCAGTATAACGCCGTTAGAGCCACGCGCACCATATATGGCAGTAGCGTCAGCATCTTTGAGAATATCAATGCGTTCTATATCAGCGGTATTAAGGGTTGCTAACGGACTTTGGGTTCCATTGGCAGATGTAAATTGGTTGAGTGATTCGTTGAAGTATGGAACCCCATCTATAACATACAGCGGTTCGCTACCGGCAGACAACGAGTTTAATCCCCTGATGGTAACATTAAACTGGGAGCCTGTTAAGCCGTTTGAAGCATTTGCAAAAATACCAGGCATGGTACCCTGCATCGTGGAGATGGGATCTACTACAGGTTGTGAAGCAATATCTTTTCGTGTTATACTTGATACAGAACCTGTATTGGCTCTTCTTGTAGTGGTTGCATAACCTACAACCACAACTTCGTTCAGTTTGGCACCTTCTGCGTTTTCCTGCAGGGTAACACTAACGGAGTTGCGGCCGTTTAGTGTTATTTCCTGGACTGTATAGCCAACATAGCTGAAACGTAGTGTGGATGTAGGATTTACGTCTTTTAACTCATAAAATCCGTTTACATCAGAGGTAGTGCCCTTGTTGCTGCCGGCAACTGTTACTGAAGCGCCAATGATTGGCTGGCCCTGGTTATTCAGCAGACGTCCTCTTACCGTTACGCTGGTATCGGCTATGAGAGCGGCAGCAGAAGGAACATTATTTTTGCCACCTGGGCTTTTTTCTCCGACCTTCTTCAGAACTATGTAATTGCCTTCCATCTCGCTGTAGGCAATATTTATGGGTGATAGAAGCTGGGCAAGGATCACACCAGTCTTCTCCTTTTGCCAGCTGCGTGATATAGATTGCGAAGAAGCAGGAAATAGATTATTTGCATAAACAAATTTCACGCCTGCTGCTTCACCTATGTTTTGCAGCGCCTTCTCTATTGAAACGTTTTGCAAGGTGAGTGATATCGGCTTATCAAGCAGTCGTTGTGACAAACCTGCATGGACAGTCAATACCAATACAAGGGCAAGGTTTGCTGTCAGTAATAACGGTTTAAGAAGCCTTGAGATGAATGGACTTCGATCGACATAAGCGTGTAATTTCATAATCATTGTTAGTTTGGCTATTAATCAAATAAAAGTTGAACCTGCAGGTATAACCATACCTGTTACTTGTTGAAAAACTATTCGCATCCGGTGCCTGATAATAATACCTCACCGCTTTTTATTTCATAAGTCATGTTGATGGACGCTGCAATCAGTTGTAGCGTACGGGATAGGGATTGATCTGTAAAATTGGCCGTGAGCCGGCATTGCAGCAGTTGGTCGTTTTGAATGTTACATTTCACGTCAAACTTTCGTTCAATGCTCCTGGCTATTTCTTTAAATGGGACATTCTGAAAGTTCATGAGATATTCTGTTCCTGCAGACACCTCAACGTTTTCTTCAGGCGCTATAGCAACCAGTATCATTTCATTTTTTGGGGATGAGGTGATCTTCTGCGATGGAACAATAAAATGTTTTTCTTTTTTACCGTTTGGAAGTGCTTTTTCAACTAAAACTTCTCCGGTCAAAACAGCCAGTTGAAAGGGCAGGTCAGATATATTCCTCATATTGAAACTGGTGCCCAGTACGCGCACCGTGTATTCGCCCGATTGTATCACAAATGGTTTTTGGGCGTTTTTAGTCACTTCAAATAAGGCTTCACCGGTTAGCTTCACCTGGCGTTCGTTTCCGGCGGTCAAATTGCTGTAATCGATGGTGCTGTTCGGTTTGAGCCATACAATGCTACTGTCAGGCAGGATCACTTTTTTTTGCTGCCCGCTCGTGGTATGAACAAAAGATCCGGCGTTCTGTACATTAAAAATCAGAAGATAGCCTGCCGCCATTAATAAACCGGTAACCACCGCTGCTGCGAGCCACCATTTTTTTCTCACCGTAATAACAGGTTGTTTTTCTTCCTGGCGCAATTTTTCCTTTACTTCCTGCAGCATAAGGTTCCGGATGTCTATGATTTTATTTTCATGATCAGGTGGCAACACCAGTTCTTCATCGTTGTGTTGGTCGTACCAATCATTGAACACCTTCAGCTCTTCGTCTGAAATGGTTCCATTTAAAAATTTTTCGGCCAGTAACGAGATATTCCCAGGCATGGAAGAACGGGGCATGGTTGCTGTTTTTTATATAGCCAATCGAATGGCAATTAACCCTTAGTCAACCCGAAGAAAAATTTCAGAAAGCGGACTTTCCCGCGATGGATGGACTTTTTTTCGGAGGATGGCTTTGAAATTAACGGGAGGTTTCAGAAGAAGAAAGACTCGAACTGTTTAAGGCTGGTGCGAAGGTTTTTCAGTGCCCGGGAGATATGGGCCTCGACGGTTTTGACGGAGATATTCAGCTCTTGTGCAATCTGGTTTTGGGTATAATCTTTTTCACGACTTAGTTCGTAAACGATGCGGCATTTTTCAGGCAATGCTTTTACGGTTTTAGCAATAGCGGCGCGGACCTCCTCACCTGCGAGCCATTCTTCGGTAGAGTTCTCAGCACGGTCGGCTGAATGCATTACATGTTCCTGGTATGTGTTACCATGTTGAAGTTTGGCCAACCGGTTTATGATTTCGTATTTAACAGCGGTTGCCAGGTATGTTGATAAAGATGCGGTCAATTGAATTGAAGACCTGCGCTTCCAGAGATTATAGAAAACCTCCTGGACAACCTCTTTTGCCTCGTCCAGGCTACCGAGCCGGTGACAGGCCACCGTCAGCAGTTTTTTCCAATAACGATGATAGATTGCTTCGAAGGCGGGGCTACTAATGGCTTCTGCCTCCTGCAACATTTTTGCAAGTTGTGTATCGGTATAGTGGTCGTAGGGGGCCATCAGATGCCTTGTATCTGCTCAAATCTATAAAATTTTGCTGACGGAGCAGTATGAAAATGCGAAAAGGTGAGTTTGTAATGTTCCGACCGGTTGGTGTCAGCAAGCCCTGGCGGTTATTGCAGCGGAATAAATTCTGATTGGATTAATGTTTGAAACAATTCGTGAAATGGAAGTTGTGTTTACGATTGGGATTGTAGTAGGATAGGGCAAAGCGGGGTTGGAAGAGAAGTTGAAAAACACGCGGGTTAAATGAAATTTGAAGGATGTTTTAGGCGTTGTAAATTAATAGTATTCACATATACAGGAGAGATTTATTCGTCCATAGCCCAATTATGTAATCTCTTGATGCTATTGGCTGCAAATGGGACTATCGTGCAGATAAGGAAAGGGATTGCTGTGAATGTTTCGAAATGAATATTGCGATCGGTGTCCAAATTCGAGCTGAAATACACCAGGCTCAGGCAAATGGTATTTAGGTCGATGTATAGAATTTAAGCAAAGTGCTTCCATATCGCTGTGAACCTAGGAATTTCAAATGGATTCTGTGTTATGATACCCACGGTAATAGAAATCCAGGCTACCCCGAACGGCGCCCGGAGCAAGGGGTTTGTAAGTTGTTAGACCTAACTCTTGCCGTAAGGTTATTCTACGAATACTTTGTCTTGATTGGCATATATAAATTTCTCACTTTTTATAAAGTCTGAGTGAACGTTCTTTGTAAGATGCTTACTCCAATCAGGTGATTTTTCGTCTCGGAAGTATGCATAGAGTGCGAGCGCATAACCCCAATCCTGTTGCTTGAGATAACCCATAGTTCTATGACCCCATCCATCAAAACCCTGATGGAATCTGAACGCTGAATTAGCATTGAATATTCCGAGCCCAAAAATCACGGACGTCAGATCAGTAAGAAATTCATCATTTTCCTCAAGGCGTTTTTCACCCAGAAGTTTGATGTGAGAAAATTCATGTGCAAGGATTGCTACAAGATTTTCCGGTTCGGCCAAATTTTGCCGTTCAATGAAGATGTCATATTTACCATCAGCGTTTTTGTCAAAATAAAGTCCGGCCGCAAACTGTTCTTCCGTGGTTTTATCTAATTCGCTGAAAATTCTGTGTCCCATTTCGCCGTCGAAGGCTTTAATTGAATCATCATATGTGTGCAGATGAATTTCATTAATGTTGATGTCCATCTGGGAAGCTACAATCTCAGCTGTTTTGTTGAGTGATTCATGCGAGCCGTCGTAAGTAGCCGAAAAGTCCTGTGGCGAGGGGGTCAGCACTTTTTTGGAGCGGATAGTGTCTTCCCCAAACTGTGTAGTTAACCAAAGAAACGCTTGCTCCATCCATAGTCGCGACTCATGATCAAGCGGACAAGGCGGGTTTCTTTTATTGGAGAAAAATCCGAACATAAGCTTTTAATTTTTTATAGAATGGCTCAAAAATAGTGATGCTTCACCGTCTATGACTTCTATAAAGTTAAGCGTAAACAGGGCTAAATCTTAAGATAGGCCGGGAGCTGTCCTTTTTTGTCAGCTTCAATTGCTTTTCTTAGTTCCGGGTTAATCTTGACTTTGTTCGCGCTTTCTCCGGCGTATGAAATTATGTACTTCACTGCGCTCAATTTGATTTTGTTCTGATCTTTGGAATCTGATGGGTTCTCCAATACATATTTCGTCATTGCCGCCATGTAGAGTCCGAGTAAATCATCATTTTTTTTGGCAAACCTGGTTGCATGTTCGTCGAGTGTGAAATTGTATTCCGGCGTTCCACTCATCCATCTTATGATGTATC
>JAEZGI010000027.1 GCA_023416995.1 Bacteroidota bacterium
CTGAATACAACAAACCTGACTTACAACAGTTTGTTCCCATATTCGGTTAATGCATCCACCACGTCTATTACCGCTACCTATGCGGCGGTTCCGTCAGGGAATGTCCGGATCAAATTATCAAACCCTGGTGGTAACTCGCCGGATTCTTTTGCAATCATGACACTTGAAAGACAACTCGCTGCCGGGAAGTATTATACTTTCCTGCTGACAGATTCAATCAAGCTTGATCGTGATTCAAGTAAGATTTTTATTGAAGATGAAAAACCGGTCGCAGCTCTTGCAGGAAACTATAATCTCAGATTTGTACATGCAACTTCAAAAGCAGTTGATTCGATTGACGTATTTTCGTTTGCAAGAAATGCGAATATTATCTCTGGTCTGAAACCAAACTCAGTCACCGGTTTCATATCATTGGGGTATAATCCTTCGGTGACAGATACCATCATTATTAAGAAAAAAGCTGTTCCTGCCGGCACAGGTGAAGTACTGGCCAAATATCCGCTAAACGCTGCAAATGTTGGCGGAGGCACCTTGAACGGACGCAGCTTTACATTATACTACAAAGGTGACGCAACGCTTACCACTGGTGCAAAATCGCCATCAGTAAGTGCTTACCTGAATTTTTAAATGGGGTTAAACCAAACTGAGGTCGGGGTGCAGAAATGCGCCCCGATTTTTTTTTGCTCTCTCAACTAACAGGTGATCGGACAACTCTTTCGCGGTTGCATTCCGCTTGTGTTTGTAACTATTTTAAAGATTTATATCATAGCGAGCTACCGAAGAACAGATAACAGAGCATAATCGCTGTAATCACACCCGCCAGATCTGCCAGTAACATAGCTCCGATCGCATATCTTGTATTCTTTACAGCAACGGAACCAAAGTATACGGCAATCACATAAAATGTTGTGTCAGATGCCCCCTGGAAAATTCCGGATAATCTGCTGGCAAATGAATCAGGACCGTATGTCGTCATGGTACTGACCATCATACCGCGCGCTGCCCCACCACTTAAGGGACGAATCAGGGCGGTTGGCAGACCGTCGACAAATCTTGTATCGGCTCCAAGCATCATAAAAAAACTTTTGATTGCACCAATCACAACATCAAAGGTGCCGCTGGTACGCAACAGGCTGATGGCCACGAGCATACCCACAAGGTAGGGTATAATACGTACGCTGGTTTCAAAGCCATTTTTTGCACCGTCAATAAATGCATCAAACACATCAATTCTTTTATACAACGCTCCCAAAACGATCAGCAGGAAAACCAGCAGGATCAATCCATTGCTAAGAACACCTGAAAATGATTGCAGTTCCGGTGCAGAAAGCGTTACAACGTAAAGCACCAGCAGGGCAATTACAAAAGAAATACTCAGCACCCAGATCACAATCGCAGGCTGTAGTACGTTGATCTTTTGTTTGTACGATACAATCAGCATAGCTGTGATGGTACCGACAAATGTTACGATCATACAGGGTATAAAAATGTCGGTAGGGTTACTTGCATTTTGCGCCGCGCGAACTGCAATTACACTTACAGGAATCAGGTTCAGGCCAGCAGCATGCAAACACAAAAACATAATCTGCGCATTGGTGGCTACCTCTTTGTTTGGATTCAACTCCTGTAAACTCTGCATTGCTTTCAATCCAAATGGTGTGGCAGCATTATCTAACCCCAACAGATTAGCTGAGAAATTCATGATCATGTGTCCCATCGAAGGGTGGCCCTTTGGAATTTCAGGAAACAGTTTTGAAAAAAACGGGGCAACTATTCTTGACAAAAGTCTGATACCTCCTGCCCGCTCAGCAATGCTCATAAACCCGATAAACAAACTGAGAATTCCAATCAACTTCAAACAGATTTCAACCGCTACCCAGCAGGTTTCTACAAGTCCATCAAGTTTTAAAGGATTGTTAGGGTCAGAAGCCTTCCCGATCACCATCCAGCTAAAGATTTCCGTCTGACCAAGAAAAAAACACTTGAAACCGGCGACCAGTATTGCAACTATGATAAAGGCCGACCAGATTCTGCTTAACGCCATATAGCTTTTTTTATTCGGGTTGAAGATAACAGATTCGATGCAAAATACACATGCGGTTACAATGCACTATATTTGCCGCTCAAATTTTTGATATGGCATTACAGGCAGGAATCGTCGGACTACCGAATGTGGGAAAATCAACATTGTTTAATGCCGTGAGCAACAGTGCAAAGGCACAGGCGAGTAACTACCGTTTCTGTACCATCGAACCGAATGTGGGGCTGGTTGATGTGCCCGATGCGCGGTTAAATAAACTGGCCGAACTTGTTGTGCCCAACCGCGTTGTGCCAACTCAGATTGAAATAGTAGATATCGCCGGTCTTGTGCGTGGTGCAAGCAAAGGTGAAGGTCTTGGTAACAAATTTCTCGCTAACATCCGTGAAGTAGATGCAATCATACATGTGATCAGGTGTTTTGAAGATGAAAACATCCTGCGAGATGAAGGTGCTATCAACCCGGTAAGTGACAAGGAAATCATTGATACGGAACTTCAACTCAAAGATCTTGATAGTGTCGAAAAAAAGATTGCCCGGGTTGAAAAACAGGCAAGAACCGATGCAAAACTGAAAGCTGAGCTGGAAGTACTTATCCGCTGTAAAGAGCACCTGGAGCAAGGGAAAAACATTCGTGAGCTGCAACTCGATAAAACTGAAAAGTTGGCTATTGCTGATATATTCCTGTTGTCGGCAAAACCCGTTTTGTATGTTGCAAACGTTGATGAAGGATCAATGCATACCGGTAACAAATTCTCCGATGCATTAAAAGAGTCGGTAAAAAATGATAATTCAGAAGTAATCATCATGAACAATTCTATCGAAGCGCAGATTTCCGAAATGGAAGATCCCGATGATAAGGCGTTGTTTATGGATGAATACAAGATGACCGAACCCGCTTTAAACAGGTTGATCCGCTCCACTTATTCATTGCTGAACCTGTTTACCTATTTCACTGCCGGTGTTCAGGAAGTGCGCGCATGGACCATTCAGGAAGGTTGGAAGGCCCCTCAGGCAGCCAGTGTAATTCATACCGACTTTGAAAAAGGATTTATCAAGGCTGAAGTTATTGGGTATGACGACTTCATACAATATGGTTCAGAAGCTGCATGCCGCGAAAATGGTCGCCTCCGGATTGAGGGTAAAGAATATATCGTAAAGGATGGTGATATCATGCACTTCCGTTTCAACGTGTGATCTTAGTTAAGCTTCGCGTTGTCAGATTTTCCGAAAGCAAAACCTGGAGCCCATCTGTTTTGCGAAAGCAGAACCTGGAGCCCATCCGGCTGTCTCGTTAACGAGCCCGTGTGAACAAACTATCTCTTTAACTGTTCTTAATGGCTAAACCCGGGTTCAACACTCATTCTACGAATCCTGATAAGGAACACATGAAAAAGATTGGATTTTTATCATTTGGTCATTGGGCAAATCATCCCTCCTATACTACCAGAACGGCCGCTGATACTTTGTTGCAATCAATTGATCTTGCAGTGGCCGCTGAAGAAATCGGGATGGATGGCGCCTATTTCCGGGTGCATCACTTTGCCAGGCAACTTGCTTCTCCATTTCCATTATTGTCTGCTATTGGTGCGAAAACAAGTAAGATCGAGATCGGCACAGGCGTGATCGACATGCGATACGAGAATCCTTTGTATATGGTTGAGGATGCCGGCGCTGCCGATTTGATTTCGCGCGGCAGACTTCAGCTTGGTATTAGCAGAGGTTCGCCCGAACAGGTGATTGAAGGCTGGAGATATTTTGGGTATGAACCAAAACCCGGCGAAACAGACGCCGACATGGGTCGGACAAAAGCACTGCAGTTTCTTGAGAAACTGAAAGGTAATGGATTTGCAGCGCCGAATCCATACCCGATGTTCCCGAACCCACCGGGCTTATTGCGATTGGAACCGCATTCAGACGGGCTGATTGACCGCATTTGGTGGGGAGCCGCTTCAAATGCCACGGCCATCTGGGCAGCAGAAAACGGTATGCACCTTCAAAGTTCAACACTGAAATTTGATGAAAGCGGTAAACCCTTTCATATACAGCAGGCTGAACAGATCAGACTTTTCAAAGAGGCCTGGAAAAAAGCGGGACATAATCGAGAACCCAGGGTTTCAGTGAGCAGATCAATTTTTGCGCTGGTGAATGACAAAGACAGAATGTACTTTGGACGCGATGCCAATAGCAGCGATAAGATTGGCTTCATCGAAGAAAACAGGCAGGCGATCTTTGGACGCAGTTATGCTGCCGAACCTGATCAGCTTATCCGCGAGCTCGAACAGGATGAAGCTATCAGAGAAGCCGACACTTTATTGTTAACTATCCCAAATACATTGGGAGTGGAATACAATATCCATCTGCTTTCATCGATTTTGAAGTATGTGGCTCCGGGCCTCGGATGGCGCTAATTTCTCTTAAAATTGTGCCCCTGCCATAGCCGCTGGTTGTCTATCTCTTACTGAGTACGGCCAGGAACTTATTAATGTCTTCCTTTTCGGCACTGGTGAGTTCCTGGTTAAGATTCACCTTATTCATGTAGCGGATCGCAGCTTTGTGTTGTGGCGCCTTAGCCAGTATCTGTTCCAGTTTGCTTTTTGATTCAGCATCTTCTTTGTACATAGGGGTAACGGGCGGCAGCTTCGATCTGAACTTTACAGCTTTCTTTTTGATAATCGCTTCAAGGGTGGCGGGATTAAAAGGAGGTTTTACTTCTATCTGTTCAATTTCATTTAATAACACCTGGATTTGTTTTCCACTCAATCCCCCATGTTCCTGGTAAAATGCATAAATGTTCCGGATATAGGTATTGTCCTTCCGAATGGGCATATTATAAAACACCCATTCAAAAACTTCCTGCAGAAAATCGTAATCACTTTTCTTTTGCATGGTCATAAAAACAAAAAACCATGGAGCGGAAGAACCGATCCATGGCCAGGATTATTGAGAGCGCTGTTTTATTCAGCGTCCTTTTTCTTTTTTTGCGATTTTGGAGCAAAGATCATCAACATCCTTTTCCCTTCCATTTTTGGTAAGGCTTCAGGTTGTCCAAAGTCGGCAAGACGTTCTGCAAACTTCAACAGCAGCAATTCACCTCGTTCCTTGAACATGATTGCACGGCCCTTGAACTGAACATATGCCTTCACCTTGTTACCTTCTTTCAAAAAGCTTTCCGCATGCTTAGACTTGAAATCAAAGTCATGATCATCAGTGCCAGGCGTAAACCGGATTTCTTTTACTTCGGCCGATTTACTTTTGGCCTTCATCTCCTTTTCCTTTTTCTTCTTCTCGTATAGAAACTTGTTGTAATCAATAATTTTACAAACCGGAGGATCTGCCTGCGGAGAAATTTCAACCAGGTCCAGCTGTTGTTCCTGCGCCATTTTCAGCGCATCCTGCGTGGAGTACACGCCTACTTCTACATTATCCCCAACAAGACGCACCTGCGGCACCCGGATCATTTGATTGGTGCGGTGTTCCTGCTGTTGTTCCTTTCTGAATCGTGGATTAAAACTACCTCTCGGTTGTCTGGGTGGAAATGCCATAATTATTCTTGCTCCCATCCCTACCGGGAGCATGCTTATTTTTTGTTTGTTTAATATTCCTTCAGGGAAAGGAATTTGTTGTTATTCAGCCACCCGGTTTCTGACCTCTTCGGTAACAGTACGGATAAACTCATTTATTTCCACCGCGCCTGCATCGCCTTTACCCTGGCGACGAACGGCCACTTTGTTTTCGTTCACCTCTTTTTCACCGATTACGAGCATATAAGGCACTTTTGCCAGCTCTGTATCCCGGATCTTTTTGCCGATCTTTTCGCTGCGATCATCAAGCTCGGCACGAATATCAGCATTTTTCAGGGATTGCAAAATTGTTTGTGCATAATCCATGAACTTGTCGCTGATCGGCAAAATTTTCACCTGTAATGGTGCCAGCCACACAGGAAACTTACCTGCATAGTGCTCCAGCAGGAACCCGATAAAACGCTCATGGGTCCCGAGCGGCGCGCGGTGGATGATCAATGGTGTTTCTGCCTGATTGTCCTTGTTAGTGAACTCCAGTTTGAAACGACGACCCTGGGCAAAATCAACCTGGTTGGTGGCCAGGGTAAATTCCCGCCCAATGATACTCCAGATCTGTACATCAATCTTCGGACCGTAAAATGCACCTTCATCCGGCACCTCAACATAGGGTATGTTGGATTCAGTAAGTACCTCGCGAACCATTGCCTCTGTTTCCAGCCACAATTCAGGCTCATTGATATATTTCTGACCCAGTTTTGCCGGATCATGCAGCGACAAACGCATTACATATTTATCGATTCCAAAGATCTTAAAATACTTCAGGTACATATCATTCACCGCCCTGAACTCAGCAGCAAACTGCTCCTTGGTACAATAAATATGCGCATCATTCATGTGCAGACAACGCACCCTCATCAACCCAAATAACTCACCACTCTGTTCATAACGGTAACAGGTACCGTATTCAGCCAGTCGCAATGGAAGATCTTTATAGCTTTTTGGCTCAGCGGAAAAGATCTTATGGTGATGAGGGCAGTTCATGGCCTTCAGATAATACTTTTGACCATCAAGCTCCATCGCCGGGTACATGCTATCCTGGTAATACGGCAGGTGACCGCTTGTAAGATACATGCTCTCCTTAGCGATATGTGGCGTTACCACCCTTTTATAGCCAGCCCTTTGCTCTGTTTCTTTTGCGAGTTTTTCAAGCTCTTCGATAATGATTGTTCCGTTTGGTAACCATAAAGGAAGACCAGGACCCACATCATCATCCATGGTGAATATCCCCAGGTCCTTACCCAACTTCCTGTGATCGCGTTTTTTCGCTTCTTCCAGCAAAACCAGGTATTCATCAAGTTCCTTCTGATTTGGAAATGTTACACCGTATAAACGCGTAAGCATTTTGTTTTTTTCATCACCTTTCCAATAAGCGCCTGCAATATTGGTGAGTTTGATGGCTTTGATGAAACTGGTATTGGGGATATGTGGCCCGCGGCACAAATCCGTAAAACCACCCTGTGTATAAAAGGTGATAGTGCCATCCTGCAGGTTACCCAGCAGATCGAGTTTATACTCATCTCCTTTCTCATCAAAATATTTGATCGCATCAGACTTCGATATTTCCTTACGGACATAAGGATTAGCCTGTTTTGCAAGCTCGGCCATCTTCGCCTCAAGTTTGCGCATATCCTCTTCCGTTATCTGGCGACCGCCAAGATCTATATCATAGTAAAATCCTTTTTCTATTGCCGGACCTACCCAGAATTTGGCACCTGGAAACAAAGCTTCAACTGCTTCTGCCATCAGGTGAGCAGAAGAGTGCCAGAAGGTAGATTTACCATCATCATCGTTCCAGGTTAGTAATTTTAATGATGCATCTGTGTTGATGGGCCGCGTTGCATCCCAAACCTCACCGTTCACATTGGCAGCAATCACTTTTCTTGCGAGGCCCTCACTGATAGACTTTGCTATTTCGAGTGCTGAAGTGCCTTCCTGGTACTCCCGGACAGCTCCATCCGGAAAACTTATATTTATCATGCTAAGTAAAACTTTAAACCCCCGCTTGAACAGCGTTTTATTTTGGGTCAAAAAAAATTGACTGCAAATTTAACGAACTTTTGCAGACAACCATTTCCTATATTTCCGGCCGAAACATAAGTTTTTGGTAATTTGCCTTGTGACGTTAACCATGATGAAGCATTTCCTGGTATTTACATTGTTATTTGTTGGTCTCGCAGGATATAGTCAGGACGTGACCGGTATCTGGCGCGGCAATTTCTTTGGGAAGCAGAACAAACTTATGCAGATGCTTGGAGAAGAGGATCGCTATAAGTTTGAACTCCAGATCGAACAAAATGCCAAAGCTTTTGAAGGTGTCACCTACTCGTACAAAACCACCATATTTTATGGCAAAGCAACCTGCAGGGGAACTGTGAATCCCAAAAATGGTAAAGTCTTCCTGGAAGAATTAAAACTGGTTGAAGTAAAGATGCAGCAAGGCAGCAGTGCCTGCGTGATGACCTGTAACCTTCAGTATTCGAAGATGGGTGAAGAAGAGTTTCTGGAGGGTACATATACCAGTTATAATGAGGCCGATTCTAGCAACTGTGGCGGTGGCACCATTTTTCTCAGGAAAGTAGTGACTTCAGATTTTTATAAAGAGCCGTTCCTGGTAGAAAGAGAAAACCGTGCGAAAAAACCGGCACCAAAACCGAAAACCGGCAATCTTTCAAAAAGTACTGCACCACCTGCACAAAAAACAACTGCTGCCCCGCCGGTAAGAAGCGGCGCCACAGCAAAATCTACTACTCCGACGAAGCCCGCAACAACACCATCGAAACGGCCACCGACTACAACAAAAAAGCCGGAAACTGTGGCCAAATCAACCACTCCGCCTAAAGAGAAGGATAATACCACTCCGCCACCAGCCGACAAGGTGCATATAATTCCGCGTGATGCTGATGCTGAACCGGCACCGCCGCCGGCAAAGGTCAATATTCCGAAAGTGCTATCGACACGGGAAAATGAACTCGTCAAAACCATTTTTGTAAACGCAGGCAAAATCTCAATAAATATCTATGATAACGGGACTGTAGACAACGATACTATTTCAGTGTATCTCGACAAAAAGCTGGTCCTGTCTAAACGACGGCTAACCGAACAACCGCTTAAGCTCTCGTTTACCCTGAACGAAGAGGTTAGTGAGCATGAACTTATTATGGTTGCAGAAAATCTTGGTGAAATACCGCCAAATACTTCGCTGATGGTTGTTACTGCAGGTGACCAGAAATATGAAGTACGCATTACCTCAACCGAACAAAAAAATGCAGCCGTTGTCTTTAAATTAAAGAAGTAACCATCCACGTAATATTACTGCCCGGACAATCTAAACTTATTAATTTCCGCTAAATTTAATTGATGCGGTCTTTAATCATTGTTTTTCTGATACTGTTATCTGGTGTCACCACAGCTCAAAATCTTGCAGGTATCTGGAGAGGCAAAAGAACGCAGGTAGCCGGTGGGTGTTTTCCGGAGTATTTTATCGAATTACATGTTACATATGCGGGCAACAATACAATGATTTTAGGGAACGCATACAACTATTACAACAAGGACCAGTTCACAAAGATCAATTTTACGGGACGATACAACGCAAACACGGGCAGGATGGTAATTATAGAGAACCTTGTTTTACAATTCAATGTGCCGGCGCATTGCATACCCTGTATTAAAACTTATGATCTTAATTATACCAAAAATGATTCTGTTGAGGCTTTTATCGGCGAATGGAAGGGACATGAGATGGGGAACAATATACAGTGTCCGCCCGGACGGATTCAACTGAATCGTGAAACTTCCTCCATTTTCCCCGTTGATGTTTTTCAGAGCGACACATTAAGTAAACTTCAGAAAAAACTGGACCTCGATAACCGCGAAAAAGAACTGGTGCGGGAACTGGTGTTTGACACCTCCGAAATCAGGATCGACATTTATGACAATGCAGAAATTGATGATGATACGGTTAGTGTTTTTTTGAACAATACCTTAATACTACACAAACAAAGGCTTACCGACAAAGCGCTCACATTACCGGTAAAAGTGTTTCCAAACATGGATTACGAACTAATGATGTACGCTGATAACCTTGGAAAGATTCCTCCAAATACTTCCCTGATGATCATAACTGCGGGTACAAAAAGATATGAACTCCGTATTACATCATCAGAGAAGAAGTCAGCGGTTATCCGTTTCCGTTATGAACCACCGGGTAAACGATAACGTTAAAGTCTTTCAATAACCATGGCACTCGCTCCTCCCCCGCCGTTACATATTCCCGCAGCGCCGTAACGCGCATTGTTGCGGATCAGCACATTCAATAAAGTAACAATAATGCGTGCACCCGAACATCCAAGTGGATGACCAAGCGAAACAGCACCACCATGTACATTAACCCGTGCGGGATCAAGTTGCATGCGGCGGGTGTTTTCAATACCTACAACGGCAAAGGCTTCATTCAACTCCCAGTAATCAATGTCGCTCATTTGCAACCCTGCTTTCGCTACCGCCTTTGGAACGGCTATCGCGGGTGTTGTAGTAAACCATTCAGGCGCCTGTTCTGCATCAGCATAACCACATATTCTGGCCAATGGTTTCAGACCAAGACTCTCCGCTTTTTCGCGACTCATCAACAGCAAAGCAGCAGCGCCATCATTCATGGTGGAAGCATTGGCGGCAGTGACTGTTCCCGTCTTTTGAAACGCTGGTCGCAGTCCGGCTATTTTATCAAACTTAACATTGAAAGGTTCTTCATCTTTTTCAAACAACACCGGTTCACCTTTTCTCTGCGGAACGGCTACAGGAATAATTTCAGCTGCAAAGGCTCCGTCGTTCCAGGCACGTTGACTTCTCTCGTAACTTTGTACCGCGAAGGCGTCCTGGTCCTCACGGGAGATGCCACATTCTGAAGCGCATAATTCTGCTGCATTGCCCATCGCCAGTCCATCATACACATCAGTGAGACCGTCTTTCGCGAGACCATCTATAAGCTGTACGTTACCATATTTATTGCCCCAACGTACATTTTCAGCGTAATAGGGTACATTGCTCATACTTTCCATGCCACCGGCAATCACAACGTCCGCATCGTCCAGAGCAATGCTCTGCGCAGCCTGGCTGATGGCCTTCATACCACTTGCACAAACTTTGTTAACCGTTGTACAATTGGTTTCTTTGGCTAATCCGGCATGGATGGCGGCCTGTCTCGCCGGAGCCTGACCCAGGTTTGCCTGTATTACACAACCCATTAATACGTCAGTGACATGCTCTGGTTTTAGTCCTGCTTTTTCAAGCACACCTTTGATTGCCAGCGATCCGAGTGTGGTAGCAGATAAATCTTTTAACGCACCACCGAAACCACCGATGGGTGTACGCACTGCTGACACAATCACTACTTCCTTTCTGTTCATATAGCTCAATTATAGGTTAATCAACCAACTCAATGTATTAAATTATCTGTTCAAATCATAAACTTTAACTTTGACCCAAACTGCGGATTTTAGTATGGACACCAGTCTCAACAAGTATATCAGTGAAACAGGTTTTTGCAGCAGGCGCGAGGCAGATCAGTACATCGAACAGGGAAGGGTTACCATTAACGGAAGAGAGGCCGTGAAAGGAAACAGGGTACGTGAGAATGATGTTGTGCATGTAGACGGTGAACCGCTTAAAAAGAAAAAGGCGGCCGTTTATATACTTCTCAACAAACCGAAAGGTATCACCTGCACAACTGATCAGAAAGACAAAACCAACATAGTTGATTATGTTAATTACAAATCCCGCATATTCCCCGTTGGGCGGCTTGATAAACGATCGCAGGGGCTTATCTTTCTGACCAATGACGGAGACATAGTCAACAAAATTCTCCGCGCAGGTAACCGGCATGAGAAAGAATACATTGTTACCACTGACAAACCAATCAATCTTGAATTCGTTCAGAAGATGCGCAGTGGTGTCAGGATTCTTGGCACCGTTACCAAACCTTGTTTTGTAAAACAGGAAGGCCCAAATCGTTTCAGGATCATACTCGTACAGGGATTGAACAGGCAAATAAGGCGGATGTGCGAAGCGCTTGGCTACGAAGTTGAATCACTGACGCGTATAAGAATCATGAATATAACCATCAGTGGCCTGGCGCCTGGCAAATGGCGATACTTCACTCCTGCCGAGGTAAATACCATTAATAATATGCTGGCTAATTCGAGCAAAACTGCCGATGCCGGACAGGATGGAATGGATGAATGATTTGTGTGCGAAGGTGTTCTGAAATCTAAAAAAATCCCCGGCTTCGCGCCGGGGATCGTCTGTTATTTATAACCCCATTTTTTCATGATCGCAAGATTTTCTTTCATGCTGTCGATAGGTGCTTTACCCTGGTAAGATTCCTGTTCAATGATAAAATGTATTGTTCCCCCGGATTTCCGTCCCAGATCAATTACTTCTTTTACAGGTAAGACTCCTTTTCCCAGCACACAGCTTTCATAAGGGTGACTTCCCTCAGCCGCCTTTATTTCATCTTTGACATGCATGGATTCAAATCTGCCGGGATATTTTTTCATTATATCCAGGGCCTGGGCACCTGCATTATACATGTTGCCGATATCAAGCTGCTGCGCAACGAGTGCAGGATCAGTCTGCATGAGAATGATATCAAACAAAGTTTTATCATTTAGTTTTTCGCTGAATTCAAATTCATGATTATGATAACCAAACTTCATTCCTGACTGTTTACACAGCTCACCGGATTTATTAAACATTTCCATTGCACGCGAAAGATCATCATAAGTTTTACGCATGTTATTTGGCAATGAAGGGCTGATCACAAATTGCTGACCAAGGATCGCCGCGTCTTCTACCGTTTTCTTCCAGGTGTCATTGAATGTATTTGCACCGGCATCCCAGTGCTGGGTACTTAAAACGGTATGGCCGCTGGGCATCTTGAGACCAAGATCATCGAGGATTTTCCGGAACTCTTTTGCCCCATATCCATAAAATTTAGCATTAACGTAATTGGCGTGTTCTACGTTTTTATAACCCATCTTAGCCAGAGCTTTGAGCGTTCCCAGCGGATCGGCTTTCATTTCGTCACGCACAGAATATAACTGTACGCCTATAAGCTCCTTTGCGGTAGTTGAAGCAAACAGTTGATCAGAAAATAGTAAGGCACCGGTTGCAGTAAGACCGGCAGATTTCAAAAATCGTCTTCTCGTATAAAACATCTTCGTAATTTTTACCGGAAAATTGTACCGGATGATTGAATTCAAATGGCACTCTAATATACCAGAATTCCCGGTATCACAACAAAGATTTCATCCGGCATTATTGCCAGTTCTGCTGCATACGCTGATAAGATTTTTTCGAGACGGTTGACTTCTTTGCGGGTCTGGATTTGCCTTTCTTTTTGCGTGCATTGATATTGTTGACCAGTGAGTTTTTTACTCCAAGTTTATTCTTCTTCGCTGCTTTTTTAGGTGCGGCCTTTTTAGCGGACTTCTTTCCGGCGGTTTTTCGTGCAGATTTCTTCGCAGATTTTTTCGCTGACTTTTTTGCCGCTGGTTTTTTAACACTGGTTTTCTTAGCGGCAGACCTCTTTGGTGAACTTTTCTTCACGGCCTTTTTAGCGGCTTTCTTTTTTGCGCCTTTGCGTGGCGCCGCGCTTTTTTTAGTGGCGGATCTTTTTCCGGACCTTCCGCCGGCGGCACCGGTGCCGGCTTTTCGGTTTTGTGAAGTTTTAGTAGCCATAGCAATCGGTTTTAGATAAGAACTTAACGGGTTTTCCTGTTACCTGCAATGACCAATACTACCCCTGCGAGGGTGACTACAGCGCCAGCGTAAACCGGCCATCCTACGGAGTTTTCTTTTTCTTTATTGATTTCAACAGGACCAACATCTACTACTTTTTCTTTTGTAGTGAAGTTTATTCTTGGGAAAATAAACATAAGAATACCAACGATAATTAATACGATTCCGGCTGTGCGCATAACATGAGGTTAAAGTATGTGAATAATAGAGAGGAACCAACCCAGGTTCTCTGTAGATGCGATTCCCCGCAACGCAGGAAAAGGGCTGTTTAAAAAAAGAACGTAAAAAAACTATGCCATCTCGTTTGTTTATAGCTGTTGGAGAGCGCTATAAGTTCGGTTATCCAATGCCGTTAAATTGAAGGAATGGAGCAGCTATATGCTATCAGCATTGACGTAGCCTGATTACCTCCTCAGGAAAAAGATCAACGAAGTTTAACCTTAAGCACCTTATCATCCGCAGTGATAAAAAGCGTTTTTTCATCATCCGCAAAGGCACAGTTTGAAACGGCTTTTGGTATGGCGATCCTCCCTAACAGTTTCGCATTTTTATTAAATACCCAGATGCCACCTGGCGCTGAGGCAAACACATAGCCATTACGATCAATCTTAAATCCGTCGCCGCCACCTTTTTCTTTAAATGGAGCAGCAGCACCGTCAAAAAATATACGCCCATTAACCAGGGAATCACGTTCAGAGATGTCATACGTATACCAGTAAGGTTTCGCCTGGTCAGAATTGGCAATCATCAGCGTTTTCTGGTCGGCTGTTAATGCAATACCATTCGGCCGGGTGATACTGTCAATAAGCAATTCCACTTTGCCATCAGCAATGCGATACACACCCTGGTAAGGAGCCTGTTTGTTGGTATCTTCAACATTTTTTTCAAGACCATAAGGAGGATCAGTGAAATAAATGCGTCCTTTTGCGTCGAACACGAGATCGTTTGGACTATCGAAGCGCAGCCCATTGTAATTGTCAGCGATAGTTACAAACCTGGGGGCCGGTTGGTTGGTTGGCGCGTCCATGCGTGCAATCCGGCGATCACCGTGCTGGCATAACACGAGTTGACCTGCAGGATCAAGCGTGAGACCGTTAGAACCGATTTCTCCGCCACGTTGCGCGGTGCCTGTATATCCGGATGGTTCAAGATACAATTCAACACCACTGCTGGCTGTCCATTTATAAATCCTGTTGGGAGGTATATCAGAAAATATCAGTGCCTGTTGTGACTCGAGCCAAAGCGGGCCCTCACTCCAGTCAAGACTGTCTGCGATTATTTCAATAGTTGCTTCATCGGAAATAACCTGGCGGAACTCCTCGTCAAGTTTTTCAAAGCCGCCAAATGAAGTTTCCTGCTTAACCTGGTTACAGGCTACGGCGAAGGTTATAAAGAGCAGGAGTAATAATCGTGTGGGAAACGAATACATCTTAGAATTGATTATTGATTAAATACAAACCGTTACCAATAATACTGAATTAATGTATACATCAATCAGCCTGAAGGTTACGGGCAGTATGTTAATCAATAATCAACTGCTGCAAACAATCGGTCAGTTTTCGATTTCACTGAAATGAAAACCTTCCTCACTTAATACAAAACTGTTCGGAACATAGGAAAGAAACGATTGTTTAACCATCTCCTCCGCTTCCTGTTGGTAGCGTACACCAACCTCCGGGGTTTTCAACGAAAACTTCCAGCTTTGAATTTTCAAAAAAGCAATTTTGCTGGCCTGTACGTTATGGCTGTCCATCAACAGGCATTTCTCGGCCAGGTAGTCCTGGGCATTTTGAATGTAAGGGTACATAGGGTTGAACATGGGTTTGGATAGTGTTTATCGAAAATACTTTTTGAAAACGGTCCATTAACAAAAAAATTGCTTTTTTCCGTTTAGCTACATGTTTTTATGGATCAAATGCTACATTTATTGTCATAAAACAAGTTCTAAGGCCCTGAATTCAAACGATTTTCAAATTAAAACGACAGTATGTTCAAACCCCGTTTCCTGTCTTTAGTAGCTTTTGCAGCCTTGATTTTGCCAGCAACCCTGTTTGCTGATATCAGGCTACCCTCCCTGCTTACTGATAATATGGTGCTTCAACGTAACACCCGGGTCACATTGTGGGGGTGGTCCGAACCGAATGAACAGGTTGTGATCACTACTTCCTGGAACAACCGAACCGACACGGTACGGGCGAACGGCGATGCAAAGTGGAGTCTGAGTTTACAAACTCCGGGCGCAGGTGGTCCATATACCATTGTATTTAAAGGCGACAACACCATCACACTGAATAATGTTATGCTTGGTGAAGTGTGGGTTTGCTCGGGCCAATCCAACATGGAATGGGGCGGATTCAAAGGATTAAAGGAAATAGAACAAGAACTACCGGTAAGCGCAAACAATAATCTCCGTTTCTTCCATGTACCAAAAACAACTTCCGATTATCCGCAGGACAACTGCCCCGGTAGTTGGAAAGTAAGCGGCCCTTCCACCCTGAACAACTTCAGCGCAGTTGCTTATTTCTTTGGTAAGCAGTTGTCCGAAAAATTGAATGTTCCGGTCGGATTGATTCACAGCAGCTGGGGCGGAACCCCTGCTGAAACATGGACACCGGAAGGGACTGTCGCCGGCGATGAAGTGCTGAGGAAAGCAGCGCTGAAACTGGAAGAAAAAAGCTGGTGGCCAACAAAACCCGGTAAGGCTTTTAACGCTATGATCGCACCTTTGCTACGCTATCCCATTGCCGGTGCTATCTGGTACCAGGGGGAAAGCAATACAGAGGCATATGATAGTTATCAGCAGCTTCTAACAGCAATGATTAGCCGCTGGCGCGAACTCTGGAACCATGAGTTTCCGTTTTACTATGTACAGATCGCGCCCTATGTTTATGAAAATAAAAATATCGGCGCACTGTTACGGGAGGCTCAATCTAACGTTCAGGCACACCCTAAAACAGGAATGGTGGTAGTGACTGACCTGGTTGATGATATTAAAGACATTCATCCAACCCAAAAACGCGCAGTGGGGCAACGTCTGGCTAACTACGCATTGGCTGAGACTTATGGACAACAAGGGATTGTTTACCGTAGTCCTGCATTTAAATCAATGCGTGTATCCAAAAACAAAGCAGAAATCATATTTGATTATGCAGACAACGGGCTGATATTAAAGGGAGGTAAGGCTACTGAATGGTTCATAGCAGGGCCCGACAAACAATTTTATCCGGCGGAGGTCAGTATCAAAAAAAATATTGTAACGGTTTCATCGCCCAGGGTCACCGCTCCGGAAGCAGTCAGGTTTGGCTTTAGTAACGAAGCCATGCCGAACCTGTTTAGCAAAGAAGGTTTACCTGCAGCACCGTTCAGAACGGATGCGTGGACGATGGATACAGGAAAATCAAATCAATGAAACAATTCACCCGTGGCGAATTTATAAAATCAGGTTTACTGGCTATCGGTTGTATGGCCCTGCCCGACTGGATGTATGGAGAGGAAACTTCCGGAACGGTTATGACCGTTAACGGGCCAAAGCCCGCCAATAGCCTGGGATTCGTGCTGAGTCACGAACACGTGATGGTCGATTTTGTTGGGGCCAGCCAGGTGGGGCCGCACCGATATAACGCAGATGAGGTGTTCAATACTGCCCTGCCGCATCTCAAAAAGATTCATACTGCAGGCTGTACTACTTTAGTAGAGTGTACACCCGCTTATCTGGGCCGAGACGTAAAACTCCTTAAAAAACTGTCTGCCGCCAGCGCACTGAACATAATAACCAATACCGGCTATTATGGTGCCGCGGGTGAGAAATACCTACCGCCGCATGTATATACCGAAACTGCTGCGCAACTCGCCGCCAGGTGGATCAGCGAATATGACAACGGCATTGACGGTAGCGGGATCAAACCGGGTTTTCTTAAATGCAGCACTGATAGTGCGCCACTAAGTGAGGCAGTCGCAAAAACCATTCAGGCCGCTGCGATTACACACCAGGCGACAGGTTTGCCGATAGCGGTTCACACCGGCAACGGAAAAGCAGCATTTGAACAACTCGGAATTCTTGATAAACAAGGCGTGTCTGCGAATGCCTGGATCTGGATACACGCTCAAAATGAAACCGACCGTTCTATGCATCATGAGGCTGCAAGAAAAGGTGGTTGGATTTCGTTCGATGGCTACAATCCTGACGCTACGGAAGTTTACCTTTCCTTTTTGAATGATATGAAGAAGGCGGGTCTGCTCGGGCGCGTTTTGATTTCTCATGATGCTGGCTGGTACCATGTCGGCGAACCAGGAGGTGGAAACTTCCGACCCTTCACTGACATCTTCAATCACCTCCTTCCCGCACTGAAATCCGGAGGATTAACCGACCAGGATATTAAGCGTATTTTCCATACGAATCCCGCCATGGCATTCAGCCTCAGAAAGCCTGTAAATGCAAAAAGAAACAAAAATATTATCTCATAAGGCAGTTATATTTTACATTTACAAAATTGCTTCTGATCGAATGAGAAGCAGCTGATTATTTAAGGTTTACAAAATAAATTTGCGGTATGGGAGAACTCCAGGTTAAGAAACAACCTAAAACTTACGATGCAGTTATTGTGGGATCTGGTGCAGGTGGTGGCATGGCCACTTATGTATTAGCAAAGGCTGGTTTGAAAGTGTGCCTCCTCGAGGCAGGTCCGATGTATGATCCGGCGAAAAATACAATGCAACTGAAAAATCCATGGGATTCACCGCGTCGTGGGGCAAGCACGAAATTCAGACCATTTGGTGATTTTGACGGATGCTACCACGGCTGGGAAATTGACGGCGAGCCATATACTCATAAAGACAACACAAGATGGGACTGGTTCCGTGCACGTATGATGGGCGGCCGTACCAACCACTGGGGTCGCATTTCGCTTCGTTTTGGTCCTGAAGATTTCAAAAGAAGAAGTATAGATGGATTGGGCGAAGACTGGCCAATTGAATACAAGGACATCAAACCTTATTACGATCGTATTGACGAGTTAATCGGGATATTTGGAACAAATGAAGGTCTGGAAAATCACCCGGATGGCATTTTTCTTCCACCTCCAAAACCGCGTTTACATGAATTGATGATCAAAAAGGCGGCAACTACCTCTGGTGTAACCGTTATTCCATCACGTCTCTCTATTCTCACCAAAAAAATAAACGATGAACGCGGCGCCTGTTTCTTCTGCGCGCAATGCGGCCGGTCATGTTCGGTTTATGCTGACTTCTCATCGGGTTCAGTACTGGTAAATCCGGCTATTAAAACCGGAAATGTTGATGTGATTGCAAATGCAATGGTGCGTGAAGTTCTCACCAATAAAGAAGGCGTAGCCACCGGTGTTTCTTATGTCGATAAAACCGACATGATGGAATACCAGATCACCGGCCGCACCGTAATTCTTGCAGCCAGTGCCTGTGAATCTGCCAGGTTATTGCTGAACTCAAAATCATCAAGACACTCCAACGGTCTTGCAAACAGCAGCGGCGTTGTTGGTAAATATCTTCATGATTCTACCGGCACTGCAATGGGTGGTGTGTTGCCCCAATTGTTTGGACGCAAACGCTACAACGAAGATGGCGTTGGGGGTATGCACGTTTATTCACCCTGGTGGCTCGATAATAAAAAACTTGATTTTCCACGCGGATATCATATTGAATACTGGGGCGGAATGGGACAACCTTCATACGGGTTCGGTATGGGCGTTCAAAGCATGAACGGCAAATACACCGTACATGGAAAACAAAAAGAAGCCGGTGGTTATGGAGCATCGCTGAAGGAGGATCAAAGGTTCTTCTATGGTGCAGGCGTAGGTATGGCAGGGCGCGGCGAAGCAATGGCTGTAGCAACCAACTATTGCGAAATTGACCCCAACGTTGTTGACAAATTTGGTATTCCTGCATTACGTTTTCATTACAAATGGACCGAGCATGATATCAAACAGGCAAAACACATGAAGGATACTTTCCGTGAAATCATGCATAACATGGGCGCGATAATTACCTGGGGTGACGATGGCACACCGGAAAATGAGTACGGTCTTGAAGCACCCGGTAAAATCATTCATGAAGCAGGAACAGTAAGAATGGGTAATGATCCTAAACGCTTTGCCCTGAACAAATGGAACCAGGCTCATGACTGCAAAAACCTTTTTGTTGTTGATGGCGCCGCATTCCCAAGCCAGGCAGATAAGAATATTACCTGGACAATCCTTGCACTTTCAATGCGAACCTCTGAGTATATCGTTGATCAAATGAAAAAACAAAACTTATAAATAGAATACAATGGACAGAAGAAAATCCCTCAAAGCCCTGGCCCTTGGTTCACTATCTGCAGGCGTACTTTTAGAGGCCTGTAAAACGGACGACAAAAAGATTGTAGATAATACCGCGGATAAAGGTGTTCCCAAGATCACCATCGACCGGATGCCGGAAGAAACCGAAGCTTATAATGCAGTTGTATCAAAAGTATTTTTCACTGCACATGAAATGGCAACAATCACTATTCTCGGTGACATCATCATTCCCAAAGATGAAGTTAGCGGCAGTGCTTCTGAAGCTAAGGTGCCCGAGTTCATCGAGTTTATCGTTAAAGATATGCCCCAACACCAGTTACCCATGCGTGGCGGATTGCGTTGGCTCGATATGCAATGTCTGAAGCGTTATGAAAAATCTTTTAAAGATTGCACCACGCAACAGCAGATTGAAATGGTCGATGAGATCGCCTATCCTAAAAAAGCTAAACCTGAAATGTCAGCAGGTGTGAGTTTTTTCAACCTGATGCGTGATCTTGTTTCAACAGGCTTCTATACCTCCGAGATGGGCGTGAAAGATCTTGGATATGTGGGCAACACTCCAAATCAATGGAACGGTGTTCCTGATGATGTATTGAAACAATACAATCTAGCGTACACTGAAAAAGAACTCAAAGAATGTATAAGCTTTGATAAAGCATAAATTGGCAAAATAGCAGCGTGTAGCAACTGAATGGTGACTAATTACAAACTCAGATAGCGTAATAGGCCGGTAACTTTGTTACCGGCTTTCTATTTTAGACAGTTAAAGCTTCTATTCTTAGGAATGTATTCCCATTGCGGGAATCGCCTTCCCCGATATAACACTGTAAATCAATCATATACTTAGCGGCATAGTTACTGTTTCATAGGGCAGAGCAAAAAACCTAACATGAAGCAGTTATACCTACCCTCAAAACTAATGGCATTAATGTTTTTGCTGTTTGCTTTAAACACAACAACAAGAGCACAGTCATGTATACCCGCCGGAGATGAACTGCAGTATGGATCCGGAAATGTGTGGCGCGGATATGTTTACAGTGGTATAGCATTCAATACCTACAGGGGATATATAAATGTCGGTTCATCCGGCAACAGCAACTTTGATCATAACTTTGGTGGGTCCCAGGTAAATTTTACCACGAACGGATGCCCTGTTTACAGCGAAAACTTTAGTGTACGCTTCAAACTGACGAAGAGCTTTTCCGGTGAAAATGTACAGTTTACTGTGGGTGGTGACGATGGTTTCAGGTTAAGCATTGACGGTGGCGCTACCTGGTTAATCAATCGCTGGAACGACCAGGGATACACAACAGCATCAGCCGGTGCCTATCTTAACGGGACGTATAATCTTGTACTTGAATATTACGAAAGAGGGGGTGATAACCGTGTGAGCTTTTCCACTGTGGTGCTATGCACCGGAACCGGCGATCCGTCAGTGTTTGGTACAAACAACGTTTGGAGAGGTTATGTTTACCAGGGTATGAACTTCGATGCTTACAAAGGCTTCATCACAAAAGGTTCAGTTGGTGATGCAAATTTCGAAGAAAACTTTGGTGGTGATAATGTTACCATCAGTGGTATCTCCTGCCCCATCACAACACAGGCATTCAGCGCAAGATTTAAACTGACGAAACATTTTCCCGGAGGTTCATACCTGTTTACAGTGGGTGGCGATGATGGTTACCGTCTTAGTGTTGATGGCGGAAACACCTGGATAATTAACCGTTGGTTTGATCAGTCATACGCCATAACCAGCGTGTCATTAACGCTTTCAGGAACCCATAACCTGGTGCTGGAATATTATGAAAACACAGGGTCCAACCGGATATCGTTTACAGTATCTGGTAATCTTGTATTACCCGTTAAACTCACCGCATTTGATGCCACACCGATTTCAAATGATAAGGTACGCATTAACTGGTCGGCAACTGCACAACAGAATTTCAACAAGTTTGTAGTTCAATCAAGTACTGATGGCAGCCATTTCAACAACCTTGGCGAAGTTAAAGGTGCGCCTGACAGCATAACGACGAATCATTATACCTTTTTCGATCGTCCGCTAGCAGGCGGCAAACTGTATTACCGACTTGCGATGATCGACCTGGACGGAACAATTAAATATTCACCGATCGTTACAGCCACAATACTGCACACTACAACGGCAAGAATTTTCCCGTCGCTTGTTACCAATAAACAGGTTAGTCTTGAGTCACCCGTAGCGGCAAGTTCTGCCACGCTGGAACTGTACGATCTCAATGGTCAAAGATTGTATTCTGTCCCGATGAATATTGGTTATGGAAGACAGTCATTAACAGGCGAACTGCTGGCCGGAAGAACAAAAGGAATCTACCTGGTCCGTATTATGAGCCAGGGATCCATTATTGCGAGTCAGCGAATTGTTGTTCCTTAAACCGATAGATATATCAGTATACCCTGGCCTGTCGCACGAAGTAAGCAAACTCCTGCCGCACACCATGCAATGTGGTTTCCAAACGTTGAAAATCATCAAACAGGTTTTCATGATGCTGCACCGTTTCTTCCGATAGTACACCACCGTTTTGTTTTTTCTCCTCGCTCAGGCGCTGATTGTGTTTTTTGATGGCTTGTCGCAGATCGTGGATATTGATCAGTTGAATGTGGAACTGGTTATCAAGATGACCAATCTCTGCCATTAGTTCAGAATTGGTTTCATTCCGTGCCAATTGACCCAGTTCGTTTTTGGATTGGGTAATCTTTTCGCGCTGGGTACGTAAAGCATCCCGCCAGGCGGTGCATTCCATAGAAAGTTGGGAGGTTTCAGTGGTAATCATTGGAAGAGGTTTTTGGTGAACACATTCAATTTAACCATTTTTTTTAACTCTGCCCCGGAATTCGCCTTTGTGAAAACTTGTTTTGTCGCACCTCCGGAAGTACCTTTTGGCTGGCTTACATTAACTTTACACGCTAAACCTGGCCAAAGCTGATATCAAATCAAACGATACAACAAATACTGAGCAGGATCGACATTGTGGAGATCGTAGGCGAATTTGTAAAGCTCAAGAAACGCGGCGCCAGTTATCTTGGTCTCTGCCCCTTTCACAACGAAAAAACGCCTTCATTTACCGTTTCGCCCTCCAAAGAGATCTTTAAATGTTTTGGATGCGGGCGAAGCGGAAACTCGATCGGCTTTCTCATGGACCATGAGAAGTATTCGTATGTCGAAGCACTTCGATGGCTCGCAAATAAATACAATGTTCAGATTGAAGAGACTGAAACCAGTCCTGAATATAAACAACAACAACAGGTTGCAGACAGCCTGTACATCATCAACAATTTTGCACAGCAGTATTTTTCAAAGCAGTTATTTGATACTGAAGAAGGGCAGGATATTGCGTTAAGCTATCTCAAAGAACGCGGTTTCAATGAAGAGATTATCCGCAAATTCCAGATCGGTTACAGTCCACAACAACGGGATGCATTTACCCGCACAGCACTTGCAGCCCAATACAGCCTTGAGACCCTGCAACGCAGTGGCCTGGTTGCCGTGCGCGACAACAACAGCTACGACAATTACAGGGGTCGGATCATCTTTCCTGTGCATAACCAAACGGGTAAGATTCTTGGTTTCGGAGCAAGGGTAATAGGGTCAGTTGACCGTGCACCAAAGTATATCAATACACCCGAAAACGAATTATATGTGAAAAGCAAGATCCTTTATGGATCTTATTTTGCGCGGCAGGCTATTGATAAAAATGACGAATGTCTTTTGGTGGAAGGTTATACTGATGTGGTATCGCTTCACCAGGCAGGTATTGAAAATGTCGTGGCATCCGGCGGCACATCACTTACGCCCGATCAGTTACGTCTTGTAAAAAAGTACACCAATAACCTAACCATCATTTATGATGGTGATGCTGCAGGTGTGAAAGCAGCATTAAGAGGTCTTGACCTGGCGCTTGAAGAAGGTCTGAACGTAAAACTTGTTCTTATCCCTGACAAAGAAGATCCGGATAGTTATGTCAATAAGATAGGTGCCGCCGCCTTTCGGGAGTTTGTACAGGATAATAAAAAAGATTTTGTCCTTTTTCAATTAGAGGTAAGTCTGAAAGATGCAGGTAATGATACTCACCGTAAATCTGAAGTGGTAAACCAGGTTGCTGAAACGATCTCAAGGATCAATAAGGTAGAAGATTTTTCCAGGCAACAGGACTACATCAAGAAAAGTGCCGCCATCCTTAAGATAGAAGAAAACGGTCTTACTGCTCTTGTAAACAAATTTATACGCGATAAGATTACCAAACAGGAGCAACGTCAGAACGCACAGGATGCAAGGATTTTTGAAGCCGAAGCGGCTATGCAGGAAAATCCCGAACAGGATACCCTGACCCTGGTTAACCGCGATGAATTGCAGGAACGGGCCATGATCCGCTGCCTGCTTGAATATGGTCAAATGCCCTGGGATGAAGAACGCTCCGTAGCTGATTATATCCTTGAAGAGTCCGTGGACCAGTCATCTATAGACAACCCTGCCCTTGTACGCATCATGGAGATCTACAAAACATGGCATGAAGAAGGACTGGCTCCCGGCCCTAAAAACTTTCTTTACCATGAAGATCGCGATATAAGTACTTTGGTGCTGTCTATCATGGACTTTCCGTATGAACTGAGTCATAACTGGGCCGACAAGTTTGAAACGAAAATCAAGACCACGGAAGAACTCTATCGTGATGAGGTATTATTTACCGTTAACTATCTTCGTTTGCGAAAGGTTAAAAAAATGATTGAGGACAATCAAAAGGATCTCGAACGTCCGCATACGCCCGAAGAGCAGATGGTGTTAATACAAACGCATCAGCATCTTAAAATGCTCGAAAAAGAAATGCTCCAGCGAACCGGTACAGTAATTCTTAAATAGCTGTTTATTTAGCAGGAGTGTTTAGTATTCCCTGTAACTTCTCCTTTTCTTTTTTTGCTTTTGCCTTACTTACTCCGCGAATAAAATTATACCCAAGCGTGAGCCGATAGTTTCTTGTATTGGTACTGTTGAAAGATTCAAGATTAAAATTAGGACCATAAGTAAATGAACGATTCTCCTGTTGGAAAAGAGGATCAATAGCGTTAATGGTTACCACTACTCTTTTGTTAAAGAACTTTCTTTGAATCCCCAGATTCATACTCAGATTGCTTCTCACCGTACCCTGAGGATTTGCAAACCGGTTAAACGTGAAATTGGAACTGAAATTCCAGACATCCTGTGGCGAAAAATTTGCATTTAGGTTTGAAGTAAATGAACCGCCGTTTCTGTAACGGTTCACCTCACGATCGTAAGCACTATACTGGTTTATGGTATAACCTGCACTAAAATTGGCCCTGATTTTTTTGGAGAATGTATAACCCGACCAGGTGCTGATTTCATATTCTTTGCGATCATCAATATTCTGCCAGGTTGTTTCCGTTTTACCATCTTCAACCAGCTTTCTGACCTGGATAAAAACATCCTGCACAATATTGTGTCCAAGACCAAGATTGATGTAATATTTGCTGTTGGTTCTGCCGACCACAAAATCAAAATTGTGCGATGTTGATGCTTCAAGCGCGGGATTACCATACCTGGTGTTATAAGGATTGCTGTAATCGATACTTGGATTCAATTGATCAATACCCGGGCGGCGAATGGTTTTGCGATAAGAAGCAGTAAGATTTAACTTCTCATCCCAACTCTGGTTAATTCTCGCGAAAGGCAGGAAACTGACATAATTGTTATCAGCTTTTGCAGATTGGCTGAAGATGTCAAAAGCAATATCGGTGTACTCGGCATTAAGACCGGCAGTTACACTGAGTCCTTCAACTATAACCTGTCTCAATGAAAACCTCAGATTTCCCACTGATTGCCTGAACTTGAAATCATTGCTAAGCGCCGGATTTTTGATATATGCGTTGCCGGGTTTATCAAGCAGCATGAAGTTTAACAACACATCACTTGACGACATATTGTACCAGCCACCGGTCGAGAGACTCGTGGTTTTGTTATCGAACATCTTGTCATAATTCACACGCACGTTTACGCCGCTGTTGTTACTGGTATTTTCCTGGCGTTGGGTTGAATCGTTTCCTGTAGGAGTGTTATCCGGGTTAAGGTAATCCTGGTAAAACAAACGGTTGTTTTCGTTTTCAGAAAAATGGGCCCCGGCAACGATTCGAAGCGTTTCTCCCGGCTTTTTGCCGCGATGCGTGTAAGTAAGATTTATGGAGGGATTCAGATTATGACCGTTTGAAGTTGTACTACGGTTGCTGATCCTGTAAACCTGTTGTTTATTATCAAGGTTGATGTATCCTGTTTCGTTATAATTGTCAAAATCATTTTGATTGAATTGCATTAACAGGTTAAATGAGTTGCGGGGGTTAACATCATAATCTACACTCAACCGCGCATTTGGGCGGCGGCTCCGGTTTATGTAGTTACTTGTTGAGTTTAAATAATTGGAAGAATCCGGGTAGATGTTTTCCCGTTTCGAGTAACCATAACCGGTATATCGGTTAAATCCTGCGCCAACGTTCAGATTTATTGATAATCCCTGTTTGCGATAATTAAGATTTCCGCTGATCAGCCTTTCGCCCCGCGTTCCGCCGGATGCATTTATCCTGCCTCCTATTCCAACTCTCCCTTTACGGGTTACGATATTTATTACTCCTCCCTGTTCGTTGGCATATTGTGGCGGTGGGTTAGTCATCACCTCTATTCTTTCAATCATGCTGCCTGGCAAAGATTCAAGGAAATCCTGGAGTTGCTGGGCGTTCATCTCTACCGGTTTGTCGTCGATAAGGATTTTCGGCTCGCGCCCCCGCACACTAAGATTACCATCCGGATCAGTAGCTACCAATGGAACATTTTTCAGAAGTTCACTTGCATTAGAACCCGCACTCAGCGGCGACTCAGCCGCATTGTAGGTGATGTTGCCTTCTTTACTTTGTATCAAAGGTTTCTCGGCGTATACTACAACTTCATCCAGTTCGGTAGTCACATCCAGTTTCATTACCAGGTCGTTCAGACTGAAATCAAATCTTTCTTCACGAACATAAATGCTGTCGATATTGATGGTTTTGAGCCCTACATAAGTTATCCGCAGGCGGTAGTAGCCAAACGGCAAAGCCGTAAAACTAAAATCGCCGTCTACAGAACTGGCTGAATTGAGCCGGGTTCCCGATGAATCGTTTATAATGCTAAGCTCAATAGTTGCGCCACTGACCGCTTTCGATTTTTCATCGAGCAGGTTACCGGAGATAACGCCGGGGTTGCCTTGCTGCGCAGCCGCGGATATGCAAACAATCAGAAATATGAAAATCAGAGCGGGTTTGATGGGGTGCATGTTTGTAAAAATAAACAATTAGATGACTTGGGGCAATCTGCGGGCTTTACCACTTTAATTCTACATGTCAAGCGGATTACGTTTTTTAGACGCTAAGCCTCTTGAAAACTTCCGGCTACATTAAATTCTTTCTAACAAACCACCACGTCGCAAAAGCTGCCATCCTGTCATTTTTTTGTATATTTGCGATCCTTAAATCAACGGAAATTAATGTTCGAGATTTCAAACAATACGAAGCACGACGAGGCGAAACAGGGCCAGCCATTTATGCTGCCAGGAACTGATGCGGGAGTAGCCGCACGCAGATTTTATATCGAGAGTTACGGCTGTGCAATGAACTTTGCTGACAGTGAAATAGTGGCTTCAATTTTACAGGAAAGCGGCTTCGGTTCAACCGGAAATTTCCTGGAGGCCGATCTGATCTTAATAAACACCTGCTCCATCCGCGAAAAAGCGGAACAGACTGTTCGCAAAAGACTTGAATTACTTCGCAAAACAAAAAAGCAACGGCCCGGAACGCTGATCGGTGTGCTGGGTTGTATGGCCGAAAGGCTCAAAGCAAAGCTACTTGAAGAAGAAAAGCTTGTTGATCTTGTGGTTGGGCCTGATGCTTATCGTTCCCTGCCCTCATTAATTGCAGAAGCAACTGGTGGTCAGAAAGCGGTTAACGTGCTGCTAAGCCGCGAAGAAACCTACGGTGATATTGCACCGGTTCGCCTGGATGGAAATGGTGTTACGTCCTTCGTGAGCATCATGCGGGGTTGCAATAATATGTGTTCATTCTGTGTGGTACCATTCACCCGCGGCCGCGAACGCAGCAGGGATGCTGATTCCATTGTCCGCGAGTGCAGGGAATTACTTGCGGCAGGTTATATGGAGGTGACATTGCTCGGTCAGAACGTCGACAGTTATCAATGGATAAACGAAGCCACCGGTGAAACAGTCAGCTTTGCCATGTTGCTGGAAAGAGTCGCACTGATTGATCCGAAACTAAGGGTCCGTTTTTCGACTTCGCATCCAAAAGACATCACAGATGATGTGTTGTTTACAATGGCCCGGCATCACAACATCTGTAAATACATCCATTTGCCGGTGCAAAGTGGTTCGACCCGCATGTTACAATTAATGAACCGCACCTACACCCGTGAATGGTATATGGCAAAGGTGGATCGCATTCGTGAAATCTTGCCTGATTGTGGCATCAGCTCTGATGTGATCGCTGGTTTTTGTATGGAAGAAGAAAGCGATCACCAGGATACCTTATCGCTGATGGAGTACTCAAGGTACGACCAGAGCTACATGTACATATATAGTGAGCGTCCCGGTACCCTGGCTGCGAAACGTTACAAAGATGATGTGCCCGCTGAAGTGAAAAGCCGGAGGCTTGATGAAATCGTTGCTTTGCAATACAGGCTCTCGCACGAGAACAACAAGATGGATGTTGGGAAAACATACGAAGTGTTGATAGAAGGCGACAGTAAACGCAGTGACCAACATTGGATGGGAAGAAATTCTCAAAACAAGGTGATCATCTTTCCGAAAGCGCATCATAAGTTGAAGAAAGGAAACTACGCCATTGTAAAGGTTCATAGTTGCTCAAAGGCAACACTTTTTGGCGATGTGGTTGTGTAATCATTAAAACTTAGTAATGGCAGATATTCAATCTATAAAAAACCGTTTTGGAATCATTGGTAATTCGCCTGCGCTGAATTTCGCTTTGCAGGTGGCTTCCCAGGTTTCAAACACAGATCTTACCGTCCTAATTTTTGGAGAAAGTGGTGTTGGTAAAGAAGTGTTTTCGCAAATCATTCATGCATTATCCGCCCGTAAACATAATTCGTTTATAGCTGTGAACTGTGGCGCCATTCCTGAAGGCACCATCGACTCAGAACTCTTTGGCCACGAGAAAGGTTCGTTTACCGGCGCTGTCGACAGCCGTAAAGGTTATTTCGAAACCGTTAGCGGCGGTACGATTTTCCTGGATGAAGTTGGTGAACTACCGTTGGGTACCCAGGCGAGGTTGTTACGCGTACTTGAAACGGGTGAGTTCATTCGGGTCGGTTCTTCGAAAGTGCAGAAAACGGATGTACGGGTAATAGCAGCTACAAACCGCGACTTGCTCGAGTCTACCCAGACCGGCAAATTCCGGGAAGACCTGTATTACAGGTTAAGTACTGTTCCTATCCGCGTTCCTTCTTTGCGCGACCGGCCCGAAGATATCCTGTTACTCTTCCGCAAGTTTGCGGCAGACTTCTCGGACAAATATAAATCGGCCCTGATCCAGTTGGATGATGACGCGAAAAATGTGTTAATAAACTATGGCTGGCCGGGCAACGTCCGTGAATTGAAGAATATTGCAGAGCAGGTTTCGGTACTCGCTTCCGATAAGATTGTCACTGCAGCAGAGCTCCGCAGATTTTTGCCGGACAGAGATCTGAACAGGTTGCCAGTGCTTGCGCACGCAGCGTCTAACGGTAATGTACATGAGTTTTCGAACGAACGTGATCTGCTCTACAAACTTTTCTTTGACATGAAAAAAGATGTTACAGAACTAAAGAAAATGTTTGTTGAGATCTTACAGAATCCGGATATGGCCGTCAATAACAAGGCTTTCATTAATGAGCTGAAAGAGCTTAAACAGGAAGAACTATTATCACACGCGCTTCAGCCTGCTTTACCTGGCAAGCAACCGGTAATGCTCCATCACCCTATCGATCATCATGAAGAAGTGGAGGAATCTTTAAACATCATGGACAAAGAAAAGGAACTGATACTTAAAGCGCTAAAAAAACATAAAGGCAAAAGAAAAGATGCAGCTTTGGATCTTGGCATCAGCGAACGTACTTTGTATCGGAAATTGAAAGAATATGATATAAAGGAGTGACCCCGATCCGTGCAGGTGAATCAGCTTAAACAAAAAGACCCATGTTATCAATAAAAAATTTTAGATCTGTTTTATGGCTAAGGTTGTTGCTGGCGTTTATGGCCATCAGTCTTGCAGGTGGCTGTTATTCATTTAAGGATGCCAGCGTGCCGGCAAGCGTAAAAACTTACAGGCTCCGGCTTATCGAAAACCGGGCAACAAATGTAAATCCACAGCTTGCGCCACAACTTACCGACAGATTGCGACAAAAAATTAACAGCCAGTTCTCAAGGCTGCGTCCCACACAGGGAGAAGATGCACACTACGACCTCGGAGCAACCATCACTGATTTCCGCCCTATTACTTCCGGGGTATCTGGCACACAACAGGCAGCTATCAACCGGATTGTTGTAACAGTAAAGATTGATTTCATTAATAACTTACCGGAAGGAACAAAAAGTTTTGAGGCTGATGTGTCGCGCAATTTTGATTTCTCTGCGAACGTGGATTTCACAACAGCGCAGAATCAACTTTTGCCAACAATCGTGCAAAACATGAGTGATGAAATTTTCAACCGGATTTTTTCCAACTGGTAATATGGTTAACAATATCGGCAAAATACTGACGCAGTTTTTCCAACGCGATTCATTGGATTCGCTGTCCGAAAACGAATTGCGCTATTTTATAAAACAATATCCCTATTTCGCTCCCGGCCACTTTTTGCTTGCCAAAAAGCTCCAGATAGCCGGGGAAAAACGGGCTTTTGAAAGAGAGGTTTCGGTGACATCCGCTTATTTCACAAACCCGGCCTGGCTCCAGTACATCCTGCGCGATGATGTCCTGACCGATCATGATGCGGTTGATGAAAAAGTTGTTGCAGCCGTGCCCTCCAAACAGGCACCCCTGCATCCCGCCGATCTTGAAAAATCAGTCGACGATAGTGATCCTATACCCGCACCGGAGGAAAATGTCACTGCGGAGCAGGAAAAGATCGCTGAAAAAAGGCTTGAGCATTCCAGTGAACTTACTCAGGAGGAGGTCGAAGAAATAAAGGCCGCAGATGCTGATCCGGTAAATGATGTTACTGTTGGTAACGATCCGGCCAATAATATTGCTATAGTTGATCATCCTCCATCCGAAGACGTAGATTCAGCGGCACCCGAGGAACCAACGGAAGCCACGACAGAAACACAAACGCACCAGTTTGTTGTTAGTGACAGTGCCAATACCATCAGCGAACTATCTGAGCCCGGTAATAACGAGCCCGGCAGCGATGGGCAGGTGGGTGATGCTGCAATACAGACGGCAACAGAGGAAGCTGCCGCACGTGAAGCGGATGCCGAACCAGTAGCAGAAGCCGCAGTTCCTGAAACCATAGAACCACCAACAGAGGTCAACACCCAGGCCGAAAAGCTGTCCAGGGTTTTACAGAACGACGCAAACCCCAGCCAGTCAAACAATGAACTGATCGCGTTTGATCCCTATCACACCATAGATTATTTTGCGTCCCAGGGGATCAAGTTGCGCCTGGAAGATTTTAATAAGGACAAACTTGGCCAGCAACTTAAAAGCTTCACGGAGTGGATCCGCAGCATGAAAAGGTTGCCTGTTCAGACCCAGGAAGAAAATAAGGGTGATAGTGAACAGCACTCCATCCGCAAGATTGCCGAACATTCGGTCGAAGGGAAAGAAGTACTCACCGAATCGATGGCCGAAGTTTGGGTGAAGCAGGGAAATTTTGAAAAAGCGCGCCAGATATACCGGAAATTAAGTTTGCAGAATCCCTCCAAAAGCACTTATTTTGCAGCCAAAATTGACCAACTAAACGCATTGTAGTATGATTCTTTTTCTGATCCTGATAATTTTGGTAAGTGTTGTCATAGGATTTTTTATTCTGGTTCAGAATCCCAAAGGTGGTGGCCTGGCTGGTAATATAGCCGGTTTTAATTCCCAGTTCATGGGCGTTAAACAAACTACTGATGTTCTTGAAAAAGGCACATGGGTAATGGCAGTAGCTATTGCGTTGCTTTGTATATTCTCTACCCTGTTTATTCCAAAAGGTAATAGCGTAGAGGGCCGCCAGTTAAGAAGCACTCCTACCCAGGCACCGGCACAGTCTGCCCCTGCACCTGCACCAGCAAATCCCGGCAGCACCACACCGAATCCATAATCACAACAATAAAATATAGAGAAGCCCTGCTGGTACAGCGGGGTTTTTTGTTTTATTTTACAACCAAGCCTACAGTATGATCAAAAAAATTCTGCTGATAGCTGCCATAATACTAATCGTGGCAGCACTATTTATCGGTTCCCGATTCTTCATGTCAGCGACAGCATTCGACCAGGATACGAAATTTCTGTACGTCCGCACCGGCGCGGCCACTCCAGCCGCCGTTCTAAAAACATTAGAAGAAGACTCCCTGGTTTCCCGTCCTGGCGCCTTTAACTGGCTCGCCAGCCGCCTGGATGTCTGGGAAAACCTCAGCCCCGGAAAATATGAGGTAAAAAAAGGGACCAGTCTATGGACACTTGCCCGAACCCTTCGAAGCAACAAACAAACACCGGTAAACCTGGTGATCACAAAAATCAGGACCAAAGAAGGTCTTGCTGCCCTTATCGGAAGAAGATTTGAATCCGACTCGTTGTCTGTGATTCAGTATATGAACAATACCGACACACTAGCGGCGTATGGCCTCGACACAAACACAGTGATGACCGCTGTGTTTCCCAACACGTACACCTACTTCTGGAACTCAAATCCATCACAAATTTTCAGGAAGCTTTTTGCAGAACACAGAAACGTATGGAATGAAGAAAGAAAACAAAAAGCCGACTCACTCGGCATGACACCAACGGAGGTTTATATCCTTGCTTCTATAGTAGAAGAAGAAACTAATGCCCGTGATGAAAAAGACACCATGGCAAGTGTTTACCGAAACAGGATTAAAAAGAAGATGCGTCTGGGCGCTGATCCTACAGTAAAATTTGCGTTACGAGATTTCTCACTGAGACGTATATACGAAAAACATCTCGCTGTTCAATCGCCCTATAATACATACCGGGTTTTTGGATTACCGCCCGGGCCTATCTGTACACCATCTCTGGAAACATTAGATGAAGTGTTGAATGCACCAGAAACAGATTATCTTTATTTTGTTGCACGGCCGGATCGTTCAGGGAAACATCTTTTTGCAAGAAGTTATCCCGAACATTTGAAATATGCCAGGCTTTATCGTACATATCTTGACTCGCTGCAACGTGCACGACAAGCATCTAAAGAAGATCTCGGACACTGATGATTAAATTACAACGAATCATACTAAACACTGGTCCCGTCCAATACATAGTTAACCGATCAAAAAAAATCATTCTTCCTGGTTTTGATGGTTTGCCATTATATGACGTGGTGCTTTTTTTCAGATCACAAATAAAAAAACAAGGTCTATCTGAACGGGCATCTGCAGTGTCGTATAATTTTATCATGGCGATACCACCCGCCTGTTTGTTTCTTTTCACTTTAATTCCGCAACTACCCTTTCTGCCCAAACGTCCATTAAAAAGACAACTGCACCGGATAATCGTTGACATCGTTCCGGCCCCGGAATACAATAAACAGATCATTGATTTCATTGACAGCTTTCTTGATGAAACCCGCATCGGGCTTATCTCTTTCGGTTTCATCCTATTGATCCTTTTCGCATCAAATGGTATGATGGGCCTGATGCGTTCATTCAACAAGAACTATATTGGTTTTGAAAAAAGATCAGGCTTACAAAGCAGGTGGACGGCTATCAAACTTACCACCATTATGATGGGATTGGTATTGCTATGTCTTACTATCCTGATCATGCAGGGCGTCGTGTGGAGATGGATCGGTATAAGAAGCGAATGGCTCATTACCCTTATCAACACAGTTCGCTGGATCTTTATCGTTGGATTGATATTTTATTCGATCGCATTTATTTATAAATACGCTCCTGCCATCCAGAAACGATGGCGGCTTGTTTCACCTGGCTCTGTCCTGGCAACCTTTCTAAGCATCTTATCGACCCTAAGCTTTTCTGTATTTGTAAACAACTTTGGCAAGTACAATGCATTATACGGCTCCATCGGAACCGTTATTGTTATGATGAGTATCATATACATCAACTCGCTTGTACTATTAATTGGATACGAACTCAACGTAAGCATTCACTCTATAAAAGCGCTGGCAGAAGAAAGAACCCGCCAGGAAGAAAAAGCAGAGAAAACACAGGAAACGGCACCTGAACATTAATGCTCGCTTCCCGGTGCGGGCAACTCACCATAATACCGCCATTCCTTCAACAGGCTTTTTGCGCGTTCGTCTGGCAGTTTGCGCTCTTTGTAATGACCGGCAAGACTTTTCTGACGATAAGCTTCATAAACACAAACTGCACAAGCTACAGAAATATTGAGAGACTGTATAATACCAGCCTGGGGTATCAGGAAATTACCGTCTGCCATTGCTCTTGCTTCTTCACTTACCCCGGAATGTTCATTACCAAAAACAAGCGCAACGCTTCCCCTGAAATCTATCTCATACAAATCAACGGCGTCGTGAGCAAGATGGGTGGTGAGTATCTTATCGTATTTCTTTCGAAGATCTGCGAAACATGCTTCGGTATCCGTAAACTTATGTATAGAGAGCCAGTTGACGGCACTGCTGCTGCTTTTCGCGCCCCATCTTTTATGCATAGGAATTTTGGTATTAAGAATATAAATATCCTGGATACCCACGGCGTCGCAGGTGCGCATAACTGCAGAAACGTTATGCGGATCAAACACATTCTCTAATACAACAGTTAAATCGTCCTGGCGTTTACTTAGTACGGATAGCAATCTTTGTTCTCTTTCTGGCGTCATATTTGCAAAAACTATGAAACGAAAGTACAAAAAGCTATCTTCGCGACTGACATAACATCTTAAAATCCAAAGACCCATGCTGAAGAAAATCCTGAAAATAACAGGAATAGTCCTCCTGGTACTCATCATTGCAGCTTTTGCCATTCCCTATTTTTTTAAAGACAAGATTGTTGCGATCGCAAAAACAGAGATCAACAAAAGTCTCAATGCCCGTGTTGATTTTTCCGATATTGATATATCATTCTTCAGACGTTTCCCAAGGGTCGCAGTCGGACTCGAAAATCTTCAGGTGATTGGCCTGGGCGAATTTTCAAAAGACACTCTGATCAGTTCAAAAAATATTGATGTGGCTGTTAACCTGATGAGCATCATCAGTGGCTCCGAGATGAAGGTGCATTCTGTAATTGTTAACCAACCACGTATTCGTGCACTCGTAACCAAAGAAGGTCACGCCAATTATGATATTGTTAAACCTGACACGGCCACAACAGTACCGGCAGCCGAATCAGAACCTTTTAGTCTTGAACTGAAAAAATATGCGATACGTGACGGCTATCTTTATTACGATGATGCCACCGCAGGCATGTCGGCCGAGATTGTAAATCTTAATCATGAAGGTAGCGGCGATTTTACTTCTGATCTTTTTACCCTTGCCACTGATACCAAAGCAGATGAAGTAACTTTTACTTATGGTGGCGTGCCTTATCTCTATAAAACAAATACAAGCATAGATGCTGCCATTGAAGTTGATAATACCACGGACAAATACAGCTTTAAAACTGACGAGATCAGGGTCAATGATATGAAGCTGGCAGCAGAGGGGTTTTTCCAGCTTGTAAACGACAGCGTTTATAATATGGATGTAAAGTTCAATGCGCCTTCCACTGATTTCAAAACCATTCTCTCACTGGTGCCTGCAGTGTATAAAAACGATTTCGATAAGATTAAAACAAGCGGTACAGCTGTCTTTAACGGTTTTGTTCGCGGAACATATAGTAACACAGCGATTCCTGCATACAATGTAAATCTTGAAGTGAAAGATGGTTTCTTTCAATATCCTGATTTACCAAAACCTGTAAAGAACATCAACATCGTAATGAATGTTAGCAATCCCGACGGTGTTACAGACAACACGGTTGTGGATGTCAAAACAGGTCATCTCGAAATGGATAACGAACCATTTGATTTCAAGGTGTTGTTTAAAAAACCGGTCACGGATATGTACATTGCTGCCGTTGCCAAAGGCAAACTGGATCTTTCCAAGATCAGCCAGTTTGTGAAGTTGGAAGGCAATACAAAGCTGGGCGGACTTATCGCAGCTGACATCCAGGCTACCGGAAATCTTGCTGTAATTCAAAAACAACAGCCGGGTCCGTTTTCTGCCCGGGGTTTTATTGATATCAGTAAGTTGTCGTATTCATCATCTGATTTTCCTCAACCTGTTCAAAATACCAGCGCAAGAATTGATATTGAAAATCCAGATGGTGTGGCCGACCACACTGTTATAAGGATACCGGCAGCACACATAGAGATCGGTAAAGATGCCGTTGACATGTCGCTCACACTCACCACGCCCGCCTCTGATCCACAATTCAAAGGCGCGGCAAAAGGTACATTGAACCTGGCGAGCGTGGGCCAGTTTTATACGTTTGAACCAGGGGAAAGTCTTGCGGGCCAACTGGCCGCGGATGTTTCATTCAGTGGTCGTAAATCACAGATCGACAAAAGCCAGTATGATGCCATTCAAACTGCAGGAACCGTGACGGTGAACGGCGTAAACTATCGCTCCAAAGATTATCCGGAGGGCGTTAACCTAAAAACCGCCGTTATGAACTTCAATCCAAAAAATGTTTCGCTCAGCAATGTTGCCGGTTCATTTATGGGCACAAATTTCAACGCAAATGGCAGCTTCGATAATCTTATCGGGTATGCGTTAAAAGACGAACCCCTTGCAGGAAATCTAACGGTATCCGGCGATAAGCTTAACCTGAATAAATTGATGAGTAGCGACACAACAACAGTTGCTGAAACCGAACCGACTGCTCCTTTTGCAGTTCCGTCAAACATCCGGTTCCAGGTAAACGCAAAGGTTGATGAGGTTCTTTATGATAAGGTGCAATACAAAAACGTAAGTGGTGCATTGACACTGGCCAATGAAACCGTTGTTTTGAAAGATGTGAAGATGCAGGCACTGGATGGTGACATCGGTTTGAGTGGTTCTTATTCTACCAGGCAAAGCAAAACTAATCCCGATATCACTTTAACTTACGATGTACGCAACCTCGATGTACAAAAAACATTCACCGCTTTTAACACGGTGAAAGCCATCATGCCGGTGGCACAGTTCATTTCAGGAAAACTGACCTCACAATTAACGATGCGTGGCAAACTCGGAGAAGACATGAGCCCGGTTTTATCAAGTCTTACCGGCGAGGGCACTTTGTTTTTGCTCCAGGGTTTTCTAAGCAAGTTTGGTCCACTGGAAAAACTGGCTTCTACCTTAAATATCGCCGATTTGAAAGCAGTGACGCTTAAGGACATCAAAAACTATATTGAATTTGCCAATGGTCGCGTGCTTGTAAAACCCTTTACTGTAAAAGTGAAAGATGTTGATATGGAGATCGGTGGTATGCATGGCTTTGACCAATCACTTGATTATATCATCAACCTTAAAGTTCCGCGTACCCTGCTGGGTGAACAAGGCAACAAAATCGTGAATGGCCTGGTTACACAGGCCAATAACAAGGGCCTACCTGTACAACTAAGTGATGTGATCAATCTTAAGGTAAACATGGGCGGTACAATCACGAATCCGGCAATCAAAACTGATCTCAAACAGGCTTCCGCTTCGCTGGCAGAAGATATAAAAGCGCAGGCGAACGAGTTTGTTGAAGCCAAAAAAGCAGCTGCAGACAGCGCTATCGCAGCCGCAAAGGCGCAGGTACGCGATTCGGTTGAATCGGCGAAAAAACAGCTGTTGAAAACTGCCGAGGAAGAATTACGGAAACAACTTGCCGGGAAAAAAGATTCAGCGGGCAAATCTGCAGATCCGAAAAAACAACTCGAAGAAACCGGAAAAGGTCTTCTGAAAGGGATCCTGAACAAAAAAGCAAAGGATACTACCAAAAATTGAGGCTAAACTTTATTTCTCAAAATGCCGGGCATTGTTCCGGCATTTTGCGTTTATTGCAGCGGGTTTCTTTTATCGGGATATTGGGCCTTTTACCCTATTTTTGCCCACCTTAAAAATTTTAACATAATTATGGACAATTTGATTTACCTGGTCCCTGCGATGGGCATAATTGGCCTTTTGTACACGTTTGTAAAATTTGCCTGGGTTTCAAAACAGGATGCGGGCACTGACCGTATGCAAGAAATCAGCCGGTACATTGCTGAAGGTGCAATGGCCTTTTTGAAAGCAGAATGGAAAATCCTCACCTATTTCGTGGTGATTGCCGGAGTGTTACTTGCCTTCATGGGCAGCAGAAATGCAAACTCACATCCATCAATTGCCATTGCCTTTATTATAGGTGCGTTTTTCAGTGCACTCGCAGGTTATATCGGAATGCGCATCGCCACGAAAGCGAATGTTCGCACGGCCCATGCTGCAAGAACCAGTTTATCAAAAGCACTTTCCGTTTCCTTTACCGGCGGTTCTGTGATGGGTCTTGGCGTTGCCGGTCTGGCGGTGCTTGGTCTGGGAGGATTGTTTATTATCCTGAAAGCCATTTTCGCTCCGGACGCAGCAGTGAATTCTGAGGAAATGGTAAGAACCATAGAAATCTTAACCGGGTTTTCTCTGGGTGCTGAGTCCATCGCCCTTTTCGCCCGTGTTGGCGGAGGTATTTATACCAAGGCGGCCGATGTAGGTGCTGACCTGGTTGGTAAGGTTGAAGCCGGCATTCCGGAAGATGACCCACGCAACCCTGCCACTATCGCCGATAACGTAGGAGATAATGTGGGTGATGTTGCGGGTATGGGTGCCGATCTGTTTGGTTCCTATGTGGCCACAGTGCTGGCAACGATGGTGTTGGGACAGGAAACCGTTTCTAATGACAATTTTGGTGGCATGGCTCCTATCCTGTTGCCTATGCTTATTGCTGGTGTCGGAATACTTTTTTCAATAGTTGGTACCTGGTTCGTGCGGATCAGTGATGCTGCCGGTATCAATACCGCAACGGTTCAAAATGCCTTAAATATGGGCAACTGGGGAAGTATTATCCTTACTGCGGCTGCCTGTGCGGGTCTGGTTTACTACCTTTTACCTGAAACTATGACCCTTCGTTCTCTTGAGTTTACCAAGTGGGGTGTTCTGGGTGCAATCGCCGTAGGTTTGGTGGTTGGTACCCTGATGAGCATCATCACAGAATATTATACCGCAATGGGTAAAAAGCCCGTGATGAGCATCATCAAACAGTCCTCAACCGGGCATGCAACCAACGTTATTGGTGGACTTGCTGTAGGTATGGAAAGTACTTTCCTCCCTATTCTTGTTCTTGCAGGTGGTATCTGGGGTTCCTATGAGTGTGCAGGTTTGTACGGTGTTGCTATCGCTGCAGCTGGTATGATGGCCACAACTGCCATGCAACTTGCAATTGACGCTTTTGGTCCGATCGCCGATAATGCCGGTGGTATTGCCGAAATGAGTGAGCTTCCCAAAGAAGTGCGTGAAAAAACGGATGTACTGGATGCTGTTGGTAATACTACTGCCGCAACCGGTAAAGGATTTGCAATCGCATCTGCTGCACTTACGGCACTCGCCCTTTTCGCAGCTTACGTAGGTGTGATCAATCATAACGGATTTGCCATGGAAGGCATTGATATCTACAAAGCCGATGTACTTGCAAGTTTGTTTGTTGGAAGTATGATTCCTTTCATCTTTTCATCGCTCGCTATCCGGGCAGTTGGTGAGGCAGCAATGGCAATGGTAGAAGAAGTTCGTCGCCAGTTCAAAACCATAGCAGGCATCATGGAAGGAACAGGAAAACCTGAATACGATAAATGTGTGGCTATCTCAACCGAAGCTTCCATCCGCAAAATGATGTTGCCCGGCGCAATCGCCATCCTTTCACCGTTGGTGGTTGGTTTCCTGATGGGTCCCGAAGCACTTGGCGGCTTCCTTGCAGGCGCTACTGTAAGTGGTGTACTAATGGGTATGTTCCAGAACAATGCCGGTGGTGCCTGGGATAACGCTAAAAAATCATTTGAAAAAGGTGTGGAGATCAACGGAGCTACTTATAAAAAAGGAAGCGATCCCCACAAAGCGGCTGTAACAGGTGATACAGTAGGTGATCCTTTTAAAGACACCTCAGGGCCTTCAATGAATATCCTCATCAAACTGATGTCAATCGTTTCACTGGTGATTGCGCCTACCCTGGCCGTAATGTTTGGCACTGCCGAAAGCAACGCCATCAAAAAGAAAAATGAACAGCAGAAAGTAGTGGTTGTTCAACCTGCTCCAACTGCAATTTCAAAATAACATATTTAGACTTTTTGTTAAGGCTGCCTTTCGGGGCAGCCTTTTTTTTTGCCCACCCGTCTATCCGGAGATTACCGTATTTAAAAATCGGACAATCGGCAGCTTATTAGGAGCCATTCTCAATCCCGATGATCCGTTTATTTATTTACGGGCCGGAACATTTTTGCAGATTCTTATCTTGTATTAACAACTCATTACGATAGATTTCGTATTTTTAAATAAACATTTAAAACTATGGGAATCTCGAAGTATGTGAAACCGACTGAAAGTGAGCTGGAGATCTTACGGGTTTTGTGGGTGAAGGTTTCAGCCAGCGTTCGTGAAGTTCATGAAGAACTTGCAAAAACTAAAGATGTGGGATACACCACGACACTAAAGTTGATGCAGATTATGCACGAAAAAGGATTGGTTAAAAGGGATGATTCGATCAAGACGCATATTTACCAGGCAAATGTGAGCCGGGAAAAAACCCAAAAACAGATGCTCGGTAAAATGATCGACACCCTTTTTGGTGGCTCGCCGACCGAACTCGTTATGCAGGCACTGGGTAATCACAAGGCTTCCGCAATTGAGTTGGACGAAATACAGAAACTGATAGACAATCTTAAAAAACAGTAAGCATGTATCCAATGCTTCAATCAACATTTCTGAAAGCCCTCGGATGGTCACTGCTTGATAGCCTCTGGCAGATGGGTACGCTCTGGATTGTTTACCTTTTGATAACGCGAAACAGCAAGAAACTATCGGCCAATCAACGTCATAATCTTGCCTTCCTGTCTTTGGCAGCCGGTGCATTATGGTTCCTGGCGACGATACTGATGAACCTGGGTGCCGCAGGCGAAAACATCGCCTTCTCTGCAGCATCGCTGAGTTTTCTAAAACTGGTTTCAGCGTTTGTCGAACCTGCGCTTCCCTATCTATCATCCGTCTACCTCGGGATCACGCTTTTCCTGGTCATCCGCCTGTTTCACAAATACAAACATACAGGTATTCTCACAACACAGTCAGTTACCAAAGCATCGCCGGAATTGCGAATTTTTACTGCTCAGCTGGCCATGCAGTTAGGTATCAAAAAACCTGTCCGGCTATTGATTTCCAATTTGGTCCATACTCCTCTGACTATCGGCTTCTGGAAACCGGTTGTTTTGCTGCCGGTGGCCCTGATAAATAATCTTTCGCTCAAACAAACCGAGTCGCTTATACTACATGAACTTTATCATATTCAGCGGAACGACTTCCTGATGAATCTGTTAGTGGCATTTGTCGACATCTTATTGTTTTTCAATCCTTTTGCAGGATTTTTCAAAAATACTATCCAACAAGAGCGTGAGCATCGTTGCGATGATATCGTGGTGCAGTTCAGGTATGATGCGAGTGCTTACGCAGAGGCTCTGCTGGTACTGGAACAACAACGCGCCACAACCACGTCTGCCGCACTTGCCGCCACCGGACCTAATAAATTCCTCCTCCTGGCAAGGGTGAAAAGATTATTGACCGGTGAACCCATGTCCGCCCCGGTGAATCAAAAGCTGGTCGTTATCTTGTTGGCTGCCCTGGTCATCAGTATGGCGGGGCTTTACAATCCTGGGAAACGTTTGATCCCGGTACTGGCACTATCAGAAATACCAGCAGTTTCGGCCTCGCTGGAGTCACAGCCAGTCCTTGAGACAAAATTTTCGCAGAGCAGTACTGCACCCTCAACCACTGAAAAGTCAGAAAGAGCTTTAGCCGTTGTAGAAACGGATCCTGATATTGAACGTTCAGTTGCCGCAATTATCGTTTCGGAAACCATCGCGGAGATCTTTTCTGAAATGAAAGCGGAACCAGCGCCCGTTTATGTGAGCATGGAGTCAACTTCACCTTTTACCCTCAGTTTTGACCCTCCGAAACCCCAGGAACCAGTGACTCCGACTCCACCTGACCATCCGTTTGTTCCGTCAAGAAGTTTCGAGTATTACGACACAAAAGAATATCTGCCGCACAGCAACCACCTACAACCCATTATACCCAGCTCGCCAACCGAACACAGGGTAAATTGGGAACTGATCGAAAAAGAGGTTGAAGCGGCAGCATCTGCCGTAGATCTTACCAGGCTGCAGGCGGAACTTGATAAAGCGCTCGCGAAGATCGACTGGGAAAAATTGCGTGACACCGACCCTAAAAAAGGTCTTGAACTGGTAGATCGCAGTGTGAAAGCCTACAAATTAAAAATTGCAGCGCTCACCCGTGAACAGCGTGAAAAAGCCATTCGCAGCCAGGAACGAAACCAGCAGACGGATTCGACCCGCCCCGCAAAACGAACTATCACGGGCTTGAAAAAGATCGTCGATATCTAACCAAAACATCTCTTCAACATCCCTTACACAGACCGATACTGAAACCTTTAAATCAAAAAACCCTCCGGCCGGAGGGTTTTTTTTAGCAGTTGGTTTTGGTGCAAATGATCGCGGTTTTTGATCACCGCTAGTCCGGCGTTTGGTTTTCGCCTTTGTAAAAAAATAAGCAGTTAGGTTTGGTTCGGGGGTGCCGAGCTTCAATAGCGGGGCTCCTGATTGTGAAAGACAACAATCCATTTTGAGATGCTGCATAGAATTCAAAACCTTTTTATTCATTGATTTAGATCAATCCAGCACTACAATCAGGCGTCGTTTTTTCCCAGATTTCTGACAGCTGCCGGACCTGCACAAAAAAGGAAATCCAGAATCGAAAGACCGGGGATGAATCCGAATCGTTCTTCAAAAACCTGCCGATATGGCAGAATTGATGATGTGCGGTTTTTCATCAGCTTTGGAAAAAAATGATCCCGGAGATCGTCGAATTCCAACTGGCTGTCCTGCGTCGGTGGTTCGTTCAATACAGAATATTGAATTTCGAGGCCACAGTTTTCGATCAGCCAATCCAAACAAGCCAGGTTCCAATCCTGCAATTTCTCCGTTTTTGACTCAAACAGGCTTGTAAGACTATCGCTAAAAAACTCAAAATATGGTGATCTATTGTATGATGAAATAATAGCCCGGAGATGTCTCGTCCTCCAGTTTTGTGAATTGTCGATTTTTACCTCATTCATTTTCTCCTTCACATCGCGTCCGCCATTGACCGGCACGGTCAGATTGATCAACCCATTTGCACCGGAAATCATGGTTCTGTTCCGAAAAGTCATTTTTCTGAAGGAAACATATTCAGCAAAAACGATATTCGATCTTCCAATTAGAGAAGATACGTAATCAACACTGGGAAAATACTGAAGATCAATTAATAATGTACGGTTATTCATATTTTAATTAATACTGTTGAACTTTTGAGAATTCGGGAACGAAAGCCCGCAAAACAGCGTCTCATCTAACTTTAAAAAAATACTCAACAAATTCCAAAATCAGTTGAATAACAATCAACTATGTCGAAAAATTGATGCTAATTATTTTAGTTTGATGCTTTTCAAACTTTTGCCACCTTTTCATGTCAAAACTCTAAAAAATTTAGCCAGGAATTTTGCTAAATATACATCCCCGTTTTTGGCCGCAAAAATTTATCTCCTACTTTGCATCCAAAACCAACGACGATGAAACCATGGCTCTTATTTTTGCTTATAGTGGTTACCAGCCTTTCCTGTGCAAAACCAAAAGATCTGGAGTATGTCGAGTTCAGAAACCTGAAGGTGAAACAATCGGGATTGCTCGAGTCGACGGTGGGAATGGAAGTCGCATTTTATAATCCTAATAAATCGAGAGTGCAGTTGAAAGATGGAGAAGTTGACGTGTATATTAATAATACATATCTCGGGAAATCAATACTCGATACCTTGGTCAGAATTCCGGCAAGGGACACATTTATGGTGCCGGTGACTATGCGGGTGGGTACGGGTAACGCACTGACAAATCTTCTGAAAATGGTTTCTGACACGTCGGTGCTGATTCGAATGGAAGGGTCGGCAAAATTTGGAAAAGGGGGTGTTTTTCTAAATTACCCGATCAAATATGAAGGACGGCAAAACATCAAATTCTAGCAATTTGAAGCAGAATCGAGTCGCTCTTGAAACACGCACAATCCTCCATTGCAATGATTTTTGAAGCGCCGGTTTTGGGGTTTTAAATCTTAAGCCCGGATAAGTGTTTGTAAAAAATGGTGACCGAAGGCAAAATGAGATATAGAATGCCAGGCTTCCGGACATAAAAAAACCGGCTTTATGCCGGTTCGTTATTTTGAATTCTTGATATTTTACTCTTGCATTCCGCCACCATCTTCCGGTTTCTTACAACAGGTTGGCAGCTTTTTGTATGAGTCTTCATTTGCAGTAATGTCATCCGCATCATAACCGGCATTAGCGATTGCCGTTTTGATATTTTCAATGTTGGTACGCTCACCCACAAAAGTTACTTTGGTGACTTTCTTTTTAAGGTCAACCGTAGATTTCTGAACACCTGCTTCACGGGCAAGAAACTTCTCGATCCGCTCTTTGCAACTTTCACATTGAATGGTAGGCGTCTTAATTGTAACAGTCTGCATTCCTTTTTTTGTCTGGCTCATGCCAAGGGTCACGAACCCCACACAGGCCAACAGGATTAATGCTAATTTTTTCATAAGCTGATTGTTTAGAACAAATGTAATTAATTCCGATTCCAGTTACCAGGATCGGTTTGCCATTTTAACAAAATCTCCTGTTCATCCGACGAAAATAATTGCTTCTCTACAGCTACCCCAACCAAAGCCTGGTAGTTGGTCAGCGTGCGCAGTGGTACGCCTGCCTTTTCAAAGTTTGCAGCTGCTTCGGGGAAACCATAGCTAAAGATTGCAACCATTCCAACCACATCCAGGCCACTTTTCCGGAGCACTTCCACAACCTGCAGGCTACTTTTCCCGGTGCTCACAAGATCCTCTATCACTACCACTTTCTGTCCGGCTTCATAAAACCCTTCGATCTGGTTCCCTAATCCATGCTCTTTGGGTTTGGGACGAACATAAATATAGGGGAGTTTCAACTGGTCAGCGGCCATGGCTCCCCAGGCAATTCCTGCTGTTGCCACTCCTGCCAGCACAGTTCCTTCATCGAACTGGTCAAATATCACATTACACATTTCAGATTTGACAAACTCCCGTACAAATGGGAAAGACAGCACCCGGCGATTATCACAATATATAGGGCTTTTCCAGCCAGATGCCCAGGTGTATGGGGTCTGAAGATTGAGTTGAACGGCTTTTACCTGCAGCAGTTTCTCTGCAACAGCTTTTTCGTTTGAATTCATTTCAAAAATTAATGGTTCGGCTGCGAAAGTATCTTAAATCCCCGACCCCCGCAAAATGACCCACTCTGAAATGAAACACATATTTTAGCGGTTCAACCTGTCAATATGCACATCAAGATCTACTTCAACGATAAACCACTTTTCTTAACCGATGCAGTAACCCCCGGATTGGAGCCTTATCGGCATCATGAAGATACCGTATTGATGGACGAACTTTCAGCACCGGCTGTTAATGCTATGATCCATGAAATGAAAGCGCCACAGATTCATGCAGGATTATTTGTACATAGCGACCTGGAGGCACTCAAACAAGCATTTTTCAGGAAGTTTAAGGTTATTCAGACGGGCGGTGGTCTTGTACAGAATGAGCAGGGCAATTACCTCCTGATCTTTCGTCGGGGGAAATGGGATCTGCCGAAAGGTAAACTTGACCCGGGTGAAACCATCGAAGCCTGCGCGCTCCGTGAAATCAGTGAAGAAACCGGTCTTGAACGCCTTTCAATTGATGAACATCTGATAACGACCTATCATACTTATGATGAAAACGGCAAACATATTTTGAAGGAGAACTGGTGGTACAGGGTCCATGCGGGCGGAACCCAGGTTATCAAACCACAGATCGAAGAGGATATAACCGATGTAAAATGGGTGGCTTCATCGGACATTTCAACCTATATGGAAAACAGCATGCCCTCCATCATTGACGTCATGACCGCGGCAGGACTCATGCCGGATAACAATTAATTATTGTCTTTCCGTTTAGGCAGAATCGCAACTGTTAGCCGGCTGATGCAGATCAACTGATCTTTTTCATCCGTTATCCTGATGTCCCATACATGTGTGGATCCGCCAATATGTAGGGGCCTGGCGAGCGCATAAACAAAACCACTGCGTGCACTGCGCACGTGATTGGCATTTATTTCAAGTCCAACACAAATTGATTTCTCCGGATTAATAATCAGTGATGAGCCAATGCTACCTAAAGTTTCAGCAAGAACGCACGAGGCCCCGCCATGCAATAAGCCATAAGGTTGAATTGTGCGTTCATCTACGGGCATTCTCGCTTTCAGAGAATCATCTCCGATCGCTACAAACTCAATACCCAGGTGACCACCCATGTTTCCTTTTCCAAGGCCCTCAATCTTTTCAACGCTGATTTGTTTATTAAACCAGATCATATGAAGGTTTGTGCTTTAAAGTTAAACTCAGCGCACTGATGCTGAATCGGCAATTGTTTTAGCAACTGCTTCGGGCAAAAATTGCATTGCATTGCCGCCGTTCCTGATCACATCACGTACAAGCGTACTCGCTACTGAAGTATACTGAGGCAAACAGGTGAGAAATATGGTTTCGATATTATTATCAAGACTACGGTTCATATCTGCGATCGCCTTCTCGTATTCAAAATCGTTTACATAGCGAATACCCCGCAATATGAATTTTGCACCAACCTTAAGACAGCAGTCAACTGTCAATCCATCATACACTACTACCGATATCTTGTCGTTGTTCCTGTAAATCTCATTGATCCATTTGGTCCGTTGGGCTTCATCGAACATCGGTACTTTATTGGCATTGCGCCCAATACCAATCACAAGTTTATCAAATAAGGGCAACGCGCGGTTTATAATATCCAGGTGCCCGATGGTAATGGGATCAAAAGTTCCGGGGAACAAAGCTATTCTCGACATAAGCAATAATTAGGGAGGGGTAAAATACAACAATTGAATGACAGAAACAGCTTAGTTATTCACCTCCCTGCCGCCCGCCAACAGGTACAATGCGGCCATGCGCACGGCAACACCATTTTCAACCTGCTGAAGTATGATAGACTGACCACTGTCTGCAACATCACTGTCAAGCTCAACACCGCGGTTTATAGGACCCGGGTGCATGATAACCACCTCCTTGCCCAGGCTTTCGAGAAGCGCCTTGTTAATACCATAGGCAAGACTGTATTCTCTGAGAGAGGAAAATAATACCTGGTTCTGACGTTCAAGCTGAATACGCAAAACATTTGCGACATCGCACCATTGAAGTGCCTTTTTCAGATTATATTCAACCTGCACATCGAAAGCTTCTTTAAGATGGGTTGGAATAAGTGTTGGCGGTCCGGCTACCATTACCTCCGCCCCCATTTTTTTTAACAGGTAGATATTGCTGAGCGCAACGCGGGAATGCATGATATCACCGATAATTGCAACCTTACGACCCTCAAGTGTACCAAATTTCTCCCTGATACTGAAAGCATCCAACAAAGCCTGTGTAGGGTGTTCATTGATACCGTCACCTGCGTTTATAATTGCAGCAGGTATATGTTTCGCGAGAAAATGTGGCGCACCGGTGGCACTATGCCGCATAACCACCATATCCACTTTCATGGATAAGATATTGTTTACAGTATCAAGTAAGGTTTCACCTTTTGAAACCGATGATGCACTTGCACTGAAATTAATAATATCGGCACTTAGTCGTTTTTCCGCGAGTTCAAAAGATATCCGGGTGCGGGTAGAATTTTCGTAGAACAAATTCACAACTGTAACATCCTGCAAGGAAGGCACCTTTTTAATGCGTCTTTGCAGCACATCTTTAAATTGAACCGCTGTATCTAAAATAATGCTGATGTCCTGTGGGCTAAGATCCCTGATCCCGAGAAGGTGTTTGACTGAAAGCTGCATTTCAGGCATCGAAGTTAAAAGATTAAAAAATAATTTCGGAAATGATTTTCATCAGTTCTCCAGTAATACCACCTCCTGCCTGTTGTCACGGTCCTTCCAATAAACTTTCACTCTTTGCGAAACAATAGAATCAATTGCACGACCGACATAATCGGGCTGAATCGGCAACTGCCGGCTAAACCTTCTATCAATCAACACACATAACTCCACCTTGGCAGGTCTGCCAAACGCAAGCAATGCATCCATTGCTGCCCTTATCGTTCTGCCTGTGTACAAAACATCGTCAATCAATACCACGTTTTGATTTTCGATACTGAAAGGTATCTCAGTTGAATTTGGGATGTGGATCCCGGTCGAAATATCATCACGGTAAAAAGTGATATCAAGTTTACCATAGTTAATAGTCTGCCCCGGCAAAAGATTGCTGAGTTCAAGCATCAATTGGTCCGACACAAAAATACCACGAGGTTGAATACCTATAATGACGGTGTTTGCAAGGTTCAGATGATTTTCAAGTATCTGGTGACCCAGCCGCTTAATGGTAATTGCAAGTTGCTGTTCGTTTAGTACCGTTTTCAAAAGCGTTGTTTTGAATTAGTAAAATATTGTCGCCCGAACCGCCTCAGGCTTCCTGTTGAAAGGGATAACTATAATCAACAGGTGGATTAAATGTTTCTTTAATCGTTCTTGCACTTAGCCAACGATACAGGTTAAGGATAGAACCCGCTTTATCGTTAGTGCCACTGGCTCTTGCGCCGCCAAACGGTTGTTGCCCCACTACAGCACCGGTAGGTTTATCATTGATATAAAAGTTACCCGCCGCGTTCCGCAATTTATTAGTAGCCAGTTCAACAGCTGCACGATCAGTTGAGATCACAGAACCGGTCAAAGCATAAGGAGAAGTCTCATTTACCAGGTCAAGTGTTGACTCGAACTGATCTGCATCATACACATAGATAGTAAGCACGGGCCCAAAGATTTCTTCGCACATTGTAACATAGCCCGGATCCTTTGTTTCTATTACTGTTGGCTGTACAAAGTAACCCTCGGTGCTGTCGCAGGTTCCTCCAACCAGGATTTCAACATTGGGATCTTTGCGCGCATTATCAATGTAACGGCTTATGTTTTTAAAACTCTTCTCGTCGATAACTGCATTTATAAAATTGGTAAAATCCTCTACAGTACCCATCTTGAATGAGTTTACCCCCTCCACAAGTTTTTGTTTTACCGCGTCCGCAATATTAGAAGGGATATAGGCCCTTGATGCTGCAGAACATTTTTGTCCCTGGAACTCAAATGCACCACGCAACAAAGCCGTAGCAACCACGCCCGCATCGGCTGATTTATGTGCTATCACAAAATCTTTCCCGCCGGTCTCTCCTACTATACGTGGGTATGACTTATACAAATGCATATTCTCACCAATGGTCTTCCACATACTGTTGAATACACCGGTTGAACCTGTAAAATGTACCCCCGCAAAACCAGGATGGCTAAAACATACTTTGCCAAGTGTAGGGCCATCTACATATATAAGATTAATAACGCCGTCTGGCAAACCCGCTTCTTTAAGAACTTTCATGAACATCTGGGCAGAAAACACCTGTGTATTTGCAGGTTTCCAAACCACAACATTACCGCACATTGCTGCAGATGCAGGAAGGTTTCCCCCGATTGCCGTGAAATTAAAAGGAGTTACGGCGAGCACAAAACCTTCAAGCGGCCGATATTCCATTCTGTTGTGGACACCCGGGCTGCTGATGGGCTGTTGCTTGTATATTTCACTAAGAAAATGAACATTGAAACGCAGAAAATCGATCAATTCGCAGGCGCTGTCTATCTCTGCCTGGTAAGCGTTTTTGCTTTGACCAAGCATGGTAGTGGCATTGATATAAGGACGATACCTGGTTGCAAGCAGATCCGCAGCCTTTAAAAATATATTGGCCCGGTTTTCCCAGCTAAGTGATGCCCAATGATCTTTGGCTGATAATGCTGCATCAATGGCCTGCGTAATGTGTGATTCATCACCGGTATGAAAATGACCAAGTTTATGTGCCGTTTCATGTGGTGGACGCAAATCGGTTGTTTTCCCTGTGCGTACCTCTTCACCACCAATATACATTGGTATGTCGGCCTGCTGAGATTTCAACTCACCCAGTGCTTTTTTCAACAGTTCTTTTTCTTTACTGCCCGGAGCATAGTTCAAAACCGGTTCATTCGCAGGAAGCGGATAGTAGAAATAACCAAGACTCATAATTCTATTTTTAATGCTGCATACACCAAAAAATTTCGGCTATGCATAAACGTTATTTGATCAGTTAAGTTCTTTTTCCATCATCAGGTAAGCCTTGATAAATCCGTCGAGATCACCATCCATCACAGGTTGAACGTTGCCAACTTCAAAATCGGTCCGATGGTCCTTGATCATTTTATAAGGATGGAAAACATAACTTCTTATCTGGCTGCCCCATTCAATTTTTTTCTTTGAAGAGTTGGCGGCATTTTTTACGGCTTCACGTTTGCGCATCTCTTCTTCGTACAGCCGGCTTTTTAGCATTGTCATAGCCTTCTCCCTGTTTTCCCCCTGTGTTCTTGCCTGCTGACATTCCACTATAATACCGCTTGGTTTATGGGTAAGACGGACGGCTGTTTCAACCTTGTTCACGTTTTGCCCACCACTGCCACCACTTCTGAAGAAGGCCCACTCGATATCTGCAGGGCTTACCTCAATTTCGATACTGTCATCAATCAGGGGATATACGTAAATGGAAGCAAAGGATGTATGTCTTCTTGCATTGCTGTCAAAAGGGGAAATCCGCACCAATCGGTGTACCCCGCTTTCAGCTTTTAAAAAGCCGTAGGCGAAGGGCCCGTCAAATTGCAGTGTGGCACTTTTGATGCCCGCACCATCACCATCCTGCCAGTCGAGTTCTGTAACGCTCCATCCCTGCTTTTCACCGTACATTCTGTACATACGCGCAAGCATTTCCGCCCAGTCCTGACTTTCGGTACCACCCGCACCGCTGTTGATCTGCAAAATGCCTGGTAGTTCGTCTTCCGGTTGGTTCAACGTGCTTTTGAATTCTGCTTCCTCGATCAGTGCAATAGCGTTTGCATTCGCCTCCTTCACTTCATCTTCGCTGGCTTCACCTTCTTTCCAGAAGTCAAAAAGCACGGCAAAATCCTCCACAGCAGTAGCTACTGATTCGTACAACTTCACCCAGTATTCATTGAGCTTGATGTTTTTCAGTATTTCTGTAGCACGTTTGTTATCATCCCAGAACCCGGGCGATAGCGATAATTGTTTTTCCTGGTTTATTTTGTCCTGTCTGTTATCGACGTCAAAGAAACCTCCTCAGGACGGTAACCCGGTCCCTCATAGCCTTAAGCTGTTCTTGTGTCATAGGCCGCAAAGTTAATCGTTGTGCGGCAAAAATGAAGTGTTATTTCGTTGCGAAGCTGAGATTGAACTATTCTGCGTTTGCGGGTAAGTTGAAAGAGAAGGTACTGCCTTTACCTGGCTGGCTGGTAACCTGCAAGCTGCCCTTATTTTTTTCAAGGAAATCACGGCACAGAAGTAACCCGATACCGGTCCCTGACTCATCGTTGGTACCACGTGTAGTGAAATAATCATTTCTTAATACCTGTCGTTTGACTGCTTCGGTCATGCCCACCCCGGTATCAGTAACATGTACGAATAGCCTGGGGCCCTGTCGGGAGGCGCTTACAGTTATGGTGCCTCCGGCAGGTGTAAATTTAATAGCATTTGACACCAGGTTACGCAATACCAGATAAACCATTTCGCGGTCGGCATAACAACTTTCGTCTTCCGCCAGCGTACTAACCAGAGATATCTGTTTTCCGGCCGCCTGTAATCTTAATAGTTTAAATACATCATTCGTCATTGTCCGCAATAAAAGCTGCTCCGGTTGAACATTCGCGTTTTTCATCTGATCGCGGGCCCAAACAAGAAGATTTTCCATCAGGCTCGTCGCGAAATTCATTTCGCTGATGATTCCGGGTACCAGTTCCCTGATTTCCTCAGGCGACATCTCTTGTTGCTGCATGTTGGTGAAAAGGTTCCTTAACGCATACATCGGCGTTTTGAGATCATGCGAAATCACTGAAAAAAGTTTATTCTTCACCTGGTTCAGTTCTGCCAGTTCTTTTGTCTGCGATTCCAGCAGCAGCGCTTTCTCCCCGATCTGTTGTTTCTGGTTTTCGATTTCCTGGTTTTGTCGCTGCAGCTCATTCCCCTTATTTACCAAACTGAACTGGTAATTGTAATTCTCCTTTTTGATGAGGTAAAGGGCATAGAAAATCAATGCCAGGGCGGAAAAGTGATTAATCAGATAAAAACTATAGTTCACATGTTTCAGATCGAAGTAATAGTTCCGTATTACCAAAGCGCACATGTAATAACAAAAAGAAGAAAGACAGAATGAAAGCACAATATTGCGGAACGTTTGTAGAAACAAGACAGACAACACCCCGTAGAGAATAAAAAAGAGTTCAATACCCACATTAACTCCGCCAAGATAAGCGAGGGAAGTTGCCAGGGGGTATAGACAAAAATAACAGACGCGCGAAAGTTCATAATAACGTTCATGCACCATCCACAATACCAGGATACTGATGCACACCGGGCTGAAAGCAGCGAACCACGCTAATGGTGGCAATCTGTTGCTGCTGATGATGGCCAGTAGCGGTACCAGCACACCGGTAACCAGGCCAAGAAGGTTGAGCATATTAAAAATGCTGATCTTCTTTTTCTCGTACTCCGACATCTGATCGCTTATCCCGATAGACTGGATGTAATATAAAAACCGGTTTACGCGATAGGATACAGGGTACATGATATGAGCAGTCAGCAGTTTTTGCACGGTTTAACAACGTCAGGTACCTTAATTTATTTCCTTTTATGCACAATTGCCTCAATACAACAGGAAATGTGCATAAAACTGTGCTGAACGCGTGTAAAACCCCTGGGTTTAGATTTTGTCGACGCGAGTTACAGGGCGTATCTTAGAGGTAACATTAGTGAGACGCATAATCTTAAGAAATCTGCAACTCAACAAAGGCATCGGGAATTGTAAGTAATGTTTGCTAAGGCAGACCAACATACAGATTCCGGTGCTTTTTTGTGGAAACTGTTTCACAGCCTTCTATGCTCCTGAATCTCCTCCTTATCTAGTTTTCGCCCTGATCCTCAGGGCACGATATTTATTAATGTTCGATATGGACATTCCAACCAGTCAACGGGGCAGATCACAGCCTGCCAAAAAAGATAAAACAGATCACCACTTAACAGAGCATGATGAACTGGAATCAGACGGCTCCGCTTCTGCCTTTTCCGCCTCTGAATCTTTACCCGACGCGCCCGACCCGCAACAGGATGAACATGACCGGAATACGGATGATCCCTCTGGAAACTCAAACTACTAATACATGTACCATTTTATTCTTTCAAACCACAAAACATCTTTTATGAAAAAAATCTTATTCGCTGCCCTGGTGTTAACCTCTTCCGCTGTATACTCCCAGGGATTCCAATTTGGCCTTAAGGCCGGCGCCAACCTGAGCAACTATACGGGCGGAGATATTGAAAATAAAGCAATCGTTGGTTTTGTTGGCGGTGCAACCTTCGGCTTCCTCATCGGTGAGCACTTTACATTGCAACCAGAAGTTTTGTTTTCTGCCCAGGGAGCCAAGATTGATGGTATCGGGAACAACGAAGAGAAGTTCAATGTTTCGTATGTTAACCTGCCCGTAATGGCCAAATTCAGGTTTACAGGAGGCTTTTATCTTGAAGCAGGACCCCAGATCGGCTTCAAAATAAATGAAAGCGTTCCGGATAACACCATTGAAAATTTTGCAAAAGATATAGACATGTCGGTTGCGGCCGGCTTAGGTTATCACAGTCCAATTGGTCTTGGTATCGGAGCGCGCTATAATGCCGGTCTCTCTAAAGTCGGCGATTTCAATGTTAACAACGTCGATCCTGATTTCAAAAACAGCACACTACAATTTTTTGTGTTCTACACATTATTCAACAACAAGAAATAATCGAAGCCTTCTGAAAATATCGAAGGGAACCAATAATGGTTCCCTTTGTTATGTAAATAGGTGAAATATTTATTAGCCGATATTTACAAGCATCATCACTTCATTGTTTGAATCTTTAGCAGGCTGTTGCACAGGATATTCGTAGATTTGCGGTTTGCTACATTCGGGACGGAGACGTAATAAGTTTATGAGGAAGTTATCAAAATGTAGCATAGAAATTGTTATCGTTCACATATAATACGAAATCATGCAAATCAAGTTTATAAAGAATATTCAGTTTACCAGGTTGGTAAAAGCAGATGGGAGATTAAGAGAGTTTAACTTTCGTAAACAAAATGGTCCACATGAAGGTGTATTTACTGTTGATGTGAGTGACGATCGCGGTAACAGGATTATATTCCATATGCAGAAAGAAGAAAATTCCTGGAAAATAGTTGAACAACAATTACCGGAATGGATCTGGAGCAACGAAGCAAAATTGTCTGAGTTGATTGAAGAAGAAATGAAGAACGTTTAATACTTCGTCACATATGGTTGAACCGGGGTTTGAAAAGCAGGCGTTTAAACAATTGAAGATCTGGCAAGCCCAAATGCTCGAAAAGCCTGGCCTGTTTAACGGAATGGCTAAACGGCTTCAAACCCGGATCAATAACATCATCCCTCAAAAAGTTCACGAGGCAATAACAACTGTTATCAAACAAATGGTAAGGGGCGTGTTATTCGGCGCCGAGTTTACCAGCGCAGCTGCCATCATCGATAAGCCGCTTGAAGAACGGGAAGCAATTGCTGATAACAAAATAGATTTTTACAGGAAAACTGCAGCGGTTGAAGGGGGAATAACGGGCGCCGGCGGACTGTTGTTAGGTCTTGCCGATTTCCCCATCCTCATGAGTATAAAACTCAAATTACTTTTTGAATTGGCTGGAACATACGGACATGAGGTGACAAACTATAAGGAACGTCTGTATATCCTGTACATTTTTCAATTAGCCTTCTGCAGCGATGAGCAACGCAAAAGCTGTTACCTGCGCATGCAGGATTGGGATTCGGTTGCGAAAACACTGCCTGCAGATATCAATGATTTCGACTGGCGAACTTTTCAACAGGAATATCGCGATTATATTGACCTGGCGAAAATGGCACAACTTATTCCGGTTATTGGCGCTCCCGTTGGGGTTATCGTTAATAACCGGTTACTGCGTAAGTTGGGTAAAACCGCAAAAATGGCTTACCGGATGCGCTATTTCGAGCAACAAAAATCGCTCCCTTAAACATTATTGAACTTCCAGGCCGCAAGCAACTTCAGCGCGGCTTCTCTTCCACTCGATAAAGCGGCTTCAACTGTTCCGGGGGCATCGCCTTCATGTAAGCCTTCTCCAGCGAAATATACGGTGTCCGCGAGGGGTTGGCGAAGTAGCTTTTTCACTTCCCTGCTTCCGACCATATCATAACTGTATGCCCCAAGCGCGTATGGCTGTGTACTCCAGTTGATCACTCTAAATGCTTTCAATCGTTTTTCAAGATCTGTTTTCTCAACCCGGAATGTTTTCGCAAGCGATTCCAAAGCCTGTTCACGATATTCGGACTGCGTGGCTTTGGCAAGCTTAGAGGCTGAGGGTCCTCCGTGCCAGCCGGTGAGTAAAATTTCTTTGCCGCAGAAACGAACCCACCAGGTTGGTATCAGCTGATCAGTGATGATCATGCTCGGTTTATCAATTTCCGGCGAAAAGAAGTTATCGAACAATGCGAAATACTTGGTCACTGATCCATAACCGATATAACGGGCGTTTTTCAACATCGTGTTAAGGGAAGGATTGAACTCGAGTGTTTGCTGATGCGTGTTGATTTTCTGAATAATTCCCAGCGGAACTGTGATGATGACCTTTGCAGCTTCAAAGCGCCGGCCGGTCCTCGTGTCAATCACCACCTTGTGGCGTTTCCAGTTAACCCTGGTCACGTGAACGCCGGTCAGGATTTTGCAGCCACGTTCACGGCATTTGTCGGCCAGGTATTCGATAAGTTTTTTATACCCGCCCGGGATGCGGAACTGCTTATGGTCCTCATTGTCCCACTCTTCAAGCAACGATTGCATGCTTGCGAGGTTAACATCTGCAAGATCAAAGCCCTCTGCAAAACGGATCACTTCTTTACGTAAAACCTCATGTTTGGAGTGACTGTAGTATAGGTCAAGGAAGGATTTAAGCGACATGTCGATTTTGACTGAACGCATTTTTTCAATGAGCTCGTCCCAGCCAGGTAAAAAATCGTCATCTTTTGTCCAGAAGCCATCCGTAATTTTTATCATCCCGGAAACATCTTCATCATATCGGATTCCGGCTTCTTTCAGCAAGCCCAGGGTCAGTGGTAATCGTCCGTGAACAAATTCAGCACCCATTTCCAGAGGTATCGGAAATGCCGGATCATTTACTGTGTGAACCCGTCCGCCGATCCGCACGTCTGCTTCAAGTACAAGCACATTCATTCCTTGCTCTGATAACTGCCTGGCTGCCATGAGACCACTAGCTCCTGCCCCAATGATGATGATATCTTCTGTCATAACGCTCTTCATTTTTTTTCTGTTTCACGATTTAGAACGTGGTAAACAGCAAAGCGGCACGGAAAAGCAGCAAGAGAAATTCAATGCTGAATTATTTGGGCCGGGATGTAAAATTGGTAATTTAACCATACCAATTAGCTGCCATACTCCCTTCAGGGTAAATGGTGAGTTTTGCGTTTTAAATTGGGGAAACAAATTCACAACGTTAACAGTTACAACATCTTACACTTTCTATATGCCTTCAACAAATTTAATATATGGCGCCTTGCAAATTTGAAGCGGAAATCTGCCGTTATGCGCAGAAAGGTGATAAAACAAACTGGACCTATATCCGTATTCCTGCCGCAATTGCGGAACGTCTTCATCCCGGTGACAGGAAAGGGTTTCGTGTTACCGGTTGGCTGGACGCGTTGCGCATTGAAAAAGTTTCTCTGATTCCAGAAGGAGAAGGGCACCTTATTTTGCCCCTTAATGCCGGAATGCGACGTCAACTCAGGAAATCGGTAGGCGCAAAACTGGTCGTGAGCATAGAAGCAGACCAGCCACCACCGCTGGACCCGGAATTGATTCAATGTCTGAAGGATGAACCCGAAGCCTGGAAAAATTTTTCAGCGCTTACACCATCCCACCAACGGTATTTCAGTACCTGGGTAACGTCAGCAAAAACAACTGCCACGCGCGACAAACGCATTGCACATTCGGTTGTTGCCCTGGCCCGTAATTGGGATTATGGACAAATGATAAGATCATTAAAGGCTAAATAGTTTATACTATCGTTAATTATGCAGAGAAGGCTCAATTAACAGTTTGTGAATAACTATCTTTAAAATAAAACCATCTCATTTAATTATATTCGACTAAAATAATTCTCATTGACAGAAACGATAATCAATCTTGAAACGGTTAATCCGATCGAATTTTTTGGAGTCAACAACAGTAAACTTGACATTTTAAAAAAGAAATTTCCGCTGCTTAAAATATTGTCTCGCGGCACCCAGTTAAAGTTGAGTGGATCACAGGAGCAGGTAGGCAATGCAAAAGATAAAATCACACTAATAGTTCAATACCTGGAAAGGAACGGGCACATGAGCGAAAATTATTTCGAACAGATCCTGGGCGGTGATGATGCAGAGGCGGTTGATAATTTTGTTGATCGGAATCCTAATGACATCCTGGTATTTGGCCCTCATGGTAAAACAGTTCGGGCAAGAACGGTGAACCAGAAAAAAATGGTTCAGTATGGCGACAAAAACGATGTTCTTTTTGCGATAGGACCTGCAGGAACGGGTAAGACCTATACCGCTGTTGCCATGGCTGTGCGCGCACTAAAAAACAAACAGGTTAAGAAGATAATACTGACCCGCCCCGCTGTTGAAGCAGGTGAAAGTCTTGGCTTTCTTCCCGGCGACCTGAAGGAAAAAATTGATCCATATCTGCGGCCATTATATGATGCCCTGGATGATATGATCCCTGCTGATAAACTCGGTTATTATATGAGTACCAGGGTTATCGAGATAGCGCCTCTTGCTTATATGCGCGGTCGTACACTTGATCATGCCTTTATAATTCTAGACGAGGCTCAGAATGCGACTGATCTCCAGATCAAGATGTTTTTGACACGTATTGGTTCCAACGCCAAAGCCATCATTACCGGTGATATGACCCAGGTAGATCTTCCGAAAAATCAGCGCAGCGGGCTCGAAAAAGCGGTTCGGATCCTGAAAAACATTGATGGCATAGCACACATTGAACTCGATGAGGAAGATGTGGTAAGACACCGTCTGGTAAAAGCGATCATACGTGCTTACGATAAAGACAAGGCCAACGATCCTGAACCGCCACAAAACTGGAGAAATCATAAAGAGAAGATTACCGACCGTTCATAATTATAATCTGCATATTTGCGATTACTCGCTATTTTTGCGGCCATCATTATGAAATACGTCTTTATTTTTCTCTGCACTGCACTGGTAGCCTGCGGCGGTGACAATGAATATCAAAAAGCAGAAGATGCGCAGGATGCGGGCCGCGAGTTTATCAGGGCCACGCTTGATGGCGACCATGACAAAGCGCGTTTTTACCTGTTTAAAGATACTACCAACCTGCTGCTTTTAAAACAGCATACATTAAATTATGATCAGCAAAGTGCGCGGGACAAAAAAGAGTTCCGCGCCTCATCAATAAGACCCGTTGAAATACGCGCGGTTAACGATTCAGTTACCTTGTTCAAATATCACAACACCTTTCATAGCAATGACACCACTACCCTGCGCATTATCCGGGTAAATGGTGAGTGGCTGGTTGACCTGAAATCGATCATCAAAATGTAAGGTGCTTTAAAAATACATTATGACGACTACCTCTCACCCATGGCACGGGGTTCACTATGGTGAAAATGCGCCTGAAAAAGTTACAGCAGTTATCGAAATTCCACAAGGTTCACGATGCAAATATGAAATAGATAAAGAAAGCGGTCTGCTTAAACTTGATCGCATCATTTACTCTTCCTTTTATTATCCGTGCAATTATGGCTTCATACCACAAACTTATGGATATGACAAAGACCCTTTGGATATCCTTGTGCTGACATCACTTCCGGTACAGGCTTTGTGCCTGATGGAAGCCAAGGTGATCGGCGTTATGGGAATGATTGATGGCGGTGACGCTGATGACAAGATCATTGCCGTAGCAGCAAACGATCCCAGTGTAAAACACTATAATGATATAGAAGAATTGCCAAGACACTTTTTTGACGAACTCCGCCACTTCTTTGAAGAATACAAAAAACTGGAGAACAAAACAGTTGTTGTAGAAGAATTCCAGGGAAAAGAAACTGCACAAAAAATCATTAAAGACGCCATTGCTTATTACAAAGAAACTTTTGGCGCTAAATAAGTATCCCGTTTAACCGGTACTAACCCTACCGGTTAAACGATTATTCTCTTGATAAGGCGTAGTTTGTGAGTGCGCAGTTTTGTGTCTGAATTGATAATACCCATATTGTCTATCCGGTCAATCCTGACTTTCACAGAAGAATGAATAATCTCGGAATCATTCAGCAGGATACCTACATGAGTTATTCTTCCCTCATCGTTATCAAAAAACGCCAGATCTCCAACACGCGCTTCCTGCAGAAAGCCTACTACTTCCCCCTGAGTTGCCTGCTGATACGCATCACGCATAAGCGATATGCCAAGGAATTTGTAAACAACCTGGCAAAAGCCACTGCAATCAACCCCAAACACAGAACGGCCACCCCAGAGATAACCGGTATTTAAAAATTTGAACGCTATTTGTTTCAGCAGGTTTTCATCAATTGAAGCATCCCGGCTTTTATTGTTCAACAGGCTCTCATCTGAACTCCGATTCGTTAATGTATATAAGTCTTCATTACAACTAACGGTCATATCCCCCCACACTGTTTCTTTATCTTTCAAACCCGGAATTGAACAACCAAGCGGCACCTGCATATTCTTACCGTCAACCTTAATGCCAGTGACCCATTGCTGTGTCAGGTACGATGTGGCAGGCAAGCTTTCGCGCAGGGTTGTCAGCTGACCCTGTTGACACCAGCCCTCATACTGATCGTGATCACACCTAACCTTCGTCCAGTTATCCGGCGCAGATTCAAGTATGGTACACTGATCTCCGAACAACAACTGACTTACCATCTCAGCCCGATGAGAAGGAGTACTTCGTAATGGACTAACGGGAACACAACAGACCGCCGCACTGATCATCATAAATAGTTTTAAATATATCGGGGTAATTTATGAAATCTTTCTGTTACTGCATCTATAGTAAAGATGGGAAGAGCAAAGCGGATTGTATAAAAATGACTATTTTCAACAGGTGACCAGGGATCCGAACGAACATATCAGCGACCAGGAACTGCTCGATAATTTTTATCGCGACCATAACAATCATTGGCTGGGTATACTGTTTCAACGGTATACTCTTTTGTTGTTGGGTGTGGGTATGAAGTACCTCAAAAACGAAGAAGAGGCAAAAGACGTTGTGCAACAAATATTTCTTAAAGCTATCACCGAATTGCACAAGTATAAAGTAGAATACTTTAAGTCCTGGTTATACATGGTTGCAAAAAATCATTGCCTGATGAAGCTTCGTGACAGGCAAAACATGGTACTAACCGAAATCAAAGATAATGTTGCGGCAACCAATGATGATACCCTGCATCTGCATCTTGAAAAGAACCGGCGGCTGGAGCTGATGAATGAAAGTCTTGCCGAACTTAGTAAAGAACAGCAACTGTGTGTAACTTTGTTTTACCTTGAAAAGAAATCCTATCAGCAGATCGCTGATGAAACAGGTTTCAACCTTTTGCAGGTTAAAAGTTATATTCAGAACGGGAAAAGAAATCTTAAGTTATTACTTGAAAAGAAATTGAATCAGCGATGAAGTATAACAATGAGTAACGATCTTTTTAACATATTAACCAATAGCAATAAAGACATCGATAATCAGAAACTCATGGATTATGTGAGCGGAAAATTATCTGAACAGGAAAAACATGAGGTAGAAGTATGGATAAACGAAAATGATTTTGCAAACGAAGCAGTTGAGGGTTTGGAAAAATTCTCTGACAAAAAAGATTTGCAGAATTATGTTGATCAGTTGAATAAGGAACTGAATCAATATATCCAGGAAAAAAAGAATCGTCGTCTGCGCAAAAAAATAATGGATGACCCGTCCATTTATGTCACCGTGTTTGTATTACTACTGCTTATTGTAGTTGGCTATTTCGTGATCAGGTTATTAATTGCAAAATAGAATATTAGTAAGTCGTTTTACCCTCTTTGTTTTTCCATTCTTCAAACAATTTAACAGCCACGTCCTTTTCAATGGCTAACATTGGTATTTTTCGTTCGGCTATTGGAGTATTTATTTCATCATAGATAAAATGGTCGTCAAAGCCAGCTGCGGCAGCATCTTCCCGGCCCGCGGCGAAATAAATCTTATCTGGCCTCGCCCAATAGATAGCGCCCAGACACATTGGGCAGGGTTCGCAGGATGTATACAATTCGCAACCAGCTAACTGGTAAGAATTGAGATTTTTACAGGCTTCCCTTATTGCTACAACCTCGGCATGCGCAGTAGGATCATTTGTTGAAGTAACAGCATTATAGCCTTTGGCGATCACTTCACCATTGCGCACGATCACACATCCAAAAGGGCCGCCCGCTCCTGCATTCATTCCCTGCCTCGCAAGATCAATTGCCATCTTCATAAATTTTGATTGCGGTTCCATCTGCGTTAATTTAGGCGAAATTAAGTTCAATCACCCATCGTGGCAAAATTCAAAACTAAACATGAAAAGGCTATCTTTTATTCTCCTGCTGCTGATTGTTTGCGATCATCTGCTGGCCCAGAAAATCAGTTACATCATTTCTTTTCCAAATATTGCACACCATGAAGCCGACATCAGTGTCACCGTTTCAGGGCTTACCCAGCGTGCGGCAATATTCCGAATGAGCCGTTCCTCTCCGGGACGATATGCCACCCACGAATACGGTAAGAATATTTACGATGTTCAGGCTTTTGATAAGGCAGGAAAACCTGTGGTGATCAGGAAAATTGACGGGGATGTGTATGAAGTACCGAAACATGATGGCTTTGTGCGCGTTAAATACACCTTGTATGCAAACCATCCCGATGGCACATACGCGGGCATTGATCGTGAAAGCATACATCTGAATTCTCCTGCCACCTTCCTCTGGCTAAAGGGGGCGGAGAAAGCTCCGATAGATATCAAGTTCAACCTGCCTGAAGGAAAGCGCTGGACAATCTCAACCCAACTAAAACCAGGGGCCGACTCAACGCTTTTTACGGCCCGCGATTTTCAATACCTGATGGATTCACCTATCAACATTGGTGAACTAAACTGGTTCGAATGGCAGATGGCCGGAGCGGGAAACAAACCCGCCGTTTTCCGGCTTTCGCTGGAAGCTACCGGCGACCATGGCATCATGAGCGAATTCGCCAAAAATCTTGAAGTTATCACCAAACAGGCAAAGGCGGTCTTTGGAACGCTGCCTGCTTTTGATTACAATACTTACACTTTCATCACGGGTATGAATCCTTACGTAAGAGGAGACGGGATGGAGCACAGAAATTCGACCGTTATCAACAGACCCGGCGCATTTACTTCTGCTACGGTGCCTTCGGTATTTGCACATGAGTTTTTTCATGCCTGGAACGTTGAAAGGATCCGCCCCGCTTCACTGGAACCATTCAATTTTGAAAAAAGCAACATGAGCGGAGAGCTTTGGTTCGCAGAAGGCTTCACCCAATATTATGGAGAGTTGCTGATGAAACGTTCGGGTTTTCGTACAATAGATGATTGGGCCAACACCATATCGGGTCTTGTAAATACCAAGCAAAATACGGCAGGTGCAAAAAGTTACTCACCTGTACAGGCGAGCCAAATGGCCGTGTTTGTTGATGCAGGGGTGAGCATTGATAAAACCAATTACCCTAACATGTTTACTTCGTATTACCCTTACGGTGCAGCCATTGCGCTGGCTCTTGATCTCGAATTAAGAACGCGTTTCGAGGGACTGGATCTTGATCGATATATGCAGGCCGTCTGGAAAAAGTTTGGTGTGAATGAGCAGCCGTACACGGTAGCGGGATTGGAAAATGTGCTCGCTGATCTTACAAAGGACAAAAACTTCGCAGCAGCGTTTTTTTTTAACTATGTGAACGGTCATGAGCCGTTTGACTACGGACCTTTATTAGAAGAGGCAGGCTTTACGCTTTCGCAGCCAGCGCTGAAGGAGGCATGGTTGGGCAACCTCCAGTTCCGACCCGGTGGTGACCTGGTACTCGGAGGCGTTACCATAAAAGGAACACCACTCTACGAAGCCGGTCTCGATATAGAAGACAAGATCTTACAACTGGCGGGCAAAGAAGTTTCCGGCCCGGAAGAACTGCGTGCAATCATCAAAGCTCACAAACCCGGTGATAAAGTAAGTATCCAGTATCAGCATCGTGAAAAAGTCATCACAACAGAAATTACATTTTCTGCAAACCCTGTTTACTCTGTGGTTCCATTCGAAAAAGGAAAGTTTGAAATTGATGAAAATATGAAAGCATTTCGTGCGTCCTGGCTCGGCAACAAAATTCAATAACGGTCAACTCTATTAGCATAATATAACGACGATGGCATCCTTACTCAGGATGCCATCATTGTTTTATAAGTTTTATAGAAGTGCTTACTGGTATTGGATGTAAACCGGTTGCGGTTTTAGTTTTAATACTTCAGCCGGCGACATGATATGGCTGTTTGGTTCACGAAGATCATTTTTGTAGAAAATCTTAAATCCTGTGAACTGAACAGGTTCTTTGTGAATGAACTGGCGGTAAGTGTTGATTTTTCTTGCCTGGTGACCCCATCCATCCATATCCATAATAACCTGTACTTCAGGACGTAATTTTATGTCTTTGTAGTTGGTTACCATCTTTTGTGTGAACCGGTGAACCACCAGCATTTTTGGAGGAAGGTTATTCTCTTTTACAAGTTTCGCGAGGTAATTGGTAGTATAATTGATATCAGCCGCATCGAAAGAACCAACGACCTTTCCGGGAGCCTGTCCACCCTTCATTGAAAACTCAGGATCGATACCAAAATGCACATGAGGTAGTTTCAGGTATTTTTCAAACTCGGGCAGTTCTTCCTGCAAAGTGCTCAAACCCACCTGGATATCGATAAACACCAATGCATTGATTTTTTCAGCCATTGCGAGTACCTTATCGATCTGGTTAAAAGGCATTCTCAAACGGTATTTATTGCCTTTGCCAGGACTTCCCTGGGCGGTGACGGCGATATAATGCAGAGCAGGAACAACTTCAAGAGCAGTATCTGCTTCCTGCCATTTTTTTACTTCACCCTGTAATTTGTCGAGCATTTCTTTTTCGGGTAATTCGCCCAAAATGCCCATACGTGTTGAATACAGATTGCCATAATAGGCAATAACGCGTTTGAAAGGTAAAATAGCTCCGGGAAGCGGGTATTCGCCTTTAACCGGCCATTTACCAGTTGAATCACCGTTGGTAATGTGTTGCATCAATTCATCGTATCGTGCACTGTCAAGCTTTGGCGCCGGAGGCGGAGCAGTTACGGTTTCAGTCGCTGGCAATGTATCCTGTTGAACACCGGCAACGGGAGCTGCAGCTTTATCGGTGGTAGAGAAACAGGATGAGGTAGTACCGACGGCGGCAAACAGGATGATTGATTTTAAAAAAATTGTTGAAAATTTTGATTTGTACCAGGGCGTTCTGATAGCGATGTTGTTTACCTGATTATACATGGATATTTGTTTGAAGAAGATTTTTGATGAAACGGGCCCGTCGATGAAATTATTTCACTTGCACTGATTTATTTCATTGCAAGATAACATTAGATAGCGCAGTCACGAAGAAAAGTAATAAGGCTACATACTTCTATGTAGCAATCTCAACCTCGGGCAAAAAAACAGAGGTTGCCCGGATGAGCAACCTCTGAGTCAACGAAAAAAATATGACTATGCCCTTTGTTTGGCAGCAGGTTTTTTCTTCTGCAACTTAAGCGCGGCATCGATGCCTTTGCTTAGGCTTTCAACAGTAGGTTTGCCTGTAAATTGTTCGCCATTTATAAAAAATGTGGGTACATCGCGCACACCCATATCCAAACCTTCTAACAGGTCATTGCGAACATGCCAGCCGTAGGTTGAATTCATAAGTTCTTCCAGGAACTTTTTATTGGTTACGCCGGCTTCTTTTGAATGAACCTTCAGGCTGGTAAGCCCCAGGTTACGGCGTTGCGCAAATAACATGTTGTGCATCGGCCAGAATTTGCCTTCCTGGGAGGCTGCAACAGCTGCCTCGGCCGCTTTTTGCGAACGTTGATAAACCTGTGTCAACGGGAAGTGTCTGAAGTTAAAGTTCAGTTTATCTTCATACTTGTCCATGAGTTGTTTTACTACCTCATTGGCTTTTGCGCATGCTTCGCTTTCATAGTCGCCGAATTCAACAAGCGTAACAGGTGCATCCGGGTTGCCCGTGATGATGTCTTTGGGAGGAATAACCTCCACGATAACCTTTGCTTTTGGTGCCATAATTGTTGTTCTATTTTATCGGTAGATTACCCACCGCTTTTTTCCATCTCTGCCGACTCATTACGGAATACTACTACCCCGTCGAATACGTCAACCAATACCTTTTGTGATTTGTCAATATCACCTGCCAGTATTTTCTTACTTAACTGGTTAACAATTTTCTTTTGAATCAGCCTTTTTAACGGACGTGCACCGAATTGAGGATCGAAACCATTTTCTGCGAGATAATCTAAAGCATAATCGCTGAAAGCTATATCTATTCCATTCGCAGCGACAAGATCCTTCAGGGCCTTCAGCTGTATGGATATGATTCCTTTAATATCTCTTTTCAGTAACGGCTGGAACATGATCACTTCATCTATCCGGTTTAAAAATTCCGGTCTGATGGTTTGCCTGAGCAGATCCAGCACCTCACGACGTGTATTCTCTACAACATCTTCAATGTTCAATTCGTTCACATCTTCAAAATTACTTTGGATAATATGGCTTCCCATATTACTCGTCATGATGATGATCGTATTTTTGAAGTTGACGACCCGGCCCTTGCTATCGGTCAACCGGCCATCGTCCAGTACCTGCAATAATACATTAAAAACATCAGGATGCGCCTTCTCGATCTCGTCCAGCAGGATCACGGAATACGGTTTCCGGCGCACTGCTTCGGTTAGCTGACCACCTTCCTCATAACCCACATATCCCGGAGGCGCACCTACAAGTCGGCTCACAGAGTGCTTTTCCTGGTATTCGCTCATGTCGATCCGGGTCATCATACTCTCGTCGCTGAACAGGTATTCTGCCAGCGCCCTGGCGAGCTCGGTTTTACCTACTCCTGTGGTTCCCAGGAAGATAAATGAACCAATTGGCTTACGCGGATCCTGTAAACCCGAACGGCTGCGGCGAATTGCGTCAGAAACTGCCACGATTGCTTCCTCCTGACCCACTACCCTTTTGTGCAATTCATCTTCCAGATGTAGTAATTTTTCCCGCTCGCCCTGCAGCATCCGGGTAACCGGAATGCCGGTAGCTTTGGCGACAGACTCGGCAATATCCTCGGCATCCACCTCTTCTTTTAACAATCTTTTCTCAGATAACTGGCCAAGTTGCGCTGTTAATTGCTGCGATTTTGCCTCTTCTTCCTTCACTTTCCCATATCTTATCTCAGCCACACGGCCATAATCACCGTTCCTTTCAGCCTGTTCAGCCTCTTGTTTAAGCGACTCGATGTTTGCTTTGGCAGTTTGGATCTGGTCAACCAGTTCCTTCTCCTGTCTCCATTTTGCTTTCAGGGTGTCGCGTTCAACACTCAGGTTACCGATTTCAACGCCGAGTTCATAGAGTTTGGCTTCGTCGTTTTCTCTTTTGATGGCCTCGCGTTCAATTTCAAGCTGGCGGATATTTCTTTCCAGTTTGTCGAGTTCCTCAGGCATTGAATTCATTTCAAGCCTCAGTTTTGCAGCGCTTTCATCTATAAGGTCAATTGCCTTGTCGGGCAAGAAGCGGTCAGTGATATATCGTTGAGACAATTCTACTGCGGCAATGATCGCCTCATCTTTAATACGAACATGATGATGCGTTTCATAACGCTCCTTCAAACCACGCAAAATAGAAACGGCATCCTCAACTGAAGGTTCATCAATCATGACCCGTTGAAACCTTCTTTCAAGCGCTTTATCTTTTTCGAAAAATTTCTGGTATTCGTTCAGAGTGGTAGCACCAATAGCGCGCAATTCACCTCTTGCCAGTGCTGGTTTGAGAATGTTTGCTGCATCCATTGCACCTTCGCCACCACCGGCACCTACAAGGGTATGAATTTCATCTATAAACAGGATGATTTCACCATCACTGCCAGACACTTCTTTAATTACTCCTTTTAACCGCTCTTCAAACTCACCTTTATATTTGGCGCCGGCTATCAGCAATCCCATATCCAGCGCGTAAATAGTTTTTGATTTCAGGTTTTCAGGTACGTCACCATTTACTATCCGGTGCGCGAGTCCTTCAGCGATAGCAGTTTTACCAACACCCGGCTCACCCACCAAAATGGGATTGTTTTTGCTGCGGCGTGACAGGATATGTAATGTGCGCCTGATTTCTTCATCACGACCGATCACAGGATCCAGCTTACCTGCACGGGCCATTTCATTCAGGTTCTTTGCATACTTATTCAGCGCGTTATAAGTTGTTTCATGAGTTTGCGATGATACTGTTGAGCCTTTACGTAAATCTTTGATGGCGGCAACAAGACCTTTCTCTGTAAGACCCGCTGCCTTCAGCAGTTTACCTGAATTGTCGTTGTTCAACAATATAGCAAGCAGCAAATGTTCAACACTCACAAACTCGTCGCCAAACTGCTTCAACAAAGTGCCTGCTTTCAGGAACACATTATTTGCGTCGCGGCTCACAGACTGTGCCGGGGTTCCGCTATCGGTTTTAGGAAGTTGCGCAATGCTTTCATCAACTTTCGTTTCGACGAACGATGGATTCACATTGTTTTTCTTCAGCAGAAATTCAATAGGCGAATCATCATTACTCAGCAATGCCTTCAGCACATGTTCCGTTTCAATGTTCAGGTTAGAATTGTTGTATGCAATCTGCTGTGATTGCGCAATTGCTTCCTGGGCTTTAATTGTGAAATTATTTGGATTCATACGTTTAATTATTCCTTTTATACGATTACATTTAACCGCAAATGCTACTCCAAACACAAATGGGCCGTAAGTATGTCATATAAACCCTGTGCCGCCTGCCTGATAAGCAGGATAACACTCGCTTTTCTGCTATTCTGGCTGCCCGCTTCAAGCCAGTATAATTTCAATTCGCTGAATGACCAGCTCGAACGGGCAAAAAAGCCTTTTGGCGGCGGAGTTGTTATGCTGGTACACAAGGATGATTCGCTGGTTTATAAAAAGGAGATTGGTGAAGATTTTACTGCAAAATTAGCCATGCCGATTGGTTCAGTAAGTCAGTGGCTCGCTGCCGCCACTGTTATGACCTTTGTTGACCAGGGCAAATTGAAGTTGGATGACCCTGTTGCTAAGTATCTGCCAGTTTTTGGAAAATATGCTAAAGGTTATTTGACCATCAGGCACTGTTTGTCGAATACTACGGGCATAGAAAGTGAAACCGGTAAAATGGGTAAGGTTTTTGGCGGAAGGCGAAAATTTGCAACCCTGGAAGAAGCCGTGAATGCAATCGCGGCCAAAGAGATTTCCAATAACCCGGAAAAGGAATTTCACTTCGGAAGCTTTGGAATCGATATTGCCGCGCGTGTTGTGGAAGTGATCGGGAAAAAAAGTTTTGACCGGCTGGTGCAGGAAAAAATTACGCGCCCGCTGAAAATGCGGGCTACTTCTTTCACTGATGAAAATGGAGGTGCCGTGAATCCTGCAGGCGGTGCAAGATCATCTGCCAACGATCTGATCAATTTCCTGTCGATGATCCTCAACGACGGCAAATTTGAAGGTAAACAGATCCTGTCTCCAAAATCTCTTTCAGAGATGCAAACCATACAGTTTGCGGGTCTACCGGTAAAGTACAAACCGGAGGAAGCCAACGGGTTCGACTTTGGTCTTGGTAACTGGATACTTGATAAACCAGCACCTGATAAACCTGGAATCATTCTTTTCCCCGGGTCTACCGGTACCTGGGCGATTGTTGATCGATGCCGTAAATATGCTGCAGTGATAGTACCAAAGAAAGCCGGTGAAGAAGCAAAACAGAATATTTTCCTGGATCTCAAATCCGGGATCGAGGCACAGTTCACCGCAGTTTGTGATTGAATCAAACTCAGTTCAGCTATAAAAAAAACGGCCGTATAAAACGGCCGCTTTTGAGCAATTGAAAAGTTATCAGATATACTGATTGATGATATTTTCAAGCCATTCCTGCCGGCCACTTTGAAGTTTTGGTTCTCCGTTTGCAAGAACAAATTCGCGAAGATCTTCCAGTGTTAATGCACCTGATTCAAATTCCTTTCCTTTACCGCTATCAAATGAACTATAACGTTCCTGGCGGAATTTTTTATAAGGTGATTTCTGAAGGATATTATCCGCAACAACGAGCGCCCGTGCAAAATTGTCCATACCACCGATATGTGCGTAGAACATATCTTCAATATCAGTTGAGTTACGTCTGAGTTTAGCATCGAAGTTAATACCACCGCCTGCAAAACCACCGGCTTCGAGTATGATAAGCATTGACTCGGTCAGTTCGTTCAGGTTATTAGGGAACTGGTCAGTATCCCATCCGTTCTGAGCATCACCCCTGTTGGCATCGATGCTTCCAAGCATGCCGGCATCAGCAGCAACCTGCAGTTCGTGTTGGAAGGTATGACCTGCAAGTGTTGCGTGGTTCACTTCAGCATTAATTTTGAAGTCTTTATCAAGCCCATGATGGCGCAGAAATCCTATCACTGTTGCAGAGTCAAAATCATACTGGTGTTTGGTAGGTTCGCATGGTTTGGGTTCTATAAAGAACACACCTTTGAAACCCTGCTTGCGGGCATAATCACGAGCCATAGTAAGAAAACGTGCGAGGTGTTCGGTTTCACGTTTCATATCGGTATTAAGCAAAGTCATGTAACCTTCGCGACCGCCCCAGAAAACATAATTTTCGCCACCAAGTGCTATCGTTGCGTCAAGCGCATTTTTCACCTGTGTTCCGGCATAAGCCACGGAATGAAAATCAGGATTGGTAGACGCTCCATTCATATAACGAGGGTTTGAAAAAACATTGGCAGTGCCCCAAAGCAGTTTCACTCCGCTGGCCTTTTGTTTTTCCTGGGCATAACTAACGATCTTGCTCATGCGCTTTTCGTACTCCGCAACATCTTTTCCTTCATCAACCAGGTCCACATCATGAAAGCAATAATAGGGAACACCAAGCTTTGTTATAAACTCAAATGCGGCATCCATTTTATCCTTTGCCCTTTGGTCAGCATCGGCCGCTGCATCCCAGGGAAAGGTTTTGGTACCCGGGCCAAACGGATCACCACCTGTATTACAGAGCGTATGCCAGTAGGCAACTGCAAACCGAAGGTGATCTTTCATTGTTTTACCTGCTATAACCCTGTTTTCGTCGTACCATTTGTACGCGAGGGGGTTGTCTGAGCCCTGTCCCTCATATTTGATTTTACCTATGCCGGGAAAATATTCTTTGTTTCCTAGTGTAATGCTCATAATCTGATGTTTTTAAATGGTATATTTTGAAAGGTCTGATTTCCAGTATTCGTATGCAGCGAGATTAGCATCCTGCTGTTCATTATCGGGCTCAATGCGGCGGATAACTTCCATTCCTTTATAGCTTTCTGCAAGTGAGCTGTAAGCGCCACAGCCAACGCCGGCGGCACGCGCCGCTCCGGTGGCTCCATCCGTATTATATAGTTCAACCACACAACCCGTAGTATTACAAAAGGTGGAAGCAAACAGATCACTCAAAAACATATTTGCATATCCTGCACGAACAGTTTTCATCTTAAGCCCCATCGACTCCATTACTTCCATCCCATAACGGAGCGCGAAAACAATACCTTCCTGTGCTGCGCGAGCCACGTGTGAACGATCATGGCGATTGAACTGCAGGCCCTGCAACATCGCACCGGGATCAGCATTTTCCAGTACGCGTTCGGCTCCATTACCAAAAGGATAAAATCTTAAACCTTCTGAACCCACAGGTGCACGTGAAGCTTCCTGGTTCATCGCAGCATAAGAAAGATCGGTAAAGAAATTTCGACGCAACCAACTATTGAGACTGCCGGTTCCGTTCACACATAATAATACGCCGTAACGGGGTTGCTTTTCCGTGTGGCTGATATGAACAAAATTATTTACCCGTGATTGCGGATCATATTCTGCAGCATCAATAACACCATAAACCACACCCGAAGTACCTGCCGTGGCAGCTACCTCGCCGGGGTTCAGTACATTCAGTGAACCCGCATTGTTCGGTTGATCACCTGCCCTGTAACATACAGGTATACCTGCAACAAGGTTAAGTGCTTTGGCCGCGGTTTCATGTAACCTTCCCTGTTCACCAAATGTAGGAACAAGGTCAGCAAGTAAGTGCTCTTCAATACCATAATGTTCCAGTAATTCAGTTGCAACTCTGGCATCGCGGAAGTTCCAGAATATACCTTCAGACAAACCAGAAACAGTAGTGGCAGCCTTGCCTGTTAACATCAGCGCAATGAAATCACCGGGCAACATGATTTTATAAATACGTTCATATAACTCAGGCTGATTTTCCTTTACCCACTTCAGTTTTGAAGCAGTAAAGTTCCCGGGTGAATTCAGGAAACGTTCCAGGCAATAATCATGACCCAATGCATTGAACGCTGCATTGCCCGTTTCAACAGCGCGGCTGTCGCACCAGATGATCGAGCTTCTTAACGGCTTCATGTCTTTGTTAACGCAAACCAGGCCGTGCATTTGGTAAGAGATGCCAATGGCTGCTATCTCATTGCCATTGAAAGAAACCTGGCTCTGCAATCGTGCGGTAGCAGCAATAAGTTCCTGCCACCATCTCATGGGGTCTTGTTCCGCAAATCCGGGAGCTGGTGCAAGTATCTGCATTTCGTCAGCAGGAGAAAAAGCGCTTGCCACAGTTTTGCCGGTTGCAATTTCAAGCAACGCGGCCTTAACAGATGATGATCCGATGTCGTAACCTAATGTGTATTTCAAAATATTTAGTTTACCAGAAAACAGTATATAAAGTTGTTAGAATTGCGAGAACGATAAATGTACCGATCGCAAAACCAGGGTTGAGTTTGAACATCTTTGTATCAACCTCCAGCGCTTTGGGTTTAACACCTTTTGCATTCTCATAAAGACTGATAATGACCATCCCCGTTACGCTGAGTATAAATACAAAACCCATCCTGTCAAGGAAAGGTATCTCATAGACTCCGTCGCCATTAAGCTTTGAAAACCCTGAAGAAGCAAGGAAAGACAGGTCAGCGAAGTATGGGAGAAACTTGAAAATCATTGAAAAGATAAAACCACCTACGGTAGCAAATAATGCGGCATTGGAGGTTGTTTTTTTCCAGAAGAATCCCAGTATGAACATGGCGAATATTCCAGGGCTCACAAAGCCGGTATATTCCTGGATGTACTGGAAACCTTGTTTTCCTTCCCCCATCAGTTTTTCACCTACTACAAAGGCAAGGATCATTGCGATCACCATTGATACGATAACGGTTATCTTACCAATATTAACCAGCTTGGTATCTTCAGCATTTTTATCAATTACCTTCTTATATATATCCAGAGAAAATATGGTTGCAATACTGTTTGCTTTACCCGCGAGTGAAGCAACTATAGCAGCAGTGAGCGCTGCAAAGGCAAGTCCCTTAAGACCAACAGGAAGCAGGTTCAATAAAGTGGGATATGCTTTATCAACAGCGAGCGTTCCTTTTGAATCAAGTAACTCACCGCTCGTGAAGTATCCTTTTTGATTAAGTATATAAACGGCAATACCTGGCAGAACAACGATGATGGGCATCAATAGTTTGAGAAACGCGGCGAAGAGGATACCACTTCTAGCAGTTTTCAAATCTGCGCCAAGTGCACGTTGGGTTATGTATTGATTACATCCCCAATAATTCAGGTTAGTGATCCACATACCACCGATCAGCACAGTAAGGCCGGGCAGATCAAGATAGTTCTCATTGTCTTTTCCAAGGATCATATGGAAATGATCATCCGCATCTCTGCGCATGATGCCGAGACCTTCCATGGCGCGAGACAAGCTATAGGTTCCACCGCTGGTATCTACCAGCAGGTTTAAGGCAAGATAGGTGGCTACCAGCCCACCCAGGATCAGAAAAAAAACCTGGATCACATCGGTGTAACCAATCACCTTCATACCTCCAAGTGTAATCAGGATGGCAAACACAGACAGGGCAAACATACACAGGTTGAGATCGATTCCTGATATACCACTCACCGCCAGCGCGCCGAGGTATAATATGGACATGAGGTTCACGACCACATAGAGGAATAACCAGAATATGGCCATGATGGTGCTCACCGTTCCGTTATATCGCTGGTTGAGAAACTGCGGCATGGTGTATATCTTATTCTTCAGATATACGGGTATAAAGAACACGGCAACTATTACAAGGCTGGCGGCGGCCATCCATTCATAAGTTGCAATAGCAAGCCCCATTTTGAATCCGGAGCCTGACATACCTATAAATTGTTCTGCGGAAATATTTGATGCAATCAGCGAGGCGCCTATTGCCCACCAGGTGAGTGAACCTTCTGCGAGGAAGAAGTCTTTTGTTCCGAGGGAAGCCTTTCTTTTTCTTTGATAAATCCAGTATCCATATCCAGCTACTATAACGAAATATATCATAAACACTATGATATCCCTCCAATCCAGCGCATTGTTCATATTAACTACAACGTTTAAGCGGTTAATATAGGAAAAAATCAGTGAATTGAAACTTTGCTTTCGGCGTAACTTTGCAACCTACGCAATCAAAGGCGCACATGAATGTTTTTACTAATACGGAAGATGTGAAGCGGTGGGCATTGGAACTCGGGTTCGATGCCTGTGGAATTGCCCGTGCAGGAAAACTGGAAGATGATGCAAGAAGGCTCGAAAACTGGCTTTCCAGCGGCATGCATGGCAGCATGAAGTACATGGAGAATCATTTTGATCTTCGTATCGACCCCACCCGCCTGGTGCCGGGAGCCAAATCCGTAATCACACTTCTGCTTAATTACTACCCTGCGCAGCACCAATCCGGTTCAACGGGTGTGAAAATATCAAAATATGCGTACGGACAGGACTATCATGAAGTGATAAGGGCCAAACTAAACCTGCTCCTGCATAAAATGCGGGAGAAGTTTGGAGATATTCAGGGGCGTGGTTTTGTTGATTCGGCGCCGGTGCTGGAAAGGGCCTGGGCAAACAAAAGTGGTCTTGGCTGGATAGGCAAAAATGGCAACCTGCTCACAAAATCGGGAGGTTCATTCTTTTTTATTGCCACACTCATAGTGGATCTTGAATTGAAGTATGAAGATCCGTATGTAAAAGATTATTGCGGAAGTTGTACCAGGTGCATTGAGGCCTGCCCTACTGAAGCGATCAGTGAAAACAAAGTGGTAAATGGCAGTAAATGCATTTCATACTTTACAATAGAACTGAAAGATGAATTGATTCCCCCCGAAATGAAAGACAGGTTTGACAACTGGATGTTTGGTTGTGACACCTGCCAGGATGTTTGCCCCTGGAACAGGTTTTCTGAACCACATAAAGAACCGAATTTCACACCAATTCCAGAAATACTCGAATACAGTGCTAACGACTGGCAACAGCTTACAGAAGCGTCTTTTAAAAAGATATTCCGTATGTCGCCATTGAAGAGAACAAAATGGAAAGGCATTCAACGTAACCTCCGGTTCCTATCAATGTCTGAGCAGCCGTCGGAAGCTAACAAAGATCTTTAAAACTGCCAGCCTATCTTCATCGAGACCCTGTTTAACCGGTAATCAAATCGTTCGGTATTGACCAGGCACGGCGGCCATTGACAGAAGGTTGTTATGGTTCTTTTTGATTCAAGCTGTTTATAAGAATATCCCAGGCTTAAAACGATAGCATCGCGCTGATTTTTGAAATATGCCTTATACCCCAGACTTCCTGCCCAATATAGACCTTTATCAAATTCCATGTCTTCTGTAGTTCCCCAACCAATCGTGGGACCTTCTTTAACCCAGGGGAGGTTAGTACCAAGATCACCTGCTGCAAAAAAAGTTCTGTTTTTAAATTGTACATCACGATTCAGCGAGAGAAACAGGGGAATCGATCTGTGTAAATAATAATCGAGCCCGGCACCGAGACCAGCGTACCATCTTTTTACCTGCAGCCCGTGAATCGTCTGCAACTGAAAAGCGCCTTTGTGATTGTCGCCTTCAAGTAAACCAACGTAGTTCTGGGATCGGTATGAAACGTTCTTTTGTTGTGAATAAACGCTGATACAGCTAAGCAAACACAAGGTGATCAATGCTGTTTTCATCTTTACTGTTTTCCGTTGATCTTTAGATTGCTTAAATGTTTCAACGAGTTTCTGCTGCTATAATCAAACTGATCTATTCCCGTTTTTGAAACAACAAGTAATTTGTTGTTCCATGCGATTGCATCATAAGTATCAAGTCCCTTAACATGATGCAGTAATACTGGTTCTTTGACATTGCTTACATCAAACATCTTTATCCCGTCACGACCATCACAGATAAATAAGAGGTTATCATCTTTGCTTAAACCATGTGGATTTACCAACTGATGTGTAGCAACCAGCCGCGGAGTAAGGACATTACTCACATCAACTACATCAAGAACATTTTGTACGCCGCCGCACCAATTCCCGGTTCTTAATGTTACATACGCATACTTATCATCCGCCACAACGGGGTCACAGGCACGGGCATGCGAAAAACTGCTAAGACGGTCAGGCGCTGATGCATTGGTGATGCCATAGATAAACATACCAGAAGATGAACCGATGAACAGTTTGTCTTTGAATGGAAAGATCGTTTCTATGTCCATCCCTACCTGTGATACTTTTTCGATGCGGGGCTCAGCGGGCTCGGTTAGTGACAACGCTGTAAGATCTCTTGTACCAACGGTGTACATGTAGTCGTTGACGATGGTGAATCTGGCCATCGATCCCCCGGTGCCAGGCACACCCGTATTGGAATTGCCTGAAATGGCTGCAAAATCAAGAAAACAATTTCTGCAACCGCCGGCCCAGGGATTGGTGCCTTCCTGCACTATTGTATCCCTGGCTATCCAATCAACCAGTACTTTGCTTGTATCGGCTTCAAAGTTTGAACCATATAAGCGTTCAGGAAACAGTTTTGGCAATACACTGATTAAGCGCGTATTTAAAGGATCGGAAATATCAATTGTAACAAGATCAGTGAACATATCCGCATACAGATACTTCCCCCTGACAGCTATATCGTTGTTTCCCGGGATTTTTATAAATGCCTTTATTTTCGGAGCAGCCGGATCCCGGTTATCGATGATGTGAACACCTCTATTGATTTCATTGAGAAAGATGTAGTGATTGTACATGTATATCTTGCCCGGAGAGGACAAAGACTGCACGGGGCCGTTTTTGATGCTGGCAATAACCTCTTCCCTGGTTTGGTAAACAGGCGTGTAAATTGTGTATGTTTTGGTAAGCTTATCCTTTACACAACTACCGAATAAAAGGATGGTGCATATCCCAAAACAAAGATTTAGAATTGAAGATTTTGGTATCATACAGCAATAGTTTTTTTGCTGACATGAAAACTTCAACAACCGTTGCTTTACTTTTTATTTAATTGTAACTGCAAATCAAGCGATACAGAAGCAAGATGTTTTTTACCTGCAAAATGATTGTTGAACAAAGGACTGGCGTGATACTTCACTGAAGGGCCGATCCACAGTGGCATTTTTGATCGTGAAAGTATACCAGCTGAGAAACCGGTTGATAGTGCAACCTGTGTGTTTTTGTATTGTGAATCGTCTTTATAATAAACACCGGTACCACTGTCAAACAGCAATGCATCACTTGCAAACATCTGTGATATACTTACGCCAAGATTCCAAAGGATTGGCGTGGTCAAACTTTTATTAAGTTGGGTATGCAGTTGAACCGGCAACTCGATAAAATGATAGCGATTGCTGAATCTTGACTGGTGATCGGGACGGTAATACCTGCTCACATTTGCTACCTGTGCACCGCTGTTGACAAGTCTTGAACTATCCACCCTGTTGCCTACGTAAATAATATTGTTGTACTGGCTGTATTGCAAACCGGCAGACACAGAAAATCTTTTAGACAGTGAGGTTTTTACATAACCACCGATGGAGAATGACACACCTGGCTTTACAACGGAAGCCGTTGGTACTGGAATTCCGGTGATGTTTGGCGCAAAAACAAAGTTGTTGCTGGCGAGCCGGTCAACCGGCATTGCATCGGCAAGATTGGTTGCATGAAAAAGCGAACCCAGTTTACTTTCCTGGAGTTTTGAAATACCGCCGGACACGTTTAAACCCAGTTCCCACTTTCTGCGGGGTTTATTTTTCTTGCCACTGGTATTTATTGGTGCAGCTGCCTCTACAAGCGCTGAATCAACCTTTAGAAAACTACTGTCTGCTACAGCAGCGACATCATTTGAAGTGGAGATATTGTTATCAGTTGATTTTTGATCTGCAGTTTGATCAGTATTGATATCTGATTGTTGTTTTTGATCACCGGTCACTGATTCGCTTTCGGCGCGGTTTGTATCAGAGACCTTGTTATCGCCTGGTTTTGACTTTGAAGATGCGATATAGTTTTTCTTTCCGGAAACAGATGCCGCTGCTGGTTTATATCTGTTATCCTGTGTGGCAATCTGGCCTTTAGGATTTGAAAACGGCGGAACGGTTGAAACGCGGTCTGCTTTCGGTGCGTTTACAGGTTCGGGTGATTCGGCTTCACCAGGCGCTTCTGCTTTTAGCTGACTTTTGTTGTTGTTATCCCGGGAAAGTTGATCTATAGGTTGTTGATCATTAGAGCGTGTAGTGTTATTATCATCAGCGTTTGTTTTGTCAGCAATTGTTGTTTTTGAAGAAACCGCAAGTGAACCCGAGGAAAGGTCGGCATTGTACAGAAAATATCCGCCAGTGCCAAGTAATACCAGTAATACTGGTAACCAGATAATGCCCCGTCGCCTTGAGCGTTCGGGCAGGCTGGCCTGGATACCTTTCCAAACATCATCAGATGGCCGGAACTTCAGTTCGTCCATCTTTCGCCTCACCTGTTTTTCAAATTCATGGTCGGACATAACTCTCCAATTTAATTGCTTCCGAATGTTTTTTTAGCCAGCTTATCAGCAGGCTCCTTGCACGTGAATATTGTGACCTTGATGTTCCTTCGTTTATTCCCAGCATTTTCCCGATTTCGACATGCGAATACCCTTCTACTGCGTGCATATTAAAGATGGTCTGATAACCGGTAGGTAGTTGCCGGATCATTTCCGCCAGATCTTTTGCATTGAGTCGCATCTCGGGGTTGTCGGAAGTTACGGGATGCATGGTATTGTCTAGAAATGCCAGATCTGACTGGTAACGGCTGTTTTGTTTGAGGAAGTTTAATGCGGTATTTACCATAATACGGCGGATCCATCCGCCCAGCTCGCCTTCAGATTTATACTGATGCAGATTACGGAACACCTTGATAAACCCTTCCTGAAGTACATCCTCAGCGTCGGTCATCGATTTGGTATAGCGATAACAAACCGCCAGCATTCCTTCCGAAAAGTGGTCGTAAAGCTCCCTCTGAGCCTCCGGTTTCGCCTTGAGGCAATCTTTTACCAGTCTCTGATAATCCATTTCTTAACAGCTCTTGACAATTTATATACTTTTTCCGTTGCACGTTGCCCGCCGCAACTGAGGTTTTTTCCCTAACCGCCGGTTCCTATCTTTGATTTTCATGGAAAATCCACTTTCATCAAGGGATCAGGCAGTGATCTGGCACCCTTACACGCCGCAAAAATATGCTCCTCAACCAATCGCCATAGCAAAAGGGGAAGGACTGTATATTATTGATACAAACGGTAAAAAATATATGGATTGCATCAGCAGCTGGTGGGTAACCATTCATGGCCACGGGCATCCATACATCGCTAAAAAAATATATGAGCAGGCCCTTGCGCTGGAACAGGTTATTTTCGCGGGCTTCACCCACGAACCCGCGGTACAACTTGCTGAACGGCTGTTGCCAGTTTTGCCTGGCTCATTTTCCCGGATATTTTATTCCGACAACGGATCGACCGCCGTAGAAGTCGCCATTAAAATGGCATTGCAATTTTGGTGGAACAAGGGCTTTACACAAAAAACGACAGTATTCGCGTTCTCAAACGCGTACCACGGTGACACTTTCGGCGCAATGAGCGTTAGTGGCAGGAGTATATTCACCGCTGCATTTGACCGGTTTATGTTCGAAGTAGTTTATCTCGATATACCCAATGAAACAAATTTTGAATCTAACAAAGACAGGATCGATGCGGTAGCAGAAACGGCCGCCTGTTTTATCTACGAACCTTTGCTGCAGGGCGCCGGTGGTATGTTGATGTACTCTCCGGCAACCATGGATCACCTGCTTGATTATATCAAATCCAAAGATATTATCACTATCGCGGATGAGGTTTTAACAGGTTTTGGCCGGACAGGTACCTTGTTTGCGGGCGAGCAGCTAAAAAACAAAGCTGATATAATCTGTCTTAGCAAAGGACTTACCGGTGGCACAATGGCCCTGGGAGTCACCGCCTGCACCCCTGATATTTATGAGGCTTTTCTAACCGATGACAAATACAAAACCTTTTTTCACGGTCACTCTTTTACCGCGAACCCAATTGCCTGCGCGGCTGCCCTGGCCAGTCTCGATCTGTTGCTGGACAATAAGTGCCGTGAACAATTAAGTATGATCTGCCAGGCACAGACAGTTTTTACGGCAAGGCTCGAAAGGGAATCCAGCAACAGTATCACTGCCATACGGCAGTTAGGAACAATTGTAGCGTTTGATATTAAAAGTCAGAAGAATCATTATCTCGAAACTACCGGCGCCGAACTCGCAAAGCGGATCATGGAACAAGGCATCTACCTGCGTCCGCTTGGTAATACCATTTATCTTATGCCACCTTACTGTATAACTGCGAGCGAACTTGAATTTGTTCACGATACGCTGATTGCATTATTGAACCAGGATCATATCGTGCCCGAAAACGAGAAACCCGCTTAATAAGCGGGTTCCAAAATCATTTTACTATACCTGGTTATTTTACCTGGAAGTTAGCTGCTGCATCGGCCCAGTTCACTGAAACCTTACCGTCTTTCGCTATTTCGATAGACATCTGTTCGGTAAACTTTGGTGCCTTGGCTGCAGGAACGGTAACACGAAGCGCATCATCCCCTTCCTTGTACTGCGTTCCCCACTGACCGGTGGTTTTATTAAAGATGATGGTCCATTCGTTTTCACCCGGAATGGTGAATAGTGAATACTTACCGGCTGGCAGGGCTTTGCCTTCAACAGTAACATCTTTGTCGACTGCGAAAATCGTGGCCTCATTGGCGCCGGTTCTCCATACTTTGCCATATGGTGCAATGTCGCTTCCGAACTTCCGGCCTTTTACCGAAGGTTTGCTGTAGTCGATGGTGATGGTTTTGCCTCCATCAATAGTTTGTGTAACGGTTGCGGGCGGGCTTGGTCTTTTTGATTTGTCGGCCTGTGCATAACCGGTAGCAAGGCTAAACAGGAGTACACCTGATAAGAACAGTAGACGCTTCATACAGCTTGATTTTTTTTAAAGTTATGAATAAGAAATATTATGGATGAAAAGGAGAATGCTCAAGGTTTTTCCTTAGATTATCTAACGAACTTTCCATAGCCGGACCAAGTTGTTTATCAAATATGATGCTTCCAAATTTTTCCCAGGGGTACCATTTAAGCTGGAAGTCAAAATACCATTGTGCAACCGTTGTATCGGACAAAGACTGTACCAAGTTAAAACCACTAAATACCGGTTCGGATGCACCTGTTTGCCACCGCGTTCTGATCGAATCCGGTGTAACACTCAATACATCTATTTTAAGTGAAGTGCCGGTGTAGCTTCGTTCAGCAAAGGTGCCCTTCAAACTATCCTGTTGTTTAACCATATCGTTCCATTGTGGCCAACTGCGCATATCACCTATATAACGTGATAATGAATCCTTTGCCAGACCTATGTTTATCGCACGGGAAATGCGGACCCGTGAGGGAATGAACAACGAAAAAATATAAATCATCGCACTAAAAATCACGACGCTTATCAAGCCAAGTTTAATCAATCTCATAATTACTATTCCCATTTAAAAACCTTGATGGCGGCAGCATAAGATACGATGGCCCAGATTGCCAGCACTCCCAGTTGTTTACCGCAATCAGCAAGATGTAATCCTTCAAATGCAACATTGCGCATTGCATCATTCAGATGTGTAAGAGGTAAAGCCCGGCAAAGCGGTTGCAACCAGGCCGGAAAATTATCGATTGAGAAGAAAGTTCCGGCGAGCAGGAACTGGGGAAGCGTAAACAGGTTTGCCAAGGGCGGAATAGTACTTTCATTTTTCGCAACACCGCTTACTACGAAACCGAAACCCATAAACACCACCAGACCAATGAAACTTAAAACCAGCAACTCAAAAAAAGTTAGCCATCCGTGGACCAGCGTAAAATTAAACAGAAAGTGTCCGAGTGCCAGGATCACCACCGCAGTTATGAGTTGAAAAATCACACGACTAAGGGCTTCCCCAAAAACTATATAACCGCGGCGTATGGGTGTTGCAAAAAAACGTTTCAATACGAGGGTTTGCCGGAGATTGAAAAAGATAAAAGCAACTCCAAAAACACCTGAACTTAACAAAGAGAAACCGAGCTGACCGGGAAGTATAAAATCTATGGTACGGTAAATTCTGCCCGGAATTTTCTGAACATTGCTGTTGATTGTAGCATAAGTACGGGCAGGTTCATATAATTTGGCATTGATGCCGGTTATTACACCGTTCAATATGGATCGTAAGAGTTGGAGGTTCTGGGGATTTACTGCGTCTGAACTTGTTAGTCCTATCACATAACCTACACGTGCTGTATCACTTTTTGTGATCTTAATAATAGCGGTTAATCTGCCTTTTTCAAGATCCTCCTGCAGGTGCTGCGTGGACTTGTCGACTATATTGAAACTTTCCACCCCTCTCAATACCGGGTAAAGCAGGTTGGTAGTATCCGAAGTTTTGTCGAAGGCCACCCGCAAACTTAATCTGCCACTGCTGCCAAGAAACCCGAAAACAAGGATGAAAATAAACGGAAACGCAAAACTGAAAATTACTGCACTTGGACTTCTGAATATCGCTTTGAGACTGGCTTTAGTGATCGCCAGCATTGCTGTTAACTGGTTGTATTTCTCAGGCATATAGTGATGTCGCCGGTTTCCGCCGTAAACGAAAATTTAAATTATTGTTGCAATTGGTAGGTAAAAGGAATACGTGCCTGTGTAATACCAATCATATCTTTTAATGAACGCAGTGCCTTGTAAGTTTTGATACCATCTTTTCCGAGTTCGTTTTCAATAGCTTCACGTTTCATCGTTTCTTCTCTTGAGCCCATGAAGTAACTGAATATGTTCTGCGGTTCGGGATATTCCCGAAGACCATAATCATCCAATTTCGCCATTTTAGCGGCACTGGCAATTGCATCTTCAAGGCCCCCGATCCTGTCAACAAGCCCGATGGAGGTGGCCCTGGATCCGCTCCAGATGCGCCCCTGCCCCACGCTGTCTACAAAATCGATATTCAAACCCCTGCCTTCACTCACCCGCTGTTTGAACAAATAATATATACTATCAACACTTTGCTGAAAATACCGCGCCTGTGAAGCAGTAAGGGGTTGAACAACGGTTCCTGCATCGGCATCAGGTGCCGTTTTTACAGCGTCGAAGGTCATTCCCAGTTTGTTATTAAATAAACCCTTCATGTTTGGTATCAGTGTAAATACACCTATCGAACCGGTGATGGTATTTGGCTGCGCGAAAATTGAATCGGCGCCTGCTGCAATATAATAACCTCCGGAAGCGGCAACATCACCAAAACTCACAATCACTGGTTTTTCTTTCTTCGCTAATGAAAGTTCGCGCCAGATGTTTTCACTTGCCAGGGCGCTTCCACCGCCCGAATTTACACGAAGTACAATTGCCTTGACATTTTTATCAAGCCGGGCTTTGCGCACCAGGTTCCGGTACGTGTCGCCACCAATCTGTGAGCGATCACCTTTACCATCTACTATGTTGCCTGCGGCATAGATTACTGCGACTTTGTTTGTGCCGGTTTTTCTTAACGAAACCGCCTGGGCATATTTACCCAGTGAGATGAAATTGATTTTTTCGGTCGCAGGTATATTCAGGCTGGTGCGGATTTCATTGCGAACTTCGTCGTCATACCTCAGTCCATCTACCAGTTTATAGTTAAGTGCATCCTGCGGAAAGCGAATCAGACTTTCTACAGCATAACGGCGTAAAGAAGCCGTATCGATTTTTCTTGCAACACTCACCTGCTGCAGGAAATGGTTATACAGGTCGTTCAATAGTTCAGTGACCTGTACCTTGTTGGGTTCGGTCATCCGGGTTTCGCGAAATGGCTCCGTTGCGCTTTTATATTTTCCGGCGTAAAAGATTTGTGGTTCCACATCAAGTTTTTCAAGGGTCCCTTTCAGGTAAGCCATCTGCATAACAAAGCCGGTCCAGTCCAGCCCCCCGTGTGGATTACAGTAAACTTTATCAGCTACTGAAGCTACATGATATGCGTTTTGTGAAATCACATCGCCATAAGCATAGATAAATTTTCCACTTGTTCTGAAGTCAAGCAAGGCGTTTCTTATTTCATCATTGCTGCCAAATTCGTTTGCATTGCCGCCGCTGTTGATGTAAATGCCTTTGATCGCTGAATCACTTTTTGCTTTCTGAATGAGCCGGATCACATTACTGAGGGAGGGTACCTCGTAAGTTTCGGATTCAGTAAGAACTGCCAGCGGATTGGGAGTGGTGATCTCGGGATAACTATCAGCCAGGTTCACCACAAGAACGGCACGACTACCTGTCTTCACATCTTCTGAAGAAGTAAGCCCGGAGATGGTACCCATCAACACAAAAAACATGATCACACTAAACACGGCAAGGGCCAGCAACGAAGCAAAGAAGATTTTAAAGAAGGTATTCATTCGAGTTTAATTAAACATTTTCAAAGATATTTGAAAGCAATATCTTTTACAATATAGGTAATATGAACAAAGTGCACCTTTTGACGGGCGGCAATATGGGTGATCGGGTCGGGAATCTGGACAGGGCGGTGCATTTCCTGGGCCAGCGGGTAGGTCCGGTTGTGAAGGCTTCCGCTCTTTATGAAACGGCTCCCTGGGGTGAAACCAACCAGGCGACTTTTCTGAACCAGGCGCTGTTGCTTGAAACCACCATGGCGCCGCTGGAGTTGCTGGAGGTAATTATGGAGACGGAGCGGGAACTCGGCAGACGTCGTCTCTTAAAAAACGGGCCGAGAATAATCGATATCGATATTTTATTTTTTGGCGACCTCGCAATGACAACCTCCAGGCTGGTTATACCTCACCCTGAGATCCAAAACCGAAGGTTTGCCCTCGTGCCGCTGGCTGAAATTGATCCCGAATTTGTGCACCCGGTATTGAACCTTACCATACGGTCGTTGCTCGAAAGATGCGCAGATTCGCTTGAGGTCAAAATTTTTGAAGGTTAGGATTTATTTCCTGTTGAAGATTAACCTTTTCAACAGCGGAAACCGCATCGCTCCGGGTTTAATTCTTCAGACTGTTTTGTATGTTTGACTGATGTCCCAAAGTTGTAAAAGCCAGTAACTATTACGTGCGTTGTCTTAACAATTTGATTTTATCCACAATCCTCCCCGGATATGAGTTATCTGAACCGGTTTCTTTTATTTTGGGCGAATCATGAATTATCATCTGATCACAATTGAAGGTAACATCGGTGCAGGAAAAACCACACTCTCGCATTTACTTGCAAAACATTATAATGCCAGGTTAATCGTTGAAGAGTTTGCAGACAACCCGTTTCTTCCAAAGTTTTACGAAAATCCAAAACAGTATGCTTTCCCCGTTGAACTGTTTTTTATGGCCGAACGGTATAAGCAACTAAAGGAGCTGATTCATACCAAAGATTTATTCCAGCGTGTTACCGTTACAGATTACCTGTTCACAAAATGTTTGTTGTTTGCAAAAGTCACTTTGCCTGAAGAAGAGTATCGTTTGTATCAGAAGCTTTTTGAAATCATCAACCAGCAGATCACACAACCGGATATTTTGATTTACCTGCACGCACCGGTAAAAAAGCTGCAGGAAAATATCCGTAAACGAAACCGATCTTACGAACAGTCGATTCCGGACGAATATTTACAAAACCTGCAGGACACTTATTTGCAATATATAAAGCAGCATAACCTGAAAACGCTGATGATAGATGCTTCCAATGCAGACTTTCTTGGTAACCCGGCGCATTTGGATGTTATCATTAATGCCCTGAACCAGGATTATGCGCCTGGCCAACATTTTTTTAAGTTGCCGTGATAACGGATAGTGGTGTTAAACGATCGCTGCTTACTTTTGTATAAATGCTGCTTCCTAATAGTCTGTCGCCGCTTGAATCTGTGTCTTTCCGGAAATTTATTGTGTGTCGGTTTTTCCTGATCATGTCGCTCAGGATGGTGTCTACAGTGGTGGGTTATAAGTTATTTCAACTTACCCAAAGTAGTTTTGCTATTGGTCTTGTTGGTTTGTCTGAGTTTGTTCCTGCTTTTGCCTTGTCGCTGTATGCAGGGTACCGGATAGACCGTTCTGATAAACGTACTTTGTTGTTCCGGGGCATTTTATTTTATGCCTGTTGTGTTACGGGTTTGTTGTTGCTCACTTCTGAACGTATCGAAAACCGGCTGCCTCCTTCCCGCATTCAGTATTTTTATTATGCGGTTATATTTTGTACGGGTATCATACGGGCCTTTGTGAGCCCTGCTTCTTCTGCGATTGTTGCTCAATTGATTCCGCATAACAGGTTGCAGTTTGCGGCAAATATCACTTCTTCAAGCTGGCTTTCTGCTTCGATACTTGGCCATGCAACAGGTGGTTTTTTTATAGCCTGGTTCGGCGTGCACAACACCTTTTTTATCATCTTATGTTATATCCTTGTTTCTGCATTCAGTATTTTCCTGGTGCCACGTTTGCCGGTTATGAACCGCAGTACCGGTGGCAGTGCCCTTGCAAGTGTGAAAGAAGGGCTCATGTATGTACTTAACCATAAAATATTGCTTGGTGCTATCTCTCTTGATTTGTTTGCAGTGTTGTTTGGCGGGGCAGTTGCGCTGATTCCTGAAGTGGCTCAAAAGATCCTGGAGGTTGGACCCGTAGGTTTTGGTTGGCTGAACGCAGCCACTGATATCGGAGCTGTCACCAGTATAATCCTGATGACTTTGTTTCCTATACGTCGTAAACAGGGTAAGCGGTTATTGATTGCAGTGGGCGGATTTGGTTTATGTGTGATCATTTTCGGTGTTTCCGGTGTGTATTGGGTATCATTTTTTGCGCTGTTGCTTGCGGGCATGATGGATGCGGTTAGTATGATTATACGTGGTACTATTTTCCAGCTTACCACGCCTGATCAAATGCGTGGAAGAGTATCATCCGTGAATTCAATGTTTATTAATTCAAGCAATGAACTCGGCATGTTTGAAAGCGGGTTCACTTCGCGTATTATGGGTGCTGGCCCCGCGATTGTATTTGGTGGATGTATGACTATTATCGTTGTCTTTGTTACCTGGTTGCTGGCGCCTTCTTTGCGAAAAATGGAATATTAGCTGTCTGTACATAGTCTTTCCAGCCGATATTAATACATATCGGGTAATTAACCGATATTTCATCATTGTGTTTCTGCATCTGCAATGGTCAAAATACTATCGGCTAAAAGCCCGATATTTGCTAAAATCGATTATTTACCCGATATTAGTATTCATGATTGCAATCATAACCGGTGATATCATCAATTCAAGAAAACTTTCTGACCAGAAGGTCTGGATAACGCCATTGAAGAAAGTACTCCGTTCTTATGGTCAAACCCCGGCAACCTGGGAAATTTTCCGGGGCGACAGTTTCCAACTAGAGATTGCTGAACCAGCGGCATCTTTCCTGGCTGCAATCCGGATAAAAGCAACGATCCGGGAAATAAGAGGACTTGATGTACGTATGGCAATAGGCATTGGCAACAAAACATATGTTGCACCAGGCATCAGTGAATCAAATGGTGATGCATTTATAAACTCGGGCGAAAAATTTGAGGAGCTTAAAAAAATAAAACAAAGACTGGCATTAAAAAGCCCCTGGCCCGACACCGACCGGACCTTAAACCTGATGATCACCCTGGCTTCGATGGCAATGAATAACTGGACAAGCAATTCAGCAGAAATCATTACGCTTTCACTGAAGTATGCCGGACTTTCACAAAAACAACTTGGAAAAAAATTAAAGATTTCGCAATCATCGGTCAGCGAAAGACAAACACGCGCCAATTATGCCGAGATCATGGCATTAAACGAGTATTACCAAAACATCATAACAGCACATACTTCATAACATGACATTACTACTCCAATTTCTGCTGGCCCATGTTATCGGTGATTTCTTTTTACAAACAAGCAGGCTGGTATATGTAAAGGAAAAACAGAAATTAAGATCAGGTTTTCTGTATGTACATGCCTTGCTACATGGTGTGCTGATATTGTTAATCACCGGTGATCCGCTTCTGTGGAAAGAAGCTGCCATCATAGCTTTGCTGCACCTGGTGATAGATGCAGGAAAACTGCAGTTCCAGAATGATGAAAACAGGCGGAGTTGGTTCATAGCCGACCAGGTGCTGCATATCGCGGTAATAGCCGGCGTTTGGGCGGTACACGAACAGATACCATGGAACCTTAACTGGATCCATGACAAAAAGGTGCTGACAATAATCATAGCAGTATTATTTGTAACAAAACCCGCTTCACTCATAATAAAACTTATGATCTCCACCTGGTCACCGAGAGCCTCCCCGGGAAGTCTTATAAAAGAAGTGGAATCATTGGAAAATGCGGGGCGACTGATTGGTATTATGGAGCGACTGCTTATTGTTCTTTTTATCATGCTCGACCGCTGGGAAGGGGTCGGCTTTCTGCTCGGCGCCAAATCAATATTCAGATTCGGGGATCTTACAGAAGCAAAAGATGCAAAGCTAACAGAGTATGTCCTGATCGGCACCCTGCTAAGTTTCATACTTGCCATCGCAACGGGATTGCTGACACGTTATGTGTTTTATAGCTGATACAATTCAACCGTGTGGTATAGCTTAAACGATACCAAACAGAACTCAACGCAGATGCGCCATCAAACGTTCAACAACATAATAAGTGATGGGACAGAAGGTGAGATTTTTTTGCGTGATCGCCGGGCGCTTCAGGATAACATCTTCATCAGTGTAAGGGAACCGCTGACAATCTGAGGGTCGCTGCTCATAGATGCTGCAAAGGTTGTCTTCACCTAAAAACGGACAGGGTGTTGATTTTACTACATAATCGCCATCGCTGTCAAGCCGGAGATAGGTCTCTATGAACTGACCCTCTTTTAATTTCAGGTGTTTGGAAATACGTTTGATGTCGGGCGTTTTAAACCGCGGCGAATAATTTTTGCAGCAGTTGGCACACTTAAGACAGTCAATCTTTTCAAAAGCTTCTTCATGAAAATCGGGTAACACTTTCAGCACCTGGTTTTTATCGGCCCGTTCAAGAAACTGTTTGTATAGTTTCTTACGTTCACCCGACTTCTTTTCCCAGTTAACCAGAATATCCTTACTCACTTAAAAAATTTCGTGCAAGATACACACAAATCAGCGGGTTACTTATCCCGCCATTCTAACAAAAAACTTATAAAAATCCCATCCCCTGTACATGTAAAGTGACATGAGCAACATTGAAAATAACATCCAGCCAAAAACACTTGTAAAACTTGCTGCTCCCGCTTTCAGCCATCGCGCCTTTGCCGGAGGTGGATCAACAAAACGACCATAACACCAGGTGAAATATAATCCCTGTAATACCAACCCGAGCAATGGTAACAGGGCACCAAAAGTGGTACCGCTGAACAGCGGCCGTAACGGGTAAATAAAAAGCGTGAAAAACAGGTTACTTACGGTCACAAAAAGCAAAGAAGCAGTAAAAAACTCGGCATAATTGAAAGCTGTTTCACGGTAAAATCCCCAACAGATTAATGCGATGAAAGGAATGGCCACCATCGCAATCAGGTTGCCGTTACGTTGTATAAAACCAGACATGGCCGCGCCACGCGAACTCATAATTAGGTAATTAGCTTTGCCTGCCTCCGTTGGAATACGCGACAACACCTGTGGGTCGGGCCTCCATTGTTTGCGCGGCCCCTCAAAGTAGCTATTTGAAAAAACAAATAGTCCCATAAGTATCAGGAAAAAGGTAAAAGGGTTAAAATATCTTTTTCGCCTGCCTGCAATATAATCCCGCGCTACACCGCCTGGCCGGGTTATCATTTGCCAAAGCAGGCTGAAAATGCTCTTATCAGCATGCGTAAATGCATGAAAAAACTCGTGGGCAAGATGAGAAATGGTTAACCGGTGAGTATCGGTACGCTGGCCGCAGGCGGGGCAAAAATTGTCAGACTTCTGTAAGGCTGAACGACAATTGAGACAGGATTGTGCACTCATTAGCGATAGCGGTTGAACCTCAAAATAGGCAATAAAAAAAAATAAATAACCTTAACTTTGCACATCAATTTTAAAAACGGTCAACCTCCCCACCTAATATGAATTTATTCACACAGCAACAACAGGAATTCCGGACCCGACATATTGGACCCAACGAATTGGAAACTAACCAGATGCTTAAGGAAACTGGAAATGAATCGCTGGAAGAACTGATAAACAAAACCATTCCGCCCGCTATACGACTCGAAACACCGCTTCAGAATCCTGAGCCACAAAGTGAATACGAGTACCTGCAGGAGCTGAAAAAAGTGGCAGAAAAAAACAAAGTATTTAAAACCTATATCGGCCAGGGCTATTATGGAACCATAACGCCAAGCGTTATTTTAAGAAACGTTTTTGAAAACCCCGGATGGTATACCCAATATACTCCCTACCAGGCCGAAATTTCCCAGGGCCGTCTTGAAAGCCTGTTGAACTTCCAGACTATGGTTGGCGATCTTACAGGTTTACCGCTGGCCAATGCTTCTTTGCTTGACGAAGGTACTGCGGCCGCAGAAGCGATGTCGATGATTTACCATCATGTCAACAAAACCGATAACGCTACACAGCCCAAGTTTTTTGTTGATAATAATATCTTCCCTCAAACCAAAGATGTACTGGTAACCCGCGCCGAGCCGATCGGCATTGAGCTGGTATTTGGTGATTACCATAGCATTGACAACACGAACTATTGCGGAGCAATTCTCCAGTACCCGAATAATGATGGTTCGGTACAGGACTATCGTGCGTTTATTGAGAAAATTCACCAGGTTGGCGGTTTGGTTGTTATGGCTACCGATCTGCTTGCTCTAACGCTGCTTACCCCTCCAGGTGAACTGGGTGCCGATATTGCCATAGGTTCCGCCCAACGTTTTGGGGTGCCACTGGGCTATGGCGGACCACATGCGGCATTTTTCGCAACCAAGGATGAGTTCAAAAGAGGTATCCCGGGCAGGATCATCGGTGTAAGTATCGACAGCCAGAATAACCGCGCACTAAGAATGGCGCTACAAACACGGGAACAACATATCAAACGTGAAAAAGCCACCTCGAACATATGTACGGCCCAGGCACTGCTGGCGAATATGGCAGCGATGTATGCAGTATATCATGGACCGCGCGGCTTGAAAGATATAGCGCTGAGAATTTCTGTCCTTGCGCAAACGCTCGCTAATGAATTGGAAGAGCTGGGTTATACAAACGTCAATAATTCTTATTTCGACACACTTAAGATCCAGGTCAATAATGTTTCTGCAATACGTGAAGTGGCAGAAGCACGTGAAGTAAACTTCCGTTATTTTGATGGAAGTTATATCGGTATCAGTATCGATGAAACTACTTCTCAAAGCGATGTACTTGAAATCGTTTCAATATTTGAAGAAGCAGCAGGCAGCAACGTAGTTGCAGTGACTTTTGATTCCGACCCAGGTTTGCCCCAGATTCCCGAAGCGTTGACCCGCAAGTCGGCTTATCTTACACATTCCGTTTTCAATACACATCACAGCGAAAGCGAGATGATGAGATATATCAAGTTTCTTGAGAACAAAGATCTTTCGCTGAACACTTCCATGATTTCACTGGGTAGCTGTACTATGAAACTGAACGCAGCGACTGAACTTATCCCGGTTTCCTGGCCCGCATTTGCAAATATTCATCCTTTTGCTCCTTTGTCACAGGCAGCAGGTTACCTGCAGATCGTTAACGAACTCAGCAGCTTTTTATGTGAAGTAACTGGTTTCACCGCCTGTTCCCTCCAACCAAACAGTGGCGCCCAGGGAGAATACGCGGGTCTTCTTACAATCCGTGCTTATCACCGCCATCGCGGCGATGATCACCGTAACGTGGTGCTGATCCCTATTTCTGCTCATGGAACCAACCCTGCAAGTGCTGTGCTTGCCGGTATGAAGGTGGTAGTGGTGAAAAGTGATGCAGACGGTCATGTTGATGTAACAGACCTGAAGGAAAAAGCAATTCAATACAAAGACACGCTTTCTTCGCTCATGATCACTTACCCGTCAACACACGGGGTTTTTGAAGAAAGTATCCGTGAAATCTGTGCAATTATTCATGAAAATGGCGGCCTGGTTTACATGGATGGCGCTAATATGAACGCACAGGTGGGGCTCACTTCACCTGGAATGATTGGCGCTGATGTTTGTCACCTGAACCTCCATAAAACTTTTGCTATTCCACATGGTGGTGGCGGTCCTGGTATGGGCCCGATTTGTGTGAACGATAAACTGAAACCGTTCTTACCAGGACATGTGTTTGATACCGAACCAAAAAATCAAACTGCGTTTACAGTTACCCGTAATGAAACCAACATCAATGCTGTAAGTGCCGCTCCGTTCGGCAGCGCAAGCATCCTCCTCATCAGTTACGCTTACATTAAAATGCTTGGTGCAGAAGGAATGAAACTGGCCACCCAGTATGCCATCTTGAACGCCAATTACATGAGGGCAAGACTGGAAAAGTATTATAAGATATTGTACCTCGGTAAGAACGGCACCTGTGCACATGAATTTATTGTTGACCTGAGGCCATTCAAGATTACATCTGGTATCGAAGCTGAGGATGTCGCAAAAAGACTGATTGATTACGGTTTCCACGCTCCTACTATGAGTTTCCCTGTTCCGGGCACCATCATGATCGAACCTACTGAAAGTGAGGATAAAGCGGAACTGGATCGTTTTTGTGATGCGTTGATCAGCATTTATGAAGAAATCAGGGCAATTGAAAATGGTGAAGCTGATAAAACTGACAATCCGTTGAAGAACGCACCACATACGCAAAACGTGATCTGCAGTGATGAATGGAATCATTCCTACACCCGTAAGCAGGCTGCCTTCCCACTTGCCTATATTGCAAAAAACAAGTTCTGGCCCTCTGTGAGCAGGGTAAACAATACCTTTGGTGACAGGAATCTCGTTTGCAGCTGTGAACCAACTGAGGCGTATATGTAAAGCTGGTGAGTGGCCGCACCTGGAAACGCCCGGCCTGTAATTTGATACGAGTGGCTTCAAATAATTAAATAGAACATCATGCGCACTGTAAAGGAAATCCTGGCATCGAAAGCACCGCTTACTAACGTAATTGAACCAACGAAACTGATCATCGAAGGGCTGCAGTTACTCAATACTGTAAACCTGAGCTACCTGGTAGTGATGGATGGAGATGAATACAAAGGCATATTCAGCGAGAAAGACTATGCCCGCAATGTAGTGCTCAAAGGACACAGCAGCAAGGACACCATGATCCGTGAGGTTATGACCACCGATCTGCCTGTGGTATCACTTACTGATACGCTTGAACATTGCATGAATCGCATGAACACACATCGTACCCGGTACATACTGGCTTATGACAACAAAAAGTTTATGGGTGTGATTACTATTCATGATCTGCTTCGCCAGGTACTTGCCAATAAAGAAGATGCATTCGACCACACGCTTACCCGTAATCTCATCGATTCTGACGAACGCGGAAGAATATTCTGATAAAAAAAAACTGCGGTTAAACAGTGTTGATAATCCTGTTTAACCGCAGCATAGGTTTTAAGAACAAATTAGTTCGCAGCTCTAAGCACTTCAATAGTAAACGCACCTGCTCCGGTACCTCCCTTTACTCCTTTCAGAAATATAGTATAATACCCTGTTGCCGCAAGATCGGTATATGTTGTTGAAGCTATTACCGAGTCTGTACCGGCTGCAGTAGCTTTCAGACTATAACTACCTGGATTGAAGGGTTGAAACTGGTTATAAGTTGGTGAAGTAGCATTGTCAGCCGGAGTTCTGTTTGCAAAAATTTTGTCGTTACCAAAATGCAGGTCAACAGACGGCATATCCACACTTAACTGGTAAAAACGGATATAGGCCTTGGTAGCGTCAGATGCAGCAAAGTTATCCTGAATTCTTACAGCCTTGGAACCGCCGCCCGGATTATCGTATAACAACACGGTATAGAACTTACTTGAGTCATAATAATCACCGGCTGGCAAACTTGCCACCAGGCTGTCGGACGAAGCCTTTTTAAAACTTACATTTTTCGCACCCGGATCAACGGTTGAGTACCGGCTGAAATATGCACCCGGATTAATTGGTGGTGTTACCTTCTGGTCGCCGAACAACATTTCAACTGCAGGCGCTTTAAGCGAAAGATTCATCACCGACACATAAGCCACCGGCTTAGGGGGTTCAATAGGCGTATCCTTGATACAACCCACAAACATTACCGCACCCAAAGCGGCAGCTACCATACTCTTTAGAGACTTACCATTCATAATTCACTATTTGTTGCATAGGGGTGACACGAATCGTTGGCGAATCGTTGCATAATGACCCGCATCGGGGCATTATTTTATCCCAAGAAGTTCTACCTCAAAAATCAGGGTACTGTTGGGCCCGATTGCTGCACTTACCTGCCTGTCGCCATATGCAGATGCCGGTGGTAAAAACAGGCGCCATTTGCTGCCCACAGACATGAGTTGGAGTGCTTCCGTCCATCCGGAGATAACACGATTCAAAGGAAAAGTTGCGGGTGCACCACGGTTCACAGAACTATCGAAAACCGTACCATCTATAAGGGTACCATGATAATGACAGGTTACCTCGCTCACAGGTCCGGGTTTCGCACCGGTACCTTCTTTGATAACTTCATACTGTATACCGCTTGGCAAACTCACCACGCCCGGTTTTTCAGCGTTTAATTTCAAAAAAGCTTCCCCTGCTTTTGCATTAGCTTCTGCTTTGGCATTCTTAGCCTGGCTCAGTTTATCAAATAATGACATGACAATGATTTTTAAATGAAAACATAATGAACCGGCAAAATTAGGCCATAAATTCCGCTAGCGGAAACTGTTATTAATTCCTTTTGAAAGTCGGGATCCGCTCCATGAACCCGGAACAATGATCCGCCTGATAGTGTACAATGGGTCATTCGGATCACGGGCTATTGACAATTGATAAGCTCCCACAAAACCCCGTTTCTTCAGTTCGGGTATAGCCTGCGGGTTCCACAAACCAAAAGGATATGCAAAGTATCTGACCGGTTTACCGGTAATAGCTGTAAGTTGTTTTGTTGGCTTCTCGATCTGGGTTACCCAGTCTTCCGGCTGATATTGTTTAACGTTCCTGTGATCCCAGGTATGTGAACCAATTTCATGACCCTCATCAGCGAGCGCCTTCACATGTTCGCGGGTCATATAATTTGGGCGGTTCAAAGAAACGGTCATAATAAAAAATACACCCTTGAAACCGTATTTCTTCATTTCCGGTAACGCAACAGTATATTGTTCAAGATCCGTGTCATCAAAAGTCAGCATTACGGGTTTGGCTGGCAGCGGTGCATTGTATGCAAGATAATTATGCAACTGATCGGGTAAAATGGTCTCGTAACCACTGTCAGCGAGCATTTTCATTTGTTCACGGAAAACATCAACCGGAACGATATAGTCTTTGGCCCTTTCGGAGGTTTTAGATGTCCAGTCCTTGATATGATGATAGCACAATACAGGCACCTGTTTTTTTGCTATGATTGTCGCCGCATCTGCCATCTCCGCCAGCGACGAAATATCCGGACCAGCCGGAAGCTTTTCTTTTACTACAGATGAATCGGGAGTGTTGGCGTTTACTGAAGTCAGCGCAGTTTCTGCTTTTAATCCGGGTCCATAGTTACAGGCTGAAATAGCGGCAATACAAATGGCGGCAAAAATCGGGAGCAGGCGCATTGCACCTAAGCTGGGGTTAAGTTTGGTTTTCATAGAAATCACGATGCTAGAGATCAGGAGTTGATTATTTGTCAAAAACGGTAATACTGTATAAATGTTGCGGTGCGAACCTTCGATTTCTGTTGTCAAATTATGGTTATATTTATCATCTCCACTCATCATTTAAAGTGTTACGCATGAACCAGGATATCATCAATCTATTCGACGAATACACACATAAACCGCTCAAACGCCAGGAATTTATAAACAGGCTCGTAAAATTGACGGGTAGCATGGCGGCAGCTATGACCGTGCTTCCAATGCTGGAGGTTAATTACGCTCATGCAGCCACCGTTTCAGAACTTGACCAGGACATTGTTACAGAAAATATTACTTACCCCGGCGCCGGTGCGCAGGTGAAAGCCTATCTGGCCAGGCCATCTGCCCAGGGCAAATACGGTGGCGTCATTGTGATACATGAAAACCGGGGTTTGAATCCACACATAATGGATGTAACGCGGCGGGTAGCAAAAGCAGGTTTTGTGGCTTTGGGTGTAGATGCTTTGTCGCCATTTGGTGGCACTCCCTCTGACGAGGAAGAGGCCCGCTCACTGTTTGCAAAACTTGACACAAACAATAATCTTCAAAACTTTATTAAAGGATTCGAATACCTGAAAGGCCGTTCTGATTCGAACGGAAAAACCGGCTGCGTAGGTTTTTGCTGGGGAGGCGCAATGGCTAATCAGCTTGCAGTACATGTTCCTACGCTTGTTGCGGCGGTTGCTTATTATGGCCGCCAACCTGAAGCTAAGGATGTCAGTAAAATCAAGGCACAGGTACAATTGCATTACGGAGGTCTTGATGAACGCGTGAACGCAGGTATCCCTGCCTATGAAGAGGCCCTGAAAAAAGCTGGCGTTCGATATGAATTGTTTATTTATGAAGGCGCTCAGCACGCTTTCAATAATGATACGGCGCCAACCCGGTATAATGCGGAGGCTGCAAAACTGGCCTGGGATCGCACATTGGCATTGTTTAACAGTACCCTTGGCAATACGGCGGCACAGAAATAACTACTTTTGCAGCCGCCCAGGCGCCGCGTATGCAACTAAAAGACTATTACAAAATATTAAATGTACCAACCAACGCGGATGCAACCCAGATCAGGAAAGCATTCAGAACGCTCGCGCTGAAATATCATCCCGACAAAACCCAGGGTGACAAACACAAAGAAGCATTGTTTCGGGAAGTGCAGGAGGCCTATGATGTGCTGAGCAATCCGAAAAGTCGCGAGGAGTATCACTATAAAAGATGGTATACCCGCAGCATTGGAAAAAGCTTTGTTCAGCATCCGTCTACGCCCGGCATGATCCTGCGTGAAACCACCAGGCTGTCTGAATACGTGGCAACAGGAACCGGGATGCACGTAGACTATGATCTGCTCAGCAGCCGCATCCGTAATATCCTGTCTGCTGAAAATATCGCCATCCTCGAACAGTTTAATGAGTACGAAACCAACTCCAGGATAGTCCGTTTATTACTCGACTCTATGGCTACCTTGCCCCTGCGGTACGTAGAGCCAATTGCCACTTTATTGGTGAGGGTTGCCGGTAGCGATAATGAACTGATTATGGAGATCAGTAACTTTCAAAAAAAACGCAATATCGACACCTGGTGGGAGAAGCATACAGCCTGGATCGTAGCCGGAATTTCGCTGCTTATTTGTTATCTGATGTATTTATATGCTTCAAATAACCAGACGTGAATTTAAATATATGTAACACACTCGAAATTAACGGCCTATTATGAAGGTGAATTCGGTATTTAATGCTATCTTCGCGCCTTATTTTAATACCAATTATTTTTACAATGGACAAAAAACAAGGTACCGTTAAGTTTTTCAACACTGAAAAAGGTTTCGGTTTTATTAAGCACGACGATTCTAACCAGGAAACATTTGTACACGCGAGTGGTTTGATTGATCAAATCAAAGAAGGCGACAAAGTGGAATTTGACGTACAAAATGGTAAAAAAGGTTTGAATGCCGTTAATGTAAAACTGATCTGATATATCTGATCTTTTTGCACAAGGGCCGCGGATGCGGCCCTTTTTTATTTCCATACCCTGCTATTTCCTATCTTGGGATTGCAAGTCCATTATTATCAACTCAACGGCTAAGCATGAAGTTTACATACAGCTTACTAATATCTTTTTTAATGTTCTCGTCAGTTACAGCTCAGTCATATTATCTCTTTACAGGCACTTATACAAACGGTGATTCAAAGGGGATTTATGTAAATCGTTTTGATGTGGCCTCTGGTGCTATTACCCCGGTGTCGGTTACTGAAGGCATTGAAAACCCGTCGTTCCTGGCAGTATCAGCAAATGGAAAATACTTGTATGCCGTGAACGAAAATGGCGGAAAAAAGCCCGGGGGCGTTAGCGCGTTTGTATTCGACAATAAAACCGGAGCACTAAAACTCCTTAATCAACAAACAACTTCGGGTGATCATCCCTGTTATATAGCAACAGATAAAGCGGGCAGATGGGTTTTTACGGGCAATTACACCGGTGGAAATCTTTCAGCCTTCCCTCTAATGCCGGATGGTTCACTGGGTAAACTCGCTCAGCTTATCAACCATAAGGGTAAAGGAGCCACTCCCAGACAGGACAAACCGCATGTTCACTCAACCATTTTTACACCCGATCAAAAACACCTCCTGGTACCAGATCTTGGCCTCGATAAGATAATGATCTATGAGTTCAACCCTGGTTCAAAACAACCATTAAAGCCGGCAAAAATTCCTTCGTTCCGTGTCGCGGATGGCCATGGCCCCCGTCACCTGAGTTTTCATCCAACAAATCCTTTTGTTTATGTGATTGAGGAACTGTCAGGAACAGTTACAGCATTTAAATACAAGGGAATCCACTTTACTGCAATCCAAACTATCAGCAGTCATCCCGAAAATTACAATGGTGCTATTGGCAGCGCTGATATTCATATCAGTCCGGATGGTAAATTTTTGTATGCAACCAACCGTGGAGATGCCAACAGCATCGCCGTATTTGCCATTGATCAGTCTTCCGGTAAACTCACTCTAAAAGATGTTGTCAGCACATTAGGTAAACATCCCCGCAATTTCACGATCGAACCCACCGGAAAATTTGTTTTGGTAGCAAACGGTGACAGTAACAACGTGGTGGTTTTTTCGAGAGATGCCGCAACAGGTTTACTTACACCGCATGGGGAGCCATACAGCGTTCGATCACCTGTTTTTCTCGGCCTTTTAAAAATTGACAACTAAGTAAATACCTGGTGAGCTGAATCACTTGTCAGCCGGTTGATCGCTGAGTTCAACCGTTAATTTGCAACCTTGTCCCGGAGACGAGGTTATCTTCATTTTGCCGTTAAATAATTCAAGGCGGTTACGGATGTTTGTTAACCCCATCCCTACCTTATGGCTGTTAGCATCGAACCCTTTCCCATTATCGGATACAGTAAGCTGTATGGCGTGCGCAGTGCGGCGAAGCTCAACAATAACTTCATCAGCGTCTGAATGGCGAAGTATATTATTGAGTTGTTCCTGTAATATCCGGTAGAGCACCAATTGTTGACTGGCCGTCAAAAGACCTTCGTCAAATCCTTCTGAATTGATAGTAAAACGGATGTCTTTGGCGATAGCAATGGAATCAGCGAGTTCACGGATAGATTCAGTTAAGCCAAGATCGCTGAGGGTTGGTGGTATCAGTGATCGCGACAATGACCTGATTTCCTCTATGACTGACTTAAGTAATTGCGAACATTTGACCAGTACCGATTCCTGTTCGGCCTTGGTGGTGATCGCATGATCGATATATAACCTGACTACCCCGAGCAATTGATTGATGTTGTCGTGCAGTTCTTCGCCAAGCTTTTTTCTTTCTGCTTCCGCGGCATGCAAAATCCCTTTCGCCATTTCATTTTTGTGCAGCAACTTTTCGGAAATAAGCTCCTGTTGCAGGGACCGCTGAGCCGTGACATCCTGCATGGCGCCAATCAGCCTCAGCGGTTTGTTGCGGGTATCTCTTATGATGACGCCCCTGTCGAATATGATTTTGTATTTACCGTTTTTACACCGGAACCTGTATTCATCCTGCCAGAAAGAACCTCCGTTGTCAAGAATGGTGTCGATGGTATCTAATACCCTTTGCTCATCTTCGGGATGCAGGTTAGTGCGCCACCATGTATAATTGTCACGCAGTTCTTCTGCTGAATAACCAAACATGTCCTGGAGCGTACGGTTGGTATAAGATTCATGAGTGATGAGGTCTATATCCCAGATGGCGTCGTTGGTGGCCATGCCCAGCATATTGAAGCGGGTCAGGGCCTCATCTTTCTTTTTATTTGCTTTTTCTATCCTCGTATTTAGAGAAAAACTTACAAAATAGATGAACAATGCAGCAAGGAGAATGAAAATCATCCCCTTAAGGTTTTGCAGGCGGTGGTTGAGGGCGATATCTCCTTCCGAAAAGTTTACCAATATCGCATCAGAGATCAGGATCCAGGTAATACCAAATGCCAAAAAAGCTATCGCCAGGATAAGGGATGACGAAAGTCGAAATTTCATATTAATACGTTAATACTTCAATATCTGCAAAAAACGACAGATATGACAAAAATCGTGATAAATATCGAATCTTATGCGTGGTTTGCGTCCGGGCGCCGCCGGGTCTTCAGTAATATGAATATCTTTGCGGCATGCATTATGTTTCAATAGAAGGTCTGAGCAAATCCTTCGGTGTTAAGCCTCTGTTTACGAATATTTCATTTCACATAGAAGAGGGCGACAAAATCGCCCTGGTGGCCCGCAACGGCAGCGGAAAATCAACTTTGATGAAGATAATGGCCGGAAAAGAAACGCCCGACAATGGTACGGTATGGATCCACAAAGATGTAACCGTAGCCCTTTTTGAACAGGAACCCACATTCCGGGAAGACTGGAGCATTCTCGACAACATTTTCAGTCATAATCATCCCGTAATCAACGCAATCAAGGAGTTTGAAATATACAGTGAACAGGAGGATGTAGAAAAACTGGGTGATGCGATCGTCAAAATGGATGAGATGAATGCCTGGGACTTCGACACCAAGGTGAAACAGATCCTTGGCAAACTTAATATTCATCATCTCCATCAGCAGGTGGGCAGTTTATCAGGCGGCCAGCGCAAACGTGTGGCACTTGCAAAAACGTTGATCGATATTGGCTTTGAACACAAACATGTATTACTGATCATGGATGAACCTACCAACCACCTTGATGTTGAAATGGTGGAATGGCTGGAACATTATCTCAACCAGGAGAAAGTAACGTTACTATTGGTTACGCATGACCGTTATTTTCTGGATGCCGTTTGTAACGAAATCATGGAGCTGGACAACAGCAATCTTTATGTCTATAAAGGTGATTATGAAAATTACCTCGAGAAAAAAGCAGCACGTATTGAAAGTGAAGCATCCAGTATAGATAAAGCCAAAAATTTATACCGCAAGGAACTGGAGTGGATGCGTAAACAACCAAAAGCACGTACCACCAAATCAAAGAGCCGGCAGGATTCGTTTTATGAAGTAGAAAAGCAGGCAAAACAAAAAATTGAGAACAGCCAGGTAGAGCTGCAACTTAAAATGACACGGCTCGGTGGAAAGGTGGCTGAACTCAAAAAACTTTATAAAAGTTATGGTGAGAAGGTGATCCTGAAAGGGATGGACTATACTTTTAAAAGAGGTGAACGTGTTGGGATCGTTGGTAAAAACGGTGTCGGGAAAAGTACCTTCACTAATATCCTGCAGGGCATTGAACAACCCGACAGCGGTAAAGTAAATATTGGCGACACCATAGTGTTTGGTAACTACTCTCAAACTGGTCTTGTTTTAAAAGAAGATCAGCGAGTGATTGAATATGTAAAGGATATTGCCGAACATTTTCCACTTGCAAACGGCGGCACATTAAGCGCTGCACAGTTTTTGAATCTTTTCCTTTTTCCGCCGGAACAACAATACACCTATATATCCCGGTTGAGCGGTGGTGAAAAACGCCGGCTTCATCTCTTATCAGTTCTATTCCGGAACCCGAACTTCCTGATTCTTGATGAACCTACAAATGACCTTGATCTTCCGACACTTGGTGTATTGGAAAACTTTTTAAGCGATTTCCAGGGCTGTCTGATGATCGTATCGCACGATCGTTATTTTATGGATCGCCTGGTTGATCACCTGCTGGTTTTTGAAGGCAATGGTGTGATCCGCGATTTCCCGGGCAACTACACACAATATCGATTATCATTAAAAGACCAGGAAAACCAGGCTCCTAAAAACCAATACCTGGAGAACAGCCCCGCCGAAGTAGCACCGCCTCCGCCTAAACTTCCGGAAGAAAAAAAGCTAAGTTTCAAGGAGAAACGGGAGCTGGAATTATTGCAACAGGAGATCTCTGCATTGGAAACAGAGAAAGCGACACTCACCGAAAAACTGAATTCAGGAAATCTTCCCTTTGCCGAACTGCAGCAGCTTTCAGCCCGCATTGGCGAAGTGACAACACTGCTGGATGAAAAAGAACTTCGTTGGCTTGAGTTAAGTGAGTAACGCGCCCACACAATCAAACGTTTGATTGTTTACATTTGAGTTTTGCAGATTTTTTATAATTAAATATGACAATGAGAAAACTATTTATTTTATGTGTGAGCTGTTTGCCCATGAGTATGATGGCACAGCAGGCGGCCAAACAAAAGGCTGTGAAAGTGGCAAATCCCCTGCCTTACGCTAAGACGATTACTCCTGATGATCTGAAGAAACATTTGTACATCGTGGCTGGTGCCGAGATGGAAGGACGTGGTACCGGCACTGAAGGAGAAAGAAGAGCCGCGGCGTATATTGAAAGCCAGTTCAAGGCGTTTGGTCTGCTGCCAGGTAACAACGGCAGCTACCAGATGCATTGGCCGGTGTATGTTGACTCTTTAACCCACAGTGCCATTGAAGTTAACGGTAAAAAATTTGAAGCCGATAAAGACTTCACCGTTAATATGAATATGTCTTACGCGGCAACCTTAAGTGCAAGTGAAGTGGTATTTGTTGGTCATGGCGTTTCAGATTCAACAAGAGATGACTATAAAGGTATTGATGCAAAAGGCAAAATTGTATTGGTCTTACCAGGCGCACCCGCACCTGGCGCCAATCAACGCAGACCGGCTGCATTTTTCATCCAGGAAGCAGCAGCGAAAAATGGTGCGGTAGCAGTGTTGTTGGTTCAGACAAACTTCCCCCGCCCTGCTTCAGCCAAAACAGGTCAGCTATATACAAGCGGTTTCAGGAAAACGAATTATCCAAACACGTTTACAATTTCTGAAAGTATAGCAGAAGCCATTATGGGTGCTGATTACAAAGCTGTTAAAGAATCAATCAAATCTGGTAATGCACCTGCGAAAACATACAGCGCTAATGTGATGCTTGATTTTGGAAAAGCAACTACTTCAATTCAAAGCAGCAATGTTATCGGGTATGTTGAAGGTTCTGACAAAAGAGATGAGTTCGTTATTATCACCGCGCATTATGATCACCTGGGTAAAAGAGACAGTGTGATCTATTACGGGGCAGATGACGATGGTTCCGGAACCGTAGGTGTACTTGAGCTTGCAGAAGCATTCGCGAAAGCAAAAGCTGAAGGTAAGGGCCCGAGAAGAAGCGTAGTGTTCATGACTGTTTCCGGTGAGGAAAGAGGCTTATGGGGTTCGGCTTACTATGGCGAAAACCCAATTTTCCCGCTGGAGAAAACAACAGTGAATCTGAATATTGACATGATAGGTCGCACAGATCCTGAGCGTAAAACAGGCGATTCATCAAACTATGTTTATGTTGTGGGCGACGATAAACTGAGCACCGACCTGAGACCAATCAGCGAAGGTGTTAATAAGAAATATGCAAAAATGGAACTGGATTATAAATTCAACGATCCAAACGACAGGCAACAAATTTATTACCGTAGCGACCATTATAATTTCGCCCGTAAAGGTGTTCCGATTATTTTCTATTTCGATGGAATTCACGCTGACTACCACCGTGCATCAGATACACCGGATAAGATCAACTACGAACTGTTGAGCAAACGCGCGCGATTTGTATTTCATACTGCCTGGGAAATGGCTAACAGAAATGATATGCTAAAACGCGATCTGAAACTGAATATGCCGGGAAGAAATTAATAACCCGACAAAACAAGAGCGGCTATCATTACTGATAGCCGCTTTTTTATTTGTAGTGTTATTAGCTTCCAAAAACTTTTTTAAGAATATCATTGACCCGTGCAGCCGGATTGTCGCGTATATTTTTTTCTTCAAGTGCCACCTGGTAGAACATACCTCCAAGTGCGCGATCAGTAACATAATTTGACAGGTCTGTGTTTACCTTTTTTGTCAATGGTATTTTGTTATATGCTTCGAATACAGCTGTCCAGTATTTTGTAGCACCGGTTTTTTCGAGAGCCGCATCAATAACCGGTTTGAATGCATTGGTTAGCGGCTGCCAGGTTACACCTTTCAGGTATGTTGTGGCCGCAGAATCATTTCCTCTTAGAATACCAAGTGCATCCTTCACATTCATTCCCTTCACAGCATCAACAAATATCGGCGCAGCACTTTTAGCTGCCTCTTCAGCCGCCCGGTTCATTGAAAGAATGGCATCATCAACCAGCTTACCTAAACCCGCCTGTCTTAACGTTTGCTCCACTTTTTTTGCTTCATCAGGCATCAACACTTTGATAGCCGCATTGCCCATAAACCCATTTACTGCAGATAGTTTGTCCCCGCTTTTTTGCGCACCCACGGCAAGTGCTTCTTTAAGACCACTCACAATGTCTTCATTGCTGAGGCCAGCACCGGATTTGCCTTTTCCAATCAGGCCACCTGCTTTTTTTAATATGCCCCCTTGTTGTGAAAAAGTAACGGTAGATGCAAGAAGTAACAGAGGTAAAAACATACGTTTCATAGAATTATTTTGATTATAAAGTAAGATGAGCCCTTAACAGACGGTAATTTGACTCAATTAGTGGTAAGAATAACGCCGGATCGGCGGAAAAATTTGTTAAGAATGCACAAAAATCTTTGTCTGTGCTCCCTGCAGCCCTTAAGGTTATAATTAATTGGCATGATTTACGTTCATAGGAGATTCCGTGCGGTTTAACCGCATTCACCTAAATTTGCCGCTTAATTTATGAATATGAGATGGATGATTCTTGGCCTGGTTTCATTGTGCAGTATTACTGTCGCTGCCCAGGCTCCCAAAAAAACAACTGCTCCTGTAAAGAAAACAACACCTGTTGCTCAAAAAACCACCGCCCAGAAAACTGCACCGGCTCAACCTGTTCCACTAAAAAACTCGCTCGACTCATTCAGCTACGCTGTGGGTTTAAGTCTTGCAAACTTTTATAAAGAGCAGGGAGTACAAAACATCAACAATGCATTGGTGATGCGTGCACTTAATGATGTGAAAACCGGCAAACAGGTTTTGACGGAAGAACAGATCAACAGTTGCATCATGGATTATATGCAGATCGCGAAAAAAGAAAAAGCAACTCCCAATAAAAAAGCGGGTGAAGCTTTTCTTGCAGAGAATGCAAAAAAGCCGGGCGTTGTAACGACCGCCAGCGGGCTTCAGTACACCGTTATTACTGAAGGTACCGGCGCGAAACCAACTGCATCCGATAAGGTTAAGGTTCATTACCATGGAACCCTGCTCGACGGTACAATTTTCGACAGCTCTGTTCAACGTGGTGAGCCGATAGAATTACCTGTAGGAAATGTTATTGCTGGTTGGATCGAGGCACTGCAATTAATGCCGGTTGGCAGTAAATGGAAATTATTTATTCCTTCTGATCTTGCCTATGGCGACAGCCAGGCAGGACCAACTATCGGACCAGGATCAACACTGATTTTTGAGGTTGAATTACTGGAGATAGTGAAATAGCCTATAAGATTTATCATATTGTCGGACCCGCTGCAAACCAGCGGGTTTTTTTTTATATGGGAACGCTAACCGGAAATTGACGGGTAAGGAAAGGCCGTGATTGTGTACACTAACAAGGCTAAGTGAATCAGCCTGCAAGCCCTTTGTTGGCTGATATACTTTCAATGAATCCTTTCACGTCTTCTTTTGACCGTTTCATTTTTTTTGCAAGATGTTCCAGCAAAGCATCTTCCTGTCCTGGTTGATAATCCAGATCTTCATCGGTAAGCTCAACGTTTCTTTCTTTGATTTTGGCTTTGACTTCTTCCCAGTCATTGCCGAGAGATAATTTCTTTTCCATGGTACTTTTTGCAATCTACTGCAATTACGATACCAGCAACAGCAGGTTGCAGGAGGCGTATAGCCTGATGGTTCATTAAGGATGTGCGCAATAAAAAGATCCGGTTCCAAAATCAATGATTTCACTTTAACAGGTATTGCTCGCCGTCAGGTACACGAATTGAAAAAGGCTGTCTCATGAGACAGCCTTCTTTTAGTAGTAATGCCAATGTTCAGCTTTGCTTGTTGTTATATAGCAAATCATAATACTCTGCTGCCATTCTTCCTGATTCAAACCTCAGACGCACATCCTGCATACCATTCTTTGAAATCTGGCGCCAGGTTTCGTAATCATCATAATATAATGGCAATATCTCTTTTTCAAGAATATCATAAATCTTATCAAGATCATATTGGTCCTGTTCATGCACAGACATATTAGCGTAGTCTGCGATAGGAACAACAAAGCCATTATTTCCATGATGTATAAATTCCGGGATCCATCCATCATCTGTCGAAAAGTTAACGGCACCATTCATCGCGGCAGTCATACCACTGGTTCCTGACGCCTCACGTGGCACACGTGGATTATTCAACCATATATCTGCCGCTTGTTTCAACCGTTTTGATAAGGTAAGCTCATACCCTACCAACACAGCAACATTTTTATAGTTACGACTCAAATGAACAAGGTGATTGAAATCGTTGATGGCCGGGTAATCCATCGGGTAAGGTTTGCCTGCCCAGATAATCTGAACAGGATATTTGGTATTGCTGATAAGACGTTCAAACCGCTGGCGATCGCGGGTAATCAGTTCAGCTCTTTTATAACCAGCAAATCTTCTTGCCCATACTATAGTAAGCACGTTAGGATTCATCAGCTTGCCCGTCTGATCTGCAACAATTTCAAACGCTCGTTTCTTGAGGTATTTTTTCCGGTCATCGAACCAGTAATCATTGTTTTCATCAGATGCGCGGTACAATTGTTTATCTGCCCAATAACTCCAGTTCTGACTGTTAGTAATAGAAATGATCGGGCACACTCCTTCGTGCTTGCTCCACATGGCGCGCGATACTTCACCATGAAGCCTTGATACCCCATTAGCCAGTTGTGCAAAACGAAGTGCTACCAACGAGTGATTGAACTGATTATCCTGTATGCCCGTGATGCGGCGCACTTCATCTAAACCAAGACCACAGAAATAACTCATCTTTTCACATAGATGGATATCATGTTTTTCATTGCCTGCTTCTTCAGGTGTATGCGTAGTGAACACCAGACGCTTACGGACATCTTCTACATTCCCAAACTTTTTATACAGGTAGAATACAGAAGATACACCATGCGCTTCGTTCAAATGATATAACTCAGGAGCAAATCCTATCTCATCCATCAATTTTGCGCCGCCAACACCAAGTAGTATGAACTGTGCGACCTTGGTGGCAACGTTTGCATCATATAAACGATGGGTGATTGTTTGCGATACATAATCATTTTCAGGCAGGTCAGTGCTTAATAAAAACAAAGGCGCACTACGGAAGGTTTCCGGGTTAAGATAGTACACCTTTACCCAAACAGGGTGATCATGAATGCTTATCTGGAATTTGATACCGGTGTCTTCAAGATAACTGTGCACTTTTTCCATCCAGGTTACCTGCAGTGTTTGATCCTGGTTACGTGCCTGGTCATAATAACCATACTTCCACAATATGCCAATGCCAACAAGATTTTGTTTTAATTCGTAAGCGCTGCGCAGATGCGAACCTGACAAAAAGCCAAGACCACCGCTGTAAATTTTCAATGGTTGATGAACCGCAAACTCCATTGAAAAGTATGCGACTTTTTTTGCGTAACGATCATCCGGCTGATACGGTATTTTAAAGTTCCTGAAACTCATAATAGTTGATAACATTAAGATTAATAGCCTCAACGCGAGGTGAAGCGGTGCAATATAACAGTAAATTACGATTCAGACCGGCAGGCAATCGTGAGTGGATTATTTCTTTGCTTTATCAGCGGCTTTTGTTGACGTTTCCTTTTTTCGGGTAAACTTCCCGTCAAAGAAACACTTTATATCGCGAAATGAACCACATCCTTCAACTTCTTTCATAGTCACAACATTACCTTTGAAATCGAACTGGATGGTGCACGGGTTCCCGCTTTCCTTGTACTGGGCAACGTTTTCCGATATAAACCGGGCCGCGCCTTTCAACTCGCCGTTACATGTACCACCGTCTTTTTCAAAATGTACGAAAAACAAGATGTTCGATGGGTCCTTGCCATCCCTGATGGAGATGAAATTATCTTTATTCTGAACATAATCACCTGACACCTTATTTTTCGCCGACAAAGTATCAATGGGATTATAAACAGTATCAAAAATATCCTCATTCGGCTCGGTGAGGATTAGCATAAAGGAGTTAGACGAGGAGCTATATATATAAACATTTTTCTTATAACCTGTTTCCTTATTGTCTTTCTTAATTTCCCGATACGTAGTCACCTGGAACTTTTTATCCAGCGAACCGAAAGCATTGGTGAATTTATTAAAACCGGTACGTACGAGGGGAATTGATGACAAGAACCGGTCATCTTTATCGAAACACAACAGATAACCGACACGTTTATTCCCGGCCACAGCCTTTACAAAAAGATAAGTCTCTTTATTCTTTTCCCTTGCCCTGCCCAGCGGATATAATTTAGGTTTCGCATCTTTTCCAAACTCATTGGTTAGAATTGAGTCGGGTACAAACCCCGAAAAAATCTGGTTGCCAATTCGCATAGAATCAGTTTCCTTTTTTTGGAGACTTGTGTCCGCCACCACAAACGGAAGCGTCACTTCAGGGAAAAATTCAACGAATTCACTGGCGTCCAGCTCATCACCATCCTCTAATGATGCCTTTTTTTGTTTGCAGGCCACTAACAAAACGAGAATTGGTATAAGAACTAACAGTCTTTTCATATAAAACACCGTGAATCTGGTTTAAAGGGTCGGTTGACGGGCACTATGCAAACGCGGTGCCACATTAAAAGTAGGTATTCAACAATTTGCAGGGAAAATTTTTTTGACCCTGTGTTCCGAATCAGAAACAAAATATTTAGATTTGTCTAAATTAAATTTTAGTTGGTTTGAAATACTCCAGCAGCAAAGAGAATTATATAAAAGCAATTTATCATCTACAGGAGGTGCAGGGGCTTGTGACCACAAATGCACTTGCTAATGAACTCCAGACCCGACCGGCCTCAGTAACCGACATGTTGAAAAAGCTGAAAACACAAAAACTGTTGATATATGAAAAATACAAAGGTTTTAAGCTGAGCCCGGAGGGTAAAAAAATTGCTTTGCAGATTGTTCGTAAACATCGTTTATGGGAATATTTCCTTGTTGAAAAATTACATTTCGGTTGGGATGAAGTGCATGAGATAGCGGAAGAACTTGAACATATCAGCAGTGTGGTATTGGTTGACAGGTTAGATGAGTTTCTAGGGTTCCCTAAATCTGACCCGCACGGCGATCCGATCCCTGACAGCCAGGGCCGGGTGGTTTCAAGGGTACAGGTAGATCTGTTACAACTCCCCTTACATAAACAAGCGAACGTGAGCAGCATTGGCGACCAGTCACCGGAGATGCTGGAACTGCTCACACACAAACACATTGGCCTGGGTACCAGGCTGGAAGTACACAAAAGATTTCAGTTCGATAACTCTTTAGAACTGAAAGTGGAACTCGCGGATGAAAATGCAGCCGGCAAAGGAGGAAAAAAGCTTACGAATAATAAGTCACTCGTTACCATCAGCGAACATGTGGCAAAAAACGTTTTTGTAACCTATGACGAATAAGTTCAAACATGATCAATCGCTTAGCGAGGTTCATGAATCGGTAGACGTTGAAAAACATGGCTCAAAATTCAAAAAAATTCTCTCTTTTTTCGGGCCGGCCTACCTGATAAGTGTAGGCTATATGGACCCGGGAAACTGGGCCACTGACCTTGCAGGTGGTAGCCAGTTCGGCTATACATTACTGTGGGTTTTGCTGATGAGTAATATCATGGCGCTGCTGTTGCAAAGCCTTTCTGCAAGACTAGGCATCGTCAGGGGCCGCGACCTGGCACAGGCAAACCGTGAGGCATACCCGAAAGGAGTCAATTTTGTTTTATATATACTTGCCGAAATCGCTATCGCAGCTACTGATCTGGCTGAAGTACTTGGTATGGCCATAGGTATTTACCTGCTCACCGACCTGCCATTGATTTGGGGTGTGGCGATTACGGTGCTCGACACTTTCCTTTTACTGTTTTTACAGCGTTTGGGTATGAGGAAGATGGAAGTCTTTATCATCGGCCTGGTGGCAGTGGTCGGCTTATCTTTTCTTGTTGAAATCATTCTCGCGAAACCTGATCTCGGTGAGGTCGTAACTGGCTTTGTTCCCAGGATGCCTAATGAAACGGCGTTATATATTGCTATCGGTATAATTGGTGCCACTGTGATGCCACATAATCTCTACCTGCATTCCGCCCTTGTACAAACAAGAAAGATCAACAAAACATCACAGGGCATCAAACAGGCTTTGAAGTGGAACTTTATTGATCTCACTGTTGCGCTGAATCTTGCATTCCTGGTTAACGCAGCTATACTTGTACTTGCTGCCACTACCTTTTTTAAAAATGGCGAAACCGGTGTGGCAGAAATAAAAGAAGCGCACCGTTTGCTTGCCGGATTTTTGGGCAGTGATCTTGCGCCAAAACTATTCGCTATCGCTTTGATTGCTGCGGGTCAGAGTTCAACGGTAACAGGCACTTTGGCCGGTCAGATCGTAATGGAAGGTTATCTGCGGCTACGTATCAATCCCTGGCTCAGAAGACTATTAACAAGACTCGTGGCCATTGGTCCTGCGTTGGTTGTAATTTATCTTTTTGGCGAGCACGAAGTCGATAATCTGTTGATCCTTAGCCAGGTTTTATTAAGTATGCAACTTGGCTTTGCAATTATCCCGCTGATTCATTTTGTAAGTGACAAAAAGACTATGGGAGAATTTACCATCAAACCTATTGTGCAGTTCGCAGCCTGGCTCATTGCTTCAGTGTTGATTTATCTGAATGTTTGGATGGTGGGTAATGAAGTCATTGATTTTTTCAATACCTCAGATAGCCTGGTGTGGAAAACGCTGATCATTATTGGGAGTGCCCTTTTCCTGATCCTGTTACTGTATACAATTATTTATCCCCTGGTGAGAAAACGTACCGCTTCACCGGTTCCGATGCACACCGAAATAACAAATTTGAAAAACCTTGATATCCCGGTTTATTCAAAGATCGCAGTAGCATTGGATTTTAGTGCAAATGATACAGCTATCCTTTCTGCTGCAATCGGTCAAAACAATAAGGATGTGGAATTATTACTTATCCATGTAGTTGAAAGCGCATCATCTAAAATAATGGGATCAGAGGCTGACGATTTTGAAACAAGGCAGGATAGTGAAAACATGAAAATGTATGTTGATGAACTCAGGCAACGTGGTTTCAGAGTATACAGTAAACTTGGCTACCGGCATCGCACACGCGAAATTGTGAGGATCGTTCGTGAAGAAAAAGCAGATATGCTGGTAATTGGTGCTCATGGACATACCGGTATTAAAGATTTCATTTATGGTGAAACCATTAATTCCGTACGACATGCATTGAACATTCCCGTGCTGGTGGTTCGTGTATAACTATTTCTGTTTACGAAGCAGGTGTTTCAGGCGGCTGAAAGTTTCTGGCTTGATATTGAGATAAGACGCAAGGATTTTCTGAGGCACACGTTGTAACATGTGCGGGTGGTTGGTTACATAATCCACAAACTTTTCACGTGTAGATTTGCCAAGTTGGTTGAAATACCTGGAATCTTTCTTTATAAACATCTGGGAGATAAGGGCCCTGGCAAGACTTTCGGCAAAGGGAACTTCTTTCAGTATCTGTTGCACATGATCATAGGTAAGCGATAATAACGTAGTGGGTTCAATTGTTTCAAGGATTACCGGTGAAGGCACCCTTTCATGAAAAGAAATTTCTGATTGTATGATATGGCCCTCGGTGGCAAGCTGGATGGTAACTTCGTTTTTGTCAGCAACAACATATTTGCGGACCAGTCCCTCAACCACTATGTTGAGATAATTTTCAGTATCACCCAGCCCAAGCACAACTGCTTTTTTGTCGAACGTTCTTAGTTTGAGGTATGGTGCCAGCAAATCAAATTGCTCTTCTGTTAATGGCCCCAGCTTTGTACTGATGTATTTGAAAAGGAAGTCCTGGTGTTTCTTTTCACTGGGGAACATAATGAACGATTTAGGCAATATTGCTTGTTGTTTTCTTTTGAAGAAGGTGTTTAAGGCGACTGAAAGTTTCAGGTTTGATATTGAGATAGGAAGCCAGGTATTTTTGTGGTACCCGTTGAAAAAGCTCATAGTTCCCGGATACAAAACGTACAAAACGTTCGCGGGTCGAGTAACAGATGCGTTCAAGTTCCCATTTTTCTTTATCAAGGAACAGCTCGGTTATGATCAGGCGGCCAAGCTTCTCCCAACGAGGATCCTGGCGGTAAAGATCTTCAATCTGCTTTTTTGAAACTGAAATAAAAGTCGTGGGTTCAATTGTTTCAACGACATAGGTAGAAGGTTGGGAAGAAAGAAACGAAACTGAGGAGCTTATCAACTCTCCTTCTTTTGCAAGTTGCGTGATGATCTCCTCTCCTTCTTTGTAAAAATATTTACGTGCCAGCCCTTTAACAACAAAATGAATGTAATGCTCCACCTCGCCAACCTCAACCAGTTTTACCTTTTTATCGCAGGTTCTTACTTCAAATCTTTCTGACAGGATCGTCCATTCCTCGGGAGTTAATTGTAAGAACCGTCCGATATATTCCTTGATCCGTGAAACCATAATTGCAATTTATTATTTCTCCCGGATAATCGGAATTTAAGCTGGGTTTTTACTAATAGGAATGGTGGTAATTACCCGACCTGGAATATGTATGAGAAATCAGCCATGAATATAGCTGATTATCCGGTTTGACGAGCAAATAATGCACAGAAATCTGGTAAGCCAATTCTTTTCGATTAATTCACAGGACTATGCATTGAAATCGGCTTCAAAAACCAAAATTACCTTAGGTTTGCAGACTTAATTTTTTATTAAAAATCAACGACCAATGGCAAAAAAAATTACAGTTGCGAATCCGGTGGTAGAACTGGACGGCGATGAAATGACAAGAATCATCTGGAAATTTATCAAGGATAAGCTGATCCTTCCATACCTGGAAGTTGATATCAAGTATTATGATCTTGGGGTTGAATACCGTGATCAGACTAATGACCAGGTGACCATTGATGCCGCTAACGCAATTCGTGAATATGGCGTTGGTATCAAATGCGCCACCATAACTCCGGACGAAGCCCGGGTAAAAGAGTTTAGCCTGAAACAAATGTGGAAATCACCCAATGGCACTATCCGGAACATTCTTGATGGTACGGTATTCCGTGAGCCCATCGTTATCAGCAATATTCCAAGACTTGTAACTAACTGGACGGCGCCAATCATCGTGGGTCGCCACGCTTTTGGCGATCAGTACCGGGCAACCGACACCGTAATAAAAGGTAAGGGTAAACTTACTATGACATTCACACCCGAAGGTGGTGGTGAACCACAAACCTTTGAAGTGTACAATTTCAAAGGTGATGGTGTTGCGATGACGATGTACAACACAGATGAAAGTATCATCGGTTTTGCACGGAGCTGTTTCAATATGGCACTTGCAAAAAAATGGCCGTTGTATCTTTCTACTAAAAATACCATCCTTAAGAAATATGATGGCCGTTTCAAAGATATTTTTGAAGATATCTACCAAACAGAGTTTAAAACCAAATTTGATGAAGCAGGCATCGTGTATGAACACCGCCTGATTGATGATATGGTTGCAAGTGCACTTAAATGGAACGGTAATTTTGTATGGGCATGTAAAAACTATGATGGTGATGTTCAAAGTGATACCGTGGCACAAGGTTTCGGATCACTTGGTCTGATGACATCTGTACTGGTTACACCTGATGGCAAAACCATGGAAGCTGAAGCTGCTCATGGTACAGTAACACGTCACTATCGCGACCACCAGGCAGGAAAACCAACATCAACGAACCCGATTGCTTCCATCTTTGCGTGGACAAGAGGACTTGCATTCCGCGGTAAACTCGATGGAAACCAGGCGTTGATTGACTTCTGCAATACATTGGAAGCAGTTTGTATTGAAACTGTAGAAAGCGGAAAAATGACGAAGGACCTGGCAGTGTGTATCCATGGCAACAAGGTGAAACACGGCGAACATTTCCTTTACACTGAAGAGTTCCTCGAAGCTATTGATGAAAATCTGAAGAAAAGAGTTCAACTGTAACATTCAAAACGCTCACATAACCCGGGTCAATACTGATCCGGGTTTTTTTTGTCTTTGCTGATGAAAACAGCGTGATTTCACTGCTTAAACACGATTGGTACAAACGAGGGCACTGCTACTTTCGTGATGTAATTATTCGAACAGGTCTTTAAAATAACCTGCGCCTGGTAAGCGCAAGCGGCGGCTCAGCCGGGCAGCACCACTGCCGGATAGCAAGTTTCGTAAAAACGGAGGGGATATGCTCATGCCCTATGTGTAACACACATGAAGTTGAGCATCATTTTAAAACGGAAAGAAATGCAACACATTGAATTGAAAGAAATGGGTGTGTGGGAACTGCAGCCCGATGAGTGTGCAGTTGTGAACGGAGGTGGATTCTGGGACTTCCTTGTCAGGGAAGCCATTATACATTTCGATGATCTTGCACGCGGACTTGAGAAAGGATGGAATTTTGACAAAAAACAAAAATGAGTACTATGAAAACAGACACAATTGAAATGAAGTACGGACTCACCATAATGTCCGCAGATGAGCTTGCCGCGGCGAATGGTGGCGATGGTTTTTGGGAAACCCTGGGATATGTGATCGGCGCGACATTAAAAACAATTTACGTTGTTGGCAAAACCGCTTCTGATTATCAATCCTCACTTCCTTCGGGATTAAAGAAGTAAGGGATATGGGCTGAACTTCAGCCCATATTTAAAAATCAGGAGAATTCCAAGTGTGGAAAGCGGTGAACAGGATTTTAGATTCTGTTAGTTTTCCTCAAACTCAATTCTATGTCTTATTCGATGCAATCACCAATTTCAGGCTTAATTAACCGGCTGTCCAATCTAAGTACACCCTTATTGTTCGCGGGCGGTCTCATTCTGCAGGCGCTAATTATGATCACGTTTGCATTATTCTGGTGGGACCCTGGGGTGATCCGTCCGGACTTATCAACGCCTTTGAAGGCGTTTGTAGTAGTCGTTATCGCGGGCCCGCTGCTGGAAACGCTGATTTTTCAATATGCCATTATAACATCCATGCTGAATACGGTAAAATCGACTGCTTTGGCGGTACCTGTGTCGGCGCTGGCATTTTGCCTCACACACTACTATTCGCCGCAATACGTGGTTGCGACGTTTTTATCAGGGATATTGTTTGCCATATTGTTTCTTGTATTCGAAAAGAAAAACCGACGTGGATTTTTGTATGTTCTCCTGATTCATGCCTCCTATAACTTCTTTGTATTTATAATGAAACATTGGTTCAATTAATTAAACACACAATCATGAATCTGAAGATGAATGAAGATGCCGGACTCGTACGGCTGAGTTCCAACGAACTGGAAATGACAAACGGAGGTGATTTATTGCCCCTTCACACAAGCACATTACTGTATTACTTATATAAACTTGGAAAAGCAGCTGCAGACTATCAATCGTCTCTGCCTGCGAATCTGAAGAAGTAATGTCACCAGGCAGTTTGTTTAACTGCCTGGCTTTTACCCCACCTGTTTATTATTTCATCAATTTATTTTTTATGGATACATCTGCCTTTAGCGAGGCTGACAACATTGTACTGCCTGCTTCGGGGCGAACCAACGTCATTTACTGGACCATTGTTCTGATGATATTTGGTTCTGTTATTATGCTGCCCCTGGTAAGTCTTGATGTAACAGTTCAGGCAGCAGGTGTTATACGGCCGGTTTCAGAAAGAACAGTGATTCGTTCGCTTGTAGGTGGCGTGATAGCAGGCATCAACTACAAAGATGGAGACTATGTAGAAAAAGGCAGTATCGTGCTGCGTTTGCATGACCCCATCTCAGACCTACGCATACCCGCCACGACCAAAGAAATCAGTTTAAGAAAGTTATGGCTGAATGACCTGGATCTGTTATTAATGGCAGACACCATCGATGATCGACTGCTGGCGCGTCTGACTGCACCCGTTTATAAGGCAGAAGCCAGCAGATATCTCCACCAGATGCAGGATAAATCTGCAACGATCCACAAAGCCAGCAAAGAACTTCAGACGGCAACGATTTTGTTCAATGAAAAAGTGATCTCCGCTAAAGAATATGAAGACAAAAGTACTGATGTAGCAAAACTCACTGCAGCTTTTTATGCATTCAAAAACCAGCAGCTCACCGACTGGCAGGCTTCACGCGCAAAAATTGCATCTGAGATGTTGCAATTACAAACAGTACAACATGAACAATACGAAGACAAAAACAGGCATGAAATAGTCGCCCCGGTTTCAGGAACTGTACTGGGATTGAAAGCCCGGTACGAAGGTTCAACAATAGAGGCCGGAGAAGTGTTTTGTGAGATCTCGCCAGAAGATGATTTTATAGCGGAATGCTATATGCGAACTGCAGACATCGCCTTTATCAAACCCGGGCAGGTTGTGAAATTGCAGCTTGAAGCTTTTGATCATCATTATTTTGGCCGGCTTGACGCTACGGTGATTTCAATCGATAACGATTTTTCAGTGATCAAGGATATCCCTGTCTACATAGTTCGTTGCAGGCTAAGCAGCAATGAATTACAGGGCCCTAAAGGGTACAAGGGGAAGATAAAAAAAGGGCTGGCTTTTAATGCCCGGTTTCTTATCACACAACGAAAGCTATCAGACTTGTTATTCGACAAGGTTGAGGATTGGATAAATCCAACTATTTAATTTGAGGCAGTGACTTGTAATATAAGATTGAACAAATATTATCCCTGAACATTTGAATGTTGGTCTTAGAAATAAGGTTGAGAATTCCATAACAATACTAACTGACATTTAGAACTATACCGCAGACATGAGGAAGAAAATCCGGGTGAAGCAACGAGACTTTACAGATTGTGGTGCAGCTTGCCTGGCTTCAGTCGCGGCACATTATAAACTCCAGGTACCTGTCAGCAGAATCAGGCAATATGCGGGCACTGATCAGAAAGGTACTAATGTACTCGGCCTTATCACTGCTGCCGGGCGTTTGGGTTTTGAAGCGAGAGGCGCAAAAGGTTCGCCGGACAGTCTTGACAAAATACCGCTCCCTGCCATTTTGCATATTGTGAAGGAGCAGTTCCATCACTATGTAGTGGCTTATAAGGTTAGCAGAAATAAAGTGATTGTAATGGATCCGGCGACCGGTAGTCTTGTCAGGCATAACAAGCAAGTTTTTTTGCAGGAATGGTCAGGAGTGCTGGTATTGATGGAACCAGGCAATGAATTTATTGAAGGTAATCAGCAATTATCCAACTACAGGCGGTTTTTGCGTTTGATTGCGCCACATAAAACGATGATGATCCAGGCCCTGGTTGGTGCGTTGGTTTATACTGTGCTTGGCCTGGCATCATCTGTTTATGTGCAAAAAATAGTTGATCATGTTTTGGTTGATGGCAACACAAAACTTCTCAACCTGCTAAGTATAGTGATGATCCTTTTGCTAAGTTTTCAATTGCTGATTGGCACCATGAAATCGCTGTTTGCTTTGCAAACGGGTCAACGGATCGATGCGAGGTTGATACTGGGTTATTACCGGCACATACTCCATTTACCTCAACGTTTTTTTGACACCATGCGCGTTGGCGAAATCATCAGCCGTGTAAATGACGCAGTCAAGATCAGAAGTTTTATCAATGATACAGCTATAACCATTGTGGTTAATGTTATGATCATTTTATTCTCCCTGTTGCTGATGTTTATGTATTACTGGAAACTCGCACTGATAATGCTGATGATTCTTCCTGTTTACATTATATTGTTTGTATGCAGTGATTACTATAGCCGGATACAGCAACGAAGATTGATGGAAGATGGTGCGTCCCTCGAAACGCAACTGGTAGAGAGCCTGAATGCAGCCGGAACGATAAAACGGTTTGGCACAGAAAACTTTACCATCTTAAAAACAGAAGACAGATTTTATAAACTTTTAAAGTCCATTTATAAAGCCGGTAAGACAGGAATATACATCGGACAAACATCTGAGTTTATAACAAGATTATTTACAATTGCACTTTTCTGGGCAGGAAGCTATTTTGTGATTAACCGCGAGTTATCACCCGGGGAGTTATTATCGTTTTATGCACTAATCGGCTATTTAACTGCGCCTGCGGCTGATCTGGTGGGAGCCAACAGAAGCATCAGAGATGCGCTTATTGCCGCCGACAGATTATATGAGATCATCGACCTCGAAGCTGAAAAACAGGTTGAGCAGGCATTGCAGATAACTCCGGAACGGATAGGCGCTATAAAATTTGAAAATGTATCATTCCGGTATGGTACAAGAACAACAGTATTTACAAATCTGTCTCTAACAATTGAGGCGGGGAAAAGCACTGCCATTGTAGGTGAAAGCGGCAGCGGTAAATCAACGCTTGCTGCCCTGCTCCACCGGCTGTACCCTATTGCCTCCGGCTCTATTTACATCGGCCACAACAATTTAAATCATGTGGATTCAGCCTCCGTTCGAAAACATATAGCAATTGTGCCGCAGGAAATCGAGCTTTTTGCCGGAACAATCCTGGAAAATATTGCACTGGGTTTTGCATCCCCGGATCTGCAACGGGCGATAGACATGGCGCGGATCACAGGTTTCCATGAATTTGTGCAACAGCTCCCGCTTCATTATCATACCGTTGTAAGTGAGCAGGGTGTGAACCTTTCAGGAGGACAAAAACAGAAGCTGGCTATCACAAGGGCATTGTATCGTGACCCGTCGGTCCTGATCCTCGATGAAGCCACTTCGAACCTTGACACGGTCAGCGAAACCCAGGTACAGGTGGCATTGAACTGGTTCAGGCAATCCGGAAAAACCTTGATTGTCATCGCGCATAGATTGAAGACAATTAGCAGGTGTGATCAGATACTGGTGTTACACAACGGAGCACTCGTTGAATCGGGCACACATCAGGAACTGATAAATGCCTCTGGTTACTATACACGAATGTGGGAAAGCTACAACATGACTTAACCCGACTTGTTAAACAGCCGCTGCTTCTCCTTATATTTGCCGGGTAGCCAAAACACTCAGCTATGGATCCCAGGCAAGCCTACGATTTTTGGGCATCATTATATGATACCAATAAAAACAATACGCGTGATCTTGAAGCACTCGCTTTAAAAGAAACGCTTGCTGATATTCCTTTCAATGCAGTATTAGAGATAGGATGCGGCACCGGTAAAAACTCCGGCTGGCTGTTAAACAGATGCGGGACACTGTTGGGTGTAGATCTGTCACCTAACATGCTTGAACAGGCAAGGGCAAAATTCCAGGGACCGGCTGTTAACTTTCTGAATGCAAATATCAACGAAGAGTGGACCTTCGCAACCACCAGTTTTGACCTGGTAACTTTCAGCCTCGTACTGGAACATATCGAAAACCTGGCGCCAGTATTTGAAAAAACATACAAAGCCTTATCACCCGGCGGATATGTTTATGTGGGAGAGCTTCACCCATTCAAACAATACACTGGCACCAAGGCAAGATTTGATACCGCCGATGGCAGGCAGCTCGTGGATTGTTTTAATCACCATGTGTCTGACTTTACAATGACGGCCACCAGGGCCGGCTTTTCCATTTTGCAGGTGAACGAACATTTTGATACTCCCGACCACAATGAGATTCCAAGGATAATTACTATTTTACTCCGGAAACCAAACTAGTCGGGTTGATGTTAAGAAATGTTTCTCTTTCGCTCCCGGTCAGCATTTACTAATATCCGGGAAACTCACATGCGTCAACCCCTTTTTAATCTTATATCGCTTGTCCTTTTATGGATCATGCCTGTATCCCTGATGGGCCAGGCAAGTGATCCACACCCGCCTTCTTTCGGAATCAATTCGATGTACGGTTTCTTCCTGGCGAATCAACCGAAGTCTATGTATCTGCAGAATGATCACGCTTTGATGACAGAGGCAACAATTTCCTGGCAGAGTTCGGGCAGAGAACAATGGCACCATGATACAAGGTTTCCCTCACTGGGTGTTGCGTTGATCCATGGTGATGTTGGGAGCCGTGCCTACCTGGGACATGTAACGGCTTTATATCCATTTATGCATTTTCCGATCAAAAGAGGTTTGCGATCAATAACGAGTTTTCGTCTTGGAGCGGGTTTAGGATGGGTTGAAAAAACATATGATAAATCTAGCAACTTCAAAAATTTAATGATTGGCTCGCACCTGAATGCTACTATCAGTCTGAGACTGCAGAGCGAATGGGAACTTTTACCCAGGTTAAACTTCAACCTGGCCCTCAACTTTACACATCTTTCCAATGGAACCTTTAAACTTCCTAACCTGGGCTTAAACATCCCGGCAATCTCAGCGGGTTTACGATATGGCACCGCGGCAACAAAAGTCCGGAAACGAACCGCAGGTCCATCTATTGATAAAAGACCGGAGTTGTTGATTCAACTGGCGGGCGCTCTAAAACAAACTTATCCACTGGAAAGCAAATTGTATTTCGTACCGGTATTTACGGGTGAGTTTGCAAAACCACTTGGAAAAGTGAGCCGGCTCAACGCAGGTGTTACAGTAAGCTATGATAAATCGTTAAGCAAGGAAGTTGTTAATGACCCGAACTATGTGTTTGACAAATCTGACCTCCAGTTGCAAGCTGGCATTTATACCGGATACGAACATGTTGCAGGGCGATTGTCGATACCAGTTCATCTTGGTGTATATGTTTATAATAACTATCCTGTCAACCAGCTTTACCAGACGATTGGTTTACGATACCAGTTCGGAAACAGATTAACCGCGGCAGTTCAACTTAAAACGCATTTTGGAAAAGCAGATTACATACAATATGGCATCGGGTACAAACTATAATCAGCATGGCTCAAATCGGCCAGGCAAACTCTATAATTTGGCATGCACACAAGATGGCACCAGTTCAAATCTTAATATCCTGACCAGTTACAGACACCGGTATAAATTATCGGTGCCGGTTTTCAATTTCTCTTTGTTGATGTTTTTGTTACTGCAGACCTCCTGCACAAAATCCGGCTTTTTTGTAAAGACCGGTGATATAGTGACTAGCGCTGTTTCACTCACAGCTTTCAATGAGATAGAGTTACATGACCGGGTCAACCTGGTGTTAACATACGACTCTGTTGAAACCACTGTAAAAATAGAAGCGGGTGAAAACATCATCCCTTATATCGAAACCGTGGTGAAAGATCGCCGATTGGTGATCCGCGATAATTCGCGATTTCGCTGGACCAGGGATCTGGATTACAAGGTGACTGTGTACATCACAACAAGTGATATCAATAAACTCGAATATCATGGCGCAGGAAATATTACTTCAACCAACACGCTCCGGATGCCGTCATTCGTGATAGATTCATGGACCGGCACAGGTAGTGTCAATCTCCTGCTAGAGGCAACCCATACCGAAGTACATATCCGGAAAGCGAATGCTGATGTAACCCTTAAAGGAAAGTCTATGTATACGAGGATCTATTGCGCGGATCACGGTAGTTTCAATTTACTGGAGTTCCCATCGGCTGAGATACATATGGATTATCGCAGCATCCGGAACGCTCACCTGTATGCAACTGAGTTGATCACTGCAAGGATTCTCTATAAAGGAAATGTATATCTTAAAGGTTCCGCAAGGATCGACCCTTATTACACGAGTTCAGGTCTGTTGATCCCCATCCCTTAGAAACCCTTGCAGCGGTCGCCTCTAACCTGCGCCACCATTATTTCATAGAAAGATTTGGCGCTGTAGTACTTTGCTTTATATTCGTGTTTTAAGGCCGCATCATCTATTAAGCGTTTATCAATTCATGGCTATATCTTCTAAGTCGCTCGTAGTTAAGAAATCTACGATCCCAGGCTCCGGCAAAGGACTGTTTACAAAGAAATTTATCCCGAAGGGCGCAAGAATTTTACAATACAAGGGAAGGATCAGCACCTGGAAGGATGCTAATCATGAAGATGGCGCCAACGGTTATATCTATTATCTGAAACGCTCACACGTAATTGACGCTAAGCCGTACAAAACAGCGCTGGCGCGGTATGCAAACGATGCTAAGGGCCTCACAAGGGTAAAAGGCATTACCAATAATTGCGAGTATATAGAAGAGGGAGTAAATGTTTACATTCATGCAATCAGGGATATTAACCCCGGTGATGAAATTCTTGTTCCTTACGGCGCAGAGTACTGGCAGGTGATCAGGTATAATAAAAAGCTCGAAGAAAAAGAACAAAACCAACCAGCTAACGCAGGTAAAAAAAGCAAAAAGAAGTCTACGAAGAAAAAGAAAAAAACCTCGAAAAAGTCTACCGCTAAAAAATAGCCCCCCCTTTTGCTGTGGGATCTGCGCGAACCGAAACTGATCGGTTCGATGTAAGACTTACTTAAGGATCCAATGGATCAAGGGGATTTCTTTTGAAACAAGTGAGATCCGGATAAAACAGTGGTGCTCCGCTGGGATCCCTGTTGAGACCTTTGTATGGCAGATATCCCAACTCAGTCATAAAGCGGCCCTTCAACATGAAGATATAAGCCGACTGCAAATCATCACTAACGATCTTTACAGGTATGTCGGTGGGCATACCAAACAAGTATACCAATCTTGCTGCGTTCCTGATATTGGTGATGGTATGGCGGGCATGTGGTTCTACTATGACTGCCGATGCTGGGATCTTTAATTCCTCTACAAGATATTTACGCATTTCGATCGCTTCATTGTAAGGTGTCTGGGGCGGATGTACATGACCACCTGATACAATGATAAACGGAGCTTCACCATTTTTGAACCTGTTGGCCGCGAGCTGACATCGCCGGGCTGCCCCCGGATCCAGTTTGATATCCGCTTTTTGAGGACCGAGCCCCGGAACCAGCATGGCACTAACTTTAAATTGCTTCCAGTTTGTTTTAGCGGCCTGTTTGAATGCCTCTGCGTTGATCTTCCCTGTGAGGGGTTCATACCTTGCAGCCTCATCACGGTTATTAATTTTGAGCAAATGAAGTGCGGTTGCGACGGGCAAACCCAGCACATCCCTGGAGACTTTATTTTTATTAAGATTGGCTCTAAGTGTTCCCTTTACCTGGGTTAAATAGGATGAATCACCCGGCATAAACGCAGGACCATCAATAGCTGCGTAACGCGAGGGCTTGCCGCCGAGATAAGTTTCGATGATATGATTGAGCGCCTGTACATCATGTTCAACAAGGTCCCTGATAGATTGATCGCGTGTGTAATAAGGCTGCGTGTTGCGATCTTTAACAATGCCCGGTTTCAACAGCGATGCAGCACCTGCGTTTTCAAAAGCTGTACTCAACTGTTCGCTTTCTGATGTGGTTATCGCATAAGCTTTGGCCAGGCAAGGGGCCGTCTTGCAGGTATCCAAAGCTTTTTGGTACCTGACGCGGATGCCTGTAACCACTGTTGCAATGTCCTGCCGGGAGGCCATTCTTTTTGCAAGTGAGGGATGATCATTCAGGAAATCAAAAAACGGAAATATCTTTTCAACCAATACATCTTCGCTGGCGTTAAACTTTATCCGTTGTACTTCAATAACACGGCCTTCCGTTACTGATTTACAAGCAGGCGCGGAAGCAAGGTACAGCAGGAAAGCTGCTGCCAGCATTTGTATGTTGAACCATGATTTCATGGAACATAAATATAGAGCAGATGTAGTATAAGTTCAAAAGTAACATCCACTATTGTTCCACTATCCATTCGTGGATACCGGCTGAATTATCGACCGGCTGCTGTACTTCCAGACGAAGTGCGGTAGTTTCAACCGGTTCAAACCGGAACAGATTGTATTCATCCTTTGTAAGATTTACCGGTTGCTTCATTTTTACCGGCACCCAGTTACCGTTTTCAAGGTACAGGATCTTTGCACCCACCGGAACCCGGCAACCGCCCCACGGACCGTCATCATACCAATAAACTTTAGAAGCCGACACTTTAGCCTTTTGAGAAAAATCGTACTGCACCCATTCGGTAGTATTCTTTTTGGGCCACCAATGGAGATATGGAGCTGCATGATCTTTACTGTCTTCAGGTGTATACTGATCATTCAATGCACGATACATGCGTTTGTTCTCCAACGAACTGCTTACTTTGCTTAATGAAGCAATTGTTGGTGCCGGCTTTGGACGGGCAGCAGTTTCCCGGTAAGGGATCCAAACAGTCATCTCCCCAGCTCCCCTGTTTGCCCAGGCATAATAAGGTATCGCGTAAACAGGTTGTTCTTTTTTCAGTAATGCTTCAGAATTCACCTGGCGGCTGGTTGAGTGGCCAACGGTTTCAATCACTGCCACGCCATTTAGTAGCTCAGGTTTAAATTGAACCTTCACTGGCGCGTCTTTATCGACCACGATATTATGTACGGCGCTGTCAGCATTATCAGGTCCTTCAAGGCAATAAATAAGCGGACCGCGTTGCAACGCAAACCTGTCCTGATCATCTTTCACGCGGGCATTGGCAAGTACTTTGCGTATCTCTAAAGGAAGCGCTATCTCTATCTTATCCCCTTTGCTCCACTTTCTTGATAATACTGCATAGCCATTTTCAACCTTATAGGGAAAGGTTTTGCCGTTCAGTCGTATCACAACAGGGTTATCCTGCTTTGACGCGAAACTGTAAAGATCACCGGGAACAGGCTCGGCTTTTGTCCATCCAGGTATTCGTACACGAATCGCAAAACCTGCTGTTTTTGCAGGGTTCACAGTAACAGTTACATCGCCTTTCCAGGGATACTCTGTTACCTGGGTTAACTCAACAGAGGTTGCGGGAAGCTTAATTTCAGCCTTGCTTCCCATGAACAGATTCAGATAAAGATCATTGTTATTTTGCGCATATACATAACCGGGAACCGAAGGCAGAAACCTGGTCATATTTGAGATACAACATGCGCAGTCAAACCATGCGCTACGCTGGTGCTGACCCACAGATGCCAATGGGTTAGGGTAAAAAAACCGGTTGCCGGTTAAGGAGATACCAGACAATAATCCATTGTACAGCACCTTTTCAAGTACATCGATATATTTTGCGTCTCCGTGCAAAAGGAACATCCTGTTGTTCCAATAAACATTTGCAATAGCAGCACAGGTTTCTGCATAAGCGCTCATGTTTGGAAGCTGGTATTGTTTACCAAAAGCTTCACCAGCGCCGGTAGCCCCGATTCCACCGGTGATATATAATTTTCGGAGTACAACATCTTCCCAGATCGCATCGATGGCCTGCAGATATTTTTTATCGCCGGTCAAAGCGGAAACATCTGCCATACCCGCATACATATAGGTTGCACGTACTGCGTGCCCTACCGCTTCATGCTGATCGGTGACCTTTTTGTGCGCCTGGTTATACTCTTTGCTGTCAGGTTTCCCGGGCCCCCTCACATCAAGAAAAAACTTTGCCAGTTCCAGGTATTTTACGTTCCCGGTTGCACGGTATAATTTCGTCAAACCCGTTTCGATTATCTGGTGACCCGGGAAAACTTCTGTCTTCCCCCAGCCAAAATCTTTAACGAGCAGATCTGCATTTTTGATGGCTATATTCAATAACGATTTTTTCCCGGTGGCCTGGTAATGCGCCACCGCTGCCTCAAACAAATGCCCGGAATTATATAGCTCATGACTTAAATCGGCTTCTTTCTCCCACCTTTTACTGCCAACCCAATTATGAGGTTTCGCGGCATTCATTGTACGGAAAGTGTATAAATAACCATCTGGTTCCTGTGCAGCCGCAATAAGGCTGATGAGCGTATCAATATAACGCTCCTGGACGGGATCCTTTTTAACCTGCATCACATAAGAAGCGCCTTCTATCACCTTATAGATATCGGTATCATCAAAAGTATATGCCGTGAAAGTATCGGCGGGTAGCGTTCCTGCTGCCCTTCGAAAGTTATCAACGCGGCCTTTGATCCTGCACTGTTCAAGCGTATATGGTATGGTTATTTCGGCATTGGATTGAATACGCGGTGCCCAGAACTGATCATTCACATGCACGTGCGTAAAATCAACGGGTTGTATCGGGTAATCTTTATTTTGAGCATAGACCCCTAACGTTGTCAATACGAAAAAACTCAACAAAATGAACCTGATCATATGGCCTGTTTTAGCTTTAACTAATAAATGTATTTTATACATTTAAAACTAAATTAAGGATAATTTCAGATCATACCTGTTTTTCTACAAGGTTTTTCCAATAACGTCGCGGCATGTGCTGGATATGAAGTTTCGAATTTTTTCTTGCCTTAATATTAACGCTGGCAAAATATTGTTGCCATAGCGCCTGGTAAATGGGTTCTTGCTCATCGTACACTGCATGGCGGCCGTCAGTACCGGTTTGGGGAGAGAAATCAATCTGCACTTCGGTAACCTGCGCAAGATCATAATATATGCCATATCTGCGAAGACTGTCATAAATCAGCCAGCGTTGATCTGCATATCGCTCGCGAAAATGTTTTTGAATTATCGGCAACACATTGAAATCCGGTTGAACAATAGCATAAAACAGTTGGTCCGCCGTAAGATGAAATCTTACAAAAGCTTCCATACGATGTTTTTCCCTATGCACTTTTTTAGCAGTCTGATGGACGTATAACACCGATGGATGACCGAAGTCTTGTTCGATACTTAAGTTTGATGCATAAACATATTGAACGAAAGATAAAATATGTTTTTCCATCTGTGGCTCCTCAGACAAAAAGGTTTTATAAACTGCCCTTAGCGCTGACGCACTTATCTTTTGCGTGAGTCCCTTCCAAACCCGCGAAGACTTGTTTTCATCGGTAACCACCATGTGTTTATTTGCCAGAAGTTCCTCCTGGTAGCGATGTGCAGGCTGAATAGCAACATTGGTAAATTTGTATTCAAAAACCTCAAACACTGCAGTGAGCAACCCTTTGAAGCTTCCGTCATAAACAAGCGTTGTCATCAGAACAGGTTCAGTTGAGGTGAGAAGTTTGTATTATATTTTGAAGATGATACTGCCAGAATTTTTTGTCGTATCTGTTGCGGCGTATAATCTTTTTTGATACCGAAACTTTTGCCGGTTATGAAGTATTTCGCTTTGTTATAAGAGATACCAATTTTCTTTAGTTGGTATTCATCTAATGAACTATTGAATTTTCTTGCCTCATAAATCTTTTTGGCCGACCCTACGCCTATACCGGGTACCCGTAGCAATAGTTTATAATCCGCCTTATTCACATCTAAAGGAAACACATGAAGATTGCGTAATGCCCACGAAAGTTTTGGATCAATTTCAGCATCAAGCAGTGGCATTTCCGGTGAAACGATCTCCTCCACTCCAAAATCGTAAAAACGCATCAGCCAGTCGGCCTGGTACAAGCGGTTTTCGCGCATCATAGGTACCGGCGTACCGATTGCCGGCAACCTGTTATCATTACTGATCGGCACATACCCTGAATAATACACACGTTTCAGTTGCATTTTCTGGTAGAAGTATTTCGACATCATTAATATCTGCCAGTCTGTTTCCGGTGTGGCACCTATTACCATTTGAGTACTTTGTCCGGCTGGTGCAAATAAAGGCGCCTTATTCAAGGTTTTTTTTGCATCGCGGTTTTCAATGATCGCGTCTTTAAGAAATTCCATCGGACGGATCATTTCATTACGATCCTTGTCCGGTGCCATAAGCTTCAAACTTTCAACAGTAGGCATCTCAACATTAATGCTTAGCCTGTCTGCATACAATCCCGCTTCAGTTAATAATTCAGGACTTGCACCCGGTATTGTCTTAAGATGAATATAACCATTGAATTTATGCTCAGTCCGAAGCTTTTTGGCAATACGAACCAAACGTTCCATAGTATAATCCGGATTGGTAAATATGCCACTGCTTAAAAACAGACCTTCGATATAATTCCGTCGATAAAAGTTAATTGTAAGATCAACTACCTCCTCTACTGTAAACGCCGCCCGTTTGATGTCGTTACTTTTACGGCTCACACAATATGCGCAATCATAGATGCATACATTGGTCAACAAAATTTTAAGAAGTGAAACACAACGACCATCTTCCGTATATGCATGACAAATGCCCATGCCCTTCGCATCACCTAAACCCTTGTTCTCATTTTTTCTTTTACTACCGCTCGATGAGCAGGAAACATCATATTTCGCTGCATCAGCCAGGATGTTCAGCTTCTCCAAGGTTCTTTCCATCATAGTCCTGAAAAATTTAGCTAAAATACTAAATAAATTAGCATTATCTTTGATTGGAGCATGTTTTATATGTTAAAAATTTTACCGGGTATTAGTTCGGTTATATCAGATCCTGCGGGTTAATTCTTTGGTTAGCCGTACATTTATTAAGATGCATTGTTAATCGGTCTTCTTTAAAACTTCATCCTATGGCCATACTTAAAGTATTTGTTTCGGGCGATGAACAGAAAGCGTTCGGAAACCTGTACAACGTTATAGAACGTTATGATAGTTTCTTACTGGCTGATGTTCCCGATGCTCAGTCAGGCGACCTGCAAAATAATTACCTGGCAGAGGATATCACTTCGCAATACAAAATTGATATAGGTTTAAATAATATTGATACCTCGCGTCCGAGGCTAACATCGGAGGGAAGCGTGCGCGCTCATCCGGCTTATACAAAAAACGAAAAGGATCTGGGCACCGGTTATCATCATTACCTTGTGCAGTTCATAGGACCTATCAAACCACAATGGTTAAAAGGAGTTGCAAAAGCAGGTGCAGCGCTGCGCGCACATTATGCAGACTTCACCTATGTGGTTCGCGCCAACCAGAAAACGATGATCAGCGTTGCTGGTTTGCCATATGTAAAATGGACCGGTCACCTGCCTTTTGAAGCAAGGATCGAATCAAAACTGCAGGGAAAGATCAGGCAAGCTGCCGTCACTGAGCGCACTCAGTCGTTACCACGTACGAGGATACTTGAAGGTGTATATACCATTGAATATTTTGATAGTGCCGATATCAAAAAATCATTACCTGCCATACGTAAAGCCGGTTTCCGGATCATTATACAGGAGCCGAAAGCCAAACTGATTATCGTTGAATCAAAAGAAAGCAATGCACGACAAAAAGCACAGGTGCGTGAATTGTCTACAATTCATGGTATAAGGAAGATCAGGGAACGTGCTGTTAATCGCCCCAGTAATGATGTGGCTGCAGGCCTGATGGGTACAGTGATGAGTCTTGGTACTTCTGCGTCCGCGGGTCTTGGTCTTAGCGGAAACGGCGAGATCATAGCTGTTTGTGATACCGGTATTGATACAGGTAATCCGGAAAACATTAATACCGATTTTGCCGGACGTATTGTGGCCATCAAAAGCTATCCGATTACACCTGAATTCAACGATTATATCACCAATCCCGGTGGCGATGATGGCGGTGCAGACCTTGACAGTGGTCATGGAACCCATGTTGCGGGTTCTGTACTGGGCGACGGCACTAACTCAATTGGTCTTCCCGGGATAAGCGGGCCCATCAGGGGATTGGCGCATAATGCCGGTCTTGTGTTCCAGGCCGTTGAACAGGAATTAAAATGGAAAGATCCTTCGTATATTTCTCAATATGGCCGATACCTGCTTGCCGGTATACCAACAAATCTTGAGACACTTTTTACATACGCTTATCAAAAAGGTGCAAGAATACATTCCAATTCATGGGGCGGAGGAAACCCGGGTGAATATGATGAGCAGAGCAGGCAGCTGGACCAGTTTGTCTGGAACAAAAAAGATTTCTGCGTGCTGGTTGCCGCAGGTAATGACGGATCAGATAGTGACGGCGATGGTGTAATTAACCTGATGAGCGTTACTTCACCGGGTACCGCAAAAAACTGTATCACGGTAGGTGCCAGCGAAAACCAGCGGCCAAATTTCAACAATGAACGTTATGGTACCTGGTGGCCGCAGGATTACCCGGCACCACCTTATAACAATGATCCTATGGCAGATCAACCATCGCAGGTGGTTGCTTTCAGTAGTCGGGGCCCCACCCGCGACAACCGGGTAAAACCAGATGTCGTCGCTCCTGGTACTTTTATTCTTTCAACAAGATCTTCAATGATTGCGATTAACAATACTGCCTGGGCACCCTTTCCTCCAAGCCGGCAGTATTTTCATATGGGCGGCACAAGTATGGCAACACCACTTGCTGCGGGTGCGGTTGGGCTTATCCGTGAGTATCTCAGAACGAAACAAAGGATCACAAGTCCAACAGCGGCCTTACTGAAAGCTGCATTGATCGCCGGGACAAACAAGTTACCAGGCATCAGCGCGCCGACGGTACCAGCCGATTTCAACCAGGGTTTTGGAGCAGTAAATGTAGACAACGTTGTGGCTCCCGCATCGCCTGCAGTAGCAGTGTTTATTGAAAGCGAAGCTTCCCTTGCCACAGGTCAGAATGCAGCATATGATGTTGAAGTAACCGATAATTCGATTCCTTTCCGTTTGGTTTTGGCTTACACGGATTTTCCAGGCAGTGCGCTCGTAAACGATCTCAATCTGGTGTTGACTTTACCTGGCGGGAAAAAAATTACCGGGAATGCAGGACTTGAAAACGTAAAGACATTCGACTCTAACAATAACGTTGAGGTAATATTACTCAGTAAACCGGATACAGGTTCTTATAAAGTCGAAGTTGTTGCCGCTAATGTGCCACAGGGGCCACAGGATTTTGCGCTGGTCCTGCTTGGAGCAGTACGGCATCAACCCGGCAAACGTTCAAAGCTTAGATAAGTTTACTTAGCTCCGGTAATACCACGGTATCCCAGTCGCGCGCAATAACCTGGCAACGATCGGGATCACCGTTGAAGTTTTCTATCGTGATGTTAAGTGCGGTTTCCGACTCGCGGGGAAGTATATCATAGGTAATAACCAGGTAGTTTTCAGCAATATCGAGTAAGCCATCGTGCATATTAAATGACGAATACTTCAACTGTTTCCCCGGTTCCGCATTGATAATTTTTCCTTTCCCACCTGCTTCACGGCCCTGGTAGATTCCGGCCCAGCTTATGGGACTCCCTATTACCCAGTCGGAGGTCAGCGCAGTACTAAACATGTATTTGCGTGTATACACCGGGTTGGTTAAAATATTCCATAGTTCTTCAACAGGCAGCTTAGACAGAAGCGTACGCTGAACTTTACAGGTGCTGAGATCTATCATAGCGACATTATTTTAGGTAAGCAGAATACATCCAGACCGACTTCTCCTGTTCGCGGATATAATCGCTCATCAAAGCATTGGTTCCCTCATCGTTCGCTTCTTCAGACAAGCTTAGTAATTCGCGTTCTGCACCAAGTAAAGTTTTGAATCCATCAAGCACAGCTTCAATCGCCTTATTACCATCCGATACATTCGTTATTTCACGAATGGTCGCTTCTTTTAAATAATCAGTAAAGGAATGGATCGGTTTGTGACCCAGGGTAAGAATACGTTCTGCCACCTCATCGATTTTAGTAAGGGCATCAGTATATAACTCTTCAAACTTGGCATGCAGTTCAAAAAATTTGTCGCCTTTTATGTTCCAGTGGAAACCACGGGCATTGATATAAAAAATCTGGAAATTGCTTAATAACTGGTTCAGTTTGAGTGCAAGTTCTTTGGACCTGCCTTCTTCAATACCAATTTGATTTGTGTTCATCTCAATAAGTTTACTGGGTGAACCGCAAATCCTGTGCCCACGGCGATCATTCACAAATATTTAGATAAAACCACCATTACATAAAGTACATGTGCAAACTAATTGTTCAGATTCGCCGCCAAAAAAAAGGTGCATGACAGAAAGCCATGCACCTGTAACTATGTTAAGGAATCTATTAATGATTCATCTTTACAATACGTTTGATGATTGTACTATTGCCATATTCTACCTTCAGCCCATAAATTCCGCTGCTGAGTGCAGACTGGTCGTTGAGGCGAATTGTAGTTAGACCGGAAGAAACGGCCTGGGTCAGCGTTCTGATCACGCGGCCATAATTATCCATCACCGATATGCGCACCTGTCCTTCTGCCGGCGCTGTCACGTCAAAACTCACCTGGTTTGCAAATGGGTTCAGCACATTTTTCACATCAAACTTTATAGCATAAGGACTTAATAATACCACTTTGCTATAATCGGATTGGCCGTGTTCGACTGTGCGTATCCGATAGTATGCCGGTGTTGTTAACGGAACCGGATCCGTGAACTGGTATCTCTCACCAAAGCCAGGCTGTGCCTTGCCTTTCACAGTACCTATTGCTGAATAATGGGATCCATCTGTACTCTTTTCAATTATATATTCAACACCTGGTTCTTCATTCGTGGTGTTCCAGTCGATCACACCGTATGTGTTCCGGATCGTACCACTAACTGCACCTAGCTTTGTTTTCAAAACCCACATACAGTTGTTCACACGTACAATGATAGTGCGTACGGCACGGAATGAACAATCGATATCTGCGAGGTTAGCTGCAGAACTTGCTACTCTTAAACGGTATTGATTATTATGGGTTGAAGAGTCGCCGATAAATGATGGACCAACAGCAGTGTATTGATATTCTGAACCATTAAAGGTTGGTGCAGCAGTTCCGGCATGACCGGTAGGGGTCCAGGTTGTACCACTGTCTGCGCTACGTTCCCAGATATAATGCGTGAAGTTGTCATAGTAACTTAACACTTCAGCAGATACAGACTGTCCGTCTCCATAACAAACATTAACTGTAGGTGTTGCGGGATTGAGGATAAGCGCCGGAGAACAGGTCGCCACCCCGATATCATCGATGGCCCAGTCATTACCACCTCCCCCTGGCGCATTGTTCCGGATGTTGATGATCATCTCCGTTTCGTTGGGCCCTGTTCGATAAGTAAAACCTTTTTTGACCCATTGCCCGGTATATAAAATATCACCGGTACTATAGTAATCAGAACCGTTGATGTTAAACGTTAAGTTTGGCCGTACACCCGACGAGTCACCCGGGGCGGTTGGTATATAACCAAGCGTTCCTGTGGAACCGATACCGGCAGAATCGATACCGCATCTGCGACAGATATTTCTGAACCAGGCAGAATATTCATATGATGTGTTGGGGCATAGATTTCTCACCGTGTCCTGGAAAGCCGTGTCAGCACGATACGCGGCGTTGATAACGACCATATAACCACCTGAGGCGCCACCAACTACATCCGCGGGAGCATTACCCATCAGCGGGTCGGTTGCCCCTGTATGGTCACCTATGATGTCCCAGATGCTAAACACACGTTTGGTAACATCAGGATCATTGAATATGGTTGAGTAGTTAGCGCCGGCATTTGCACTGGTATTGTTTGAAACGCCATAGTAATAGTCGCCCGGGGCGTTCGTACCAAACGGCGCATAGGTATAATTGGCAGGTACCTTGGCAGATGCGGCACGGTCCTTTGTATTGCCTGAGCCAAAGGTCCCGCCAAATTCTGAAAGGATACCATTGGTTCCGATCGTATTTGTACAAATGCCATAGTTAGGGTATACAGTGGCGGGTAATTGTGAATAGGCTATTACGGCCGCGCCGGTAGCAGCCGAGGTGTAATTGATTGCGCCGCCTCCCATCTGGAGAACTGTACCAAAAGGTACCGCATTAACCTGCACCCGGTATGAGATCATCATTATACCCTGGGATCCCGTGGTGGGCCTGTCGCTGGTTCGAATGGCACCTCCGCTGGTAGCATTAGCGCCATTACCGAGACGGATAGTTACCGCAGAACCTACGATATGTGCAGGATCGCTGTCTACCCCGTCGGTCCATTGACGAAATATCTTTCCTTCGTTGGTGAGGATTCTTAATGTTCCCGGAACATAGGTAGTATTGGCTGGTATATTGTCAGTAAAAGTTGGGAAGAACATGGTTCCTGAGCGCAGGTTGAGCACCGCACGAATTTCAAGTATGTCACCCGGCTCGATGGTACCGCCGCCATTTCCTTTGGTAATGTTGGCGTATGTTTTGCCAAAATGAAGATCTGGTGTGGCGGCATTTGACACGCAGATACTAAAGGCCAAATTTCCGGTAATGGTGGTTTCGTCGGTGTACACGCGCACATAATAGGTCTGACCAACTGTAAACGGCGTGGTTGTGGGTCCGGCTGCCAGACGGTTGCCTGATGTCCAGTTGCAAAGGATGGGGACGAGCGCCCCGCATGTGCCGGAAAACACCTGCAACTTCACACCGGCAGCCATAAGTGCTGCACTTACACCGGAAACAGTAATCTCGGGGTAAGCAGTAGCAGCGGTGAAACGGTACCATACATCCGGACCCGCACCCGAACCACAGGTACCTGGTACGCCCGTTGTTGGTAAGGCAGCACTTAGATTACCAGTTGTGTTGGAACAAGTAGTGTTTTGAGTCAGGAGAGAAGCACCAGCACAATTGTCATTACCCGGCCTCGCAGGATCTTCAATACAGATATTAAATGCTCCGGTCGTTGTATTCGGCAAGCCGGTACCGGTTGAAGAGTACACACGGATATAATATGTTTCACCAATGGTTAGCGTGGTGGGAGTATATGTCGCAGTTCCACAACCTATTGAAGTCAAATTACCTGGAGTGCCGGAAAATATCTGCGTTCTTGGCGTGGCAAAAGCTGCATTTGCTCCCGTGATGCGGATAGCTGGATTTACACGTTGTGCAACGAAACTGTACCAAACATCATATCGGGGTGTACCACCGGTACTACAATCTGCTGCCGCACCCGGACTGAAGGTTGCGTTCCCAATATTGGCTGTAGTATTGGTACAACCAACATTTGAAGTAAGAACTATAGCGCCTGTAGGTTCATCATTTACTGGTGGCGGAGGATCAATAACACAAATCGTGAAACTGCCGTTACTAGTGGGTATCGGGTTTACTGTAGAATATACCCGAATATAGTAAGTGCTGCCTATAGTCAGATTTAATGCCGTAGTTTCTAATGCAGCGGCAGTGTTGCAACCATTTGTTACCTGGGTCATGGAGGTACAGTTACCGGTCAATACCTGAACTCGCGGCGTATTGAAGTTACCACCAATGGATCCCAACCTTATGATCGGATTTATTGACTGCGCAGTAAAGTAATACCAGACATCATACCTGACGGTACCTCCACAGGCAGTTGGAGTTGGCGTACCCAGACTAGCATTGACAACGGTTCCGGCAGTGGGGTTACAGGTTGGTCCGGAAATCAACTGAACAGCACTGCCACATGCGTTATTAGGAGCCTGCGCGGTTCCCTTTATAACAAGCGCTAAAAGCGATAACAATACAAAGAAGAGAGCCTTCACAAGAAGGGGCAGAGAATAAGGTTTTGGTTCCACGGTTGGATGGTTTTCAAGCATTGGGATTAATACGAATCAAAAATAATATGTGAATTACTGTGATGCAATCGTATAAGTACTCGATCTACATGGTAGCTCTTATGCGCACTGGCAATCAACACATTATTTTCATCTTTCATATCAAAAACGCACCTAAGGGTTTATTATTATAAACCTGGCGGGAAATATTTATGTCTGAACAGCGTATAAACGAGGTGCATCCCTATTTCCGCTAAATTGCGATAATGAAAGATTATGTGATAGATGTGGGAGCCATAGAACAACTCCAGATGGTAAATGATACCCAGTCGCTCGACAGCATTTTTCAACGCGCAAAAACAGCATTGGTCTGCGGAGCGAATGCAGTCCTCGCACGTAAAGATGCAGCGGGCAAGCCGCAGGCGTTTGATACTTTTACAACACTGGACGATCTTGAATCATACAGGCTGAATGTTTATAAATACCTGGATAGCGAACGTTGAAACTTAGTTTTCACTATTAACAGGAGTCGTAATTCTTTAAACCAATGAACGATAAAATTTTAGCTGACGCAAAGCTTTTGTGGGATTACCATCACATGGATCACGAGATTAAACAAGCTGATTGCATACTTGTACTTGGCAGCCATGATTTGCGTGTTGCAGAAAGAGGTGCACAGCTATACCTTGATGGTTTTGCCCCTCTCCTGCTTTTTTCAGGAGGCCTGGGCAATTTCACCAAAGAAACCTGGACCTCCTCTGAAGCAGATCTCTTTGCTGAAGTGGCTATTCGTATGGGCGTCCCCGAGAGTGCCATACTCCGCGAAAACAAATCAACAAACACAGGAGAGAATATCCAGTTCACAAAAAAATTACTTGAGCAACATCATCTCGATCCCCATGAAATAATACTCGTTCAAAAACCATACATGGAACGAAGAAGCTATGCCACCTTTTTGAAAAACTGGCCCGGGAAAAAACTGATGGTTACATCACCACAGATTTCATTCACCGCCTATCCTACCCAAGAAATTCCAATAGACAAAGTGATCAATATCATGGTGGGCGATCTGCAAAGAATAAAACTGTATCCTGCACTCGGTTTCCAGATATACCAGGAGATCCCGCAACATGTATGGGATGCCTGCGAGCGACTCATTACTGCAGGCTACAACAATCATCTTATGAAAACGATAGCCTGAAAATAAACCGGGTACTTAAACAACAGCAGTATGAAGGAATTGCGCGACATCATAAACTCATTTGAACTTGCACAGGCTGAAGGAAAACGTGCAGCACTGGCTACAGTGGTTCATATTGAAGGTTCATCTTATCGTCAGCCCGGTGCGAGAATGCTCGTGACAGAAGACGGCATGCTTACAGGTGCCATCAGTGGAGGGTGTCTGGAAGGTGATGCACTCAGAAAGGCATTGCTTGTGATCGCTAACAATGCCCCCATGCTTGTAACCTATGATACCAATGATGAAGATGATGCAACCATTGGTATTGGTCTTGGTTGTAATGGTATTATTCAAATTCTTATCGAACCAATTAATGAACAGGAACATAATAACCCGATTGCTCTCATCAGGCATTTGTTGAATCATCGCGCAAACGCGGTACTTGCAACCATCTTTTCTTTAGAAAACCGAAAATCAAAAGAAGCCGGTACAAAATTTCTTTTGCAGCAGAATCAACAGCGATTTTTTCCTGTTAATGATCTCCTGCTGAATGATCTGAATGGCGGTGCCCTGGACGCAATGAAAGCGGGTCATCTTCTTATCAGCTCACTGCGCTATGAAAATCACCGGGCCTTATTTTCGATGGTGCAGCCCGCACTTTCAGTGGTGATTGTCGGTGGGGGAAATGATGTGGCTCCAGTGGTCTCCATCTCCTATACACTGGGATGGGACACAACTGTTATCGATGGAAGAAGAAACTATGCAACCCGCGCGAGATTTCCTAAAGCAACAAATTTACTGACGGCCAAACCGGCAGAAGCCATCTCACAGTTAAGGATAGACGAAAGAACTGTTTTCCTTTTGATGACTCATAATTACAATTATGATTATGCCCTGTTGAAGAAACTAGTTAATACTTCTACCCCATACATCGGTATTCTTGGTCCACGAAAAAAAACAGACAGAATGCTGCGTGAGCTGAAAGATGAAGGCGTCAGTCTGGATGACCTGCAACTACAGCGGATCTTTGGACCCACCGGTCTTGATACCGGAGCAGAGAATGCAGAAGAGATCGCTTTGTCAATCTGCGCTGAAATAAACGCAATGATGAACGGACGAGCAGGCACCAGCCTCCGGAAAAAAGATGGTCCGATCCATGAAGGCAACTTTATTAAAGCAATATGAAACGGATTGCCGCTATAATATTGGCTGCCGGAAGTTCGGGCAGGATGGGTTCACCCAAACAACTGCTGCCGTACAACAATTCAACCTTACTTAAAAATGTGTTGATACCGGTATCAAAGTTGTTCCCGCAATCAACTTACCTGGTACTTGGTGCCAATGCAGATCTTATCCAGGCAAACATTGCGCCCGGTGATTACCGCATCATCCTAAATACTCACTGGACAAACGGAATGGCAGGATCGGTTATAACAGGGCTGCAGGCTGCTGCAAACGATTTCCCGGATCTTGATGCAGTGATATTCCTGGCGGCTGATCAACCTTATGTAACGGCCTCGCATATCGCTTCCATGGTTGATAGTTATCTATCAACTGACAAACCCATCATAGCATCAACTTACAATGGATCAATAGGTGTACCGGCTTTGTTTGACCGAAAATTATTTCCGGAGCTGGAGAAACTTAAAGGCGATGCCGGAGCCCGGCAAATCATTAACCAAGCCGGGGAAGCAGTATGGTCGATACCTTTAGCAAATGGTCATATTGACATCGATACTCCAGAGCAGTACAAACAATTGATCAACAAAAGCGGTGAGTAAACAATTCTTTATTTTGGAAGGCATCTAACCGTAAACAACTATATTTATAAAAAGTAAATCATGAAAAAGTTGTCGTTGATATTATGTCTCCTGTTTGCCAGTGGAACATTTTTAGCGAGTGATGCGAACGCACAGGCGTCATCAAACAGTAAATCAAAAAAGATGCTCAAACACGTTGTATTATTCAAATTCAAAGATTCATCTTCACCTGAAGATATTGCTACTGTAGAAAAAGCATTTGCAGGTCTTTCGAAATCTATTCCCCTGATAAAAGCATTTGAATGGGGCACCAATAATAGTCCCGAAAATCTGAACCAGGGTTTAACACATTGTTTTCTCGCCAGCTTTGCCAGTGAAAAAGACCGGGATGATTACCTGGTTCACCCCAAACATGTTGAGTTCACGAAAATTGCCGGACCGCATATAGATAAAGTAACAGTGGTCGACTATTGGGTTAAATAATTTATCAAAAAGAAAGGCTGTGCATTTGTTTATAAAGCAATGCACAGCCTTTAACTATTTATACACCAGGTTACTCAACCACCGTTGCAAACTCAGTGTCAACATCGGTGCTTGATTTCGGGCTATCAACCGGATCATCAGTAGCTTTTCCTCCATCAGGATAATGCCTTAGTACAACCCTTAATTTCCCGGTACCAGCTGCCCCCGTGGTCCATACACTTTTGGTTCCCAAAGGCACTCCATTCAGATCACTATTTAAACCCGAAACTGAGATATTCGAAGTGCCGTCGGGCAGGATATAAAAACGGTGTGCATCAGATTCATCTTCCACTTCACCTGTAACATCTTCCACAGGATTTGTTGTTTTGTTGAGTAATTTGATTTCAACATCATAAATAGTATTGGCCGCCAATTTCACCTCGCTTACAACCGGAGGTGTTGAACCTGCCCCAAAACCATCCGGATCATCAAAACTGTAGATGAAATGGTTATTACCTGAGCGTTCAGTAATGTGTAGTTCAAGCGTGGTCACTACTTCGTTATCATTGTTCTCTTCCTGTACATCTTTGCTGCAGGCGTTGAGTACAGTAAGGGCAAACAAAGCAATTGCAAATGCATATTTGTTGATCTTCATGTTCTTTAATTTTTTAAAATGATAAGATGTTTTTAAATAGCGAGTTTCAGTCGGATCTGGATATTTCTTCCTGCTTCGTCAGCATAGTACCTGAAACTATTCAGGTACTCCCGATAAGCAACATTGAAAAGATTACGAACCCCGACACCGACTGTAATGGGTTGATTACCGATGTTCACAGTGACAGATCCGTTAACATTAAAAAGATTGTATCCCCCCGGGGCTGACTTATAATCCTGCTTCCCATTTTCATCACCGGGCACACGCGACTGACGAAACACATTTGCAAATTCAGCACTTATATAAGGTTCTGAAAACAAGTCTGTACCATCGAAGCTGTATGTAACTTCGTTAGCAATACGATCTGCCGGCATCAGTATTAACCAGTCATCAATATTGCGGTTGTAAGCCCGAAGTAATGAAACACGTGAAGCGATGGTAAGCGGTTTCAGAACCTGGTATTGAGCGGAAGCATCCAATCCGCGCAGCAATGCATTCGTTTGCTGGTACTGGATCTTTGGAAAAGCTCCTGCAATAGTCAATACGGGTTCACCGGGTTTTGGTTGCTGATATATAAAATCACCGATGTAATTGTTATAGAGCGTCACTTCTGATTGAAACGTTTTGGACGGATTGCTGTAGTTGAAACCAAGGCTGAGGTTATACGACTTTTCCGGGGAAAGATTTATATCGCCTTGTTCATAAGTGGCTGTTCCATGGTGAATACCGTCACTGAGTAGTTCGTTCACATGTGGCGCCCGGGTTGCGTGTCCGAAATTCAGATTGATCTGCATACCCGGCAGCACATCATAAGCCGCATTTACCGATGCCCCGAAGGTGGGATAATCGAAATCATAAGTAGTCAGCACACCGTTCCGCAAACGTTTTGTTGTGATGGTCTTATAATCAAATCGTAACCCTGCCTGTAAAGACAGCCGGTTCTTTTTCCATTTTTCTATCCAGTAGCCGCCGTAAGTGGCTGCGTTGTAATAAGGGATGATGTAACGACCCTCATAGGAATTCTGCTGCTGCATAAAGGACACTCCTGCCGTTCCCTTCAGATTGCCGGTTTCCGGGTGTTCCCACGAGAGATCTTCTGTTAGCGTAAGAATCGACAGGTCAAGCTGCGGGGAGTTATTCGTACTACTTCGCACAATATCATACTCCATCCGCTGATTGTGTTGTGCCGCCAGTGTGAGTTGAAGCCGGTTTGAGCCTTTTGTAAGATTGCCTTTGAATTTAAACAGCCGGTGCGTTACGTCCTGGTAAGGCCGGTCGATGCCATATCCTTTTTTGTTTAGAAACACAGGTGATGGTCGCTCACTCTTAATAGCAGCTTCAAGGTCCGAAAGATTACCGATATGCGATCCGGTGAAGATGCCGGCACGGGTATGAAACTGGCTGTAAAAAAGTTCCAGGTTATAATGTTCTTTTTTCCATCCACCAGTTACACTGAAGTTTTCTTCCCTGATGCCGGTGTTGTTCAACCGGTAATGAGGCGTTCTTACATTCGCACCACGTTTAAAAGTTCCCTGCACGCGGTAACTAAATGCCGGCTGCTTTTTTAATTGCTCTTCAAACACTGCCGACACCACATATTGATCATTGTTAGTAAAATACACCGTATTGATTTCAGCAGCAGAACCGGGCAGATACCTCAAAGCACGTGGTTCAACAATCACAACACCGCCGATGGCATCAGATCCGTAACGTAATTCGTCCACACCTTTTATGACCGTTAACCGGTTCGCAATAAACGGATCAATTTCCGGTGCATGTTCATTACCCCATTGCTGTCCCTCCTGGCGCACCCCATTATTGATCGTCAGAATGCGGTTGCTGTGCAATCCGTGTATTACCGGTTTTGAAATGGTCGCACCCGTCTGCAACAAAGTAACCCCATTGATGCGACTCAAAGCCTCCGCCAGCGAGTTACCCCGGGTTTCTTCAAGTGCAGCTCCCGATAACTCTTGTTTGAAACCAGTGTTTTGGATTCCTTTTGCCCCCGAAACAATTACTTCCGCGAGGTTGTTTTTCAGATGCGGTAACAACAAATCAAGATGCAGATTTTTGGTCAGCACTATCTCACGCGTTATCGGTTCACAACCAACATGAGTAACATGTAAACGGTAAGTTCCCGGGCATAATTCACCAAAAGTAAAATCACCTCTTTCATCGGTTGTAACTTCAAGATTTGCGGAACTCAAAGTAACCGTTGCTCCTGAAAGATCCTCTTTTGTGTCGGCATCCTTTACATGCCCTTTTAATGATAAGCTGCAGTTTTGTGCACTGACACCGGTCACAACTGCAATCATCAATAATATGATTACGATATATCTCACACCAATAAAATAAATGAATGGAAAAGAACCGGTATTACACCGGCAATCAGCAAAACAGGTAATTAAGCCAGGGATGGCGGACCACGGGTTGCAGAAGGATGGGCAAACAATGGCAAGATCCTCACGGGTATACAGTCGTCCTGATCGCCATAAACCGTAACAGGTTCACAAATAGTAAATACTTCCTGCGGCGTATAAGTCTGCTGAAGGAATATATTATCACCATTACAATTGATGGTGTCCGGCGAAAGCACATGCTCGCCATTTGCCGCAGCGTACTGAATGTGCTGGTGATTGGTTACAAAATTATGCACCACCTGCCTCGGGAGGAGACTGAAGCCAAACACTAAAAAAACGATTAGTGCCTTAACCTGGTGTAAAATTGTTTCGCGGAGCATAATTTGTTACAATGTTGCAAATATATAAGATCGGGTTGAATTTTGAGCACGATAAGTAAAGCTTATCAGTTTAATAACCAAAAGCGTGTCTGAGCCGTCAAACCATTTACATTTGTAACAATACGAACTGAATATGGGCATCACAGTGTTATTTTTTGGTCAGCTTTCTGATGTTACCGGTGCACGATCACTTGAAATGGAAACCCCGGCCACCATTTCTGCGCTGAAGCAGCAGCTTTATGCCCGCTATCCGGGCCTGGGGTCGGTTCCTTTTAAAGTGGCTGTGAATACAGAGATTATTGAAGAAGAAGCAAGCCTGGCAGCGGGAAGTACCATTGCATTGTTGCCACCATTTTCAGGGGGTTGATCAACCAAAAATTCATAACATGTCAGACCACAGGTTGAGAGATATATTCGTGCGCGGCGCCATTAATCCTGCCTTTATTGCCGAAAGCATTGCCAAACATGAATCAAAACATGGAATTGGCGGACACAGCATTTTCCTTGGCCAGGTCCGCGCCGACCAGAAAGATGGTGCCCGGGTTACCGCTATTGAGTACACCAGCTACGAAGAAATGGCAAACAAAAAAATGGCCGGGATCCGCGAGGATATTTTTAAAAAATATGATCTGATCTGTCTTCATGTATACCACAGCCTGGGTTGGGTGAACACAGGGCAAATCTGCCTGTTTGTATTTGCTTCATCTGCTCATCGGAAAGCGGCGGTGGAAGCATGCTCAGACACAGTCGAACAAATAAAAAAATCGCTGCCGGTATGGGGTCGTGAGGTGTTTGACAATGAAGCTTATCAATGGAAGAAAAATAACTGATCAATGGTTGACATCACAGGTAAGGTAAACTCTCTCAGAAAAGCGATCGCGGTTGCAGAACTTAATGTTTCGTTGCCGGCCACTATTTCAACGATAGAGGCAAGAGCAGTTCCAAAAGGTGATTTGTTTGAATTTTCAAGGGCGGCGGGCTTACTTGCCATTAAAAAAACCAGCGATGTAATCCCCGATTGTCATCCCTTACCCGTAGAATTTGCGGCAATCAGGCACCGTATTGAAGGATTAAAAATTATTGTTGAAGTAGAGGTTCATACCATCTACAAAACCGGTGTTGAGGTGGAAGCCATGCATGGCGCCGCGGTTACCGCCCTTACGATGTACGACATGCTGAAACCAATAGATCCTGCGGTTGAAATCGGCACTATCCGCCTGCAATCCAAAGAAGGCGGAAAGTCATCTTTCAAAACTGCCGGTTTAGCAAATATCCCTTCGGCGGTGGTAGTTTGTTCTGACTCAGTATCTGCTGGTACACAACAGGATCAGAGTGGGAAATGGATCGTGGAAAAACTAAAAACCTACGGAACGACAACTGTACATTATGAAGTAATTCCGGATGATTTTGAATCAATACAGAACTGTTTATCGCAGCTTCAAAACAAGGATTTTAAATTGGTGATCTTCACCGGTGGCACAGGATTGTCACCACGCGACAATACCCCCGATGCCATAGCGCCGCTGTTAGACAGGGAGATCCCGGGCATAATGGAAGCTGCGAGAAATCATGGGCAGCAAAAAACACCATTCGCCATGTTATCGCGTGGTGTTGCCGGATTCGCTGGCGATACCCTCGTAATAACTTTGCCTGGTTCACTGAAAGGCACAAAGGAAAGCATGGAAGCTGTGTTCCCCTACATATTCCATGTGTTCAAAATTGCCGAAGGTATACGTCATTAAATGTCTCAAACCTGGCTAAACAAAATCATCGCAACAACAAGGGTAATGATGATGTTGAATAACTGCGCAATTAAAAACGCATAGAGCGGTTTACGGTTCTCATGTTTGAAGAGATCGGAAAAACGCGTTTCAAGGCCAATACTTGTGAAAGCAAGCACAAACCATAAAGTCTGTACTGTTTTAAGACTTTCTTTTACTTCCGATACTGTTGTCGGACTCAACAAAAAGGAGAATATGAGGGATGCAGCAACGAAACCTAATACAAACTTTGGAAAGCGATCCCAGATCACACCAAGCGTGGGTTTTCCTTCAGGTAATGCTGCATTTGCATGATTGGTATATGTCCAGTACAATGAGATAGCGAATGCAGCGATCCCCAGTAATACATTTTGTGAGAATTTAACGATCGTACTGATTTTAAGTGCAGTTTCACCAACCAGTGATCCTGCGGCAACAACGGCGCCTGTAGTATCAATACTTCCACCCAACCATGCCCCGGTTACCTCTTCAGACAAACCCATCCAGTTCGCGAGATACGGCATCAGCACCATCATTGGTATTGCTGTAATAAGCACCAGCGAGATAACATAAGAAAGTTTTTTGTTGTCGCCTTTAATGGCACCAGCAGTTGCAATAGCAGCCGAAACGCCACAGATTGAAACCGCGCTTGAAATCATCATGGTAAGTTCTTCATCTATCTTCAGCTTCCGGCAAAGCCAGAAAGCAAAATACCAGACAGATAAAACCACTATCAATGATTGTAACAAACCATAGCCACCAGCCTTTAGAATCTCTGAAAATATGACCCCTGTACCTAAAATGACTAAACCTATTTTAACAAAGAACTCTGCCGACAATGCGTTGCGAAACCATTCAGGTAGTTTAAAGACATTACCTATAAATAATCCAATGGCAAGACTGAATATAACAGCTTCAAGGTTCAGCATTTTTATGGTGCTGTTGCCTGCGAGGATCATGGCGATTGCCGTCAGCACATAGATAACAGGGAAGACTATCAACATTGCCCTCAGCGATTTTCCGGTGATGAAAGCCCCTAAGATGGCAATAGCAAATACAAAAATTAACTGGGCACCAAACAAAGCGAGATTTGAGCCGGAGAAAATCTTTGTTGACAATTCGGGAACACTTTTCCAGCTATAAGCGGGTACCGCTGGTTTCATACCATAAACCGCAAGTGCAATGACAAGGAAACCAAGAACCACAACCGCCCAATCTTCGTGTAACCATGACCGTTTGTTCGTACTACTCATTTACTTAATTTAATATCGATCCTGAAAATATCTTTTGCTGCCCTGCGTGCAGCATGAAAACCACACATCCCATGTACACCACCTCCCGGTGGCGTTGAAGCAGAACAAATATAAAGTCCTTTCGCCGAAGTCCTGTATGGTGACCATCTTAGTGCAGGTCTTGTAAACAATTGCGACAAGATACCCGCACCTCCGTTGATATCTCCTCCTACATAGTTTGCATTATACTCCTGCAATTCCATATTATTAAATGTATGTCTTGCAAGAATGCGATCACGGAAACCCGGCGCGAAACGTTCAACCTGGTTTTCTATCTCGCTGGTCATATCTTTTGTTGAACCATTTGGTACGTGGCAATACGCCCAGGCTATATGTTTACCGGCGGGTGCGCGTGATGGATCAGTAACAGTTGGTTGCGCCAGCAGCACGAAAGGTGCATTGGGATGATGGCCTTCGCTGATCATTTGTTCCGAAGCCACTATCTCTGCTTCAGTGTTTCCTAAATGCACGGTTCCCGCCAGCCGCGCGCCTTCGTCTTTAAATGGAACAGGTGCATCAAGGGCCCAATCAATCTTGAACACCCCGGCCCCGTACCGAAAGCGATTCAGTTGCCACTTGTAGAACCGCGACAATCTGTGCCCGGCAATGGTAAGTAACTGGTTCGGTGATGTATCAAAAAACACGGCCCGTGAAGATGGCAACTGCGATAAGGAGCTTACCTCAAAGCCGGTACGAACTTCTCCACCCAATGAAAGATAACAGGCGGTAAGTGCCTCAGCTATGCTTTTCGACCCGCCCTTTGCAACGGGCCAGCCTGAAGCGTGCGCAGCCATAAGTAACACCAGCCCATAAGCAGCCGTTCCTGCTTTTGTTAACGGTTGTATTGAATGAGCGGCCATACCGGCAAACAATGCCCTGGCCTGGGTGGTATCAAAACATTGTGCAAAGCTCGTGGCCGATCTTAAGCCTTTCCAGCCAAAACTGGCAAGCTTCATAAGGTCTCCGCGCAATTGCAATGGCCCCAGCAGTTGATGACGCATTGATGGCCAGTCAGCCTTCAGCGTTGAAAACAGTTGAGTATAATGTTTGGCATCTGTACCTAATAACGCCGATGTATACCTGATATCAGTAAACACCACAGCGCCTTTTTTTCCATCAAGCGGGTGGGCAGCATTGATTTCAGGTTGCAGGTACTCAAGGCCGAATTTATTCAATGCTAACTGCTCAAAAAATGGGGACCCGGCTGCGAGCGGATGCACCGCAGAGCAAACATCATGCAGGAAACCAGGAAGGGTCAGTTCCCTGGTTCGCATTCCACCGCCAGGGGTGTCCTTTGCCTCGAGAATCAGCGTGCGCAGCCCTTCGCGTTGCAGTGCAATTGCAGCAGATAAACCGTTTGGACCAGATCCTATAATCACCGCGTCGTAGTCAGTATGTTGCGTTCGATGCGGCATTATAAATCAGTTAGAGGGATGCTAAAAACGTGTGCTTATGGTAACTCCCAGTGTTTCAGGGTTGCCCAGGTGCGCGGCGCCAAAATCATAAGCATAGGCGATATACTTTTTACCGCCGATATTTCTCCACCAGAACATCAGTTCAAAATTCCGGGAAGTAAACCCTGCACGCGCATTAACCAGGTTGTATGATGCCTGGGAAATATTGTTTGCCAGATCAAAGTATTGTTTACCGATTCTTGACCACTCTCCTCTTACTACAATGCTAAAAGGATATTGGATTTTTACCGGCACGCTGTATTGTGCTGCAAGAAATGATGTTGATGTTGGAGTAAATATCTGCCTGTTACCACTCAGATCCACTTCGCCCCCGTCGCTCGCAATCTTAAGATCTTTATAAACGGCCTCGGTCAGGCCCAGACTGTAATTGATTTCAAGACCTTTTACAACACTCGCTGCAAGCTCCAGCTCTGCGCCTTTGCTGGTAAGTTTCCCTACGTTCCGGGTAATGGTCACCGCATCCGGCAAAATAAGCGTTGGCACCTGGGCATCGGTTACACGGCTGGTAAAAAAAGCCAGGTTTAATCTTAGCCTGTTACCAAGGAAAGTGTTTTTAAATCCAAATTCGATATTGTCGCTGTACTCGGGATCAAACGGATACAAAGGTGGTTGAGATGGATCACCGCCCTGGGCCAGTGGTGTCAGTCCACCGGTACGGAAACCGCGGCTATAAGTCAGGAACAGGCTTGTGTTATTACTGGCGCGATAAGCAAGTCCAAGCTTTGGTGAAAAAGCAGTGAAGGTTGCACTGGCGCTCGTATCTGGCCGGGTTTGAAATATCGGGTCAGGATTCGGATCTTTCTGATATTCTCCCAGCACGCTCAATTCTTTTTTCTCTGTATCGAACCGGGCACCGGCAATTACATCCAGCTTGCGGGTAATTGCATATGTGGCCTGACCGTACAAGGCAAAGCCAGTGTTTTTTCCAACCGAAGTATTGATGGTAGAAAACTCGGCATCGGGAACGCCAAGAAATGCTGTGTCTTTCCCGATCCTTGTGCCCTGTTTGGTCGGGTTATCCTGGTGATAGAAATAGGTTCCCGCGGTCCATTTCAATGGTGAAGTAACAGATGCGGGGGAAGTGAATTTGAATTCCTGGGTAAACACCTTAACCCGGTTCCATTTGCCACCATAATTGTTTATAATGCTGAAGGCATCATAAGGTGAAAAGTCACCATCGAGTGGCGCGTCGTAAATCCGACGATTTGACTGGTATGCGGTCTGGCTGCTGAAATTGAATCGCGGTCCATCATGCACGATCGATAGGGAGGTGTTGAAGGTATTGTCTTTCATCTCTGCCACACCATCCTGGTTTAACTTGTAAGGATTCTCCAGGGCTTCGTCAACGCTGCCTGCCATTGGAAACGCCCCCATATTGCGGTTGTTTTGATGTTTTGCATTCAGGGTAACCGACCAACGTGGTGAGGCAATGTATTTCAGGTAATAGTTTCCGGCCAGGTTACGCTGGTCATCAAAGCTTTTTCCGTTGAATTCGTTTTGATAATAGCCATCACGTTGTGAATACATACCGGCAACCCCAATGTATAATTTGTCCTTTATTATAGGTGTTTTATACCCGGCTTCGTAGCGCATGAGTCCATAGTTGCCAAAATTGGCGGAAGCAAAACCGCTGGCAACATTTGTTGGTTGCCGGGTGATGATATTTATCACACCGCCCATGGCGTTACGACCATACAATGTTCCTTGCGGACCGCGGAGTACTTCAATTCTTTCTATATCCAGCAAACCGGCGATATAGGTGTCGAGCCCAAACTGGTTCACCCCATCAATATAGGTTGCAATAGCAGGATCATAAGAAGTAGTTCCGATGCCACGGATAGTGGTTACATTACGTTCATCACCCGAATTGGTGCTGTATAAGTTAGGAATTATGGCGGTCACCTCACGCGTGTTCCACAGCCTGTACTGGTTCACCTGGCGGGAAGAGATCGCGCTGATGCTTACCGGCACATCCTGGAGCGCGGCTTCTTTTTTTTCTGCCGTCACCACCACCTGGTCGAGGTTATCAGACGCTTCGGTAAGTGAGAGATTAACCGTCGCTGTGCCACCGGCATTCACGGAAAATTCGCGGGTTACAGCGGCATAACCCGGAGCATCAACGCGAAGCTGGTATTTTCCTGCGGAAAGTCCCACGATCCGGAAGGCCCCGGCCGAGTCGGTAGCTACCTGGAGATTTGTATTTAAAACGGAAATAATTGCTTTTGAAACGCCGGCGGCCTCGTCATTCGTAATTTTTCCTGACACTGAAGGAGCCTGGGCATACAGGGTACTACCTGCAGCGATTAAGATCAGAAAACACAAAAATCGGTTAATCATGCTGCAAATATATTAAGCAGCCGGTTTCAGGAGACATATTTTTGCGCGAGAAAGCTCACAAAAGGTTGGTAACAACCGATTTATTATTTTTGGCTGAATGGTACGGGGTAGATGGAATAATTTTGTGTAGCGCGTTTTATTTTCAGCCGGATTTCCGTACCTTTGCAAACTCTTTAAAAGGAAGCTCATGAGCAACCGCCGGAATTTTGATATAGCATTTGTGGGACTGAAGCCGGGTATTCATGAGTTTGAATACGAGATCAACGATAAGTTCTTTGCAGAATACCAGGAGCAGGAGTTCAGGAATTGTGTGGCCCATGTTAAGCTGACGCTTGACAAAAAAACGGGTTTCATGCTTTTGAAGTTTGAGGTTGGCGGGAAATTAGAAGTTACCTGCGACCGCTGTGGAAACGATCTCCCCCTGGATCTTTGGGACGAGTTTAATATCGTTGTCAAAATGGTTGACGATCCAGAGGTGATGAACGACCAGGAAGAGGACCCGGATGTCCACTACATTTCAAGAAGTGAAAGTCATCTTCGCGTAGGCGATCTGATATACGAATTTGTAAACCTGGCCATTCCCATGCAACGCATGTGTTTGCCGGAAGAAATGGGCGGTCCTTACTGTAATAAGGAAGTGCTGGCCATGCTGAAGAAAATGGATGCTGAAAATCACAAACCCGAAAACACTTTGTGGAAGGGTCTTGAGAAATTCAAGGGTCTTGAGTAAACTGATTAATAATAATAGACATAAATAAAGCATTATGCCTAATCCAAAAAGACGCCACTCTCAACAAAGAGGAGCAAAGAGAAGAACACACTACAAGGCTGAGCAGGTTACTTTGAGCAAGGACAGCACCACAGGCGAGATCCATGTTCGTCACCGTGCACACGTTAGCGAAGGAAAATTGTACTACAAAGGAAAAGTTGTAGCGGAGAAATCTCCTATTAACTAGGCTGTCTTACAGTTTAAAATAGTAGCTTGCCGGAGATGAACATCGGGCTAGATATGATGGGCGGAGACTTTGCACCACTCGAAGCGGTGAAAAGTATTCAACCATATTTATCTGAAACCGCATCTCCGGCAAACTTATTTCTGATTGGCGACGAAAAGCAGGTTTCGCCGCTTCTTTTGCAATATGCCCCGGGTGTGCAGGCAGAACTGGTACACGCACCCGACGTGATCGGGATGCATGAACATCCTACCCGCGCGCTTAAAGAAAAGCAACAATCTTCTATTGCTACCGGTTTCCGCCTTCTTGCAGCAGGAACTATCGATTCCTTTATAAGCGCTGGTAACACCGGCGCTATGCTTGTTGGTACCCATTACAGCATCAAATCATTACCTGGTGTGTTACGGCCGACCATAGCCACGATGATGCCGAAAGACAATGGCGAGGCAGGCATTCTGCTCGACGTAGGTCTTAATGCCGATTGCAAACCTGAACAGCTGAATCAATTCGCTTTACTCGGCTCATTATACTCCCGTTATATTCTTGGTACTCAAAATCCCCGGGTGGGCCTGGTCAATATTGGCGAAGAAGAAGGGAAAGGCAATCTCCTTGCCCAAGCCGCGTTCCCATTGCTCAAAGCAAACAACCGAATCAATTTCATAGGTAATATCGAAGGACGGGATATATTGCTCGATAAAGCCGATGTTATGGTTTGCGACGGATTTACCGGTAATGTGGTACTCAAGCTGGCTGAGTCATTTTATGATATCACCAGGCAGAAAGGCATACAACATGAGTTCCTGGAGCGTTTCAATTTTGAAAACTATGGCGGCACTCCTGTACTGGGAGTTTCAAAACCAGTGATAATCGGTCACGGCATCTCACATGCAAAGGCATTCAGAAACATGATAAAACTCGCACATAAGATGCTGGAAACAAGTCTTATCGATCGTATGAAAGAACAATTCCTTTCTGCGGAATGAAAACGCTGATCACTTCGGTGTCAGACTTCATAACGCAGTTGGACAAACGAAGCCTGGCAATTATATCCCTTCCCCTCGCCTTTCTTGTTTTGTTGAACTACCATCTCAGGCTTGAAGAAAACATCCTCAGGATCTCGACGTTTCCCCTCCGTTTCATAGCAGCTTACGTTTTATATGTATTTGTGTTCTGCGGAGCGCTGTTTGTAATGCTGTGGCACCGGGGCCAGGTGAACTTATTAAAGAACCGGTTTATTCTTTTGTTGTTTTTAAGTGCCCCTGTACTGTTTGCGTGGCGGGTTACATCCGGGTACCTGCTTTCATTCGACGGCGCAATTTACCAGAAATACGTTGCCATTATAGCCAATCCACCATTGAAATGTGTAGTGCTTTTTTTCTTTCTGTATATGGTCCGGAAGGCCGGTCGGTACGACTATCACTTATCAGGTTTGGGTAACGGCAAAGTAGATTACAAGCCGTTTTTCGGGTTACTTTTACTGGCTTCACCATTCATCTTTTTTTTCGCTTCAACCCCCGGTTTTCTTGAAGCGTATCCACGGTTGCAGCGGGTAAATTTTATGCTTGAGAAAAGTTCATCGCCATGGCTAAGCGCAATTGTATATGAACTGTCTTATGCATTCGACTTTCTTTTTGTGGAAGCTTATTTCCGAGGTTTCCTTGTTTTAGCTTTTTTGCGGTACTGCGGAACGGCGTCCATCTTACCGATGGCTGCGTTGTATTGTGCAATACATTTTGGAAAACCTGCAGTAGAATGTATCAGCTCGTTTTTTGGCGGTGTTTTGCTTGGTGTGGTAGCTTATCATACACGGTCAATAATGCCGGGTTTGATACTTCATTTGGGAATTGGATGGATGATGGAACTGGCCGCCTTGTATTGGGGCAGCTGACCCCGCAAAACACGTGTCCGGAATAAAAAAACTACAGGCTCATAAGCCGGATTTTGTTTCTAAGCTATCATTTATCTTGCCCTGTTATTACTAACAGGATCTTTCTGCCTACCCACCCAGCCTTCCCCGGAGGGATCGGACGAGCAGCCCTCAACGACTGGTATACATGGCATTTCAGCGTGCAAGGTTTACCCATACTGCCTGTTACCAGGCAATATCGTGAGCTTTTACCTCACATTTTCACCCTTACCATTGCTGGCGGTTATTTTCTGTGGCACTGGCTGTTTCCCTGTTAAAGGAACCCGGCAATTAACCGGTGCACTGCTCTGCGCTGTCCGGACTTTCCTCCCCCCAAATAATTGGAGAGCGATAGCTCGGCCTGTAGTTATTTATTTAATCAATATTGAAAACTTATTTCTGTAGCGCCATAGCCATATTTTGGATGATAGCGGTTGTTGAACGATTTAACTTCTCTTTTCAGCCGTAAGATTTCGTGAATTTCGTCGCGCAACTTTCCTGACCCCACTCCATGAATGGCCACCATATCCGGCTGATGATGCGCTATAGCAAGATCAAGGTACTTCTCAAAAAAGTTAAGCTGTAAGGTGAGTTTTTCAAAATTACTCATCTCAGACGCATCAGGGCTGAGCTTCTCGATGTGCAAATCCACTTCATATTTGGCGGGCTCCAGGTGTTGGCGCGCTTTGCCTGCATCATATACCTTATAACCCGACTTTGTCAAACTTGAAAGATCCAGCCCACTGCTTTTTTCAGTATACGGTCTGCCAGGATATTCCTCAAACAAGCGGTAACTGAAAGTGGCCTCGCCTTTCTGTTTAAGCTCCTCGATGCGCATAAACAACTGTTTCGGTTTCAGCTTCAATGATGCTTCGAAGTGTTCGGCTTTGTTTTTATCGCCGGGTATCAATTCAAAGTCGGCATGAAATGAAGGACTATCATTCAGGTTGTCAAAAGGCACATCGTGGAGGTAGAAATCTTCGAATGCATGAATCAGGTTTTTCAGCTCGAAATCGGGTTTACCAAAATAGCTGATACCGTAACTAAACTTATAATTGTTATTAGTGCGGTTAACGAGGTGCACCTTAAGCTCGTCCACCACGTCATCTCCAAAATCATCACTGCTCATCACCGGAATAAAGGTGAGCCATACCCCGTCGACAACACGTTCCGTAATTTTCTTTTTTTCAATGGGAACCTGGTCAATAAACTTTGTTTCCTTTTTCTCAGGAAACAGTTTTTTTTCGGAGAATCTTTTAAAATACGGAAAGTCGAGCTGATCAACATAAGCCGGAAATCTTACACCACGCACATTGACCATCACCATCTTGTCGTTAATGATTTCCGTTACTTCCGCTTCTTCATTCGAATGAAGCACCACTACCTTATCTCCTATCTGAAATTTCACTGTAATAACTTTTAGGGCCAGAGCCGGGGGCAAAGATACAACTGCTTCCCGTCACATGGTAACACAGTCGAAAACCCGACGGTTGAATACACTTCCTTACCGCCACGGAAGACCAAAACCCTCACCCCTTGGCGGCATCGATCGGTTTACTTTTCAGATGGATAACGCCTACTGAGTCCCTGTTTAAGGTGTGTCTACCAAATTTTTGTCCGAAAGCTTGCTTTTATGATATCCATAAATAAAATAAATCAGCAGCCCTACTATCATCCATACAAAGAAATACACCCATGATGTAGCCGGGATCTCGATCAGCAGGTAAGCACAGGAAAGCACACCCATAACCGGTATAAGAGAGAAGTTTTTTAGAAAAGTCAATACGGACATCAGCAGTGCAAGCAGCACATAAACAAGAAACAGGATTTCCTGCAGACTGTCATCGCCCAGTTTTGAGGCTGCCTCACCTATTCTGTGCCGCGAAAGATACAGGAATATGGCACAGAGCAGCGGCACAATAAATTTGCCATTGATATAAGGCAGCCTGAACGAACGGCGAACCGTTGTATCAACCTTAGGCAACATCAACACGCCTGCAGACACCAATACAAATGCGAACAGGGTACCGATGCTGGTCAGGTCAGACATAAGGCTGGCCTGCACAAATAAGCATGGTATTGAAACTATGATACCTGTTACGATGGTTGAAAAATACGGTGTATGATACTTTTTATGTACCCGTGCGAAAGCTTTAGGCAGGAGTCCGTCGCGGCTCATGCTCATCCAGATGCGTGGCTGACCCAACTGAAACACCAGCAATACACTGGTGGTGGCTACCACCGCACTTATTGAAATCACATAACTTATCCATTCCTGGCCCACTCTTTCAAACACATAAGCCAACGGATCAGTTACATTCAATTCCGTAAAGTTCACCATTCCCGTTAATACCAATGCAATAAAAATGTACAACACCGTACAGATCAGGAGCGAGTAAATCATACCGCGTGGCAGATCGCGCTGTGGGTTTTTACATTCCTCTGCAGTGGTTGAAATGGCGTCAAAACCGATATATGCATAAAAAACGGACGATACTCCTTTTAAAACTCCTTCCATACCGTTCGGCATAAAAGGACTCCAATTATGAGGATCAACTGAAAAAGCACCGAGTACGATTAAAAAGATGATTACGGCAACCTTAAATACCACCATTGCATTCGTGCTTTTTTTGCTCTCCCGGATGCCGACATAGGTGATAGCAGTAATAAGACAGATAATCAGGAAGGCCGGGAGATTTACAAAAATCCTGCTTCCACCAATCACCGGTGCCTGTTCCCATGCATTTTTGGCAAACAGCAGGGGTTTGGTGAGCGTCTCGCCTTTGGATGCGGCATCCTGGTATAAGCCATAGGCATATTCAGCAGTAGTCGGGTCAACAGTTAACCAGGCTGGTAACGTAATATCAAAATTCGGAAAGCCATGTGACTGGAAATATCTCGTGGCACCTTCGAGTAGGTTATTGAAATACCCGCTCCAGGATATTGCTACCACAATATTACCAATGGCATATTCAAGGATGAGGGCCCAGCCAATGATCCATGCGATCACCTCACCAAAAGTTACATAGGCATAGGTGTATGCACTGCCTGCAATTGGCACCCTGCTGGCAAATTCTGCATAACATAAGGCTGCGAAACCACAGGTAATTGCTGTAATTACAAAAAGTAGTGAAATACCGGGACCACCATTAAAAGCGGCAGAACCAATAGTTGAAAAAACGCCGGCACCTACCACTGCCGCGATCCCCATAAAAGTAAGATCCCTGACCGTAAGTACTCTTCGCAGACCAGAGCCGGGCCGATGTTCATCTCCTGTTCCTTCCGCGGCCTCCTTCACAATTTTATCAATCGATTTTTTCCGGAACAGAGAAGTAGACATCGCAGGTTGTTTGGTTTATAGATGCTGCAAAATAGTACAATAGCCTCATTGTTTCGCCAATAAAACCTCTCAAACAGGTAGTGAAAAGCCCGGTGATTAATGATCGCGTTTTATCAGGAACTCTGCCAGGGCACGTAAAGGTTGTTTACGGGAAGATAAAACTGCTATGTCTTCCAGGTGCTGATATGCTGATTCGAGGTATTGATTTTTTAAACTGTTGGCCCAGGTGTCGACCCCTGCTTCCCGAAAAACTTCTATCACTTTTTCTACTTTTTCGGGTGCATTTGAACGCATCAGTGACAGCAACTGGTTATTTTTTTCACCGGTGGTCTTTTCCAGCGCACGTATCAGCAGAAACGTTTTTTTATTTGCAAGGATATCTCCACCGACCTGTTTACCAAACTTTTCAGGGTCACCAAACGCATCGAGGAAATCATCCTGGATCTGGAAAGCAATACCCAGGTTTTTACCAAACTCATACAGGTGTCTTTGATTGGCTTCGCCGGCACCACCAAGAATTGCCCCCATCTGCAAGCCGCCGGCAATCAACACAGATGTTTTCAGGGTAATCATGTGCAGGTAAGAAGCAAGATCAATAGAATCGAGCGCCGCATAATCCATATCCAACTGCTGACCCTCGCAAACTTCGCGTGCTGTTTGATTAAACAGACGAAGTATCGCTGTTATATATCGCGGATTAATTTTATTTAGATAGTCGTACGCTACTACCAGCATAACATCCCCCGCAAGCAAAGCGGTTGATGCATTGTATTTTTCGTGTAAGGTTTGCATTCCCCTTCGTAACGGCGCATTATCCATGATGTCGTCATGCACCAGCGAGAAATTGTGAAACAACTCAATAGAGGTGGCCACATCATAGGCGTCGGGTATAATTTCTCCAAACAATTCATTTCCCATAAGACACATAACCGGTCTGATTCGTTTACCGCCCATACTCAGAAAATATTCGTTTGGCTTATACAGGGATGGAGGTGAATCAGGAAAATGTTTTACATTAAATTTCTCAGCAAAGATTTTTGATAACTCCTGGAATGAATGCATATGTATGATGTGATCCGACACGAATGCAAATTACTGCAACTTATTTTTTAGATCTGTTTTGTTTAACGTTTTTGTTGCTTTTCTTCTTTGGCTTCACCTCGCCATCACTTTTGGTTTTGGCTTTAGAGCCAGCCCCCGCTTTTTTCGATGTGTCTTTTGCGCCGGATTTAACTGTTGATTTCTTTGATGATTTAGCCGGCCGCTCCCAGGTTTCCGCCTCTTTCGAAACGCGGTGCTCCTTTCTTCTTTCAAAAGGAGTAGAAGAAACTGACAAATCAAACTCATCTACAGTGTCACTTCCTTCAACCACTGCCGCGGGTGACTTACCGGATGCTCCCTGCGCTATCACCCATTCAAAATCAAGCTGGCGTTTTGTAAGATTAGCGGCAACAACTTTGATAGTGATTTTATCACCCATTCTGAATTTCCTGCCGCTTCTTAAACCGGCAAGACAAAACTCGCCCTCGATAACCCTAAAGTCATCATAGTCCTGCAAACTTGTTATACTTACAAGTCCTTCACATTTATGCTGTACGGTTTCAACCCAGAATCCAAATGAAGACACACCACTGATCACTCCTTCAAACTCTTCGCCCAGGTAATTCTGCATATATTCAACCTGTTTGTATTTGTTGGCAGCGCGTTCAGCTTCCATTGCCGATCTTTCCTTATCACTACAATGTTTGCATTTTTGTTCAAGTTTTTTATCAGGACGGATTTTTCTATCAAGTACCTCCTGTAATATGCGGTGCACGAGTACATCGGGGTACCGGCGTATAGGTGATGTGAAATGACAATAATGTTCAAATCCGAGCCCGTAGTGTCCGATGTTCTCAGTGGTATATATCGCCTTTGCCATGGTACGGATACCCAGCTGTTCGAGTACATGTTGTTCAGGTTTACCCTTTACTACTTCAAGCATCCGGTTGAACGACTTTGAAATACCTTCGGGTGATGATGTATCGAAACTGTGCCCGTACTTTTTTGCGAAAGTTATGAACGGAGTAAGTTTTACCTCATCCGGTGTATCGTGTACCCTGTAAGGAAATGGTACCGGCTTATTATCAACCTCTATCTTCCCCACAACTTCTGCGACAGCACGATTTGCCAGCAGCATAAATTCTTCAATCAACTGATGCGCTTCCTTGCTTTCCTTTACAACAATTCCAACAGGTTTACCTTTTTCGTCCAGTTTAAACCGAACCTCCTGTGATGAGAAATTTATAGCGCCTTTTTTAAAACGTTTTTGCCGGTAACCCTGCGCGAGTTCATTCAAAAGAAGAATTTCATCCTTATAGATCCCATCACGTTTTTCAATGATCTCCTGTGCTTCTTCATAGGTATAACGATGATCCGAATTTATAACTGTCCGGCCCAGCCATTGCGATTGAATGTTACCTGAAGAAGTGATTTCAAAAACTGCTGCAAAGGTGAATTTATCTTCCTTTGGTCGCAGTGAACAAAGCTCATTTGAGATTCGTTCGGGTAACATCGGCGATACACGATCAGGCAGATACACTGAAGTTGCGCGATCATAAGCCTCCCGGTCGAGCTCGGTATCGGGTTCAACATAATAACTTACATCAGCAATATGCACCCCTATCTGGTAATTACCATTCTGAAGTTTTTGAAAAGAAATAGCGTCATCAAAATCTTTTGCATCGACCGGGTCGATGGTAAAGGTTAGTATATCACGAAAATCTTTCCGGCGTTTTATTTCTGCAGCGGGAAGATGCTCACCTATGCGTTCACTTTCTTCTATTACGCTGTCGGGAAATACAAGAGAGAAGCCGTTTTCAATCAGGATCTCTTTCATCGCCTGGTCATTCACATCCTCCTCATTCATCACCTGGATCAATTCCCCTACCGGCTTCTTGTTCTTCTCCCACTCTACAATACGAACGATCGCCTGGTTACCGTTTACGGCTCCGTTCAATTTGTTCATAGGAACATAGATATCCGGCATTGGCTTATCAGAGTTCACAATAAAAAAAGCAAAGTTGTTGCTGATTTCAATGCGACCCATAAATTCGGTCTGTTTTCGTTTAACCACTTCCGTTATCTCGCCCTGTTTGCGACCTGATCTGGATGAATCGCCTTTAACACGAACGCGTACAGTGTCACCATGCAAAGCAGTATTAAAATCCGAAGGACGAACCAATATGTCTTCCTTATTATCTGCAACAATCACGAAGCCCATACCGGATCTTGTAATATCAAGTGTTCCTTTAAGTGTATCAGGTCCGTGTTGTTTTTTCTTTTTATGTTGTTTCTTACTCATTAATCATTTTTGTTTGCGGTTGTACCGTTGAATGAATGTAGTGATTATCTCAGTAAATCGTTCTGCATCATCGAACAGGAACTTACTTTCGATAGGGATCACGTAAACCGGAAGATCTTCCAGTTGTTGTGAATATGCCTTTAGTCGTGTGGCATCTTTTTCAGTTGTTAGTATAAATTTCGGACCAGCAATGGCTGCGAAACGATGTTTTATGTTTTGGATATCAGAGTTGGTGAATGCGTGGTGATCAGGGAACACCAATTCGTGGTACTCTTTGTGCCTGGCAGTTAATTCTGCCCTTAAACGGGCCGGATTCGCAATACCAGTTACCAGCAGCACGGCAGCAAGCGGATCGTGAATCAATGGCGAATTCTTTACCAGGTGATAGGATGTACCATATTGGATACCAGTAAAAAAAACCGGCTGGTTGTTGGTTGGTTTGATCTGATCATAAACATCGCGCCGTTGCTTTTCACTGAAATGCCCGGGGCATTTCGTCACAACGATGATATCGGCTCTCCGTGCGCTTCTTTTTTCATCACGCAGGTTACCTGACGGCAGCAACAAATCGTTTGTATATAGGTGTTGATAGTCGGTCAGCAGGATATTCAAACCTGCGCGAACCGCACGATGCTGAAATGCATCGTCCAGGAGCACCAGTTCAGTCTCCGGCCGTTGCGATAAAAGGCTGTTAATTGCCATGGCGCGTTTTTCACCCACTACTACCGTAATGTTGGCAAATTTTTGATGAAACTGCATGGGCTCATCGCCAAGTTCTGTTGCTGTAGAGACCCCGTCGGCGATCAGAAATCCACGGGTTTTTCGCTTATATCCACGGCTTACAATGGCCAGCTTATAATCCCTCGCAAATGCACGCACAAGGAACTCGACCATCGGAGTTTTGCCGGTTCCGCCAACAGACAGGTTTCCAACACAAATCACAGGAATCTGAAATTCTTGTGATTCGAAAATCCTTTTATCATAACACCAGTTACGGCACCGGATTATTAAACCATAAAGCAGCGAAAAAGGGATAAGAAGAGATCGAATTATTTTTAAGAAGGGAGTATCAAAATTCATAGAGGGTGGTCGGTGTAACGCAATAGTCTAAAGGTACATCAAATTCGTTGATGTCGCCGATCTCATCAAGAGGTTCAAAAAAGCTGAACCCGATTTTTATTATCGTATCGCGGCATCTTGTGAGATATCGGTCGTAATAACCTTTTCCGTAACCAACACGATATCCTTTTTTATCAAATGCAAGCAATGGTACAAAAACCAGGTCTATCGATTCGGGTGGAATACTATGATCACCAATAGGTTCAAGAATGTTGTAGCGGTTTTTTGCAAACAGGCCGTGTTCTTCCAATACATGTGCTTCCATATTGTTACCTGTTGCATTCGTTTTGGGCCAGGCAATTTTTGCGAGGGGATTTTTTTCAAACACTATTTTATCGCATTGCGCCACATTGAACTCCCTGCGATTTACCAGGGGATAATAAGACAGGAATACATCAGGGATAGCAAATGACATGTCGGCGAATCTTTGCACGATATCATCAGAAAGCTGATGATACTGCGTTTCAGAAAGATTCAGGCGCATCTGATGATAATCAGCGCGTATGGCAGCCTTTAGCATATCGTTGTTGTCAGTTGTTCTTTCAGGTTATTTGCCTGTTCTGCTACAAAAGCAGCAGTCAGGCTGGCACTAAACGGAACGGACCCCAATTTTTGATATTGGCTCCATTTGACAATTTCGTTTTCGTAATCCAAATACTGATCGTTAAACATCCATCCGAGCACGTCGAACTTTTTCTGCCGCGCAACAGTAGCCGTAAGTATGGAATGATTGATGCTGCCAAGGTAATTCCGGCTCACCATGATGACCCTGCACTTTAAAGCCGTGATGAGATCGGCCACGAACTCATTGTCATTCAAAGGAACCATTAAACCGCCGGCACCCTCGATTATTAAGTTACGGTTATTTCGCGGAACGGCTTCACAAATTTTTTGAATGGAAATCTGAAGGTTTTGTGACCTTGCGGCAATATGCGGTGAGGCTGGTTGTGCAAGAAGATACAATTCCTGGTGCACACGTTTGTTGCCGTTAGTGAGCCAGTTTTTTACGGATTGTGAATCTGTATTGCCTTCTGTTCCGGCCTGTATCGGCTTCCAGTAATCAGCATCCAGGGCCTCTGCCACAATTGCAGAAATGAGCGTTTTTCCTATTCCGGTACCAATACCGGTAATGAATATCGTTTCCATAAAATAGTAGCTTAACGGGCCCAGGTAATCAGGGTACCCGGTTCACAAAAATACTGAAGATGGTAGTGCCGTAACTCCTGGATGTAACATAGTGATCAAACTTCTCATAATTGTTACGGGGCGTGTGTTCCAGGATAAACCATCCTTTCGGACGCAAGAGATTTTTCCGGAATATTACAATCGGCAATTCGTCAATTGTTGTAAGCGCATATGGGGGCCCGGCGAAAATAAAATCAAATTGCTCAGTGCAGGATTCCAGAAATTTAAATACTTCCATTTTAATCACCCTGATCTGCGGGAAACCCAGCTCAATGGCTGTTTTCTTTATGAACTCGTACATAGCCGGATCTTTTTCAACGGTAGTGATATCAGCCGCACCACGTGATGCGAGTTCATAACTTATACTTCCCGTACCGCCAAAAATATCCAGTACACGTAAGGATGTGATATCGATATTGTTTTCGATAACATTAAAAAGACCCTCTTTCGCCACATCTGTTGTGGGACGCGTATGAGGCATCTTGGAAGGCGGATTAAATCTTCGCCCACCCTTATCGCCACCTATTATACGCATAGCGCCATCCTTACTAATGGTGAAAAATAATGTCTTGGATACGCTTTCAGGATACCCTCCGGATCGATGGTTTCAGGCAAACCATCCCAAACAAGATGTGCAAAATATTTCATCAGCTCTGTGTAAAGAATAGAATCTTCATCAATGAGTCCCGAAATCTTCACAATCACGTCTTCAGGTTTTGCATCATGAGCGTCCAGGATCGTTAGCAGGTAATAACTTACATCTTCAGGTGTTTGATAAAAGAAACTCTGGAAGATGAGCAATTCGCCATCGCGAAACGCACCGACAATGAACTTATCTGCGTAAAATACGATGCGCATCCTGACCATGTCGGCAGGTGATTCTTTTTCTACATCAAAAAAAGATAGCTGAAGCGTATAATAGTGCCAGTATGTGGAAGCCGAAAATTTCTGTTGGAACAGCTGGTGGATTTCAGGTGGTATCCTGTAAACATTATACACCGGCATAAGATCTATTTTTTCACTCAATACCAGGCCCTTCTCCGCGTCACCATAAACCAGTTCTAGCAATGATCTGTTCATTGTTGCGTCAAAATATGTTTCCGGCACCAGGCTGCATTCCGCATAATTATAAACCATCACCACCCTTGCCACCGGCGAATTTAAACGAGGATCCTCATCCAGAATTTCCTCCATCAGGTCAAAGGAAGTTTTCTCCTGCAGATCCGCCAGATGATAATGACGGAGAGCCAAAACTTTCTGCTTAAGCTGGCTATACCACACACAGCCAAGGAATCGGTCGGAAACTTCGAGAACAAGTGTGCTTTGCTCCCATTCGGCCGGCTGAACATTTTCGGGCAATATATCAAAAGACGGTTTGATCATCAGGCTGTAATTTAACCAGTATTCCGGTGAATTAGTAGTCTCGGCTCATAACAATACCTACCCTTCCTTCAAATTGCTCAATCGGTGGTTGTAGTTTGTGTATAGAAATCCATGAGGCGGAAACAACAGGAAAGCGCTCACGCACTTCGTCAAGGATATCTTTGGCAACTTTTTCCAATAATGGTGTGGGCTGAGACATCCTGAGTTTTACAATTTCAAACAGGGTTACATAACTGATAGCATCCTGCAGCAATTCAAATGCAACACCTGTATCATCATAGCTGACATGGAGACTCACTTCAAACTGCCCACCCGTCAACGGCTCACCGTTATAGAGTCCATGAAAGCCATGCAGCATTATATTATCGATACAGATCTTCACCATAGTCACGGCCCATAGAATTAATAAGAATCGGCGCTGACGTCGTGACCCTTTGCAGAAAGATAACGTTCTGCGTCAAGTGCAGCCATACAACCACTACCTGCCGCGGTTACCGCCTGGCGATAGATCTTGTCCTGTACATCACCCGCTGCAAAAACACCTTCTATATTGGTTTTTGATGTACCCGGAGTTGTGATGATGTAACCAGCTTCATCCATTTCCAGCCATCCTTTAAAAATGTCCGAATTGGGCTGATGACCGATGGCAACAAAGAATCCTGAAACAGGGACATCCTGCATTTCACCGGTTTTCACATTTTTCAGTCTTACGCTTTCCACCTTGGTTTCACCAAGAACACTATCTGTTTCGGTGTTCCAGTATATTTTGATATTCGGAGTGTTTAATACACGATCCTGCATGATTTTAGACGCGCGCATTTCGTCGCGGCGCACGATCATATGAACCGTACTGCAGAGTTTGGAAAGATACAATGCTTCTTCTGCAGCGGTATCTCCGGCGCCGACGATAGCAACTTCTTTACCGCGGAAAAAGAACCCGTCACAAACCGCACAGGCACTTACTCCAAAGCCATTAAGACGCTGTTCACTTTCCAGGCCCAGCCATTTGGCTGTTGCACCGGTGGCGATGATTACCGAATCGGCTTCAATCAATTTTTCTTCATCGATCCAGATTTTATAAGGAAGGGCAGAAAAATCAACCTTTGTAGCCAGGCCAAAACGTATATCAGCACCCATTCTCTGGGCTTGTTTTTCAAAATCGATCATCATCTCGGGACCTTGAACGCCATCTTTATAACCAGGATAATTCTCAACTTCAGTTGTGATCGTTAACTGGCCACCGGGCTGGATTCCCTGGTATAACACGGGTTTCATGTTTGCTCTTGCGGCATAAATAGCTGCCGTATAACCTGCGGGTCCGGATCCTATGATGAGGCATTGTACTTTTTCAGTTTCTGTAGTCTTCATACTGTAGTAAAATTTGGCAAAGTTATGCAAATTACGCCGTGGCGTCTTTTGAGACGTGCAATATTAACGAATCACGAAAAAACCCCGGCCAAAAGACCAGGGTTATCCTTGAAATGTAATACTATACTAACCTAAATATGCTTTCAATGCATTGCTGTAGCGCGCTTTCTGTAAACGTTTGATAGCTCTTTCCTTGATCTGGCGTATGCGTTCTTTTGTAAGATCGTATTTCTGGCCGATCTGTTCTATCGTAACGCCATTTTCACCGTCAAGACCGAAATAAGCATTTACGATCTCAGCTTCACGCGGGCTGAGTGATTTTAATACACGACGGATTTCATTCCGGAGAGAATCCTTCATCACGTCATCATCAGTATCATCACCGCCTTCAAGCAGGTCACCCATGGCCACATCTTCTGCTTCGTGCACTGGTGCATCGAGCGAGGTGTGACGTGTATTGCTCTGGAAAATGTTGTTTATTTCAGTTTCACTCATCTCGAGCAACTCTGCGAGCTCTTCGGTACTGGGCTCACGCTCATGCTCCTGTTCAAAAGCCATGTATGCTTTGTTTGCCTTATTATAGGTACCGATTTTGTTTTGGGGAAGACGAACCAGTCTGCCTTGTTCGGCTAAAGCCTGAAGGATAGACTGACGGATCCACCAAACTGCGTAAGAGATAAATTTAAAACCTTTGGTTTCATCGAAACGTTGTGCCGCTTTGATCAGACCAAGATTTCCTTCATTTATAAGATCACTGAGTGATAAACCCTGGTGTTGGTATTGTTTTGCAACGGAAACCACGAAACGGAGGTTGGCCTGAACCAGTTTGTCCAACGCTTTTTGGTCCCCCATTTTGATACGCTGCGCGAGAACGGTTTCCTCTTCCGGAGTAATCATCGGGATCTTTGAGATCTCCTGGAGGTATTTTTCTACTGCCTGCGAATCACGATTGGTAATCTGTGTAGCTATCTTGAGCTGTCTCATATCTTAAATAAATAAATTGACTAATCCGGATTTAGGGGGTACGGGATCAACAATTTTTAGACACAATAAGTTCGGTGGACGTTGTAAAAAGGGTAAGTTAAATCTTTTTTCCGCTCTGAACCGAAACAAATGTAATATCGGTGTTTCAAAAATCATAGTGTTTGCAGAAAAAACTATCCAATGTTGGGGTAAATACCTACATTTTCTGCATAAGTTTCAATCATATAGCAGCATAATAATCAAGGCCGGACGCAGTTTACATCGCGCTTTTTTCGACTGCAGCCATGAAGAGACAAGTCCTGAAAAAATGTTTTCACCACGTTATGCACCTATCCATTGTAGACGATCTCCTCGCCCGCATATTGTAGGATCAGCTCTTTTTGTGCGGCATTTTCAACCCGACCCACAATCTTCGCCTCAATGCCAAGCGTCGCCGCCCGCTCAATCATTCCTGCAGCCGCAGACTCGTTTGTGAAGATCTCGAGACGGTGTCCCATATTGAAAACCTGGAACATCTCTCTGTAGTCTGAACCGGAAGCTTTTCGTATGATTTCGAAGATTATCGGTGGTTCAAACAAGGCATCTTTAACCAGACGCATCGGACGGGGCAGGTACTTTAAACATTTGGTCTGTCCTCCGCCGCTGCAATGAATAATGCCATGAATGTCTTCAAATTGCTCCAAAAGCAGTTTTTTCAGAAGCGGGGCATAAGTACGGGTCGGCGAAAGCAATAATTGCCCAATGTTCAGGTTCCCGATCTCTGCAGGCCCACCCGGAACCGGGTCAGTCATCCTGTGCGGACCTATATATATAACATCAGTTGAAAGAGATGGTTCAAAGGTTTCAGGGTATTGATCCGCGTAGTACTTGTTCAGCACGTCGTGACGCGCACTGGTAAGACCGTTGCTGCCTAATCCGCTGTTGTACTCTTTTTCGTAACTGGCTTTCCCGGAACTGGAAAAACCCACGATCACGTCGCCCGGGCCGATTTTTTCGTTGGTCACCAGTTTATCTTTTGGCCAGCGCGCCATCATGGTACCGTTGACTGCGATTGTCCTGACAAGATCTCCAACGTCAGCCGTTTCACCTCCTAAAAAACTGATGTTCACACCGAACTGCTTCAGCTCATCAAAAAATTCCTGTGAGCCGTTGATCACTGCTTCCAGCACCTCCACAGGGATAGTACTTTTGTTGCGATCGATGGTTGAAGAAAAAAGAAACTGGTCATGGATCCCTACACAGAGAAGGTCGTCGAGATTCATCACAATGGCATCCTGCGCAATACCCTTCCAGACACTGATATCGCCGGTTTCCTTCCAATAGAGATAGGCAAGAATACTTTTTGTACCGGCTCCATCGGCGTGCATCAGGTTTACCCACTTGTCGTCGCCGTTTAAGAAATCCGGATATATCTTACAGAAGGCGGTCGGGAACAAACCCTTATCCAATTTTTCCGTTGCTTTATGTACCTCTTCTTTCTGGGCCGAAACACCCCGCTGGCTGTAAAGACTCATTGTATGTTTTTGAATTCGCGCAAAAGTACCATCATTTAGCAATAATCCATTCACCTTGCACTAATCAGGGAAATCCGGTTACTTTTGCAGATAATTTAAAGGACCCAGTTGATATATGCAGGTTTATAAAGAAACCGGTAACCTGCCGGCTTTCAGGAATGGAGTAATTACCATCGGCACTTTTGATGGAGTTCATGCGGGCCACAGAAAAATCATCGCGCAGCTGAAAGAGGAAGCGGCAGCCATCGGAGGAGAAACTGTCGTTATCACTTTTCATCCGCACCCCCGGAGGGTGGTTGGGGAAGCATCTAAACAGGTTTGGCTCTTAAACACAATCGATGAAAAAACTGCTTTGCTGGCCGAAGCCGGTGTTGATCACCTCGTAATTTGTCCTTTCACCGAAGCTTTTTCACAATTGACCGCTGAAGAATATGTTACGGAATTTCTTCTCAAAAAATTCCATCCACATACGATAGTAATTGGTTACGACCATCGTTTCGGCCAGGGCCGGCAGGGTGATTATAAACTGCTTGAGCAATTTCGCGATCGTTTCAATTTTCGGCTCACAGAAATACCTGCCCATCTGATTAACGAAAGCACAGTAAGTTCAACAAAGATCCGCGAAGCTTTGCTGGCCGGTGAAACAACCGCTGCCGCGAAGTTGCTTGGTTACAATTATTTTTTCACGGGGAAGGTTATGGAAGGAAAAAAACTTGGGCGCACCCTTGGTTATCCGACTGCAAACCTGGATGTGTTGAATAAAGAAAAACTGGTGCCCGGTAACGGTGTTTATGCAGTACAGGTCCGTGTAAGTAATGAAGGATCCATTCCGGGTGGTACAGCCATCATCAATGGCATGATGAATATTGGCGTAAGACCCACCGTCGACAATAACATGCAACGCTCCATTGAAGTGAATCTCTTTGATTTTGATGGCGACCTTTACGGAAAGGAACTTACGGTAACTGTAAGGGATCGTTTACGTGGTGAACAGAAGTTTGCCGGCATCGAAGCATTGCGGGCACAACTCGGAAATGACCGTATGCATGCATTAAAGATTTTATCTGCGGATTAAACAGATTCCTGCATTTAAGCCATCATCTTAACCACCATTTCTTTGAGGAGAGATGCATCGCTTGTACCTGCATCTTGAACGCCGATGCTACGGAGGTTATAATGATGTAATAACAACAATGCCTTTTTGGTTCCATTGATGCCATAAACTTTGGCAGTCTGGATGTAATCTTTTACAAAAAACGGAGTAACCCCAATATTTGCTGCAATAGTTTTTTCATCGCCTGACTGCTGGCCAAACACCATATAGGTTTTGCTGAAAAGATTATATAATGTCGGCAACACCAGTTGTATTGGTGCGGCTTTAGGATTTGATTCAAAATAATTGATGATCTGAATCGCGCGTGAAAGATTTTTTCTTGAAAGTGCGGCCTGCAGTTCAAATGAGTTATACTCTTTACTGATCCCGACATAGTTTTCAATATCATCAGCAGTGATTTGTTTTCGGGTGCCAAGATTTACCAGCACCTTATCCACTTCATTTTCAATCCTGCTAAGATCATTGCCGATATGGTCAATCAGCAGCGCCAGTGCTTTTGGTTCAAGCGTGTATCCTTTTGCAGCAACCATACTGTTTGTCCAGTCCGGCAGCTGGTTTTCGTACATTTTTTTTGTAGTGAGTACTTCACCTCTGTCCTTTATAAGTTTTGCAAGACTGGATCTGCCATCAAGTTTTTTTTCTTTATGCGCTATAATGAAGACTGTTGAAGTAAGCGGCTTGTCTACGTATTGAGCAAGTTTGTCGAGATCCCTCATTTGCTGTGCCTCTTTAATTATTACTACCTGGCGGTCTGCAAACATGGGATAACGCCGCGAAGCATTGATAATATCCACCCAGTTTGCATCCTTACCATAAAACACTGTGAGGTTAAAAGAAGCTTCAGCTTCCGACAATATTTTTGATTCTGCGTAATTTGTTAACTGATCTATAAAATAACTTTCCTCACCTTCAAATAAATAAACAGGTTTGAAATTTTTCTTCTTCCAGTCACTAATTATTTTATCAGTAATCATATCGCTTAATAACAATTGATCTGGCTTAAATGCCGTATTTTGAGAAAAATTTTAAAATTTTTTAAGTTGTGTAATCCGCTACCCTATTGCATCATAGACGATCCTATTTGGCCGGAAATTACTGATTTAGAAGTTGGCATGATCTTGGATCAAACGATATCCGTAACCCGGTTTATAACCTTCAGCCGGATTCTAAACATTAGAAATATAAACATACACAATTATGAGCACATCAAATTATCCATCAGCGACTCCATCTAACCAGGAGACACCGAAACGTGATTCTAAAAACTTAATTATAGGATTGCTTGCCGTTGGCATTCTTGGTACATGGGGATATTTCCTTTGGGATAAAAACCAATCGGATCAAAAAATTACACAGCTTCAGACTCAGTATGTAGCTGTTGATTCAAGCAAAACTGAAATTGAAAAAAGCTACGGAGCTGCAGTAAGCCGCCTGGATTCATTGACTGGTTTCAATAATGAACTGGAAGGCAAACTCACTGAAAAAAATTCAGAGATCAAAACGCTGAGAGCGCGTATTGATGGTATCCTGAGAAAACAAAGACTCACAGAAAAAGAAAAGAAGGAAGCGCAGGCCCTGATTACTGAGCTGAATGAAAAGATCAGCAATATGGAGCAGGAAGTTGCTCGTTTAACCCAGGAGAACACTGTGCTGAACGAAAAAAACACTACGCTTACAACAGAAAAAGAAGCAGTAACCCAGGAGTTGGCAACTACAAACACATTAAAGCAAGAGCTTGAGTCTAAAGTAGAGATCGCATCTACCCTGAATGCTTACGGTATTGCTATTACCCCGGTTGATGAAAGAAAAGGTGGTAAAGAAAAAGTTACTTCAAAAGCAAAAAGAGTTGATAAACTGGTAATTTCTTTTGATGTAGATAACCGTATCTTCCAGACTCAGCCTACAGAAGTTTATGTTTGCATAACCGGACCAGACGGCGCACCAATCGCGGTTGAAGCTCTTGGTTCAGGTAAATTCACAACAAGGGAAGAAGGTGAAAAACTGTTCACTGCTAAAGTTCCTGTAGATTTTGAAGCCGGTAAAAAGAAACATGTTGAGTTTGCATGGAAACAAAACAGCGATTTCAAGACCGGTGATTATAAGATCGAAATTTACCACAACGGATTCAAAATCGGCGAAGGTGTAAGAACACTTAAAAAAGGCGGAATTTTTGGATAATTAAGTTGCACTTTATATTAGGAGCTGTCCCACCTGGGGCAGCTTTTTTTTGAAATGATGTGAGTGAAGGTCTGAATTAATTATCGCTTATATTCACAGGTATGAAATGCGTTCGTTTGTTTGCTGTTAGTTTACTGATCTGCCGATCTGCTTTTCCGCAATCGTTCGATCATCTTCTTACCTCGCGTGAAACACATCCTGTTATCCTTGAGGCTGGTTTTAAAAATCCACCTCCGCAAAGCAAATTAAGATGCTGGTGGTGGTGGTTAAACAGCATGGCAACAAAGGCTTCTATTACCCGCGATCTTGAAGAGATGAAGAAGCAAGGTTACGGAGGTGCCTCATTGGTTGATGCAGGCAGTTCCAGCTATGATGTTGCAAGGAAAACTGCTGCTGGTCCGGTGTTCATGAGTAACGGATGGATGGAACTATATAAACATGCTATCCGGGAAGCCGACAGACTAGGGATTGAACTCAGTGTGAATGTTCAAAGTGGATGGAACCCCGGAGGTCCAACCATAACACCAGCACTGTCTCAAAAGAAAATTGTGTACAGTATCACACGCATCAAAGGTGGTTCAACAATCACTGTTAAGTTACCGCAACCCGATTCATTACTTATTTATCAGGACATACTGGTACAGGCGTTTCCAGCTCCCCCACCCGGCGCACCGGTGAAAGATTCAGCTATCAGCAACTGGAGTCTTAAAACATTTAATCAAAGCTTTGGATTTAAAGGCACCTACCCTTTATACAAATTGCGGGAACAAAAGAACGATACACTGCAAAACAAAGCGATTAAACAAACGGATATTATCGATCTTTCAAACAATCTGAAGGATGACAAACTCACCTGGAAGGCACCTGCAGGAGAATGGATTGTTGTGAGGTACGGATGGACGAGTACCGGGGCGAAAACATCAACAACGAGTGATGGTTGGAACGGCTTGTCACTTGATCATATGGATCCAAAGGCTTTTAACAAGTTTGCCGATGATGTGATATTGCCGTTGATTAATACAGCTAAAGCCGCAGGCAACAGTTTAAAGTATCTGCAAACCGACAGTTGGGAAATGGGCAACATTGGATGGACAGCCAATTTTGCCAGCGAATTCAAAAGATTCAGACAATATGATATCAAATTATGGATGCCCGTACTTGCAGGATTTGTAGTTGAAAATACCAACCTCTCCAACCGTTTCCTGCACGATTACCGTAAAACTGTAGGTGATTGTATTGCAACCAATCATTACCAGCTATTCAGTAATCTGGCGCATGAACATGGCCTGGGAATTCACCCTGAATCAGGAGGTCCGCATTCGGCACCGGTTGATGCGCTACGTATACTTGCTATTAACGAAATTCCCCAGGGCGAATTCTGGGCCACGGCAAATACACATCGTATAAAGGATGATGAGCGGCTTGCTATTAAACAGAGTGCATCGGTGGCGCATACCAATGGGAAAAGATATGTTGCCGCGGAAGGCCCCACTTCAATCGGGCCGCAATGGGAACGTTCACCCGGAGATTTAAAAAGCAATATCGATCGTGTATTTTGCTCGGGCCTCAATCGTATCGTGTGGCACACCTTTACTTCATCACCGCCGGAATACGGCATGCCAGGGAACGAATATTTTGCCGGTACACATCTCAATCCAAATGTAACCTGGTGGAAAGAATCAGGCTCATTCATCAACTATCTCAATCGCTCCTCATACTTACTCGCGCAGGGATTATTTGTTGCCGATGCATTATACTATTATGGAGACGATGTGCCGAATTTCGTTTTTCTGAAAGAGGAAGTAAAGGGTCTCGGTCAGGGTTATGACTGGGACAAATGCTCCAGGGAAGTGTTACTGCAACAGGCATCCGTTAGCAACGGACAACTGATGTTGCAGGATGGCATGTGTTACAGGGTATTGGTGTTGCCGGATGAATCACAGATAGATGCCGTGTTACTGCAGAAGATTGAAAAGCTTGTGCAGGATGGTCTTACGGTAATAGGTCCAAGACCAAAATCTGCAAACAGCCTCACTGGCTTTGGTGTAAACGATCAGGTTGTTGCTGCTATCGCATCCAAACTATGGGGGCCTGTTAGCGATGGAAAAATAATAGACAGACAGTATGGTCTTGGCCGGGTCGTGTGGGGCAAGTCAACAAGAGAGGTACTTGAATCAATGAAGGTGTTGCCCGACTTTACCTTCAAAGGAACAAACAACGAAACTGCGCTCGAGTATATTCACCGTACGGGTGATTCAATGGATATTTATTTTGTAACAAACCGGTTTGGCCGCATTGGTTTCAACGATTTTCAGTTCAGATACCTTACCGACCTACCCGATAGGTATGAGTTGGCAGAATGTGGTTTCCGTGTTTCCGGAATGAGGCCCGAATTGTGGGATCCGATGACGGGCACCATTACACCAGTACCTATATATCATGAAGAAAATGGAATTACTTACCTGCCGCTACACTTCGAACCTGAAGGTTCTATGTTTGTTGTATTTCGCAAACAAGCTCCGACACCGCATATAATGTCTGTAAAAAAAGATGGACGTAACCTGTTTCCAGGCAATGCGTTCCGGGAAACCTGGCGGCCGCCCATTCACGTAACAGGATCTCAGGCTCGTCTCTCAGCAATGATAATGCAACCTGGTGAGTATTCTTTTGTATGGTCAGATAGCTCAAGGACCAGTATTTCCGCAGAGAAAAAACCAGATACATTATTGCTGAAGGGAAGTTGGAACCTCTCGTTCGATACTGCCTGGGGCGGACCGTCATCTGTCACAACGGATAGTTTACGATCCTGGACATCTTTTGATGAAGAAGGTATTAAGTACTATTCCGGATCAACAGTATATCGCAAAAAATTCAATTACAAAACAAAACCGGATACCCGGATGATACTTGATCTCGGGAATGTGCTTGAACTTGCGTCTATTAGAGTTAACGGAAAAAACATGCCCGCGAAATGGAGCGCACCTTTTGAATTTGAGGTGACCGCGTATTTAAGAGATGGCGAAAATAATCTTGAAATCACGGTTACCAATCTTTGGCCCAACAGGCTGATCGGCGATAGTAAGTTACCTGCCGGGAAACGACGCACCAAAACCAATATCACTAAATTTGATGCTCCGGATTCTGAAAAATTTTTAAGAAAGTCCGGATTATTAGGACCCGTTAAAATCTATACATACCCGGTAATTACAACAAAGCCCTGATAGATGCCCTGCCTACATGAACGGTACGCGCTTCACCGGGTTTTCGGCCCTCGTACTGAATGTTTATTTCAAGGTTGTTAGAAAGACGTTTGGTGACTTCAAAATTCCAGAGAAAGTTTTTACCTGGCAGCAAACCATCCAGCATAATATAGGCTGCCGGGCTATTGGTGTTTGCGGCAGCACCTTTGGAACCAAAATTGATTTTGTTATAGGTGAAACGTGTTTGAATAGAAGTGCTTTGAAGTACATTGTATTTTACTTCACCATTGATTGCGTTTGATAAAGCTTTTTCATTCTCATCCTCCTGGTTGGTTTTATCACTGAACCGGTACCCCACTATGGCACGAAGATTTGCACCCTTTGTGTAACTGATCCGCGGCTCAAGTGAATACTGATCAATTTTATAGTTTCGGCTGCCAAATTTCGCGTTTGTTGTAATCAATTGGTTAAGGCCTTGCTGTGCACTAACATCTACCAACAGGTTACGTGTAATGTTATAACGCCCTTTCAGGTTCCAGTTGTTCAGTTGTCGACTCTCATAACCATAAGTGAGCAGTGACTTGTTTGATGTGACAGCATTACTAAGATCAAAACCCCATTTTGAACTAAAGCGGTTAAAAGAAAACGTATTTATGTAAGATGCGTTCAATGTTATCAGTGAAGAGTCATTCAAAGGTGCCCGGAAAGGGTTGAACTCTACCAGCCCTTTTGAAACTTCCTTTTTACTGATCTGCAGAGATGATTGAAGATTTAATCGTGAGATAAATCTACCAAGACCATCTGTTGCTGATTGATTGATCGCCGCCCGTGGATTCAGAGACACACTATAATTGAATGTATTGTAGCTTGCCTTAATGAACTCATTCGATGGCGTGAATATCCTGATGTATTTCGCCTGGTCCTGGAACAAGGCGATTTCAAATTCATTTAATTGCTGAATGCCATCAGCATTATAATCTATCCAGGTAAACTCACCCTGTCCGGCCGGCACTTCGAGATAAGCAAAATCTCTTTTTTGTTCCTGTCCCGCTCCAAGCTCGTATAACAGGTTACCTGTTAAAAGCCCTTTCCATTCGTTTACCTGGTATTCTGCGCGGCCAAGCAGGCTGTTATCTGCCTTCTGCGTGGTGATGGCGCTGTTGAGAATCGAAAGATTTCTATAAGTACCTGTAAAACGAAACTGGTGTTTTTCGTTCTGCAGCAATTCACCAGTAAGATTGATATTGTGGCTTCTGTCGGACCTTGCGAGATCTTTACCGAAGGGATAGGCATCAGTACGGGTAAAGTAGGTAATACCCCAACGATTAGGTTTTGCTTCGGACGATTTAACAGATGTCTTAAATGTCTTGAACGAAAAACTTGTGGCGATTACAGAATCACTTGCTTTGTTCCTGATTTCATTGTGTTCAACCGCATAGTTAAAGGCAACCGTATAATTCCTCAGTTTGGGAAACTGGCGCGATATATCAATGGTGGGCCTGAGAAAATGCCCATGATCAGTAACGGAGGTTACGTTTGAAAGATTGAAATTGTTGTTCAGCTTCCACCCTTTGATATTATGCAGATGTTGGAGCGAGTTGCGTATGCCAGTAAACCTGCTTCCTCTTGTATAAGTGGTAAACTGGTATTTTAATACATTACCTTTCTGGTCAGCAAGGGCAGTTGCAGCATTCACAATTGTTTCGTCGGCCGCTTCTACTATCAAAGGCAAACCCCAGTCACGGGTAAATTCAACATTACGTAAACGCTCTAAAGGTTTGAATCTTGAATCAACGTATTCGTATGCGATATCAGTAAGCAAGCTTAAAGAACCCGACTTGTTTAATGTGCTTTGGTTCTTAAGCTGCAGCTTCGTCGCATATCCCTGGTCGTTAGATTTGTCTTTTGTTGAAAAGCCATTTACATCATATATGCTCATCGCAAAATCGGAAATCAATTGCGTGTTTTTTGAAAGCTGGTAATCCGCCCCTACCGTAAACACCTGTTGTTTTTTCGGTGTCACCAGGTACACAGCCGGAAGAAAGTTTCCTTGTCGTATACCGTTTATTGGTGCGACCCATCTGTACACCTTTCCGTTTGCACCATTAAAATCAGGTACATAATCGCCGTTACCGGGACCGGCTTCTATGAAAGACAACTGGTAATTCGCACTGTCCGGACTATTGCTGAAAACAAAGATCGAATCACGTAACGTGCCCCCGGCAAAAACCGTATCGATTTTTTTGTACATGATGGTACCGGTTACAAATGTGTCAAGCACCGCGCTGGGATAAAACGCCCGGTTGATGCTGTCGCCGATGGAATTCAGAAACGCTTTTTGTGGTGCGTCCAGATTTTGGTTAATGGGCGATGTCTTGGCGTCGGCATTGCTGAAAGCACTCACACGCAGTTTTACTTTTTTTCCGAAGTTGGTTTCGTTATAGGCGTACAAATTTGAATTGAGATAATTCCGGTCAGAATATTCGAATTCTACCTGTATACGTTTGTCTTTGGTGATCATGTTTCGCGGTGTAAACGTGATCTCCGCGGTATTGTAATTAATCACATAGTCCTGGTCCTCGCCCCGCTGCATCAAAACGCCATCGATAAAAACGCGTTCTGTATTGGCGAGAATCACAAAAAAGAACTCATTATTCGCCCCTTGCAACCGGTAGGGCCCCTGGTTGCCTTCGAGTGCCGGCAATATATTCCTTGTGAATTTGCCTTTGGCTATGGAGCCGCTTAACAGCGTTGTGTTGCTGATATCGGGAGTAATAGCGGTGGTTGTTTCGAATGCAATACCCTGCAACCTTTTATAGAAGTTGAGAAAATAAGACTGGTTTTGTCTGATATCAATATCTCCCAGGCTCAACGACCAGGTTTTCTTTTTAAACTGGAGAAAGATCCGGTCAAATTCATTGAGCTGCTGCGTGGTACCATCGGGCTGGATCGGTATGTTATTATCGGTGATTGCGGCAAGGATCTCGATACTATCTGCCAGGTAACCGCTTAGTTGGAGATTAAGATTTGATGTAACCACTGCATCCTGGCTGTTGCCAAACGATATACCACGGCCAAAGCTGCCATTATAGGTTATATCGCCAAAGTCAAAGAAATTAGAAGCATTCTGGGCGCCGATGTAATTTGGCACATAGGTTTGACCTATGAAGTTATTCATGACACTGTCATAAGCCATCCGCCTGGTTATAGCGTTAAGACGGGTAGGATAAACCCGGTACATCACCAGCACGGAGTCAAAACCAGGACGGCTTTTCCAAATCAATCTTCCATTAACGTAATCTGTTTCGTAAAGACTGTCAGGCAGCGCCATAACTGAGATGGTGCCTTTGATAATACTTGACGAATCAAGTTGTAATGTATCAGATTTTACGGGGAACCATTGTTTCCGCAGGTTTGAGACGGGCTGTCTGGCCGGCTTTTCCTGGGCAAAGGACCGCTCAACCCCTGCATATAATAGCAGGAACAGTATTCCCGGTAGCAGGAAAGCTTTGGTCTTATTTGGGTGTACGATCAATGGTTAATCAGGTGAAACTCACTAACGGCTAAAGTTTTCTATTGTTGTTGATTCTCACTTGTTTAGTCCTTAAATTTCAGGTCACTAAGTATTTAAAGTTAGCCCTAATTTGAAAATCCATTTGTTCTTTCGTTTTCAACCCTTTGCAACGCTGCTTTGCAAACTGTTGTCACAGCCGGATATGAAACTCTCTGCCGTCACCATTGTATGCTTTTCGCTGGTTTTAACCGGCTGTGTTAGACAGGTTTATCTTCAGAGCCCCCTGCAAGCCACCGATCATCCCTATCGTTCCATTCCAATGGTATCGGACGGAATCAAAAACAGCGTTTACGCTTCCGCCAGCATCGTTGGTGGAGGAGCTAATCAAAATCTGCGTGATGGCATTTTCCAGTTCCAGGGCAGTGTGCACAGGGCACATACCTGGCAACATTTCCAGGCCTTTTACGGCTTAACGGGTATGATTGGTAATTACCATGTTGCCGAAGCAACCTCCTACACTTTAAATGGGGACCCTATCAGAACACCGGGTCCCTGGAATCGGTACACTGCTGCCCTGGGTGCTTTTGGCGGAGCGGGGTTCGTTATCCCTTTTGGCAGCGGCAGTGAATGGCGGGTATTTGGCGTTGAAACCAGTTACCAACGCGAATTTGGCGACTATCTGCAGTATCGCCGCAAATTCCCCGACTCCGTGGCTACCATTGTTGGCCGGGAAAATTACTTCCATACAGTAGGCATGTCGACCAACATCATCAAAAGGTTCAGGAAATCCGGTAACACCTTCGGCTACAAGTTTGGTTTTCATCTAAGCACAAACAGGCTGCGCAGGCTGAATATGTATGATACTTACACGGACAGATACGTTCTTCCGGCATTTGTTTCAAACACCCTGCATTTGACCCGCCGCCGGGTTACGTATTACGCGCAAATTAACGCAGGCACGTTTGCACTCAATATGCAAACAGGCATTAATGTACGGCTGGATAACTAGCAATTATCAGGCTGGTTGTAAGCTTTTCGCTTTTTTATGTTCAAGGAACTCATCAAAAGTCATCAGTTTATCAACCACCCCGTTTGGAGTAAGTTCGATAATCCTGTTGGCCACAGTTTGAAGGAAAGTATGGTCATGTGAACTGATCAATACAATACCCTTGAAGTTTTCCATACTTTCGTTGAAAGCCTGGATAGACTCAAGATCAAGGTGGTTGGTCGGTTCATCAAGTATCACCAGGTTCGGATCCTGTAACATCATCCGGCTGATCATACAACGTACTTTCTCTCCCCCACTCAGCACAGAGGTCTTCTTTAAAACTTCATCTCCACTGAAAAGCATCTTCCCGAGGAATCCGCGAAGAAACGGTTCATCAACATCAGTAACATGTGATGGCACATACTGACGAAGCCAGTCCATCAGGTTCAGATCCGTTTTGAAATATTTGGAGTTGTCATTTGGCAGGTAGGCCTGTGATACGGTGGTGCCCCACTCATAAGTACCTTTATCCGCCTTTTGATTACCGGTAATGATTTCGAAAAAAGCGGTAATGGCCATCTGGTCATCAGCCACCACAGCGATCTTATCCCCTTTCTTTACAGAGAAGCTGATATTATCGAACAGTACACGTCCGTCAAAAGTTTTTGAAAGCTTTTCTACGTTAAGAATCTGGTTACCAACCTCGCGGAGTTGTTTGAAGATGATACCAGGGTATTTACGGTTTGAAGGTGTGATATCTTCAAACACCAGTTTATCAAGCGCCTTTTTCCGCGATGTGGCCTGTTTTGATTTTGAAGCGTTCGCGCTGAACCGGGCGATAAATTCCAGGAGATCCTTTTTCTTTTCTTCTGCTTTTTTGTTTTTGTCAGAAGCCTGGCGCGCAGCTAGCTGGCTGCTTTCATACCAGAAGGTATAGTTACCGGTGTAGATTTTTATTTTCTGACGGTCCACATCGGCGATGTGCGTACATACTGCATCAAGGAAGTGACGATCGTGCGAAACAACGATCACAATATTTTCGTACTCCGCAAGAAAGTTTTCCAGCCATGAAATAGTAACCACATCCAGGTTGTTGGTCGGCTCATCGAGGATGAGGATGTCAGGATTGCCAAACAGGGCCTGGGCAAGTAACACCCGCACTTTCATGGCACCGTTAACATCTTTCATCAGCAAGGAATGGATCTCTTCTTTTACGCCGAGTTCGCTCAAAAGGCTGGCTGCGTCGCTTTCAGCAGTATAACCACCCATCTCACCAAATTCTCCTTCCAACTCACCGGCACGCATGCCGTCTTCTTCGGTGAAATCAGCTTTGGCGTAAATGGCGTCACGCTCATGCATCACTTCCCACAATTTCTTGTGGCCCATCATCACCGTGTTAAGCACAGTATATTCATCAAAAGCAAACTGGTTCTGATTCAGTACGGCCATTCTTTCACCGGGCGTGATATCAACGGTACCCTTGTTAGGTTCAATTTCACCCGACAGAATTTTCAGGAAGGTAGATTTTCCTGCTCCGTTGGCGCCAATTACCCCATAACAGTTGCCCTTGTGAAAAGATAGATTTACTTCATCGAACAAAACCCTCTTGCCAAAGGATAATGTTACATTGTTTGCTGCGATCATTTATTATTCAATTTTGACCGGCAAAGGTACCATTTTTCGGGCTTTGGACATCATATTACAGCGATAAGAAAATTTGAAACATTCACGGGGTCTTTCTATTTTGCGCCGTATTAACGTTTTAATAACGGAAGTAAACATACTATGCTGTCAGAATCAGAATTAGAAAGGATTTTTGCGTGGAAGCCCTACCGGGCGGAGTGGCCGATCGACCGCAGCGCCCTTGAACAAACTGTGCTCTCCCATTATGGATCGCTGATTAAAGACATGGTAAACAATCCCATTTTCGACTGTACCCAGACGCAAACCGGCGAAACCACCAATTACCTGGAGTTTCTATGTTACCCAGCCGGTAATGTTGTTAATATCGACCGCGCAGGCGTTCTGGTTTGTGTAAGTCTCTGTGCTCCACTCGTGGCTTATGGAGAAACGGTTTATAAAAAAGACAAAAAATCATTTGCATACGCGTTTCCGGATCCCTCCCAGTTGAATCTGATTGAAACGCTGAACCTGATGCCGGTCGAAAAAGAACTTAAAACCATTTTTGAAAAACACCGGCTTCAAATTCTGCCAGCTGATTATGCTGCTCAGCCATTGAATAAAGAAATGGCAGAAAACCTGGATTCATTGAACCTGGGGCAGACAAAACTTGCTGCCTTATTTCAATGGAAAAGTGCCGTGTAAAATGTTTTTATTCAGTTATACCCTCCAGTAAAAACAAAAACGCAAATTCGAGTGCACGTTCTTTCAAATAATCGAAACGACCGGAAGCTCCGCCATGGCCATACTCCATATTTGTTTTGAAGAGTATTTTATTATCACCGTTCTGATGCGCCCTTAGCCGCGCAACCCATTTGGCAGGTTCGAAGTATTGTACCTGCGAGTCATACAGACCGGTAGTTACCAAAAGATTAGGGTAAGCTTTTCTTTCAATATTATCATAGGGAGAGTAAGACTTCATGTACCTGTAATCGGATTCCACGGCAGGATTACCCCATTCCGAATATTCAAGTGTTGTAAGCGGAATAGAAGTGTCAGACATTGTTGTAATCACATCTACAAACGGAACCTGTGCTATAACGCCGTTCCATAAATCCGGGCGGAGGTTTATAATAGCGCCCATCAGTAATCCTCCTGCACTTCCACCCTGGGCATACAAATGGTCGCTGCTTGTATAACCTTTGTCGATCAGAAACTCTGCGCAATCTATAAAGTCGAAAAAAGTGTTTTTCTTGAATTGCATTCTGCCCTGGTCGTACCATTTTCTGCCGAGTTCAAGACCACCCCTGACGTGGGCAATGGCATAGATAAACCCGCGGTCAAGCAAACTCAAAGTATTGGAGCTGAAGTAAGGCGGCATCGACAAACCATACGAACCATAGGCATATAACAGTAACGGACAACCGCTGGCCGGAACGGTTCCCTTCCTGTAAACGATACTGAGTGGTATCCGGGATCCATCGCGGGCCGTCGCCCAAAGACGCTCCGAGTGATAATCTTCTTTACGGAACGAACCGGGCACAGGCGTTTCTTTTAACAATAACTTTTCCCGCGTCACCATGTTATAATCAAATATGGAAGCGGGGGTTGTCATTGATGTATAAGAATAGCGCAATACATCTGTGTCAAACTCAGGATTGATATTTATTGAAGCATCATAAGCGGTTTCATCGAACCCGATATAATGCGATTCTTTTGTTGTATGGTTTATGATGCGCAGCTGACTCAGTGCATTGCGCATTTCACTGATCACAAGAAAGTTCCTGAAAACCTCGATCTTATCCAGGTATACATTTTCATCTTCAGCAATCAGCTCTTCCCAGTTTGTTTTCGCTGTATTTTTTTCACTGGTTACCATCAGCCGGAAGTTCGGTGCGTTCCAATCGGTCAGAATATAAAAGCGATCTTCAAAGTGTTGGACACTGTATTGCAGTCCCTCTTCACGCGCCTGGAAAACCAGGAAAGAAGCGTCTGGTTCATTAGCGGGAAGCAACAGGTATTCGGTACTTACTTCGTTAATTTCTGAGATAAGCGCAACATATTTCTGCGATTTGGATCTTAACAGTGCGAGCGCATAACGGTTATCTTTTTCTTCATACACCAGGGTATCCAACGCAGGATCAGTACCCAGTTTGTGTCTCCAAACCTGGAAACCCAGCAATGTCACCGGATCCTTGAGGATATAAAAACAAGTATTGTTATCGGCTGCCCAGGCCAGGTCAGAACCTTCAACGTTGGGGATTGTTTCAGGGTATTCTATACCCGTCTTAAGATTTTTAAACCGCAGGTTGTATAACCTGCGACTCACCGAATCTGAAGTGTAAGCAATGACCTCGTTGTTGTCACTTACCTGGTATCCTCCCAGTTGGTAATATTTATACCCTTCAGCCATTTTGTTTTGATCCAGCAGAATTTCTTCTGCTGCTTCGGGAGAGCGCTGCTTTCTGCAAATCACCGGATACTGTAATCCTTCTTCAAATCTCCTGTAATACCAATACCCATTTTTGAAATAAGGAACTGATTGATCTTTTTCCTGAATACGCGATTTCATTTCATTAAACAGGGCATCCTGCAAACCTTTAGTGCCGGACATCATCGCCTCCAGGTATGTGTTTTCATCTTTCAGATACTGAAGTACCTTTGGATCTTCACGATCATTCAACCAGTAATATTCATCTTCCCTCGTTTCATTGTGTGCAACAAGTTGTTTCGGGATCCGATCGGCTATAGGAGGTTTGACATTACCCGGCCAGTTGATTTGTTTGCCCATAAACTTGTAATTAGTTCCATGCGCGTACGGTTAGTAGCAATACCAATTTTACCTTACGCGTGGGAGATGTATAATAATCGGGAGGCGGTTAATCCGCTAATGCAAGCAGCTCCTGGAGATCGAGCCGTTCAGTAACCATATGTAATTTGCCTTCAGCATCGATGGGCCATTCTTCTCTGGGCCGGTCCCAATACAATTCAACGCCATTTCCATCAGGGTCATCGAGATACAAAGCCTGTGATACCCCATGATCTGAAGCACCGGTAAGCGGGTATTCAGCTTCAACTAATCTTTTAAGGATAACAGCAAGGTCGCGACGTGTAGGATACACAATAGCCGTATGAAAAAGACCGGGACTTCTTTGCTCGGCTTTCGGGCCATTTTTGCTGTACCAGGTATTGAGGCCTATATGGTGGTGATAGCCGCCCGCAGATAAAAATGCAGCCTCGGTTCCGTAGTGCTGCATAATTTCGAAGCCCAGCAACCCATGATAGAAGTTCAGTGAAACTTCAAGATCAGAAACCTTGAGATGCACATGCCCAATCCTTGTATTTGCCGGAACCGTGTAGGCATTCATATCACCTGATTTTTTTAAAGAGGTTATTTTTTTGCAGATAAACCCGCAGCCATATACTCGCCGTTAAGACGGGCAATGTTTGTAACAGATATTTCTTTCGGACAAACAGCTTCACAGGCGTTGGTAAATGTGCAGCTTCCGAACTGTTCCTTATCCATCTGCGCAACCATGTTCAACACACGTGATTTTCTTTCAGGTGCACCCTGTGGTAATAATGCAAGATGAGAAACCTTAGCCGACAAAAACAACATGGCTGAACTGTTTTTACATGCGGCTACGCAGGCACCGCAAGCAATACAGGCCGCTGCAGCAAATGATGCATCAGCCTTTTCTTTTTCAATCGGCATCGCATTCGCATCCACGGCGTTACCGGTATTTACAGAAATATAACCACCAGCCTGCACAATGCGGTCAAATGCACTACGGTCAACGATAAGATCTTTGATCACCGGGAACGCATTGGCGCGGAACGGTTCAACCGTAATGGTATCACCATCCTTATAGGCGCGCATGTGTAACTGGCAGGTAGTATTTGCTGTCCACGGGCCATGCGGGCGGCCATTGATATACATAGAGCAGGTACCACAAATACCCTCACGGCAGTCGTGATCAAAAGCAATTGGTTCTTTTCCTTCGCGTATCAGTTTTTCATTCAGAACATCAAACATTTCAAGGAAAGACATTTCTGATGACACGTCACTAACCTGGAAAGTTTCAAAATGACCTTTGTCTTTCGGGCTCTTTTGTCTCCAAACCTTCAGGGTCAGATTCATTGTGTAGTGCTCCATGCGTATTATGTTAATTTGGATTTGTAAATGTTGTTGAACCTTATTTATAAGAACGCTGACTTGGTTTAGCTACTTCAAACACAAGTTCTTCCTTATGTAATTCCCACTCACTTTCATCTTTATATTCCCATGCTGAAACATAAGCGAAGTTGGCATCGTCTCTTTTTGCTTCACCTTCTTCTGTCTGCATCTCTTCGCGGAAGTGACCGCCACAGCTTTCTTTTCTGTTCAGTGCATCGCGGCACATCAGTTCACCAAGTTCAATGAAGTCAGCAACACGATTGGCTTTATCCAGTTCAAGATTCAGCTCGTTAATTTCGCCGGGAATTTTAACGTCGGACCAGAATTCCTTTTTCAGTGCCTGTATTTCAACGATAGCTTCTTTCAGTCCCTGTTCGTTACGTGCCATACCGCATTTATCCCACATGATCTTGCCAAGACGCTTATGGAAACTTTCAACAGTTTGTTTTCCATTGATCTTTTTCAAAGCCTGTAACCTGCTATACACCTGGTTTTCGGCTTCTACGAAGGCGGGATGGTCAGTAGGAATCGATTTTACCCGGATCTCGTCGGCAAGGTAATTTCCGATTGTATAAGGAATAACAAAATAACCGTCAGCAAGCCCCTGCATCAACGCCGATGCACCGAGCCGGTTTGCACCATGGTCAGAAAAGTTTGCTTCTCCCAATGCATATAAACCAGGAACTGTGGTCATCAGTTCATAATCCACCCACAGACCTCCCATTGTATAATGCACTGCAGGATAAATACGCATGGGTACTACGTAAGGATTTTCGCCGGTAATTTTCTCATACATGTCAAACAGGTTACCATACTTTTCTTTAACTACCTGTTTGCCCATTTCAGTTATCGTATCAGCGTCGACGTTAGTCATGCCTTTTTTATTGGCCTCACCCCTTCCATATCTTTGAATGGCGTCTGCATAATCAAGATATACTGCCTGGCGGGAGCTACCAACGCCATAACCTGCATCACAACGTTCTTTAGCTGCACGGCTGGCCACATCACGTGGTACGAGGTTACCGAATGCAGGATATCTTCTTTCGAGATAATAATCTCTTTCATCTTCAGGTATCTCGTTCGGTTTGCGGGTGTCACCTTGTTTTTTGGGTACCCAGATGCGGCCATCATTACGGAGCGACTCTGACATCAGGGTAAGCTTCGACTGGTGTTCGCCGCTTACAGGGATACAGGTAGGATGTATTTGAGTAAAACAGGGATTTCCAAAATAAGCACCTTTCTTATGTGCTTTCCATGCTGCGGTAACATTGCAACCCATAGCATTGGTGCTCAGGTAAAATACGTTGCCATAACCGCCGCTGCAAAGAAGTACAGCATGCCCGAAATGTCTTTCAAGTTCACCGGTAATCAGGTTACGTGCAATGATGCCTCTTGCTTTACCATCAATGGTAACTACTTCAAGCATTTCATGTCTCGTGTACATGGTAACATTACCTAAAGCAACCTGTCTTTCAAGGGCCTGGTAGGCGCCGATCAGCAATTGTTGCCCGGTTTGACCCGCAGCATAAAACGTACGCTGTACCTGGGTTCCGCCAAAAGAGCGGTTACTTAATAAACCGCCGTATTCACGTGCAAAAGGTACACCCTGTGCCACGCATTGATCAATGATATTGGCACTTACTTCTGCAAGCCGGTGCACGTTTGCTTCGCGGGCACGGTAATCACCGCCTTTGATGGTATCATAAAAAAGACGGAAAACCGAGTCTCCGTCATTCTGATAATTTTTTGCTGCATTGATACCTCCCTGTGCGGCGATTGAGTGCGCGCGGCGTGGAGAATCCTGGAAGCAGAAAGCTTTTACCTTATAACCGAGCTCGCCCAGTGAGGCTGCTGCAGAGGCACCTGCGAGTCCTGTTCCGATGATAATGATCTCGAGATTGCGTTTATTGGAGGGATTCACCAGTTTAACATGTCCCTTATAATCGTTCCATTTCGTTTCCAGGCTACCTGCAGGTATTTTTGAACTTATCATATAAGATAAAATTGAATGCTGTTGAGTTACTCAGATAATTAAGGCTGATTAATTGACCCAGCCAAGGTACATGCTAACGGGCATCATGGCAAAAGCCAAAGAGATAATAACAGAAAACCCTATCCCAAAGTTGTTGAGCATAGTCAGATATCTTCTGTTATGAACGCCCATCGTTTTAAACGCACTCTGAAAACCATGCATCAGGTGATAACAAAGAGATATACATCCCAATACATATAATACAACCACAATTGTGTTTCCGCGGAACACATTCAGCATTTCAGCATACAGGTTGTGATATTCCTTTCCGTTATAAACGACTGCACCAAGTTCCTGCACTTGTCCAACACCGCCAAAACGACTGGGGATCCAGAAATGATAAATGTGCATGATCAAAAACAAAAGGATCAGTGTGCCCAACAGACCCATTGATCTGCGGTACCATCTGCTGCCTTTCTCACCTAATGGAATTGCATAACCAACCTTTCTTTTACTTCTGTTCTGGTATTCCAGTACAAGACCCTGGATCGTATGCAAAAGAATAAAAGCAAAGAGCCCTATCTCAAGGATTCTTATTACTACCATTGAGCCCATGAAATGAGCTGCTTTGTTAAACATCTCGCCTTCATCATTTGCCCAGATACACGCATTCAGGCCCACGTGCACTACCAGGAAACTGATCAGGAAAAGACCGGTAGCGCCCATTACGAACTTCTTACCTACGGAAGATGTGAAGAATTCAGACCATTTCATGCTGTAAATTTTTGACTTTCGGTATGCTCATTAAATAGATAAAAATTGTTCAGGGATTTGCAGCAGTCAGCAATCTTAGTTTGGAATCGAGAGTGGTGTGCTGTACAAATTGGTGCAAAAATAGCGCAGCAACGCCAACTTATCAACGACCATCTTACATTTTTTATAACTCTTTTGCCTCAGAACGAATAAGACATCTGCCTGAGAATCATCAAATAGCTAAAATTCCTATCTTAGCCGGCTAAATTCAATGGAATGAGGAAAGATGAGGACTTCGAAGCCAACCTGGCAGGTGAAGAAGGAAACAATGAAGAGTCAAAAGCAAGTTGGTTCAAAAGAATCAAAAAAGGAATATTAACCAGCACAGCAGAAAAGAAGGAAACACCCGAAGGACTTTGGGCGAAGTGCCCGGAGTGCAATTATATATGCACCGTTACTGAACTTCGCGAGAACCTTTTTGTTTGTCCCAAATGCTCACATCACCATCGTATCGGAAGTTCAGAATATTTTGAAATACTGTTCGACGATGCTCAATACGAAGTGTTATTTGAAAACATCAGGTCGAAAGATTTTCTCGGATTTACAGATCTTAAAAGCTACCAGAGAAGACTGGAAGAGACCTGGGCCAAAACAGATATCACAGATTCCATCCGCGTAGGTTATGGTATGATACACACCTCACCCATGATGGTAGCGTGTATGGACTTTGAATTTATCGGCGGTTCGCTCGGCAGTGTGATGGGCGAGAGAATTGCGCGGGCAGTTGACCTCTGTATTGAACGTAAGGCACCGCTCATGATTATATGTAAATCCGGCGGCGCACGTATGATGGAGAGTGCCTTTTCTTTGATGCAATTGGCGAAGGTTTCAGGAAAGCTCTCACAACTCACAGACGCCGGTCTTCCCTATATCTCACTACTAACCGACCCGGCATTTGGTGGAATCTCCGCATCTTTCGGTATGCTTGGAGATCTTAATATTGCGGAACCTGGCGCTCTTATTGGTTTTGCAGGTCCGAGGGTTATCAGGGAAACACTCAAAAGAGATCTTCCTGAAGGATTTCAACGCAGTGAATTCCTTCTGGAACATGGCTTCCTTGATTTCATCGTGTCCAGGAAAGAATTGAAAGACCGGCTCGGAAACTTGTTGAAACTGTTTAAGAACTAAACAGGCAATATCAAACATTATGGCAGAAATTAAGAACAGGTCGGCCTGGCACGATTACTTCATTGAAGATAAATACGTGGCCGGACTCGTGTTGGCAGGAACAGAGGTGAAATCTCTCCGTGATGGTAAAGCAAGTTTTAACGATGCTTTCTGTTTTTTTCATAAGAATGAACTTTGGATCAAAAGTCTTCATATAGCAGAGTACGCATTTGGTAATGTCAATAACCATATTGCAGTGCGGGAACGCAAACTGCTGCTGAACAAAAAAGAACTGAAAAAACTGGAAGCAAAACTGAAAGACAAGGGCTATACCATTGTGCCATTAAGGATTTTCTTTAATGAAAAAGGTTTGGCTAAACTTGAGATCGGATTGGGCAGAGGAAAGAAACTATATGATAAACGTGAAACGATCAAACAAAGAGAAAACGACCGCGAATTAAAACGTGTCTTCAAATAACCCCGGTGCCCGGCGGATAAATTTTTCTCCTATCTTCACAGCTATGGTCAGATTATTGTTTTCAGTGCTGATTCTGATTTGCGCGCAGCAAGGATTTACACAGTCTGTATCGGGCTCATGGTACGGCAAGGCCGATGTAAATAAAGCCGGTGTAAATAACAACTATCTCACAGAATTAGTCATTACTCAAAAAGGCGATGAAGTCACCGGCATATTTGGATATTATTTTAAAGACAGCTACCAGAGTTTTTATGTAAGAGGAACTTATGATAAGAAAACCCGGCAGGTTGTTATTAAAAATCTGCCTGTAATTTTTTATGGTTCCACGTCAGCACGTGACGGAATTGAGTGCCCGATGAGTTTCCAGGGTACTCTCCTGGTTTCAAAGGTTGAAAATTCGCTCAAGGGAAGTTTTCAGAGTATAGACAAATACAAATACACCTGCCCTGAGATCCGTGTAGATATGGCGCTTGATATAGCTGCCCCGGAAGACAGCATTCTTAAAAACACCACGGCTGGTAAAAAATTCTGGACACCACAGGTAGAGGATTTTGTAGTGACCAGCGCGGTAACTAACAAACCGGTAACCCTACCGGGCGATGTTAGCGTCGCAGTAACTGATGCAGCTGCTGGCGCAGCCCCGGCTCTAATTGATTCCGCAGCTGAAAAAGCGCTCATCAAAAAATTTGAAAGCAGGAAAAACATATACAGTAAGGATCTTGAAATCGAAGGAGATTCGATACGTGTAAGTTTCTATGACAATGGTGATATCGATGGTGATAGTATCAGTGTATTTCTTAACAACACCCCGGTGCTTGCAAAACACTTTATCAATGATCGCGCATTAAACATATTTCTTGCGTTAGACAGCACAAGAGAGATCAATGAACTGGGAATGTTTGCAGACAACCTGGGTAAAATACCACCAAATACTGCGTTAATGGTCATTACAGATGGTATTAACCGTTATGAAGTTTATATGAGTGCGAGTCTTACCCAGAATTCCACTGTCAGGCTTAAACGAAAAAAGAAAGCTACCGCACAGTAATTACTTACTGTACGGTAGCCCTTATTTAAAATCAGAAAAGTTCAGCCTGATTTGTTTTTTCCTCTTTATGCACCCACTCTATCTCTGTGCTTTTGGTATAATCGGCAAGCTTATTACCAATTGCTTTCCAGCCCATGGTTTCAACATAATCTGTGATCTTGATCTTGTGCGATTTTGCCTGCGCGCCGCGGCCTGATTTGATCAGTGCCACAGGTGCAGGATGAGTGGTCACCGCCTCTACATAATTTCCTTCACCCTCTTTAATAAAAAAGAACTTGTTATTCAAAGTAGTCGTTTCAATCTTGAAACGCTTTACATTGAACTGCATCTTTTCATTGTCGAGATAAATTGCTGTAACAAGTTTGTCCGGGTTGAACTTCTCAATAACGATGATGTTTTCCGAATCAAATCGTTGTGTCAATTCGGTATCAGTAATTTCATAATGACCATCATGGTAAAACACAAGGATCTTTTCATCACCGTCAAAACTGCCCAGGAACGTACCTTTCTCTTCCGTGTTTAAACGTCCAAACTGATCATCAAACCAGATTTTACGTGCACTCAGCGTAGAACGCCCTGCCTCTTTAAGACGCACCGACTTGATCGGGTATTTAGTGACCTGGTTGCCGATGCTTCCTCTTGATTTGATTTCAAGTGTTTCGAAATAAAACTCAAGTTCCTTGATCCTGGCTGTTGAATTAGGGCTCAAAAGTATTTTAACCAGTTCAGCTTCGCCGTTTGGATTAGCAGAGAAATAATGCACCCGGCTTTTCTCTTCGCCTTTGGTAAGATCGTATTCCTTGTCGCGGGTAACGCCGGTTACATTGAAACGTTTTGCATAGCTGATGCCAGACTTTCCGTCAACATAGATCATATTGTAGGTTAATCGTTCATCATTCTTTCTGAACACAGCCACATGAATGATGTCTTTACCTATAAAAGTTTTGTCAGCCACCTTAACGATCTTCATCTTTCCTGCCTTGGTAAAGGCGATGATGTCGTCAAGATCAGAGCAGTCGGCAACAAACTCATCTTTTTTAAGGCTTGAACCGATGAAACCGTCTGCACGGTTTACGTACAACTTAACGTTGGCGATCGCTACCTGTTTGGCTTCAATGTTATCAAATAATTTCACTTCTGTTTTACGCTCACGACCCTTGCCATACTTTTTAAGAAGGCCTTCATAGTAGCCGATTGCAAACTCAGTAAGATTGTTCAGATCATATTTAACCTGCTTGATATCTGCATCGAGTGCTTTTATCTGCGCGTTTAGCTCATCGATATCAAGCCGGTATATTCTTCGTACAGGCTTCTCCGTTAGCTTCATGATATCTTCCCGGGCAATATCCTTCCGCAATTGTTTGCGGAATGGTTTGAAGGCATCTGCGATGGCCTCAATCACTTTCTCCCAGGTGGCATGTTTCTTTTCAAGTTCTTTATAGATCTTTTCTTCGAAGAAGATTTTTTCGAGTGAAGTATAGTGCCATTTCTCCTGCAATTCGCTGAGTCGAATTTCAAGCTCTCTTTTAAGCAGCTCTTTTGTTTTCTCGACCGATAAACGCAACAGATCGGAAGCGCCGAGGAAAACGGGTTTGCGATCTACGATCACGCAAGCGTTCGGCGAAATACTGACCTCGCAATCAGTAAATGCATATAATGCATCAATCGTGATGTCTGGTGAAATACCAGGAGCCAGATCAATCTGAACCTCTACTTCAGCGGCAGTATTATCGGTTACTTTTTTGATTTTTATTTTTCCCTGGTCGTTTGCCTTGATGATCGAATCGATTAACTGGGTTGTTGTGGTACCATAAGGTACATCTTTGATCAGTAATGTTTTTTTGTCAAACTCTTCGATATGCACCCTTACGCGCACTTTACCACCACGTTTGCCGTCATTATAATTGGTGGCATCGATCATTCCTTTGGTGAGAAAATCAGGGATCAGTTCAAACTTTCTTCCTTTGAGATGTTTAATGGCCGCCTCAATGATCTCAACGAAATTATGCGGTAGAATTTTGGTTGCCAGTCCCACCGCGATCCCTTCGGCACCATGAGCAAGCAACAGCGGAAACTTCATCGGCAATGTTACCGGCTCGTTTTTACGGCCATCATAACTTACTGCCCAGTCGGTGGTTTTGGCGTTGAATGCAACATCAAGGGCAAACTTTGAAAGTCTTGCCTCAATATAACGTGCCGCCGCGGCTTCATCACCGGTTCTTACATCACCCCAGTTACCCTGTGTGTCGATCAACAGATCCTTCTGACCCATGTTAACGAGCGCGTCGCCGATACTTGCATCACCATGCGGATGATATTGCATACTCTGGCCGATGATATTCGCTACCTTGTTGAAGCGACCATCATCCATCTCCTTCATTGCATGTAAGATTCGGCGTTGAACAGGTTTTAAACCATCTTCAATCGCAGGGACGGCTCTTTCCAGTATAACATAAGAGGCGTAGTCAAGGAACCATGTTTTATATTGACCAGACACACCTCCATCACTCAGATCAAACTCTACTTTCTTAGATTTAGACATAGATTATTGCATGATATTTTCAGCTCTCAGCCTTCAGCAGGTACTTCAGCTTTGATTTTAACTTCGAAGTCTTTCATATTTTTTAACTCACCCTGTACATTAATGGTGCCATCACTTGCAAGCGTTTTCAAACGCCACAACAGGTATGCATCACCGGTAGTATTTTTTCCTTTGCTCAGCATAGCGTTAATCACACGGTTGGCCTTCTGCCACTCATTTGTTACAAAAGACAGCAATTCCTTATCATAAAAAGAATATTCAGCCTGGGATAGCTTTTTGCCGCCTTCCAGCAAACGTACACCAAGACCCGCACTACAAAGTTTTGCCCATTCATCAGGATCCACTTCAAATTCACTGAGGGTTATTGGTCGCGCAAGTTTTTTTGCTTTAAGAAACTCTTTTGGGGGAATAACATGCAGCCACTGAGGGTAAAAGATCAATCCCTTCTCATTTATAAAAGGAAGGTTATTGAGATATAGAATGAAAACCCTTCCCTGGTAACTTCTCATATGCTCAAGCAGCCAGTAATAACCACTGACGTCATGTTTATTCTGAGCGGCCCAGATCCAGACTTTTTCTTCAGGGTTCTCGTCCAGGCGCCGGGTTAGTTCCTGGACGGTACGTTGATCGTTTACTATATCTTTTTCAAGATTTGCCTCCAGGTCAGTTCCCGCAAGCACTTCGCGCCACCATTGTTTCCTTGTTTCTATACCTTGTTCAGTATAAATATCCAGCAATGGCCCAACAGCGTAATCGTCTTTTATTTCTATGATATCACCCTGCATTGTTTCATCAAGCTCAACAGCTTTTTGAAGAACTGCTACATCAGCGGTATTAAAAACTATGTGTATCATAATAAGTTTTGAGTTGAAATTATGCGGCGGCTGTCGGTTTCTCTTCAGCCAGGTCAAGCTCTACCTTCAGGTTATGGATAATGAATTCCTGCCGCTCCATTGTGTTTTTACCCATGTAATATTCCAGCACCTGTTGTATATGGGTTTCAGGCATAATCATTACCGGTTGAAGCCTGATATCGGGACCGATAAAACGGGCAAATTCATTAGGCGATATTTCACCCAAACCTTTGAAACGCGTTATTTCCGGTTTGCTGCCCAGTTTGCGAACAGCAGCCTGTTTTTCGGTTTCATCATAACAATAGATCGTTTCCTGTTTGTTGCGTACGCGGAACAACGGGGTCTCGAGAATGTAAACGTGACCGTTTTTGACAAGGTCAGGAAAAAACTGGAGGAAGAAGGTCATCAGCAATAACCGGATATGCATACCGTCTACATCGGCGTCTGTTGCTATCACAATATTATTATAACGCAGGCCTTCGTAGCCTTCCTCGATATTCAATGCATGTTGTAACAGGTTGAATTCTTCGTTTTCATAAACCACCTTTTTGGTAAGACCAAAACAATTAAGGGGTTTACCACGCAGGCTAAATACTGCCTGGGTTTCAACATCACGTGCTTTCGTAATTGAACCACTGGCAGAGTCACCCTCCGTTATGAAAATGGTGCTTTCCTTTTGCTTTTCAATTATTGAGTCCTTGTCTTTGCCTGTAGGTTCATCATTATAATGATACCGGCAATCTCTTAATTTACGATTGTGGAGATTCGCTTTTTTTGCGCGTTCGTTTGCAAGTTTTTTGATACCTGCAAGATCCTTCCGTTCTCTTTCACTTTGCTCAATACGCTTCTTCATTTGCTCTGCTACCTGTGGATTACGGTGCAGGTAATTGTTCAGCTCACGTGAAAGAAAATCATTGACAAAGTTCTTCATGGTCGGTCCACCATCGTATACAATCTGTGAACCCAGTTTGGTCTTGGTCTGGCTTTCGAATACCGGTTCCTGTACCCGTACCGAAATGGCGGCACAAATACTGGCCCGAATGTCAGAGGCATCATAATCCTTTTTATAAAAGTCGCGGACCGTTTTTACAAATGCTTCGCGGAATGCTACAAGATGTGTTCCGCCCTGGGTGGTATACTGCCCGTTCACAAACGAATAATACTCTTCACCATATTGGTTTTCATGCGTGATGGCTACTTCGATGTCAGTGCCTTTGAGATGTATTACCGGGTACCTCAGTTCATCGGCATTGGTTTTACGCAACAGCAGGTCAAGCAATCCGTTTTTGCTGACATATTTTTTACCATTGAAGTTGATGACCAAACCTGCATTCAGGAAACAATAGTTCCAGAGTTGGGCATCGATATAATCATTTATATAATGGAAGTTTTTAAAGACCGTTTCATCCGGAATGAATACTACCTCGGTTCCATTATCTTCCGTTGATTTTATCTCTTTGTGTTCTTTAACAAGTACGCCTCTTTCAAATTCAGCGGTTTTTTGTTTTCCATCCCGGACCGCTGTTACCTTGAAGTATTTACTGAGCGCGTTTACTGCCTTGGTACCTACCCCGTTCAAACCAACACTTTTCTGGAAAGCTTTGCTGTCATATTTTGCCCCGGTGTTGATCTTACTGACCACATCTACCAGTTTGCCCAGCGGAATACCGCGGCCATAATCACGAACCGTTACCGTTTTCTGATCGATACTGATATCGACATTTTTACCATATCCCATGGTATGTTCGTCAATACAATTGTCAATAACCTCCTTCAACAACACGTAAATGCCATCGTCAGCACTTGTACCATCGCCTAATTTCCCGATGTACATACCAGGACGCAGCCGGATGTGTTCGCGCCAATCCAGACTTCGGATCGACTCTTCATTATACTCTGAAATATTCTTATTCTCTGCCATATTTGATTCCTTATTTGTTGCCGGATTATCCACCAACAGGGGATTTTCGACAAACCCGGCAAATATAATCAAACCGGGCAAATGGATGGATTTTCAAACTAATAATTTCATTTTCAGTCTGTTAAGTTTGCTGTGCATCAATTTCCACATCGATTTTAAGCCGCCGGATAGTTATCAGCCGATTAGGGTATGGCATATCGATTGATCCGATAACAAAAATGATACATCCTAAAACGAAATTTTATGCTGAAAAATAAGATCGCGATCGGCGCAGTTGCCGGCGTGCTGGCCTCAGGACTTTTTGCATTTAACATACTGACCTCAGGGTCCATCAAAGGAACCATAATGCCTGTAGACGCGGGCAGTCGCGCCTGGGCACTGTCGCCTACCGATACTTTCAGGGCAACCATTACCCAGGGAGCTTACGAGATTCCTGACGTTAAACCTGGTGCATACCGGATAATTATAGAGGGCAAACCACCTTTTAAGAACGCGGCTAAAGATTCTGTGAGAGTGCTTGACGGGCAGGCTACTGAGGTTGGAGAGATTCGTCTTGAACAGTAATGCGAGGTAACTTATTGAAACACGCACAATTTCGGCGTGGTTTAAGGAAGTCACCTGATATACAAAAAAAACCTTAAGCAACAATAGTGGGTTTAACGATTTAATATTCTTTAAGCCCCTGTTGTTGCCGAAGGTTTTCTTAATTTTGGCCCCTGTTTTTACAGTAAGCTCTAACTACTACCCATTAGTTCTACTTCCTGCGGACCTATTTTATTCTACTTGCTGCCAGCGAACCGTTTTTTGAATCTTAAATCAGTGGTGTATGTATTCGTATGCGTTGTTAGAAACAGGATGTTATTATTTGATCCAGGAAAAGCAGGATTCCGGAATCAGCCTGATCAGGATCACTATGGAAACCGATTATTGCATGTTTGTGACCAGTTATGGTGAAGGACCTGTGATGGAATGGAAGAAAAAGACAGACACGATTCATGATATATTGGAATTAATGGATGAAGAAAAGGTAAAAGAATGGGAATCAATATATAATGATAACCAGGATGCCTATTACGAGGAGGATGATGATTAAGTTTTCTGACGAAATTTGAATAACTACCGTCGTTTTCGCAAACATTTATGACCAGCTTCATAAAAAACTGGTACAGTTTTGCGTTAACTGAATGAGTACGAAAGATTATGGCTCAGTTATCAGAGAAACAAGTTTACATACGCAGGATCGTTTTGATAGTCACCGGGGTGCTCACCGTACTCCCGTTGGCCCCTGTCATCAACCGATACCTGCCGCCTATAATGCTTGGTTCATATAATCTTGATCTTTTACTTTCCATCACTTTAGCGGCGCTTTTAACCTGGCTGGTACTGCGGCTTTTCAGATTTTTATTGATACCTGCAATTTTTTTCCTGGTTATCGTATTGTTTTACAACCAGTTCTCCAATGGTTATGGTTTTAATACCATGATCAACGATTACCGGACAATGGTTGAAAACAACTGGGGCAATAGCGAAAAGAAAGAAAAAAACCTTGTTGTTACTCCCTCGTTTTTTGATGGACCGCTTACTAAAACTGTCAAGGCGCTGCAATCAAAGGTGGATTACAAAGACTCCGTGGTCCGGAATTTTGCGGTTCAGCATTCACTTGAGTTTTTTGATGAATATCACATGAAGTATGGCCCGATGGTTCGGCTTTTGTCTTTGTTCAAACATATTAATTCCAACTTTAAATACGTTTCTGATTCTTACAGGGATGAATATTTTGCGGGGGCCCGGGAAACAATTTTGAATGGACTGGGAGGCGACTGTGATGATCACACTTTGTTGATGGTATCGTGTTTGAAAGCTATCGGCGGTCATGTCAGGATGGTGTTGACCGAAGGGCATCTTTATCCCGAACTGCTGGCCGGTGATGAAAAATCTTTTGAAAGAATGCAGCAGGCTATTGTGCATTTATTCGGAAATGAAGCGATAGACAATATGTACTATCATGAGCAGGACGGGCAATATTGGATTAATCTTGATTATAGCGCTAAATATCCTGGTGGGCCCTACGTAAGTGAAATTGCTTATGCAATCATAGAACTGTGATGTTTAGTCGCTGTATCCGGAGTTAATGGCTAGTTTTGCAAACTGAAATCCCGTAATCTATGAATGCCCTATTTGGAGTTGTTGGCGTAGCCTCCTCTTTATCCACCCTGGTGGTTTTAATTTTCTTTTCCGTCTCAAAAATTGTGTCGCAAAAACCTGTGCTCAGGTGGATCGCCATCTATTCAGGCATATCGTTTCTCACAGATGCCCTTCTGCAGTTTTCTGCTGATAAAACCAACTTTACTTTACTATTCACGTTTACTTTGCTCGAATATGGATGTTTTGCATGGATTTTTTATATGGTGCTTGACAAGCCGCTCCACAAAAAGCTGATCGTTTTAGGTTCGTTTCTTTTCCTTGTTATTGTATGTATAACCTTATCAAATTTTGGCAGCCAGGAATTTGACAACGTGAACTCAGGCACCGAAGCCATTTTAATCATTATCTACAGCATACTTTACTTCAGCGAGAAACTGAATATTGAGAACCTGGAGCCGATTTTTGATAATCCCCGTGCCTATATTGTTATTGGTTGCCTGTTCTACCTCGCGGGGAATCTATTTTTGTTTATCACTACAGAAGCTCAAAACACAAGTATCTGGATCATCAATTCGCTGTTTAACCTGGTCAAGAACATTTTCTTCCTCGTCGCGATTCGTCAGTGCACCAGGCCAAAAAAAGAAGTCACCACATTACGTTACTCGTAGGTTGCGGTTTTAATCTTTTCAGACCATTGGCTCCTCAGCAATAATATCGCCCTTAAACGATCAATCAAACTACGCATAACAAGGAAGTAACCCGGCGTTTCCCGGGCGCGGATATAACCTGCAGCAGTGTTGATGATTTAGCGATGTATCCAGGCCGGTGCAGCTATTGAATTTCCCGCTCTGCAGACCCAGGCACCAATCAATCAATGATACGGATCAGGACCTCATTTACCAGCTTTGGTTTTACGGCAGGCGCCCTGTTAAGGTTTTTTGAAAGAAAACCTACTGAAGCTATGGCCACACTCAGAACTGATGAAGTATGGTATACAATATTTATGTCAGTGATATACTGGTCGTTCGCGGTGGGCGGATACACATAGGTAAACAGAAAGCAAACGATATAAGTAGCGTACTCAAATAACAGGGCAAAGTACAGGACCGCAATGGCTTTACGACGCGGAACATGTTCCACCTTTTGGAAGTAATCGATTATTTCACGAATTACCAGCACCAGGATAATTAAAACACCAGCGCCCACAAAATATTTGAAAGCGTCGTCAGTGAAGCCGCGGACCAGCCCATTTATAATTTCCAGGAATAGATATACCGGGATAATAATACGTATTGCCTGACGCATACGCTCCATCGTTGTATTCAGGTAAAAGATATATAACACAAACGGGACATCAAGCAAATTATAAGTCACCCTGATCATCTCGTAAGCAGCGTTGGAAACGAATGGTAAAAACCCGGTGCCGTTTATAATGCCACCGACCATCCAGTATAAAGCAAAAAACAGAAGGGGAACATCCTTCGTTAACCTGCGAAAAACCACAATTAATAAGGGGATGCAACTGACCGAAAGGGCCAGTGCGCTTATAATGTTATAGAAAAGTTCTTTCAAGCGTTGGTATTGACGAGTAAAAATCGCAAAAAACAGGGCTTATATTGCATCCGGAAATTAATTCCGTAATACTACTTTTCCTGGCTCGTGCAGAAAATACCATCCCCCGTTTCGCATTCATCCAATATTTCTTCACGATCCACCAAACTATGTATATTCAGGCGCCAAAACTAACAGTTATGAAAAAATTTTTCCTCGCCGGCATCGCAATCTTAATGTTGGCGACAACTTCCAGGGCACAGGCCACAGATGTTGCAACCGACTATCTTACACCAGAATTTCACAAGTCACGCCGCGATTCGGCCCGGGCCAAAATGCCCGACAACTCAGTGCTGGTAGTTTTCTCGTACCCCACACGCACCTTTTCAAACGACGTGAGTTATGTATATCATGCCAACCCAGATATGTACTATTTCACGGGTTATAAAGAACCGCACGGCGTGCTGTTCATTTTTAAGGAAACACAACAGTCGCCTGGGGGTGCGTACAATGAACTATTATTTATCCAGGAAAAAAATGCTGCTGCTGAACAGTGGACGGGCAGACGGATCGGAACAGAGGGTGTGAAAACAGCACTCGGTTTTACGAATGTTTTCAACGGAAGAGACTTCAAAAATCACCCACAGGATTTTCAGAAGTTTAATACGGTTCTCCTGGATAGAATCCCGATTGATGTGCCTGATGCAAGGGGTGACACCGCTGACCTGTATGATCTGATCAGAATTTTTAAGGAAAAATCCGGTCTGAGTATCGATAAGAAATTCAATTATACCGCCTACCGCCAACTGACAGGTTCACTGCGTGAAATAAAAACAGAAGAAGAAATGACGCTGATCCGCAAAGCTGTCGAAATCTCCTGCATTGGCCAGGCGGAGGTAATGCGTGCCATTCATCCAAAAATGTCGGAACGCGAAGTGCAGGGGCTCCATGAGTTTGTTCACAAAAAATATGGGGCTGAGCATGTGGGATATCCTTCGATTGTTGGTGCCGGTAACAACGGCTGCGTTTTACATTATGAAGAAAACGGGAAACTAAACGTAGGAAAAGACCTGCTGCTGATGGATGTCGGCGCAGAATACCACGGATATACTGCAGATGTTACCCGCACTATTCCCGCCAGCGGAAAATTCACTCCGGAACAGCGCGCTATTTACCAGGTGGTTTATGATGCACAGGAAGCTTGTTTTGCGATGCTGAAAGAGGGCGTGGCCTGGAGAGATGTGAATGCGAAATCACGGGAGGTGATTGCAGCCGGGCTACTTCGGCTTGGGGTAGTAAAAAAGAAAGAAGACGCAAACAAATATTATCCGCATGGTCTTGGTCATCATATCGGGCTGGATGTTCATGATCGGAGCGCTTCTCCGGTATTGAAAAAGAATATGGTGATGACTATCGAGCCCGGGATTTATATTCCTGAGAACAGTGACTGCGATAAAAAATGGTGGGGGATCGCGGTGAGAATAGAAGACGATGTTTTGATCCGCGAGAAAGACTATGAGTTGCTATCAACTGCTGCCCCACGGAAAGTGGAAGAGATTGAGAAAATGATTGCGGAAAAAAGCATCTTCGAAAATTACACCCTGCCACCATTGAAGGCAGGTAAAAAGGCTTTCTAAAAACGGTTCCCGTATTTCTACCATTTTAAGCTTAAACCTTAAATGGGAACGACGCGCCGAAGAGTTTGATTTACAAAACCTTATGTATCAAATTTACAACATCGCATTAACGACGCTGGAAAATGTTAATTAAATGTTAGCAACTTCCCGTGCTGTTTGATCGTAGGTTTACGGTAATCGCAGTAATAAATGAAGTTTTAACATTGGGCGTTTCTGCTCTGGTACAGATAATAGTCATGTATTACATTTGTATTGTCAGCTGAATAACCGATATCCTTTGTAAAAGAATCATTTTCAATAATTGATAACCAAATTAATCCTTAGAAAAACCAACAGATCCTAAATCCGAACGAAAAACCAAACATCCGGATCCAACGAAAACCAAACCTTAAAATCCAAAGTCCGAACAAAAAACCTACATCCAAATCCAAAGAAAACCAAATCCTAAAATCCAATCAATCCTGAGAACCCGGTCGATATCCTAAAAACCTAATAACCGTCAAAGAGCTTAAAAGAACTGAATCCAATCCCATAGAAAGCAAATTGAATAGGTTGGTCGACTGATTTCCAAATTTTTTAAGAGCCGCTATCCCGTCCAAGGTAGCGGCTTTTAAATTTCTGATCCGGCATTCCGGTATTCACGCTCTTGCACGTACATTTACAGTACTGCATTAAAAGACTATGAAATACTTTTATTTACTGGGTTTGTGCTGCATCTTACTCTTCGCATGTGAACAGGGAGTGCCCTATAAGGTTTTGCCTGCGGCGGATTTTGAACTGATGATTTCAGAAACGAACACGCAATTACTGGATCTGCGGTCGTCCGAAGCCTATACCCGGGGACATTTACATAACGCGCGACCAGCCGAGTGGAAAAACGAAGAATCTTTTAGCGAGTTTGCGTCGACGCTCGATAAAAAAATCCCTGTTTTGATTTACGACGACTCAGCCACCTACAGCCCGCAGGTTGCAAAGTTTCTACAATACAAAGGATTCCTCGTTACCGAGTTACAAAACGGGTTTGCAGGCTGGCAACAGGCGGGCAAGCCAGTGACCCAGGCGCCCCCACCTACTCCCATCTCACTCGCGGAATACCGGGTTATGACTTCGCTCAGCCCGGTCGTACTGGTTGATTTTGGAGCGGCATGGTGTCCTCCATGCAGAAAGATGGATCCGGTGCTGGAGCAACTGCAAATGGAAGAAGGTAATAAGTTCAAGCTAATAAAAATTGACGGCGGCATTCAAACCGCACTTATGAAATCTGTTCAGGCTTCCAGCCTTCCAACTTTTATAATTTACAAAAATGGGATGGAAACCTGGCGGCGCGAAGGCATAGTGCCCTTAGCAGAATTAAAGGCAAGAATTAATTAAACACTACACCAACATCATCCTAAATGCTTTATAAGTTCTACTTAGCAATCTTCCTGATCTTCACCACCTTTTCGGTCAACGCTCAACAGCTCGAAATACTTACTTCCGGGGAACCCGTATCAATACGGGGACTCAGCGTAGTTTCGGACGAAATTATCTGGGTAAGCGGAAGCCGTGGCAAAGTGGGTCGTTCTACAAATAGCGGAAAAACCTGGACCTGGGTAACTGTGGCAGGTTACGAAAAAAGGGAGTTCAGAGACATTGAAGCAATTGATTCCAATACTGCTATCATTCTGGCGATCGCCGAACCGGGCGAAATCCTGAAAACCACAGATGGCGGCCGGTCGTGGAAACCGGTTTATTCCGATAGCAGCAAAGGCGTCTTTATGGATGCCTTTCATTTTGAAGGGGCATACGGAACTGCGATCGGTGATCCCCTGGAGGGCGACAGCACGATCTATCTGGTTACAACCAATGATAAAGGTAACACCTGGAAGCGTGTTCCTACAACTCCTGTTGTGTACCCGGGCGAAGCATGTTTCGCCTCAAGCGGCACCAATATAGTCACCCTAAAAGCCGGTAACTACCTTTTTGCAACGGGTGGTAAATCTTCCCGTTTGTTTTACAACGATAATGTTTACCCATTGCCACTTCTACAGGGTAAAGAAAGTACCGGGGCTAACTCAATGGCCAGATCCGGATCGCAACTGGTAATCGTGGGCGGCGATTTTGCAAACGACACCATTCAAACGGGTAACGCAGCGCTCGTGAGACTTGGTAAAAAGCCAGCGATAACCGTTCCGGCTACTCCGCCACACGGATACAGAAGTTCGGTGGCTTTTATCACAGCCGCAACACTTATCACCTGTGGCACTTCAGGGGTCGACATCAGCAGCGATGGAGGGAAAAACTGGAAACTGATTTCAAAAGACGGCTACCATGTTTGTCAAAAAGCCAAAAATGGTTCCGCCGTTTATCTTGCGGGCTCCAATGGCAGGATAGCCCGGTATGTACAATAATGAAGTGCTCCTAAGCCGCAGACTTATAAAATTCAACAACCACAACCTTATCAAGTGATACGTACTATATTATTGCTGGTAGCCTCGAATGTGTTTATGACCATAGCCTGGTATGGTCATTTGAAACAAGCCAATGTACCGCTGTATAAGGCAATCATTGCCAGTTGGCTGATTGCTTTTTTTGAATATTGCCTGATGGTTCCCGCAAACCGTATGGGTTATGCAAATGGATTTTCTGGTTTCCAGTTAAAGATGACCCAGGAAGTGATCACACTGGTAGTGTTCTCTGTTTTTGCTGTGGTGTACCTAAAGGAGCCTTTCCACTGGAAATACCTTGTAAGTTTCGCCTTCCTGATGGGCGCCGTGTATTTTATGTTTAAAAAGTAAGGTTAGCTCAGTGCCCTGAAATCAACCGGTACCAGTTTACTCACTCCCGGTTCCTGCATCGTTACTCCATAGATAACATCCACAGCACTCATCGTTTGTTTATTATGGGTAACAATGATGAACTGGCTTTCTTCACTAAACTTGCGGATCATGTTGGTAAACTTACCCACGTTTGCGTCATCCAATGGTGCGTCAACTTCATCAAGTATACAGAAGGGAGCCGGTTTAATAAGGTAGATCGAGAACAGCAAAGCCGTTGCGGTCAATGTTTTCTCTCCCCCACTTAATTGTGAGATAGATGAAGGTCTTTTCCCTTTTGGCTTGGCAATGATATCAATGCCGGTTTCAGCAAGATTTTCCGGATTCTCGAGCACCATATCAGCGGTGTCATCCTCTGTAAACAATGCCTTGAAAACACGCTGGAAGTTTTCACGAACGCGGTTGAAGGTTTCCAGGAACTGTTGGTTCGCAGTTGCTTCCACTTCCTGGATGGTCTGCAAAAGACTGTCTTTCGCATTTACCAGGTCGTTTTTCTGTTCGAGAATGAACTCGTAACGTTTTTTCATTTCTGTGAAAGCCTCGATTGCAGTAGGATTGACTTCACCAAGATTTTCGAGCCGTTTTTTCATACGGTCGCTTTTCTCCTGCAGTTCTTCAACCGGCGTATCTCCGGTGCGAGGTTGATCTATAATATCGTCGAGATTGATACGGAATTCAACATTCAGACGCTCTTTCATCCCTGCAAGCTGTAACTTCAGTTCGTTTAGCTTGTCCTTGATCTCGCTTAAAAGGTGTTCGGTCTGTTCTTTTTCTTTTACCTTATGCCTCAGTTCGCTTTCTTTTTCATTCAACTGGTTACGCTGAATATAGTAAGACTGGTCAGCCTCGTTTAATACCTTTTCTTCCTCGTCTTTTGAACGCATCAGGGTTATAAGTTCCTGTTCCGCTACTTCCAGGGCATCGCTGCTTTCAACAATGTTCTCGGCCGTCAGCTTCAACTGTGAAGCATTGGTTTCAACCTGTTGGGTAAGGTTATTAAGCTGGTTGGTTTTGAACTCCGCTTCCTGCGTCAGCGCATTGATGCGGCTTTGCTGGCGGGTGACCTGCAGGTTAAATTCATTGTAGCCTGCAAGGGCGGTATTGTACTGGATTTCCGCTGCCCGGTATTCTTCTTCTACCCCTTTCAATGATTCTTTAACCTGGTTGTATTTATCTACCAGTTCTTTCCATTGACTCCGGGTACCTTCAATAGATGCGCTGGTGGCATCCAGGTTTTGCTGCATTTCTTCGAGCCTGTTTTGTGCTGTGCTTTGGAGGCCATGAAGACTTTCAATTTTGTTTTGCAGCGAGAAAACCTGGTTGGTGAGCCGGTTGATATCTTCCTGGGCTTGTTTGATCGCGGTTTCCTTTAACTGTTCGTTATAAGCAATAACCTCGTTATGCCTGTTCTGAATGGCATTTTTTAAACCGCTGACAATCGCTTCCTGTTCGCTGATATCCTGCTGAAGCTTTTCCAGATTTTTTGCACGACCAATCTTCTTCCCTTCAAACAAACCAACACTTCCGCCGGTGAGTGAGTACTTTCCTTTTACATATTTACCATGCTTTTCAAGTACTACCGAACCATTGCTGTTGTTAAGTGCTTCTTCGTTTTCAGCGATAAAAACATTGCCGAGAAGATGCTTTGCAAGATCACGGTATTGCTCATCAACTTCAATGACATCCATCGCAGGAATGGTATGGTCAGGCTGATGTGAAGCTGCTGCTTCTTCACCAAATTTATCGAGGAGGAAGAAATTGGCTTTTCCTTTTTTGTTGTCATCAAGCAGGTGAACCGCCTGCAGACCTTCCTGCAGGTTGTTGACCACATAATAGTTCAGATAAGGTTCGAGCACGTTTTCAACGGCGGCCCTGAACTCTTCTTTCACATATATGATGTCTGAAAGAATCGGCGCTTTATGATTCCAGCCGGTATTGTTATGAAGAAACTTGATACTTTCCGGATAACCTTCCATTGAATCGATCAGACTTTTCAGGAGGTCGTGCTCATTCTTTTTCGCATCTAGCTTACGGCTTTCTTCGGCCAGTTGCTGGCGAAGTACTTCCATGTCGCGTTGCGTTTCAAGAATCTGTTCTTTGGTGCGCTCTTGTTGTTCCTGTAACTGTTCAAGATCAACACGGCGTTTTTCCAGCTCTTCTTCTTTTGTGAGCCGCTCTTCTTCCAATTGTTTTAACTGGCTGTAACGAACTTCTTTTTCCTCCTCCATCTGCTGAATACTGCGTTGCATATTCTGAATGGAAGTATCGGCAACCGCCACCTTTTTTTCAGCTTCAAATTGGCTGCGTTGTATAGCCGAGTGCTCGCCACGCAGTTGGTCAACGCTGGTTCGCTTTTCGTCAAATACCCGGCGGTTAGCTTCAACCGTTTCTTTCCGTTCAACCAGTTGTCCCTGCAGATCTTCGAGCTTTCCTACCTCTTCGCCAAGTTGCTGGCGGGTAAAAACAATACTTTCTTCGAGGCCCTTCAACTGGCCCTCGCTTTTAGTTAAAAATTCCTGGAGACTTGCTTCTTTTTCGCGGAGGAAATTCAGTCGCTGCGAGGCAAGATTTTTATCATTTTCCTTACTCCGCAATTTTTGGAGCAATTCATTGAACTGGTGTTGCATGGATTGCAGAACACGTTCCTTTTCTATGAAGCTCAGTTTCTCCTGTTCAATAGCCGCCTCTTCGGTTGCTACCGCTGCTTCGAGCGCAATCTTTTTGTCGGTCTCTTTTTCAGCCTGTTCATTCAGATCGCGATAAGTGAGATTGAAACCCTCAAGTGAAGCTTTGGCCAGTTCTATACTTAACTCGCGATAATCCTTTTTTATCTCGAAATACTTTTCCGCTTTTTTAGCCTGGTTCTCGAGGCTCTTCAACTGGTTGTTGATCTCAAAAAGCAGATCTTCGATACGTGCAAGATCCTGTTCGGTTGCGTCAAGTTTGGATTTCGCTTCTTTTTTACGGGTCTTATAGATAGTGATGCCGGCAGCCTGTTCCAACATGCGGCGGCGGCTGTTGTCTTTGTCTTTGATGATCTCATCCACCATACCAAGCTCAATGATGGCGTAACTGTCGGTACTTACACCGGTATCCATGAAAAGGTTCTGGATATCCTTCAAACGACATTGCACATCATTCAGACGGTATTCACTTTCACCGCTTTTGTAGAATTTGCGGGTCACTGTAACCGTACTGAACTCGGTAGGCAACAGGTTCCGGGTGTTTTCGAAAGTGAGACTAACTTCCGCAAGTCCGGATGCTGACCGGCTCTTCGAACCGTTGAATACGAGACTTTCCAGGTTTTCGGACCGGAGATGACTGATTTTTTGCTCACCGATCACCCATCGGATGCTATCGATAATATTGCTTTTACCGCATCCGTTGGGCCCGATAACACCGGTTATCCCCTCATCAAAATGCAGGGTCGTTTTATCAGCAAAACTCTTGAATCCTTTGATTTCTAGGCTCTTTAATCGCACAGTATCTCGTATTTGTAAGAAGGCAAATATAAAAGAACCACCCGTACCGCAATGCACGAATTATACACAGAAGTTGCTGCTTCTGTTGCCACCGCCCGATTTTTCTGGGTTGTCAAATCGTTGTGATCCAGTGAGATTGCCCGATATTTGACCCTATCAATTAAAATTTATGCACAATACAGTCAGGTGGGGCATTCTCGGCGCGGGGCGCATTGCCCGAAAACTTGCTTCCGATCTTAAATATGTAGAAGGGGCAAGGCTTTACGCCGTAGGAGCCAGAACAGAGGAATCCGCTCATGCATTTGCGACAGAGTTCCCGGGCGTGAAAAGCTACAACAGTTATGAGGCCCTTCTTGCTGACCCGGCTGTTGATGTTATATATGTTGCTACCCCGCATGGCCTGCACTTTGAGCATGTCATGTTGTGCCTGAAGCACAAAAAAGCAGTATTATGTGAAAAAGCCTTCGCCATCAACCAGGCGCAGGCAAAACTGATGATCGCTGAAGCGCGGCGCCAGCAGGTTTTTTTAATGGAAGCGCTGTGGACCAAATTCAACCCTCACTATCTCAAGGTTAAAGAACTGGTTGATTCAGGAAGCATCGGTAATATCAGATCCATCCTTGTCAATTTTGGGTTCCGGCCGGGCCATCCGGCACCGCAACGGCTGCTTGATCCTGCACTGGGTGGCGGAACCTTGCTGGACATCGGTATTTATAATTTGTTTATCGCCCTTGCTTTCCTGGGCCGCCCGGACGTAGTTGAAGCAAGCGCCAGCCTGACAAAAGACAATATCGACACGCAATGTTCCATCTTACTGAAGTATCCCGGCGGCACGATGGCCCAACTTTTCAGTTCTTTTGAAAGTGATCTTGCAACCGAAGCCGATATCGCAGGCGATAAAGGAAGAATCAGGCTCGGCAACCGTTTTTATGCCCCGGATACCACAATTGAAGTTTTTGACGGAAAACCCGATTCGCGCCAGGAGGTCCCATTTCATAAAGAACCGGGGTATGGTTATCAATACCAGGCAAGACATGTTCAGGACTGCCTGGAGAAGGGGCTGACAGAAAGCCCCGTGATGAGTTTTGCCGACACATTACTCCTGATGGAGACCATGGACCGGGTTCGCGAAGCTGCGGGGATCATCTACCCGCACGACAAAGCCTAGTTACCAATGAAACCGGTGCAAAGCACACTGTCCATCCTCGACTCGCTGAGGTAAACGCGGATCACCATGGCTTGTGACAGTACCTTATCATAGGTAACCGAGCCAAAATTCCCCGTAGTTTCAACAGCCTGGCGAATATTTTTAGTTTCACCGATAACTGCTCCACCCGTGCCCTGGATATTCACCAGCCGCAACGCAATGTTGCTGTTGGAAAACTGGTCGTTGTTATAGATATTCATCACGTGCACCGAATCCCTGATCGAGCGGTTTAGTTTAACGGTTACATTAAATGAGCTGTCTGCATTTTCTGCAATAAAAACGGTACCGCCGATGCCGTTGGTTACCGCAGGGTTTAAAGGATACTGCTCGTTCCTGAGCTTGACGGTATCGTCTTTAGAGCAGCCGGTAATCACCACAAACGCCGTCGCGATAAGCGCGGACATAATTCTCCACTGTTTCATGTCAATAAATATTGAGTCAGAATGGTTGTATTCTGATGCAGGATTGACATCCGATGCTCAATAACCGTTGCATGGCTGGTTTTTGTAAACCGCACCCTATTTTTTAGGCACCCGTTTTTGCAGCTCCGAAACCGGGAAATGAATATCACGACCCAGTTTTTTCCCATTCCGGTACGAAACGACCTTCATGTTTAAAGCGTCTTTGGGAACAACCAATGCTTTGTTGTATTTGGGATAGAACTGGTCAGGGAAAGAGTTGTCAAAACTATAATGAATGTCAATTCCGGGAACCTCGGTTGTCATTTCGACTACCAATCTCCCCTCGCTGTTTTTCGTTACCTTAAAAATGGGTTCATACATGCTGGGGGCATATTTCATTTCTGCAACATCAAAACGTTCGAAATGTTTTTCTACCCTGTTTATGAATTTCTCCCAGTTCTTAGCAGCCGGTTCTGACCACAACGATTCGGTAACGGCAAAAGTTCTTGGCCAGGCCATATACTGAAGATGTCGTGTATTATAAACCTGCTCTGTCCAGAGATTTGCCTGTCCGCCTTTAATAAATTTGGGGTCCACACCTTCGGGCACGGGTTCGAATTCATACGATTTTTTAAGGCGAACCGAAGAATACACAGGTGGCTCAATAATGGCGTCACCCTGCATAAGATCAACATAAACATGCGTTGAAGGCGTCATCACTACTTCATGACCGAGTTTTGCAGCTGCGATACCGCCTTTCATCCCGCGCCAGCTCATAACGGCCGCACCTTTTGCAAGTCCGCCCTGAAGTATTTCATCCCAGCCTATTACCTTTTTGCCTTTATCCTGTATGATCTTTGCAACACGGCGCGAAAAGTAAGATTGCACTTCATGCATATTTTTCAACCCTTCTTTTTTCATCAGCGCCTTTATTTCAGGACTCTTTTCCCAAAAGTTCGTGGCACATTCATCGCCGCCCATATGAATGTATTCAAAGGGAAAGAGTTCGGCTACTTCAGTAAAAACTTTATCGAGGTACTGATAAGTTTTTTCGTTTGCAGGTGAAATAGTATTATCAATGAGACCGTAAAACCCCTTGCTGGTCCACTCCATAAATTTTTCACCTGAATTCACTTCATATTTACCTGGCGTTGGAGATACTTCCGGATAGGCCGCCACAAAGGCCATGCTATGACCCGGTACATCAATTTCGGGAAGAATGTTTACAAAACGATCAGAAGCATACTTCACTAACTCACGGATATCATCATGCGTAAAAAAGCCTCCATAGGTTTTTGGCTCACCCGGGGCAGGTTTTGAAAGACGGTTGAACCAACCGGTTTTATCTACGCGCCATGCACCTACCTCTGTTAGTTTTGGCAGGGCTTTGATTTCGAGTCTCCAGCCCTGGTCATCGGTTAAGTGGAAATGAAGGAGGTTAAACTTATACTTCACCATATCATCGATGAACTGTTTTACCTGCGACTTATCAAAAAAGTGACGCGACACATCAAGCATCATCCCTCTCCACCCAAAACGCGGATAATCGGTTATGGAAACAAAAGGCACGGCCCATTCCATATTGTTAACCCTGCTTTTGCTTTCTATTTTTTTAGGCATTAATTGAAACAAAGTCTGTAACCCATAAAATGCACCAGCGGGGTGGTTAGACTGTATTACAACACCATTTGCGGATGCATCAAGTTTGTAACCTTCATTACCAAGCGTGGCATCGGTTACCAAACCAATCCGGATCCCCGCTTCGGTTGTGCCTGTCTGTGATCCTTCCGACAATTTGAACTTCATTCCGGAAGCACGTTCAATTTTTTCCACCAACATGGCAGCCACCCGTTTAATCTCAGGCTGATCAGCGGGCAAAGAAACCGTCATCCCATCCCTGAGTATGAAGTTGCCTGCACTCTGTTCAATCTTCACGGGTTGCGGGATAATGGCAATTTCGGTTGAGGTTTGTCCATATATTAATACAGACAAACATATCATACATACAAGGACTAAGTGTTTTTTCATATAACCTGGTTGAACCTTCTTGTGGTGTTTGTAAAATAACGAATAAATCAGCCTACAGTATTTTTAGCCTTACAATTTTCACCAGAGTAAATTGATTTGAAGGCTAATTTGTATCTTTCACTAAACTACATGCGCAATGAAAAAATTCCTAGTTCCTACTGATTTTTCAGACACAGCAAAAAATGCAGCCAGATTCGCGGTGCAGGCAACAGCTCATATTCCAGGCGCCGTTGTTATCCTGTATCATGTTTATGACAAAATTGTTGGTGGTTCAGACAGTTCACCGCTAACCGTGGATGACAATGACAAAAAGATCGTACTCAATGCAGCACTTGAGAATTTAAAAGGTGATCTTCAACAATTATCTTCTGTAACCATTGAGTTTGATGCAGAAGAAGGCGGATCATTGATTGAGAGACTTAAAAGATACGTTCGCCATAATGCGGTTGACATGGTAATCATGGGTATTACCGGTGCAACAAGACTTGAGCAGATATTTATGGGTAGCAACTCACTGAATATGGTTCGTGAAGCGGTTTGCCCGGTGATGATTGTACCTCCGAATGCGACCTACAAACAAATAAAAAATGTGATGTTCGCAAGTGACTTCAAAAACGTTGATTCCACAACTCCGAAAGCACAATTAAAAGCGGTGCTGGATGTATTTAAACCAGATCTTCATATTGTGAATGTAGATGATGAACATTATGTTGAATTAACAGAAGAGTTCAAGGTTGAACGTAACAAACTCGAAAAGATCTTTGCCGATTATAACCCGCAGTTTTACTTTATAAGGTTTTATGATTTCCTGGATGCAATCAGCAGTTTCACTGCAGACAAAAATATAGATGTGATCCTTACTGTTCCCCGCAAACATGGTTTTCTCACGAACCTGTTCAAAACAAGTCATACCAAAAAACTTGCTTATCACAGCCACGTTCCGATCGTGGCGGTACACGAATAAATCATACAATAAATAAGGCCCTTCACCAGGGCCTTATTTATTGTATGATTAAACCAGCAACCATGGTTGCCGGATTATAATTAAAGTTTAGCGCGGCAAAACCACTTTGTCAACGATATGGATGGTTCCATTGCTGCCCTTGATATCGGCCATAGTAATAAAACATGCGTTGTTGCCATCATCTGTCAACCTGATGCGGTTATCTTCTATTGTTGCTATTAACCGGTTGCCACTTAATGTTGTAAATACAGCGCGCCCTTTCGCTGCTTTTATAGCTTCCTTTAATGAGGCACTGGTATGTACCCCTTCCAGTATATGATAGGAAATAATTTTATTCAGGATGGGAGCGTTTTCCGGTTTCATCAATTGCTCCACCAGACCGGGAGGAAGTTTTGAAAAAGCGGAATTGGTGGGGGCAAAGATCGTTACGGCTGTTTTACTGCGAAGATCCGATTCCATTCCACAAGCCTTGATAGCATCTACCATCATGGCGTTTTGATTCATGCCTGCGGCCAGTGTAAGCACATCTCTGGTGCCGCCTGACGCCGGAGGTACATAAACAACAGGAGGTCCGTTATCCGGATATGTTATTGGGTTTGCTTCCTGGGCTTCTATTTTTGTGGACGTTGCTCCTATAATAGCAATCGTAAAATATATTGGCAGCGTTCTGATAAACATAAGTCCGTTTTAGTTAAGGAGAGTCCACAATAATGCCAATTCTGATTTAAGGCACATCATCCGGTAGCTCCATTAGCAATATAACGTTTATCAGGTAGAAATAGCATTTTTGGGGATATCTTTAAAATCCGCCTAATAAGCTGTTTCTCAACCAAAAGAAATGATGGAAACTCATATCAGCGGTTCCTGCTGGCTAAGACAATGAAAAGAACCCAGGCCCCAGATAATTTCCCTGGAATCGATTCCGATCACGTTTCTCTCCGGAAAACAGTCCTGGATGATTTGTAGAGCTTTGTCATCAGTTTCGCATTTAAATACCGGAACTATGACCGATTTATTTGCGATATAGAAATTAGCATAAGAGCAAGGCAGGCGCTGATCCTCATATTCAAGCTTTGCGGGCATGGGCAGTTCAATGATGTTTAACTGTTTTCCGTTAAGCAACCGCATTGTTTTAAGCTGTTTCAGATTGTGCTGAAGTAACTCGTAATTTTCATCTTCTTTAGATGCCTCAACAACGGTAAGTACCGTATCAGCGTTTACAAACCTGACGGTATCATCGATGTGACCGTCAGTATCATCACCAACAATTCCTTCATCCACCCATAACACCTGGTCCACGCCATAATAATCCCTCAGATAACCCTCTATCTGTTCCTGGTTAAGATGCGGATTCCTGTTTGGGTTAAGCAGGCAGGCTTTTGAAGTCAGCACAGTGCCTGCTCCATTAAACTCAACCGATCCGCCTTCCATTACGATTCCCGGGTGAAACACACGCAGATTTAAGTGTTTTCCAATGAGGGTGGGTATCACATCATCCAGGTCATAGGGAGGATACTTATCACCCCAGGCGTTATAACCCCAGTCGACTATTACTTTTTTTTCTTTATTATCAGGATTTACAAGAAAGGCAGGTCCATGATCACGACACCAGGCATCATTTGTTGGATGAAAGAAAAACTGAACACGATCCATATCTGCACCGGCAGCCATGATTTTTTCTGCGGCACTTTTTTGCATGGCTTCATCCGTTACATTGATGCAGACGTTCTCGCCTAATGTAAGCTCGCGGATAAAATCACAATAGTAAGGGTAAATGGTATGAATTTTCCCGGGCCATGACGCCTCTTTATGTGGCCAGCTGAGCCAGGTGGCAACATGTGGTTCAAACTCTGCTGGGAAATAATAGCCTAACTGCTTCGGCGTCATAATTCAAATTTGTGCAAATATAAGGCAATCAAAAACGGGTGGTGTATTTTGCAACGTTTCCGCGGGGTGAAATATCAGCGGTTTGAAGATTGATGAAAAGCGCTTAACATTATGAAAATCGGACTCATTTCTGATACGCATGGTTACCTGGATGAACAGGTGTTCCGCATCTTTGAACATTGTGACGAAATATGGCACGCTGGTGATTTTGGCAGTATTGAGCTCGCAAACAAACTGGCCGCTTTCAAACCTTTAATAGGTGTATATGGCAACATTGACGGGAGCGATGTCAGTGATGTTTACCCGGAAACACTACGTTTTACAAAAGAAGGTCTGGATGTCATGATCACGCATATCGGCGGTTATCCACCACGATATAATCCGCTGGTTCTACAATTGCTTAGGGAGAACCCGCCACAGTTGTTCATCTGCGGCCATTCACATATACTAAAGGTGATGTTCGACAAAAAATTGAATTGTTTGCATATGAATCCCGGCGCGGCGGGCCGGCAGGGATGGCACACTATGCGCACAGTAATAAAATTTGACATTGAATCAGGAAAAGTTATGAACTGCGAAGTAGTGGAACTGGGACCCCGCAATGCCAAAACCTAAGCCCCCGGGAAAAGAGCACGCCCTATTGACTCGCGGAACGGCCATGGAACAGTTACCAGGATGATCAGCAAAGCAACGAGGTATAACGTGCGCGCAGAAACATACTGCAGCTTTTTCACTTTGCCTCTCGCAATAGTGATCATTATAATCGCAATCAGCATACCTGTGATATGTTCTACTGCCCAGAACCGGAGTGCGGTGTTTTTCATCACTTCGCTCATACCATAGGTTTGGATTGTTTTAAAACCCCAGGGACCAACGAAATACTGATAAAGCCCGATCAACAGATTAAGATGGGCAGCTATAAGCAAAAAGAGGCTTGTCTTTTTTAACCCCCCGGCTGATTGTCCGGACCTGGCCATAAAAGCCTGTACCATTGCAATGACGAGCAGTATCAGGATTACCCAACGAAGCAGATTGTGCAGGTGTAACAGTCCGGTATACATAATTAAGCTGGTTTATGATCCCGCAAAATACGGAACAATGTGCTACTCTGCCCAATCAGCAATAAAAATATTGGTGTCGCGGGTACCACCGTTATTGCGGTTGCTGCAGAATACGATCATTTTGCCACTGTAACTAAACATAGGAAAAGCATCAAAGCCATTATCACGGCTTATCTTTTGTACGCCGGACCCATCACCGTTCATCGTGTACATGTTGAAGGGAAAACCTCTTCTGTATTCATGGTTAGAAGCGAAAATGATGCGCTTACTGTCAGGCATAAACGCCGGGGCCCAATTGGCCTGGCCGAGTTTGGTTATCTGTTGTTGATTGCTGCCGTCAGCATTTGCGGTAAACACTTCCATACTTGTAGGTGCAACAAGATTTTCTGCAAGTAATGATTTGTATTCAGCCAGTTCCTCAGCGGTTTTCGGCCTGGATGCCCGCCAGATGATCTTTTTACCATCCGGGCTGAACCATGCGCCACCATCATATCCTATCTCGGTGGTTATACGTTTTTCTTTTCCCGTTTCAAGATCCATGATGTATAAATCAATATCGCCATCTTTTGTGCTGGTATAGATCATCTTTTTACCATCAGGGCTAATGGTTGCTTCGGCGTCGTAACCCGGCGAGTTGGTAAGCTGTTTTACAATGTTTCCATTGAGATCGGCTACAAAAATGTCAAAGCTGCTATACAGCGGCCAGATATATTTGTTACCGTATTTGCTCCTGTCGGGCACTGGTGGACAAGCTTCATCACCAAGGTGAGTAGATGCAAAAACAACATGTTTATTGTCTTTCATAAACGCACCACAGGTTGTTCTACCCTTCCCGGTGCTTACCAGTTTGGGTTCAAACTTTTCATTTGGCCCGGTTGGAACTTTGCCAATATAAATCTGATCGCATTGAATCCCCTCTTTTGCATAAGTTTTTTGAAACACCAGGTATTTATCATCGAAACTGAAATATGCTTCAGCATTATCGCCACCAAAAGTTAACTGCCGCACATTTTTGAAGTGTTTTTCATCGGGGTAATGAACCGTATCGGTCCCGGGACCAATCGTTTCGTTGTGATACCCCACAGAGGTTGGATTAAAAAACAAAGCTGATAAAGCGATAAAAAACATTTGAAACATGGCGGTTATTTATGGCGGTGCAGCGCACCCGGTTTAGGCAAATATGGCAAAGGTATTTTTGTTAAAATCATCGTTTGTCAGACAATTGTCATAACATCACTGATTGAAAACGGCTAATTTTGACACATGAATTTTCGCCATGGAATATTCCACCTGCTTGCCTTTATTTTAATCACCACATCAATAGGCTGTGATGAGGAAGAGGAAGCAGATGTCAGGACCAGCATATTGAATAAGCGGCCATTTAAGTCTATCACTGACAGCATAGCCCGTTTCCCTGATATGCCTGGTATGTATCTCGACAGAGCGGTGCGTTTGTCGCAACACAACCAGCTCGAACTGGCTACTGCTGATTTCCGGCAAGCCTGGGTTTTGTCACAGGATGAAAACGTAGCGCTTGAATTTGTTTCAAACCTTTTAATGACTAACAAGGTTCCCGAAGCCATTGCCGTTTTAAAAGAATGTACGGGAAAGTTTCCTGAAAACACTGAGTTCAACCGTCGTCTTGGAGAAATATATGCAGAAACAGATAACACCCAGGCAGCGCTTGCTGAATTCGATGATATCATCGCCAAAGAGCCGGACAATTTTGAAGCCTGGTACGATAAGGGTCATCTGCTGGCAAAACTGAAAGATACCACTGGCGCTATCGCGGCACTTGAAAAATCGTTTGCATTGCAACCTGTGAGTTATAGCGGCATTGCACTGGCAAATCTGCATATCGGCAGAAAAGATAAACGTGCCCTGGCCATTTGCAATTATTTAATCGCCAGGGATTCGGCCCAGATGCAAACCGACGCAGTATTTACCAAAGGCGTTTATTATGCTGAAACCGGCGATCATAAAAAAGCACTTGAACAATTTGAAGAATGCATCCGACGCGATTGGAAACTTACTGACGCTTACATAGAAAAAGGGATCATCTTCTACCAGCAACAGCAACTGGATACGGCGCTTGCTACTTTTAACTTGTCGGTTACCGTTTCAAATACCAATGCAGACGGCTATTTCTGGATCGGCCGTTGTTATGAAGCAATGAATAACAAAGATAAGGCGGTCGAAAACTATCAAAGGGCATTATCGCTGGATCGTACGTTTATGGAAGCTGCGGAACGCATCAAACGTTTGCGCAACAGCTAAGTGTTGCCTGCTGTTCCTTAATAATTATCGCTTAACTTCATCCCAACATAAACTCAACTATGGCGTTGATAGCTCCCTCATTACTGGCCGCCGATTTTTTACATCTTGAAGATGTCTGTAAAATGGTGAACAAAAGCCGCGCAGATCGTTTACACCTTGACGTTATGGACGGTCGTTTTGTACCAAATATAAGTTTTGGATTGCCGGTGATTGAACATGTAACCAGGGTGAATCAGAAAACGGCTGAAGTGCACCTGATGATACTTGAGCCGGAGAAATATACCCAGGCGTTTTGTGACGCCGGTGCACAAACCCTGATCGTACATATAGAAGCCTGCACACATCTGCACCGAAACATACAACAAATAAAAAATGCCGGCATGAAAGCAGGCGTGGCAGTCAATCCTCATACCTCCGTTCATTTGCTTGAGGACATACTTCCTTACATTGACCTTGTTTGCCTGATGAGTGTTAATCCTGGTTTTGGGGGACAGGTGTTTATACCTCAAACACTGCAAAAAATCAAAACACTGCGTCAGATGATAGATGCGCGTGGACTTAACGTCGAAATTGAAATAGATGGCGGTGTAGCACTTGATAATGCAGCTGGCATCACCGCCGCTGGTGCAACAGTGCTGGTTGCAGGCAGCACAGTCTTCAACGCAAAAGATCCGATACAAATGATCAGTGACCTGGCAGACAGGTAAGCACAGGCTGCTTTGTACATCAGTTACAGAGCGGCATACATTTGTTCAAGCACAGATAGTGTCCGGTAATTCCATGACGGCGTACCTGTGGGCCAGTCAAATTCATTATCTACAATCAACTCTTTTAAAATATCATATCCTGCCAGTGCCTGCTCTTTGTTGTAAAAGCAATTGACCCAATCGTCTTCAACCTCGTTTTTATCAGGTAAACCAATACCCCCGCTATACCATATAAATACCGTGGGTAACCTTCCAAACTCAATTGATTTTTTCTTCCGTTTTATATTATCACGGTAATACAGCGCATAAAAACGAACACATTTTTTTATTCGCGCCAGCAATAATGAATCGGTTTCGGCTTTAGCAGGCGGGATTCTCCAGGTGTTATTAAAAGGGTGGTAGGGATCATTCAATTCATTCTGATGACGTATTCCGTCGGAACGAAAACGGATCCAAAAACTGTCTTTACCATCTTTCCAGCTTATGGTAAGATTTCTGAATGACAACAGGCGGATGCGATATTCCTTCCTGGTACCATCATCATAATGAATATTTATATTGTTCACATTATGATTGATCACACGCTTCCATTTGCCAGTTTTTATGGCGCCACGCGGATTTTCGGTAAATGTGCCATCACTGAAAAGATTCAGGGATGGGAACAGGCGCGCACCATTGCCATCTACCCAAACAAGACTGTCAGTAGATACTGCTGATACATCGTCAAGATACCATTGCTGCGCGAGCACAGCATCGGCATTCTCCTTTAATGGAACCATTGCCGTGTCCGTACCTGTAATCATTCGTTCCCTGAATACAAACGACTTTTTGGATGAGATCTTCGTTTCTTCGGTTTGGGAACAAGCTCCGGATAACAATAGCACAGGTACGAAAAACAACAATCTTGTCATAGAATTTGCAGGGTTAGCAGCTCAAATAAAATAAATTAATCTTTTTTCTGTTTAATTATCTTATTTGCACCACCAATAACGTTGTCGAACAGGCAATTATGAGATGTTTACCGATTTTATTGCTGCTAGGGTGTTTTTTTGCTTTGTCGGACTTAAATGCGCAAAAAAACGAGGCTTATGTAAGCGGTACCGTTGTAGGTGCCGATGAAACGCCGCTTGCCCGGGTAAGCGTATCATTGCTTGGAAAACAAAGTGGCGTTATCACCTCTGATTCGGGCACCTTCCGGATCAACGTTCCGGCAGGACGGGCCTTTGCACTTGTTTTCAGTTTCTCTGGTTACCAGTCGGCTCAAAAAAACTTCTTACTAAATAGCGGTGAACAGGAGTTTATACGTGTTCGGTTAGAACCTGCAACCAATGCATTAGACTCGGTTGTTGTAACAAATAGCAGGCAGCGCCGTGAAGCTGGTCTTGTTTCGCTGAACCCTAAAAATGCCATCAACATACCATCACCTTCAGGTGGCGTAGAAGGATTGATTAAAGTGATGGTTGGCTCGAATAATGAACTGAGCTCGCAATATTCTGTTCGTGGCGGCAGCTACGATGAAAACCTGGTATACGTAAACGATTTTGAGGTATTCAGACCTTATCTGGTGCGAAGCGGCCAGCAGGAAGGACTTAGTTTTATTAATGCTGAAATGACGCGTAATGTAAATTTCTATAATGGCGGTTTCCAGGCTATCTATGGAGATAAACTATCGTCGGTGCTTGATGTGCAATATCGTAAACCAAAACGTTTCGGCGGATCGGCTTATGTTGGGCTGCTCGAACAGGGATTGCACCTTGAAGGAAGTTCAAAAAATGAAAGATTCACGTTCCTGGCCGGGGTGCGGAATCGTAGCAACAGAAACCTGCTGAGCAGCCAGGAGACCCAGGGCAATTATGTTCCTTCATCTGCAGATCTCCAGGCTTTGCTGACTTACCAGATCAGTTCAAAAGCATCATTGGAATTTATGGGAAATGTGTCCCGCACACGTTTTACATTGTTACCTGCTTTTAGCCAGTTAACTTCTTCTGTATTCTCTCCCTATTATACGGCTAACCTTGGCCTGGATATTTACTTTTCCGGACGCGAGCAGGATCGCTACCTGACCAGCATGGCAGGGCTATCACTTACGCATCGGCCCAAAAGCAATCTTCGTTTGAAATGGCTTTTGAGTCGATTTGAAAACGACGAAAATGAGTCGATTGATATTACGGGTGACTACCTATTTGGCGATCGGGAATTCGATAAATCGCAGGCCGACTTTGGATTAATTAACAACCCGCTTGGCTCCGGGATGTACCAGACCTTCTCAAGAAACCGGCTCAACATCCGTGTACTAAACGCAAGTCATAAAGGATCACTTGATCGCGGCAATCATTTTATTCAATGGGGGCAGTCGATAGACTACCAGAGCATTAACGACCGTTTGCATGAGTGGGAATACCAGGATTCAGCAGGGTACAGTTTGCCGTACAATCCATCGCAATTAAATCTCAGCAGGTTTGTACGTTCAGCAACTTCTACCGATATCACCCGGTTGAGCGGCTATATACAGGATAATATTTTGTTCAACGATTCAACAGGATTCAGTCTGCAGGCTGGTTTACGTTATAACTATAATACGCTGAACAATGAACTACTGATCTCACCAAGAGCGGGTGTTTCATGGAAGCCATATAGGTGGAACAGGGATATCATATTCCGTGTTTCCGGTGGGCTTTATCAGCAACCACCGTTTTATCGTGAGTTAAGACGTTATGATGGTACGGTAAATAACGATTTGCTGGCGCAGAAAAGCTGGCAGGTAACTGGTGGATTTGATTACAACTTCAGTATGGGAGCGCGGCCTTTCCGTTTCACTATGGAGGCTTATCATAAGAACATGTGGGATGTGGTGCCCTATGATGTAGATAATGTGCGTTTGCGGTATTATGGTGAGAACAGTGCCAGGGCATACACCACGGGTCTTGAAATGCGATTATTTGGCGACCTGGTTAAAGATGCTGAAAGTTGGGTGAGCCTGGGTTTTATGCGAAGCCGTGAAAATCTGGATAACGACCGGTATTATGATTACACACTCAATGAAAACAATGTTGTTACTGATAGCGTGCAAAGGGAAGGTGGCTGGTTGCGACGGCCAAACGACCGGCTCGTAACCTTCGGGATGTTTTTGCAGGACTATCTCAGCACCAATAAAAATTTCAAGGTATTTCTGAACTTCCTGTATGGTAGTAATCTTCCTTACAATATACCCAACAGTGTTAAACACCGGAACGCCCTGGTGATAGAACCATACATCCGGATCGATATTGGTTTCAGTGCCTTACTACTCGATGTTGAAAAATCAAATCGCAGGAGTCATCATCCTTTCAGAAACTTTGAAAACATCTGGGCAACGCTCGAAGTGTTTAACCTGATTGACCGGGATAATACGATTTCTTACCTGTTGATTAAAGATTTCTCGAATACAACCTTCGCCTTACCAAATCGCCTTACTCCAAGGCTGCTCAACCTTAAGCTGATCGCGCGGTTTTGATTGCCTTTGTTTTGCTGGTTTTCCCAAAATTTAAGGTTTTTCTCCCATCGCGGGAATAAATACACTACAAAAACTTTTCCAAAAGACTGTCGTTCAACGTTTTATAATGATGGCACCGGATTGGCAATACTCCCGCCAAACAGAGAAGAAGTGAAAACATCAGAACTTATAAACAGGATCAGGGAACAGAAAAATGTTGTGAAAAGCGACGTACCGAATGAAGTTTATCTGCCCCGCGAAGTGGCTGGTTCCGAACCCGAGAAAATCACCTTTATGATCACAAAAGTAACTGCGAGACCAAACCCTTTCTTCACAACTATAACATTAGATGTTGTGTGTGAACAAAGCCGTCATACAATAGTACGCATGTTTGATATGGATAACCGGATTGTGAAAATGTTTAGCTGGTACCTGGTGAAAGGCACAAATGTTACCACCATCAATGAGCTCAACTCGCTGAGCGGTGGCACCTATTATGTTGATATTATCGATTCAGAAGCAAATGTGTTGTATGCAACAAAACTTCATAAAGAAGTTGCGTAAGCTACAAACGTTATAAGATATATATACACGGACAACAGGATCAAAAGAGAGGAGCCACAAGGCTCCTTTTTTTATTTAGTTTTGTGGTATGACTCATCTTAGTGTTAACATAAACAAGATAGCAACCTTACGGAATAGCCGAGGTGGCAACAACCCTGATGTAACAAAAGCAGCGATCGATGCACAGCGCTTCGGCGCTGATGGCGTTACAATACATCCCCGTCCCGATGAACGTCATATACGATACCAGGATGCAAGAGACATTAAAAAGATCATCACAACAGAGTTTAACATAGAAGGCAATTGCCGTGAGCAAAAATTTGTTGACCTGGTATTAGAAGTAAAACCGCACCAGGTAACCCTTGTTCCTGATGCTGAAGGTCAGATCACGTCAAATCATGGCTGGAACACCATAGAACATAAGCAATACCTGCGGGAGATGATTGCCGTATTTAAACGGGCCGGGATCCGGACATCCATTTTTGTGGACCCCGATATCACTATGGTTGAAGGTGCGGCTGAAACGGGCACTGATCGTATTGAACTATATACCGAAGGGTATGCAAAAGCTTATCACAACGATCCCAAAAAGGCTGTGGCTCCTTATGCAGCGGCGGCTGAAAAAGCGGTGGAGTTGAAGTTAGGTATCAACGCGGGTCATGATCTTGACCTTGAAAATCTTGGGTTCTTCGCAAGGAACGTACCTGGCCTGCTTGAGGTTTCAATTGGCCACGCACTGATTGCGGATGCGATTTATCTTGGTTTTGAAAACGTGATTCAACTCTATAAAAGACAGTTGCTTTAATCGCAACCAAGCAATTCGCATAAACGGGATTCTAACTGTGGCCCCCTGAGGTTTTTAGCCACTATCTTTCCGTCCGGTCCAACAAGGAAGTTTTGGGGAATCCCCTGTACCCGGTATTTCATGGCAACCTCGTTTTGCCAGTACTTGAGATCACTTAACTGTGTCCACGCAAGTTTGTCTTCCTGAATGGCTTCGATCCAAGGTTCGCGGGCGCGATCCAGTGAGACGCCGAGTACCGTAAAGTTTTTATTCTTGAACTTATTATAAGCCGCAACTACATTAGGATTTTCAACACGACAGGGTCTGCACCAACTGGCCCAAAAATCAATCAGAACATACTTGCCACGAAAAGAAGCAAGACTGACGGGTTTACCCGCTGTATCATTTTGAGTAAAGGCTATGGCTTCAGTGCCTATCGCTCCTACCTTAGCTTCTTCAATCTGCTGATTAACAATCTTTCCATAAAAACCATCCCTGTATTGGGGAGCAATTTTCGCCAGTCTTTTTTCCAGCACCGTATAATCCTGCTCCAGTTCGCTGGTAACTACCAATACAAAAGCACTGAGCGGTGACTGACTCTTTTCATTAATGAATTTGTCTACCTGTCCCTGGATGGTAGCGAAGTGCGCCGTATATTCCTTTACAAGGGTATCATCACGGGTAAGACCCGGATTAGATGATAACTGCTGGTTTAATTCTGACAGACGTCTGAACAACGGATTGAATATGCCCTGAAAATTCATGAAATCTGCATGAACCGCTGAGCCATTCACTGCCAGCTCCTGGAGGTTGTCTGCATTGCCGGACACTTCAAGCTTTTCATTGCCGATAAAAAGAATCGTCTTTTTTTGTACCGCATCAAAATTCAGTTGGACAAGATTGGGTTCCGCCATCTTTCCTGCAAGTACAAAAGCTCCGTTTTTAACTGCGGCGCGCGCCAAAGTATCTGTCGGGCTGTTCACATCGGTCACGGTGACCATCGACTGCTCAGCGAGACCGGCAACCTTACCGCGGATACTAAAACCTTCTCCGGGTTTAGTTTGCGCGTTGGAAAAAAGGGCTATCGGAAGAAAAGCGAGAAAGAGAAATTTCATAATTACTTGTTTTGAGCCGCAATATGACTGCAGCAAACTTCATTTACGTGCGTGTCGTTGCTGTAAAACGTAGATGACGTCATGCAAATTATAGCCTTTTGCGTTAAGCAAAACCAAATAGTGGAACAACAAATCAGCCGATTCGTTCAGAAAAAGTTCGCGATTGTCATCCTTGGCCTCAATCACCATCTCAATGGCTTCTTCTCCAACCTTTTGTGCTAGTTTGTTAATTCCGCTGGCAAAAAGACTGCGGACGTAGGATTTCTCGTCCGAGCTTTGTTTTCGCAGATTGATGGTTTCCTCCAGGTAATACAGGAAATCATCAGAATGATTTTTTTCGCTCCAGCAGGTATCTGCGCCTGTATGGCAAACGGGCCCTGCCGGTGTTGCTTTGATCAGGAGGGTGTCGTTATCACAGTCGCTTGAAATCTCTTTGAGATGCAAAAAATTGCCGCTTTCCTCCCCCTTGGTCCACAACCTGTTTTTACTCCGGCTGAAAAAGGTCACATTACCCTCCGCGAGGGTTTTGTCCAGCGCTTCTTTATTCATAAAACCAAGCATCAGTACCTTATGGGTTTTGTAGTCCTGTATGATGGCCGGCACCAGTCCATCGGCATATTTTTTAAAGTCGACCTTGAGCATAAAATGAAATTGAAGTGGGTGGATTCACCGGCCGGTTAAGCCACCGGGATGACGGGCCGGATGTTGATTCCCTGTTCGTGCAAATATCCTTTTAATTCGGGAATAGCGATTTCCTTAAAATGAAATATACTCGCGGCAAGTGCAGCATCTGCACCAGCCTGTTGAAATACATCTGTAAAATGTTCCATCTTACCACCGCCTCCCGAAGCTATAACGGGAACGGATACCTGTTCTGACAACCGGCGGGTGATTTCCAGCGCAAAACCCTTTTTGGTACCGTCGTGATTCATTGAGGTTAATAATATCTCTCCCGCACCAAGACCCACGGCCTGAACGGCCCAATCTATGCAGGTGGTTTCAGTTTTTACTTTCCCGCCATTCAGATAAACATACCATTCCCCATCATCTTCCTGGCGCGCATCGATGGCAAGCACGACACACTGGCTGCCGAACTCACGTGCGAGGTCGTAAATGAGTCTGGGCTTGCGGAACGCTGCAGTATTGACGGAAATCTTATCAGCACCATTCTGCAGCAGCACCTGGACATCTTCAACGCTCCCGATTCCGCCCCCGACGGTGAAAGGAATATTTATATTATGCGCGATCCTGTTTACCAGTTCACTTAATGTTTTGCGCTTTTCATTGGTGGCCGTAATGTCCAGGAACACCAGTTCATCCGCACCTTGCCGCGCATATAATGCACCCAGTTCAACCGGGTCGCCGGCATCGCGTATACTTTCAAAATTGATTCCCTTTACAGTGCGTCCATCGCGTATGTCAAGACAGGGAATGATCCGTTTGGCGAGCATAATATTTAAATTACAGATTTCAGATCCTTGATAGAGATTCTGCCTTCATAGATGGCTTTGCCTACTATAGCGCCTTTGCAACCAATATCTTTGAGTTGTTCCAGGTCGCTCATCGAACTCACTCCCCCACTCGCAATAAAATGCAGTTGCGGGAATTCCGAAATGATGTTTTTATAAAGTGATAAAGAAGGGCCCTCCAGTCTGCCATCTTTACTCACGTCAGTACAGAATAATTGTGTTATACCCTGGTCGATGTATTGACGAATAAAATCATAAATCCAGATGGAAGTGGTTTCGAGCCAGCCTCCAATCGCAATCTTTTCATCTTTTACATCAGCGCCGAGCATAAACTTCTCTGCGCCATATTGCTTCAGCCAGCTTACAAACAGGTTTTCATCTTTTACTGCAATGCTGCCGACGGTGGCCATTGCTGCGCCGGAATTTAAAACGATGTCAACATCTTTTGCCGTTTTGATACCACCCCCAAAATCGATAACCAGTTTTGTTTTCGCTGCGATGCTTTCCAGTACGCGCCAGTTCTTTACCGCCCCGGCTTTCGCACCGTCAAGATCAACCAGGTGAAGCCGCTGCAAACCGGCATCTTCAAATTCGAGTGCCACTTCAAGCGGACGTTCATTATAGATTTTTTTCTGACTGTAATCGCCTTCTGTGAGTCTTACACATTTGCCATCAATAATGTCTATGGCCGGTATAATCTGCATCTTTGATTATTTGAAATATTAATTGCCTTCAGGCTTTAATCTCAAGAAAATTTCGAAGGATCTGTTCTCCTGCTTCCGCACTTTTTTCCGGGTGAAACTGAACGCCATAAAAATTATTCTTCTGTAAGGCGGCACTGTAGTTGAGTGTGTAATCGGTTGTTGCTGCGGTATTCTTACATACAGGCGCATAATATCCATGTACAAAATAACAATAAGCGTTTTCAGGAACCCCGGCAAACAATGGTGAGTTGAGATTGAAGATCTTGTTCCAGCCTACCTGGGGCACTTTCAGCCCGGGTATATCATCTTTAAAACGTTTCACCTTAACATCAAAAATATTAAGACAATCAGTTTTATTCTCTTCACTGTAACTGCACATGAGTTGCATACCAAGACAGATTCCAAAGGTGGGTTGTACAAGATTTTTCAGCACCTTATCCAATCCCTTTTCCTTTAGGTATTTCATGGCAGAACTTGCTTCTCCTACACCGGGAAAGATGACCCGGTCTGCCGCGAAGATTTCATCGTGGTTATCGGTGACTGTTGCAGTCGCACCAATCCTTTCCAGTGCATATAACACAGATTGAATGTTACCTGCATTGTATTTAATTATTACTACACTCATTATTCAGATGTTGTGCAAGAAGTTTGCGCTTACTGCAATTAATTAAGAACGTTCTGCAGAAACTTCTCGGTTGTACCTGTAACATCACCGCTTCCTTCAAGCGCCCTGATGTAGGCGGAACCGATGATGGCACCGTTCGCATGTTTGCATGCAGACTGAAATGAAGCCTTGTCTTTTATGCCGAAACCTACCAGCACAGGGTTTTTAAGCTTCATTTTCTTTAGTCGCTGCAGATATGTTTCAACTGCATTCATATCTGTTGCAGAACCGGTGGTTGCTGAAGAACTAACTGCATAAATAAAACCGGAACTTAATTCATCGATCTTCCTTATCCTTGCTTCACTGGTTTCGGGTGTGATCAGAAAAATAAAACTAAGACCATATCGTTGAATGATCGGACCGTATTCGTTTTCAAATTCATACATGGGCAGGTCCGGTAAGATCAACCCATCAACAGCCACTGCAGCCGCTTGTTTGCAAAAGTTTTCAAATCCGAATTGCAGCACCGGGTTCATATAACCCATCAGTATAACGGGGATATGTACCTGTTGTCTGAACCCTCTCAACTGATCAAACAGTTTTGTAATTGTCATACCATTTGCAAGGGCCACGTTACTGCTTTGCTGTATTACAGGACCATCAGCCAGCGGATCGCTGTAAGGCATTCCCAATTCGATAATATCAGCACCTGCTGATTCAAGAGCAGTCATTACCTCTATAGTGCTGTCAGGTTTCGGGTAGCCGGCCGTGCAGTAGACATTAAGTATATTTTGATTTTTTCTTTCAAACAATGATAATAACCTGTTCATATTGCGCTGTTAAATATGCTTCATGTATGTAGCCATGTCTTTGTCACCACGACCAGACAAACAGATCACTACACGGTCTTTTGGTGTAAGTGTCAGTTTCCGGAGGGCAATGAATGCATGAGCCGACTCAAGGGCAGGAATGATGCCTTCTGTTTTTGCGATCTCAAATGCAAGTGCAACGGATTCTTCATCTGTTGTACTCAGGAACCGGCCACGACCGGATTCATACAGATGAGCATGCAGTGGTCCGATACCCGGATAATCGAGCCCTGCAGAGATACTGTGCGGTTCCACTACCTGTCCGTCTTCAGTTTGCATCACCAGGCTTTTGCTTCCATGAAGTACACCAGGCTTTCCGAGTTGCGTGGTCGCCGCACTCATACCAGAACTGATACCGTGTCCGGCCGCTTCCACTGCTACCAGCTGCACTGATTTTTCTTCAAGGAAATGATAGAACGCACCTGCTGCATTACTTCCACCGCCAACGCATGCCACCACATGGGTAGGCAATTCAGTGCCGGTTTTTTCCTTAAGCTGCCAGCGTGTTTCCTCGCTGATAACACTTTGAAAACGTGCCACCATATCCGGATACGGATGTGGTCCTACTACGCTTCCAATGATATAATGTGTATCGTGCGGATTATTGATCCAATCGCGAATGGCTTCGTTTGTAGCATCTTTCAGTGTCTGGCTGCCACTTGTTGCCGGGATCACTTTGGCACCAAGCATCTTCATCCTGGCAACATTGGGTGCCTGTCGCTCAATGTCTTTAGAGCCCATATACACGATGCATTCCATATCCTTCAACGCACAAACAGTTGCGGTAGCCACTCCGTGCTGGCCCGCCCCGGTTTCAGCAATGATCCGCTTTTTGCCGAGCCGCCTGGCCAGCAGGATCTGTCCAATCGTATTATTGATTTTATGCGCACCGGTATGACAAAGATCTTCGCGTTTAAGATAAACCTGTGTATTGTATTTTTTGCTGAGACGTTCTGCGAGGTATAACGGAGTGGGACGACCGACGTAGTCTTTAAGCAGTTGTGCAAATTCTTCCCTGAAACCTTTTTCCTGCATGATAGAGAGATAGGAAGTCTGAAGTTCTTCAACGTTCCTATGCAGCATTTCAGGAATATATGCTCCGCCGAACTGTCCGTAATATCCGCGTTCATCTGGCTGCTGGTATGTTACTGTCTTCATTAATAAAACTTTTTCGTTGTCCCCTCAAAAGTGCCGTCTTGCTAGCCGTTTAGATTTTTAGCAAACAAGCGCAGCTTATCCATGTCTTTTATTCCCGGGGTGATTTCGAAACGACTGTTGATGTCTATCGCGAACAAAGCTTTTGCCACCGGCTCAAGGGCAAATTCTTTGAGCTTTTCTTCGTCACCGGGTTCTATTCCACCACTTAAAAAAAATGGTTTGCCTATCGATTCATTTTTCAATTGTCCCCAATCAAACTTTTTTCCGGTGCCACCATAACCTGCGCCAATTGTATCGAACATAAACATATCGCACATTTCCATATAAGGTCGGGTCATCCAGGGAATATTATCATTTTCACTGAGTCTGAAAGCCTTCACCACCGATACATAGTCAGCCACCTTTTCACAGTATTTAGGTGTTTCATCACCATGCAACTGCACCATTTGCAGCCTGCATTCATCAACCATATGCAAAACTTCGCCCAGATCTGCATTTACAAACACACCAACCTTATTTATGTTGTTGACCTTCCGGATCTGGGTGGTGGTCATGTGTCTGAAAACATATCTCGGACTCTTGGGGTAAAAGATAAAACCCGCGAAAGTCATACCCATATCCGCGAGCTGGTCAACCTGTGTCGGCTCGGTCATGCCGCAAACTTTGATTCTCATAATTTTTTGCCAGTTTACTGTGAATGCTGGCAGGCAATCAGGGTAATCCCCGTGTTGATTAAGTGCAATCGTAGTGACCTGTCATCAATTATGTTCCACCCGTTGCATTGACCGGCTTTTCAGCCAATCAGTTATCGCGCAACAAATTAACAAATTGTTCAAACGCAACCCCGGGATTTTCTGCTTTCATAAAATTTTCACCTATAAGGAATCCTTTAAAACCTTGCTTTTTAAACATGCGGATTGTTTCAACGTTGCTTATTCCACTTTCTGCAATCTTCACTTTCCCTTCCGGGATCCGGGCTGCCATAGCAAGACTACGTTCAAGATCTACCTCAAATGTTTTTAAACTCCGGTTATTGATTCCAACCAGGTCAATCTTATCGCAGATATGTTCCAGTTCATCTTCATCATGTAATTCAAGCAAAACCTCGAGCCCGATCAATGTTGCAAATTCCGCAAGTTGTTTTACTTCGAGCGGGCTGAGACAAGCTGCGATCAATAAAATCGCATCTGCGCCCATCGCTTTTGATTCCACGATCTGGTATTCGTCGATGATAAAGTCTTTACGAATAATGGGCAATTGATTAACCCTTGCTTTGATAAGGTCGTTAGAGCTTCCGCCAAAAAACTGGCCGTCGGTCAGCACTGAAAGTGCAGAAGCGCCATTTGCAGCATAAGCCTGGGTTACATTTAATACGTCGGCATTTTTATTTATATCGCCTTTTGACGGTGATTTTCTTTTAAACTCGGCTATGATCCCGGTTTTTGCCGGATCAAGCAGGGCCGCCTTCATTGACAGCGTTTGCCGGTGAAAAAACTCACTTTGCTTTACTTCTTCAAGCGGTATCATTTTTTTCTTTTCCGCTACTTCGCTTCTTTTCTGCTTTATGATAGCATCTAAAATGTTCATCTCTTAATAACTGTTTTTCTTTGGGTTACTTTTTCGAGTCACTTAACTGAAAAACCGCCACGTTATTGCAAGGAAATCAGCTTTTTAAATGCTGAAAGCGCCTTGCCACTTTCAAGGCTTTCCACGGCTGCATGGTAAGCCGTAGAGTAGTCTGCGTATTTACCTGTACATGATAAAGCCATTGCCGCATTGGCTATTACTACGGCGTTTTGCGCCCAGGTACCATGACCCTCTAATATCTTCAGAAAAATCTTTGCTGCGTCTTCTGCCGTATTTCCGCCGTAAATATCGGAAGGTGAAACCGAACGATGCCCGAGTTGTTCCGGCGTCATAATTCTTTCGCCTTTATTGGTGATAACCTTTGTGTCGCTGGTCAGTGATATTTCATCATATCCATCAAGACTATGAATAATGGTAAAAGCCTTACCGGTTTGCTGTAGCAGGTAATTGTAAATTCTGGCCATTTCAAGACTAAACACACCAACAAGCTGGAAAGCCGGCGCCGCCGGGTTCACCATGGGCCCAAGCATATTAAAAAAATTGCGGATCCCCAGGTTCTTTCGGATAGGGGCAACCGTTTTCAGCGCGGGATGAAAAAGCGGTGCATGTAGAAAACAGATATTACTCTGATCAATTTCCTGCCTCAAACGATCCGGATGATTTTTCAGTTTGTAACCCAGCAGTTCCATCACATTTGATGCACCACTTACAGAAGTAGCACCATAGTTGCCATGTTTGGCAACCTTCTGCCCCGTACCTGCCACTATAAAGCAGGACAAGGTTGAGATATTAAAAGTGTTTTTACCGTCGCCCCCGGTGCCCACAATGTCGATCGTATCAAGTCCATCAAGATTTACGGGAACACAAAGCTCCAGGAGAGCGTCCCGAAAACCTTCCAGCTCAGCGATGGTAATACTGCGCATAAGGAACACCGTTATAAAAGCGGACATTTCCGCGTCATTGTAGACCCCTTTTGAAATGTTGGTTAGAATATCCTTTGCTTCCTGGCGGGTAAGCGTTTTATGTTCGAAGAGGTAAAGAAGTATTTTTTTCACTTTAATCGCGTTTAATTTGTCAATGTTCTGGTTGTTCCGGGATTATTGACGGAGCCAGTTCCTTATGATCGTTTCACCTTTGGGTGTTAACACACTTTCAGGATGAAACTGAACGCCCTGAACATCGAATTTTTTGTGTTGCAATGCCATGATAAAGTCTTTATCATCTACCGCAGTGACCTCCAGCTCGTCAGGAAAATTTTCAGGAGATACTACCCAACTATGATAACGGCCAACTACAAAATCATCTTCGAGCCCTTCAAACAAAACGGATGGTTTTTCTTTCAGTAACCTGACAGGTGTTGCAACCCCGTGGTACACTGTTGAAAGATTAATCAGGGACCCACCAAAGGCCTGTCCGATAGCCTGGTGACCCAGACAAACACCGAGGATTGATTTGGAAGCAGCGTATTCACGAATAACGGGAAGTAATAAGCCCGCTTCTTCAGGTACTCCCGGACCGGGAGACAAAATGATTTTATCATAATCCCTGATCTTCTCCAAAGCAATCTGATCGTTGCGATATACATCCACCTTCAGATGTGTGATTTTTTCTACCAGGTGAACCAGGTTGTAAGTGAAAGAATCATAATTATCAAAAACAAGGATCTTCATCACGCTTTCTGTTTATTGTTTGTGCTGGTTGAATTGTTTAACGCGGTTTAAATGATCTCGGATGCAAACGAGATAGCTTTTTTTAGCGCGCCTAATTTATTATTGACCTCCTGTAATTCGCTTTCCGGTTTACTGGCGGCTACCACACCTGCACCAGCCTGGTAGAACAGTGTGTTATCGCGACTCAGGAAAGTTCTGATCATTATTGCCTGGTTACACGAGCCATCAAAACCCATGAAACCAATACAACCACCATAATATCCCCGTTGAGTTGGTTCATATTGATCTATCAGTTCCATGGCTTTAAACTTAGGGGCACCACTCAGGGTTCCCGCAGGGAATGTTACAGCAAGTAATTCGAAAGGATTGGTTCCTGTTTTTACTGAACCAGTCACTTCACTTACAAGGTGAATTACGTGAGAATAATACTGAACCTTGCGGTAATAGGATACGGTTACATTGTCACAAAGCCGGCTCAGATCATTGCGGGCAAGATCGACGAGCATAACATGTTCTGCATTTTCTTTTGCATCTTCAAGCAGCTCTGCGGCCCTGGCCTGGTCCTGCTGATCTTCACCGGTTCTTTTAAAAGTTCCGGCAATGGGATGTACCACCGCTTTTCCGTTTTGTATGATCAGTTGCGATTCGGGCGATGAACCCATCAGTTTGTAATCGCCATAATCAAAATAAAAAAGATAAGGAGAAGGATTGATGTTCCTGAGTGCGCGGTAAACATTGAACTCATCACCGGTAAAGGACTGCTGAAAACGCCGGCTGAGGACTATCTGGAACACGTCGCCCCTGTAGCAACTCTGAATACCCTTTTTCACCATCTCAACATATTCACCATCTTCGAGGTTCGAGATCTCTTCGCCTTTGGAAGAAAAAGGATATACCGGCACATCCCTGCTACGTATGAGTGATTCAACAACGGCCACCTCCGATTCAATGCCATTGATGTTGTTCTCGCAGATGTATAATTCGTTTTTAAAGTGATTGATGACAATTACATACTGGTATAAGCGGTATCGCATCAGGGGAATAGCACCTGCTTCCGTACGTGACTGAAATGATACCGTATCAAAATATTTTACAGCATCAAAACTTGTATATCCAAAAAGCCCTTGTGCTGATTTAACTGGTTTTTCTGTTGCAGGTGCTACATCGAAACGCTGCATAAAACTCCATGCTATTCCAGGAATAGAAGCTTTGGCATCCATGGTTTCTCTTACAGGGTTCTCACCGGGCAGTTTTGTTTCTACCACACGCGAGTTGTTAATTTCAATACCAGCAATCGCATTGATACAGATAAATGAAAAACTGTTTTCGGCCAGGTGATAGTCTGTGCTCTCCAGGAGGATGGTATCGCGGAAACGATCGCGCAACCTGAGATAGATGCCAACGGGTGTATGTACGTCTGAAAGGATTTTTTTGTGCGTTGTTGTAACTCCTATTCTTTTCATGAGCCGCCTGATGATTTATTAGCGCTTTAAATAAAAAAACCCCGGGAAAAACACCCGGGGCTTAATATGTTATATGTAACACAGTAATAGCTTTACCAGCCCCGTTTAGAGTTAGTATGCCACCACCACTGATTGTTAATATTAATTTTCATTGCCGAACAAAGATGAAACAGAATTCTGATTCAATCAAATTTTATTTTGAGGTTTTGGTTTTATGTTTTTCGATCTGCCTTTCCAAAGCCTCGGCGGCCGCAGAAATAGCGGCCTCAAAAGACTGATTGCGGTCGGTCGCAATAAGATCATTTCCCGGGATCACGAGCCTGATATCTGCCACTTTATTTGCGCGATCGTCAGCATTATCGACCCTTAGGGTTATTTCACAACTCATAATGGTGTCGAGATAACGGAAAAGTCTCGATACTTTTTTTTCGCCATAAACGATTAATTCATCACTTGCCTTAAAATCAATACTCTGAATGTTTACTATCATGATTTAAAAAATTTTTATAAGCTGTGGTACCGGACAATACTAACAAATGTTTTCTTTATATACACTATCCGGTTAGTTAATGTTTGAAACGAATCGTTAAACAACTATATTTTGTTATATTTCAACTGAGACCAAAACTTTTTACAATGAACCCGGGCCAACGATTGCTTTCGCTAGACTTTTTACGCGGTTTAATTATGGTGCTGCTTGCATTTGAAGCAAGCGGGCTGTATCATCATCTTACCACGGCCAGTGATGATTCCGTATGGCATGGCCTGATGCTTCAGTTTGATCATCATCCCTGGAACGGTCTGCGTTTCTGGGATCTTGTTCAGCCCGGTTTTATGTTTATTGCCGGTACGGCTATGGCCTACTCCATTACCAAACAACGTCAGCAGGGCATGACCTGGATGCAGACCTTCCGTAAGGCCCTGCGAAGATCGGGCTGGTTATTTTTCTGGGGAGTGCTCGACTATGCGGTCAGAAGATCCGGTTTATCCTTCGAATTATGGAACGTATTAACGCAATTGTCATTTACTACGCTTGTTGCTTTTCTTGTATTTAACTGGAGCTATCGTAACCAGGCATTGATTTGTGTGGCCCTCCTCCTTTTAACAGAGGTTTTATACAGGTTCACGAATATCCCGGGCTTTGATCAGCCCTTTACTGACCAGAAAAACTTCGGTAACTGGATGGATCTGCAATTGATGAATACGATCAACAAAGGCGGTTGGGTGGCCATCAATTGTATACCAACAGCAGTACATACAATCGCGGGTGCAATGGTGGGAAAGTTTTTGCTTCAGCAAACCGGCATCATTGTTAAAAAACCAACTGCAAATCTTGACAGCCCGGCTGCTGATGCTGCGCAGGGAACAGTAGCCGCCTCGGTAAGTGACCGTAACACAAAGGTCAGCGCTTCGTTGCGTCCTTTGCTTTTTTGGGGACTGATCTCTTTGATTGTTGGTTACGGCCTGGATTGGACGGGTATAACACCGATCATTAAACGAATAGCAACAACTTCATTTACTATGGCTTCCCTGGGATGGTGTCTTTGGGCCCTTGCTGCCTGCTACTGGTGGATCGATATTCTTCAGCACAGAAAATATTTACGGTTTTTTACGATCGTGGGAATGAATTCGATCTTTATCTACCTGTTTTTTGAAATCGTCGGCGCCAGGTGGTTCAACGGATATGTGGGCGCAGTTACAAATGGTCTGATGTCTTTTGTTAACGTGCCGGAGCTGCCCATGTTGATCATAACCTCACTCTGCATCTTTACCCTCGAATGGCTGATGTGTTACTTTCTTTATAAAAAGAAAATCTTCTTTCGTGTCTAGATCACGGAAGAGGATTTATGATTTACGCGTCCAGGGTGCCGGTTCAGATCAAAGCACACCTTTTGTGGATGGCAGGTGATTGCTCAGAGGATCTCTTTTTACAGCCATCCTGATCGCCTTTGCAAAAGCTTTGAAAATTGATTCAATTTTGTGATGCTCGTTATCACCGCGACACTCAATATTCAGATTACATTTTGCACCATCAGAGAATGACTTAAAGAAATGAAAAAACATTTCAGTGGGCATTTCACCTACGAATTCTCTTTTGAAGTCGGCGTTCCAGACAATCCAGTTTCGTCCGCCAAAATCGATTAACACCTTTGCTTCAGCATCATCCATGGGTAATGCAAAACCATAACGTTCCATCCCGCGTTTATCAGCCAGGGCCAGCGCAAAAGCTTCGCCCAACGCGATGCCCGTATCTTCAATGGTATGATGTTCATCAATATCCAGGTCACCATTTGTACGAACCGTAAGATCCATTTTGCCATGGCGTGCGATCTGATCGAGCATGTGATCAAAAAAACCAATACCCGTATAGATTTGGCCCTTACCTGTACCATCAATATTTAGTTCAATCTTGATCTGGGTTTCATTGGTATTACGTTCATGTATTACGCGGCGAAGTCCCAAACGGAGGAACTCATAAATCCTGCTCCACTCACTGGTTTCGAGCGCGATCACGCTCCGCAATTCATCGACCTGGTTTTTTATTTCAGCGACTCCAAGGTCCGGATCGTTGTTTAGCCAGATAGCCTTGCAACCGAGGTTTTTTGCAAGCTGTACATCCGTGATCCGGTCGCCAATCACATATGAGTTGGCAATATCGTACTGATCATTATTAAGATATTGAGTAAGCATACCGGTATTCGGTTTGCGGGTTGGCGCATTATCAGCCGGGAAGGATCTGTCGATATGCACCGCTGAAAAATGTATTCCCTCGCCTTCCAGTGATTTCATAACAAGGTTATGCAGGGGCCAGAATGTATCTTCCGGAAAACTTTCGGTACCAAGCCCATCCTGGTTTGTAACCATCACCAGTTCATAATCAAACTCCCTTGCAATGAGCTCCATATAACGGAACATCTGCGGATAAAAAGTAAGCTTATCAAATGAATCGAGCTGGTATGTTGGCGGGGCCTCGTTTATTAAGGTGCCGTCCCTGTCAATAAATAATATACGTTTCATAATATAAATTAGATAGATAGAAATGCCTGTATCTCGCGAACCAGGCTTTTGTTTTCAGCAGGTGTACCAATAGTAATACGAAGACAACCTTCACACAACGTAACATTACTCCGGTCGCGTACAACGATTCCTTTGCCAAGCAGGTATTCGTATAACCCGCGCGCATCACGCAGTTTCACCAGCAAAAAGTTGGCATCTGATGGATGGATCTTTTCAACGCCCGGAATCTTTTCCAGCTGATTTTTTAGTTCATTGCGTTCGTTCACGATTTCCTGGATCATCTGGTTCACCTGGTCAACTTCTTCAAGTGCCTTTAATACCAACTCCTGTGAAGCCTGGTTGATGTTATAGGGTGGTTTCACTTTGTTCATCACATTCACAATATCAACAGAAGCGAAGGCCATTCCTACTCTTAACGCCGCAAGCCCCCAGGCTTTTGAAAGCGTTTGTAAAATCACAAGGTTGGGATAATCCGACAACTCCTGCGTAAAAGAACGAAAACGGGAGAAGTTGATATAAGCTTCATCTATAACTACCAGGCCGAAATAGTTATTCAGTATCACTTCTATGTCATCACGGTCGAGGGAATTACCTGTGGGGTTATTGGGTGAACAGAGGAAAATCATTTTTGTGTTATCATCAACAGCCGCTTCAAGCGCCGGCATATCCAGTTGAAACGATGGTGTTAATGGCACTTTCTTTACCTGCACATCGTTGATATTGGCACTCACCTCGTACATACCATAGGTAGGCGGACAAATAATTACATTGTCTTTACCAGGTTCGCAGCAAGCACGAAAAAGTACATCGATACATTCGTCACTACCGTTGCCCAGGAAAATATTCTCAGCCGGTACTGATTTTATCCTGCTCAATGATTCTTTTACTTTTTTCTGAAGCGGATCAGGATACCGGTTATACCAGCGTGGTAACGGTGAGCCATAACTGTTTTCGTTTGCGTCAAGATATATACTCGCTTCACCGCTAAATTCATCACGCGCCGATGAATATGGAACCAGCTTTTTAATATTTTCCCTCAATACCTGGTTGAGATCAAAACTCATAAAAATTCATTTATACTTTGTTGTTATCAACGGTTTCCCCGAAGGCTTTTACTTATGACTGCATCCTGATTTTTACGGCTGCAGCATGGGCTCCCAGGCCCTCTGCATCAGCCATCGCCACAACTGCGGGAGCTATGGACTGTAAACCATCGTAAGTCAAACGTTGGAAGGTTATCTTTTTTACAAAACTATCTACGCTTACACCGCTGTATGCCCGTGCAAAACCATTGGTTGGCAAGGTGTGGTTAGTGCCGCTGGCATAATCGCCCACACTTTCAGGCGACCAGGGACCGATAAAAACGGAGCCGGCGTTGATTACTTTTTCTGCAAGTTCAGCAGCATCATTGCAGTTAAGGATCAGGTGTTCGGGAGCGTAAAGATTCAGCAGATCCATCGCTTCGTCAGGGTTCTGTACAAGCACCACTTTACTGTTCTCCAGCGCCTTTTGCGCAAATGATTGCCGGTTAAGGCTGGTGAGTTGTAGTTGTATGGCCTGGATAACATTATCAACAAGACCTGGACTTGTTGTTACCAGTACAACCTGGCTATCAGCACCATGTTCGGCCTGTGATAAAAGATCTGCTGCTATAAACTCAGGGTTTGCCGATTCGTCCGCATAAACCGCCACTTCGCTGGGACCGGCAGGCATATCAATCGCTACACCTTCCTGTTGCGCCAGTTGTTTTGCGAGTGTTACATACTGGTTTCCCGGCCCGAATATTTTTGAAACCTTTGGAACTGATTCGGTACCATAAGTCATTGCAGCAATGGCCTGAACGCCACCAAGTTTGTAAATGCGGTTGATGCCCACGAGCGATGCGGTATATAAAATGGCCGGGTGTAATTTCCCATCACGTGAAGGTGGCGAACATAAAATTACTTCGCGGCAACCAGCGATAGCTGCAGGCACCCCAAGCATTAATATAGTAGAGAACAAAGGGGCCGTTCCGCCGGGGATATATAAACCAACTTTTTCAATGGCAACTGATTTCCGCCAGCATACAACCCCGGGCATGGTTTCCACTGACTCGGGACTGGCCACCTGTGAAAGGTGAAAGGTTTCAATATTTTGTTTTGCAAGCCTGATGGCCGCTTTCAACTCGTCGGATAATAATGCAGCAGCAGCCTCTGTTTCTGCTGGTGTAACAAGAAAATCTTTTAGTACCACACCATCAAACGCCTCTGTAAATTTCCTTAATGCCTTATCGCCTTTTTTGCGTACCCGCTTCATTACCTTTCTGACCCTGGGTTCCAGTTCATCCTGCAACATAGAAGGTCTCTCAAGTATGGCTGACCAGCTTTCGGTTGGCGCGTGTTTGTATAATTTCATACAATGGTTTTAAAGGATCATTTTTTCTATCGGGATAACCAGGATACCCTGTGCGCCGGCAGCTTTGAGTTTTTCGATGATATCCCAGAATTCGTTTTCACTCAAAACACTATGCACACTGCTCCATCCAGGGGCGGCGAGTGGTAATACCGTAGGACTTTTCATACCGGGTAATAAGCCAATGATCTCCTGCAGATTGTCGTTGGGCGCATTCAGCAAAATGTATTTGGTGTTTTTTGCTTTTTTGACAGCGCGGATCCGGAACAGGAATTTATCGAGTGTGGCTTTCTTTTCAGGCGAAAGATTATTGTTACTCACCAGTACGGCCTGTGAACGCATCACCGTTTCAACTTCTTTTAAACCATTCATAAACAAAGTAGAACCGCTGCTTACAAGATCAACGATCGCATCCGCAAGGCCAATTCCCGGAGCGATTTCCACCGAACCGCTGATCTCATGGATCTCGGCGTTCACATTGTTATCATTTAAAAACTGCTGAACTATTACCGGGTAAGTAGTGGCAATCTTTTTGTTGTTGAGGTAAGCGATGTTTTCGTAGTTTTCAGCTCTGCTAACGGCGATGGACAGCCGACATTTTCCAAAACCGAGCTGTTCGATCACCTGCACTTGTTTCTTCTTTTCGTAAACAACATTTTCGCCGACGATGCCAATATCGGCAACCGCGTCTTCAACATATTGAGGAATATCATCATCCCTTAAGAAATAAATTTCCATCGGGAAGTTATCAGCTTCGGTTTTTAGTTTGTTTACACCGTTTTTCAGATCGATGCCACAATCTTTTAAAAGTTTGATGGAATCCTCGTTGAGCCGGCCCGACTTCTGAATGGCAATTTTAAGTTTTGTCATTTTGTTCATTTAGGGCAATACACCTGGTATTGCTGTGCGCCAAAGAAAAAGGGCTTACAACCTGTAAGCCCTCATGTTTGATTAAATATATTTAAAACATACACCGGCCTACCCTTTTGAGTAAACGTGGTGGTGATGAATATTTGCTGTTTGAATCATTGAACCGCAAATTTAAAGGCAATTATCTTTGAATCAAAAAAATTAATTACTGATTTACCAAACGGTGAAATTGGTAACTTTCGTCACCATGAGAAGTATGTTGAGATCCCTGCTATTTGTACCGGTCATTGCATTGACCATAACGTCCCACGAAAGCTTTGCCCAGAAACGGAAATCACCCTCCAGGCTGGTCTGGAGCGATGAGTTCAGCTATACCGGTTTGCCCGATTCCACGAAATGGAATTATGATACCGGGGGACACGGATGGGGAAACAATGAATTACAATTTTACACGCGGGCGCGCAAAGAAAATGCCCGGGTTGAAAACGGTCAGCTGGTTATTGAGGCCCACAGGGAACCCTGGGAAGGTAAAGAATACACCTCTGCAAGACTTGTTACCAAGGGCAAAGGTGATTGGAAATATGGACGGATCGAAGTACGTGCCCGTCTCCCAAAGGGGCTCGGCACCTGGCCGGCCATCTGGATGCTGGGCTCCGCCACACCACTCAAATGGCCGGATGATGGCGAGATCGACATCATGGAGCATGTAGGTTATAACCAGGGATATATTCATGGTTCGGTTCACACAAAAAAATACAACCATAATATTGGAACACAAAAAACCGATACGGTTTACCTGGCGGACTGTTCTGAACAATTCCATGTTTACAGTATGGAATGGAACGAAAAGACCTTATCAGTTGCGGTGGATGGTAAAACTTTTTTCACTTTTAATAATGAAGGCACCGGCAAAGAAGCCTGGCCATTTGATGATAAGTTTTACCTGCTCTTAAATGTAGCCGTTGGAGGAAACTGGGGCGGCGCAAAGGGTGTAGATCGAAACATTTACCCGATAAAAATGGAAGTTGATTATGTACGCGTGTATCAATAATAAAAATCAAACTATGACAAAACTGCTTTTCTTCTTTTTACTGTTAACGGGCATCAGGGTTTTGGCCCAGGATGACCAGGGCTACAAAACACCACCAAAAGATATTCTTGATCTTGTGATGGCAAAACCGACACCCGGTGTAAGCATTGATGAAAAAGGTGAATGGTTGCTGATGCTTGAAAGAAGTTCGTTCCCGACTGTTGAAGAACTGGCCCAGCCCGAGTTGCGGATTGCCGGCCTGCGCATCAACCCAAATAATTTCGGACCAAGCAGAAGCACCTACACCAGTGGCTTTAACCTTAAAAATATCAGGACCGGACAAGTGCATGAGGTCAAAGGTCTTCCGAAAGATCTGCAGGCTGGATCCGTTCAATGGAACCCATCCAATAATAAAATAGCATTTACAAATACTACCAATGATCAGATTCATTTATGGGTTATTGATGTGGCTACCCAAACTGCAAAACAACTGATCAATGAACCGGTTAATGCGGTTTTAGGAGCACCTTATATGTGGACAGATGACGAACATGTTGTGTTCAAAAGCGTGGTATCTGCATTGGATAAACAGCCCAAAAAACCATTGGCACCATCCGGACCGGTGATCCAGGAAAGCAAAGGTAAAATGGCGGCCTCACGCACTTACCAGGATCTTATCAAATCGCCTTACGATGAAGCCTTGTTTGAATTTTATGCCACTACGCAACTTAAAAAAGTAAACATCCATAGTGGCACTGCTTCAAATCTTGGTTCAACCGCTATATATGGCAGTTGGAACCTGTCGCCGGATAAAAAATATATGCTGGTGCGTACGATCAGCAAACCTTTCTCCTATCTTTTTCCATGGAGCGGCTTCCCGCATACCATCAAGGTAATTGACGCTGGTTCCGGCGCGGACCTCAAAACACTTGCGCAAAACCCATCAGCAGAGGGTCAACCTATAGGATTCGATGACGTATCAACCTTCCCGCGCTCATTCTCATGGAGAAATGATGAACCCGCAACGATTACTTTTTTACAGGCGCTTGATAAAGGATTGGGAAGAACAAATGCACCCTATCGTGATGCGCTGTATGTAACAACACCCACCGGTGATGAGCAACCAAAAGAACTTTTTAAAACCAGGAAACGGTATGGTGGAATTATCTGGGGCAACAAGGACCTGGCAATTTTTTATGAAAGAATGAGTGCGGACCGGACCATCCGGATGAACCGGCTAAACCCCTCTACGGGAAAGATTGACAGCCTCTATGAACGCAGCAGTAATGATCAATACGCTGACATCGGCCGGCCGGTGACCGTAAAAAATCAGTTTGATGAAGAGGTATTGTTTGTAAACAAAGCCGGTGAGTTGATACTGGAATCGTCAGGCGCGGGGCCCAAAGGTGACATGCCTTTGATACAAAGCTGGAACCTTAAAACCGGCAAAAGAAAATTGCTATGGCAATGTGATGACGGGTATTACGAGTTTGTGGTAAACTTTATCGACCCTGAAAAACTCGTGTTTGTTACGCGCCGGGAGAGCACCAATGAAACGCCCAATTATTATCTGCGTGACCTGGGCAAAAAGAAGCCGGCAATAAGCGCCCTCACTACATTCAAAAACCCGTACGCCCAACTGGAGGGAATAACGAAAGAAAAGATCTCATACAAACGAGCAGATGGCATCGATCTGACCGCAGAGTTATATCTGCCAAAAGGATACGATAAATCTAAAGATGGCCCTTTACCGGTTTTGATCTGGGCATATCCACGTGAGTACAAATCGGCTGCTGATGCGGCGCAGGTTCGTGGCTCCAAATATACCTTCACAAGTATCTCTTCCGGGTCACCACTTTTCTGGGTTACCCAGGGCTATGCGGTGATGAACAATGCCGAAATGCCAATTGTAGGGGAAGGTGGAAAAGAACCAAATGACAATTTTGTTCCGCAGTTATATCTCAATGCTCACGCCGCTATCCAGGCCGTTGCCCAACGTGGTGTTGGCGACAGCAACCGCGTTGCCGTAGGTGGTCATAGTTACGGTGCTTTTATGACGGCTAACCTGCTTGCACATACGAAATTATTCAAAGCGGGTATCGCAAGAAGCGGTGCATATAATAGAACCCTTACGCCTTTTGGATTTCAGAGTGAAGAAAGAACATACTGGGAAGCGCCGGAAGTATATAACACCATGTCGCCATTCAGTTATGCAGATAAAATTAAAACACCGTTGTTATTGATTCATGGCGATGCTGATAACAATTCAGGTACTTTCCCGATCCAGACTGAGCGACTTTTTAACGCTATTAAAGGGCATGGCGGTACGGTTCGCTATGTTTCACTGCCTTACGAAAGTCATGGTTATACCGGTAAGGAAAACGTGTTGCATATGTTGTGGGAACAGCACCAATGGCTGGAAACCTATGTAAAAAATCCCAGCCAGTCTCCAGGAGCCAAAGGCGATCAGAAAAAGGCATTTTAAAACTGGTTTAAAAAACCGACCCGGCCGCTGGCCGGGTTTTTTTATACCATCAGTTTTAACAATACCTGTACAACCCGGTGCGGCGAATCTGTATCTTAGAAATGCTGAACTATGAAAAAGAAATTTACTTTCACGAGCCTCCTGTTTGTCTGCCTTGCCGCATCGGCGCAGAAACTTGACAGCCTGTATTTCAACCTCTATACTGATAGTTTAAAAAAAGGCACCTTCAATTATATCAATGTCGACGGCCGTTTTTCTGATGGGCGCTACCAGCCTTTAACTGCAAAGGAGTTGGTATTCACCTGCGACGCCGGTAAGTTCGAAGGCAACAGCCTTTATCTCGACAGCACTACAAAGGTCGACAAGGTAGTCGTCAAAATCGCATTGAAATCCGATACAACTATATTCCGTGAGAAAATAATCTATATCAAGAAATCGGCAGACAATGAAAGGCTGAAGACCATGGAAGAAGTAATGCCTTCCAGGCGGCGAAACAGATCAACCCGTTTTCAATGATTACTTGCGAGCGTCTTCGAGGAATTTTGCAAGCCCGATATCAGTCAAAGGATGTTTCAACAATCCAAGGATTGAATCCAACGGACAGGTACAAACATCAGCGCCTGCTTCAGCACATCTTACAATATGAAGACCGTTGCGGATAGATGCAGCAAGAATTTCAGTTTTGAAACCCTGTAAAGTATAGATCTGTGCAATTTGAGCAATCAGTTCAACACCATCCCAGGTACTGTCATCAATTCTTCCGATAAAAGGAGATACATAAGTGGCACCGGCTTTTGCAGCGAGAATTGCCTGGCCGGCAGAAAACACTAAAGTGCAATTGGTACGGATACCGTTGTCAGAAAACCATTTTAAGGCTTTGATACCGTCTTTGATCATCGGCACCTTTACAACGATGTTTGGATGTATCGCTGCAAGTTTTTTACCTTCTTCAACGATTGCATTGAATTCAGTAGAGATAACCTCTGCACTCACATCACCATCAACCATTTCACAGATATCAAGATAGTGTTTGGTTACTGCGGCTTCGCCTTTGATGCCTTCTTTGGCCATCAGTGAAGGATTGGTGGTTACACCATCCAGGATACCGAGTTCATACGCTTCTTTAATCTGGGAAAGATTTGCTGTATCTATAAAAAATTTCATGAGTGGAAAAGTTTTAGATTATGGTGAATAGAGCTCCGAAAAATTTATATTAACCTTGCGTTTTTTAAATAAAAAAACGGCAGATTACTTACATCGCACCGCTACAACCGCCTACCCTTGCTGTCTTCCGACCCTGGGGGAGTTCAGCAGGAGCTGGTCGTGTAAGACCTGCCGGGCGGCAAAGATAGTGCATAAAAAAGTTTTAAAATAAAAAATCAGAATTTTTTACTGTTGATTTATCTCCGGCCAGTTAATGAGTTTACACGGGTGATCCCAATGAGCTGATCATATCTTTCTGCCAATCCACGGTAATACACCAGGATGGTGTACTCATTCTCGGTTTCCCAGTAATTGCCTTCTGTAAATTCAAATGATGCCACACGTTTCGGATCACCACGATCGATGGTTACATAACTATAATCGTAATATCCCTGCTTTAAAAACAAGGTCCTCTCATAAACTCCCTTCTCCACGTTGAACTGCATTTTTGCTGTATCAGACAGGTTGTAATCACTGAGCTTTCCAAAAAGATAGATGTCGCGGTTGGGCATCACGGTGTTACCAGGTGGCACATAACTAAATCGCACCGTGGCGTAATCAGCCTGCCAGTAAGGATTGATGCTTTCAGAAGGCTCGATCCTGAACATACCATTCATATCGCGAAAAAAATTAAACTTTTGTTGGCTGCGATCAGCGTCGGGTCGGACAATGATTTCTGTATTGGATGTAGAATATTTGGCCGATGCTACCCGATCGCTTTGTAATCTGAAACTGCGCAGATCGATCCATCGCCATTCCTTACCCGCAGCAAACACTGCATCGTTTTCTAGATTATACTCGAGTGTGTTGCGCGAAACAAAGGTTGGCTTGATGTTCTGCACGGCATTGTCCCAGCGGTTGTTCTGCAGGATCACCACCTTCACCTGTTGCTGTGGATTCAACACATTTAATCTCTCGCCTATATTGACCCGGAATTGCAACTTTTGATGCGTGCGGAATACCTGGCCGCTGAAAGGTTGCATCACCTGGGCCGGTATTGAAGCCAGGTCGGTAACCACCAGCATACGTTTGGTAAAGATCACTTTCGATGTATCCCCATCACGGAAAACCTTAAGGATATAATTGCCCGCTTTGCTCGGAACACAATTTCTATCGGGTAAGGTTGCCTGGTAATGTACATAACGGGTAAAGGCTACCGATGATACACGGTAGGTAGTGAGCCTCACTTGCGAAAAACCCTTTATATAATCGAACTGGCTCAGATTAACCGGCGTCCAGTCTGCATTACAAAGCTGGTAAGTATAGGAATAGTTACTTACAGAATTTGTCATATCATCAAAATGCAATTCAAGACGATCAGAACTGTTTAGCGACATCGTTGGAAATGCAAGCTGGTTACCGTATGGATGCAGTTGAACAGTCTTGATACGTGTGTCATAAACCGCATCTGGTATTTGCGCTGACAATAACTGGAAACCCAACAGGGAAAATGCTATCAAAATATACTTCATCACAACAACTATAGCCACAAACTACAAACTTTTCAGCTATTTTTGGACATTAAAGGTCCCCGTTTGAATATAGCCAGTTTCATCGCTAATCGTCTTGCATTTAATCATCAGAAATCATTTTCCCGGTTTGTGATCAGGCTCTCGATTGTTGCCACTATCATCAGTGTAATGGTGATGATCGTTACATTGTCCTTCGCCAGCGGGTTTCAGCAAACCATCAGTCAAAAGATCTTTAGTTTCTGGGGACATGTAAGGGTGCATAATTATGAAGTTGCACGGGTTGCAATAGCCGAAGAAACACCGGTACTCAAAAACGATTCTGTTAAAGCACTTGTTAAAACGCATCCGGGGATAAAAACGGTGCAGGTTTTTGCCACCAAAAATGCGGTGATCAAAACTTCAGAATCGATCGAAATGGTATTGTTTAAAGGCATCGATAAGGATTATGATTTCTCCAATCTTGAACGATTCAAAGTATCAGGAAGATGGATCAATTTTGATGATAGCAGTTATAGCCATGAAATCAATTTATCAGAATATACCGCATCCCAACTTGGTCTTAAGCTGAATGACCAGATACTGATATTCTTTTTGCAACCGGATGGAAAACCGCCGCGTACCAGGAAGCTTACTGTTGTGGGGTTATATAGAACGGGGATCGAAGAATATGATAAACTGATTGCAATCGGCGACCTGGGCCTCATTCAGCGTTTAAACGATTGGGATAAAAACCAGATCGGTGGTTATGAGATCTTCCTTGATAATTTTGAGGATATGGACGCCGTAAGCGAGGCCATTACACCCGATCTGCCGATCGGCCTCAAAAGCAGCACCATTCGTGAATTGTATCCAAGTATATTCGACTGGCTATCGTTACAGAACTATACCATCTTTATCGTTTTGGCTATCATGATCGCCATTGCTATCCTAAATCTTATTACCTGTTTGTTGATCCTGGTACTCGAAAGAACCAGGATGGTAGGTATATTGAAAGCCATTGGTGCAAAAAACTTCACGATACAGAAGATCTTTCTGTATCACGGCGCTATCATTACCCTTACCGGATTATTCTTTGGCAACCTGCTCGGGTTGTTGGTTTGCTGGTTGCAACTGAAATATGGTTTTATCAAATTACCCGAAGAAGCTTATTATATATCAGAAGCGGCGGTTAACATTGTCTGGTGGCAGGTGGGGCTTGTAAATATTGCAACCTTCATTATTTGTTTTCTGGTGCTGTTGATACCTACCATCATGGTTCGCAAAGTACAGCCCGTAAAAGCTATCCAGTTCAGGTAACACCGTCACACGGGCGATGCAAGATAAGAAAGCAATATACCTGTGGCAACAGACGCATTTAGTGATTCGGCTCTGCCCAGCCGCGGGATAGTGATTCGCTCCGTGGCCATTTCCATCACCTCCGGACTAATGCCTTTTGACTCGTTCCCGATTACAAGTATGGCCTGTCTGACTGGTTGAAGATCTTTGACCGGCTTACCATCTAAAGCCGCCGCATACACTTTATGATCCGGATGCAGCTGAATATATTCAACCAGATTAGTATATGTTACCTCCACCCGCACAACGCTTGTCATAGAAGACTGTACCACTTTAGGACCAAAGTTATCAGCAGAGCCGGGGCTGCAGATCACGTGGTGAATACCAAACCAGTCCGCGCAACGGATTATCGTGCCGAGATTTCCCGGATCCTGGATATTGTCGAGCATCAAAATCAACCCGGCATTGTTTTTAAGATGAAACGATGGTTTCTTAAAAATGCCTGCTACTTCATTAGGAGTTGAGAGAAACGATATACGCTCCAGCTCAGATGCTTTGATAACGGTAAAAGCTGATTCGTTGAATGCACCTGTCAAAGCCGAATGCCTGTCCATCCAGCTTTCTGTTGCATAAATCTCTACAGGTTCGGCCTCACGCGCAGATAATAATTCATTAACGATCTTTGGCCCTTCTGCAACAAATACTCCCTCATCATCCCTAAATTTTTTCTGGCTTAAACTTTGGATATATTTGACCTTCGATTTAACCAACATCGTAGTTTGTTTACAGCTTTATGATATTTCCCAGGCAAGTTAGTTTATTTAGCATTTGCACACCTGCGTTGGGTATCCTGCTGCTTTTGTTTGTTACCTCCTGCACCATTCCCAAAAAATACCAGCGAGACAAGCCTTTTGTATTCAAAACCGAAATAAATGTAGATGGTGATGTAAAAGGAACTTCAAAGCAGCAATTAAAATCGGGACTTGAAAACCAACTGGCAGACAGTCTTAAGGTAAGAACCATCGTTGCACTAGGTTTTCCGGCTTTGATTTATAACAAACTTGACCGGCCACCTGTATTTGATTCGTTAAACATTTCGCGATCGATCACATCGATGCATGCATTGCTGAATTCGCAGGGATATTTCGGGCCAACCATCACAGATACTTTTGCTATCGATACCGTTCGTGAGCAGCAAAGAGTTAAAGTGACCTTCAATGTTCAAACGGGTAAACAACTTAAACTTGATTCAATTGGATATGATATCGCCGACCCGGTATTGCAACAACTCGCATTGGAGAATCGGGACAAGTCGCTGCTTAAAAAAGGCGATCCTTATTCAATACAGGTATTGTCGGCCGAGCTTGATCGCCTTTTGCTGATATACAGAAATAACGGGTACTATAAGATCGTTAAGGAAGATTTTATTGTTGAAAGGGATACCGTTCTCGCCGCGTTGATAGATCCTTCACTTGATCCGTTTGAACAGTTTGAACTACTGGAAGAGTTGCGCCGGAAACGCGAGAACCCTACAATTAATGTAGTGGTGAAACAGGCGCCATTCAGTGACAGCTCCCATCGTAATAAGTATTATATCGGAGATGTAACAGTTTATCCGGATTTGACGATCCAGGACGAAACCATGCCAGTAGAAAGAATTCGTGACAGTCTTGATCGCATCACATTTTTTTATCGGACCCGACGTTTTAAGTTGCCGTACCTGTCGCGCAATATCTCTTTACGGCCCGGTAATCTGTATAAAATTGATGATTATTTTTCGACGATTAATGCGTTTAATCAATCTGGTGCCTGGGGCCAGGTGGATGTAGCTTTTGCGGAACGTTTTGACTCTCTCCCTTTGCTTGATCCTACTGTGCGGCTTTATCCGGCCAAAAGACAAAGTCTCACTGCCGATTTTGAAACCAGCCGTAATGCCGGTGATTATCTTACAACTGGGCAGTTGTTTGGAATTGGTGTCAATTTTGGATTGCTGAACCGTAACGCTTTTCGGGAAGCTGTTCAGAGTGGTACGAACGTTCGGTTTGGAATTGAGCTCGGTAAAAATCTGATTCAAACGCTTCAGGCCAGCGTAAGTCAAAACATATATATACCCAGGTTTATTCTGCCTTTCAAAATAAAAAATGAAGCAAAGTTAAATTCTCCAAGAACCGTCATCAATTTGGGAGCTGCTTATACCAACCGAAAGGATTTTTTTAATGTAAGATCTGCAAATGCTTCATGGGGGTATGAATGGACAAAACGCAAACATACCTGGAGGTATATTCCATTTAATATTGAATATACAGACATCATTAAAACTGATAGCTTTCTAAAACTGGAACAGAACATCCCAGCCCTTCGGATTGCGTTCAATAATGGCTTGATCATCGGCCAGGTGTTGTCGTATACTTATGCACACAGTACGGGTAACAGGCTTGGACTCTTAAAAGCCCAACTGGAAGAAAGCGGTGCTATATTCGGAAACATCAAAAGACTTGACGAAGGAGATCTTCGTCGATTTATAAAAGGTGACCTTGAATACAAATACCTGATCACACAACCCAAGTCGGCCTGGGCTTTCCGGATCTTCGGGGGTTATGGTTATACCTATGGCCGAACGCGAACGGGCCTGGAACAGGCCATGCCATTTTTTAAAGCGTATTTTGGTGGCGGGCCTTATTCCATGCGCGCGTGGCAGGTAAGACAACTGGGACTTGGATCCAATATTTTTTATGATACTGCGCGAACCAACGGTTCTGCTTTAGATCGCTTTGGCGATATCAAACTCGAAAGCAATGTAGAATACAGATTTAATCTTGGTACCCTGTTTGGCGTTAAGTTACGAAGTGCATTTTTTGTCGACATCGGTAACATCTGGTCGCGCACAAATTTTAATGACCCAAGATTCGAAGGTTCACAATTCCGGTTGTCGAACCTCTATAAAGATCTGGCAGTAGGCGGTGGCACGAGCCTGAGAATGGACTTTGATTTCTTCCTGATACGGCTTGACTGGGCTTATAAATTAAAGGATCCGGTATACCACAACAACGCTGGCTGGTTCAATGATTTGCGGATCACAAACGGTCAGTTGCAATTTGGGATCGGTTATCCTTTTTAGCACTATGCACCGGGTTGAGGCGGCATATCCGCTTGCTCTGCTTCAAGTCTTTGCTTTAGTTGCTCAATGGTCATGGCATCTTCCAGTTTAAATTCGCCGATCCTGGTTCGCACCAGTCCACTCAGATATGCACCACAACCAAGCACTTTTCCATAGTCGTTCGCGATACTTCGTATATACGTTCCCGTGGTACACACAATTTTGAAATGTACAACCGGCAATTCCACTTTCACAATACTAAATTCCTTTATGGTTACTGCTCTTGGTTCAAGCTCCACCTCCTTACCCTGCCGCGCTAATTTATATACACGTTTGCCATCTTTTTTGATCGCCGAGTGCATGGGTGGCGTTTGCAGGATATCACCGGTAAATGGTGCAGTGGCTTCTTCCAGTTGTTCAGGCTTCAGGTGTTCGTATGGCAGAAAATTTTCCGGTTCGCTTTCAAGATCGTAAGTGGGTGTAGTTGCACCGAGTGTGAAAGAACCGATGTATTCTTTTTCCGCCGCCATGTACTCATTGATCTTCTTAGTAAACTTGCCGGTACAGAGTATCAATAGGCCGGATGCCAGCGGATCCAATGTACCAGCGTGGCCGATTTTCCTGATCTTTAACATCCCTCTCACCTTACGAACCACGTCAAATGATGTCCAGTCATATGGTTTATCAATCAATAACACCTGTCCCTGTTCGTATTTATTAATTTGCTCCAAAGCCTTTTTTTCGCGAAGATAAGGTCTTGCGACGATGCAGACTCAGATAGCCTGGCGCGCTTTGAGCTCGAGGTATTTATTTACAGTATTGATCGTAAGTTTTTCCGGTGGAGTCAGAATTGTAAATATGCCATGTTGCTGAAGTTCCTTCACCATTTGTCTTTTCTCAAATGCAAACTTTTCGGCAATGGTACGGATATAGAGACTTTCTACATCGGTAACATCTTTCTCAGTAAGTTGTTTTAGTTCGGTGTTTTCAAAAAACACTACCAGTACCAGGTGCTTTTTAGATATACTTCTTATATAAGGCAACTGGCGCTCAAGACCCGATAAAGATTCAAAATTTGTAAACAATATAACCAGGCTTCTTGAGCTGATGCGCGTCCGCATTTGGATCAGCAATTTTTCAAAATCTGTCTCGCCAAAATCCGTCGACTGGTTATACAGCGTTTCCATAATCGTTGCCATCTGCCCGGACTTCCGATCAGCCGGTAAAAACTGGTTTATTTTATCTGAAAACGTTAATAGCCCTGCCTTATCCTGTTTGATAAGCGCAACACGTGACAAGATCAGGGTTGCATTGATCGCATAGTCGAGCAACGACATACCCGCAAAAGGCATTTTCATTACGCGCCCCATATCAATTAAACAATACACCTGCTGACTTCGCTCATCGGTGTAACTGTTTACCATAAGGTTGCCGCCCTTTCTTGCAGTGGCTTTCCAGTTAATGCTGCGGATATCATCGCCCGTTACATATTCTTTGATCTGTTCAAATTCAAGGCTGTGTCCAATCTTCCGGATCTTTCTGCTGCCTGATTCTGCAAGATTATTGGACCAGGCAAGTAATTCAAACTGTCTCAGATCCTTAAAAGCCGGCATAACTTTAATAACATCCTTTTCACCTTTACTGAACCGTCTTACAATCAATCCCAACGGAGATTTTACAAATAGCCTGGTTTGCCCAAACTCGTATTCGCCCCTTTCAACCGGTCTTAGATCATAATTAACCACCGTTTCTGAATTTCCCTCCATCGAAGCGGTAACAAGGAAATTCCGGTTTTGAAACTGAACCGGCAACTCATCAATAATTTTCAGTCTTGTTTTAAAAGGAAATTGATTGGAGAGAAGAAGTTGTATTTGGTTTGTATCGCCATTGCTGAATCGTTCAGGGAGTACCCTTGAACTTTCAACTTCGTGTGGTGTGAAAAAAAGAATGATATAATCAAGTACAACAACTGCCACAAACAACCAGAACAATATCTGTATAAAAACAAACAACACCGGTACCAGGAATGCCAATGCAAACAGCCCTGCGATTGTCGCCAGCACCCGGTAAAACAGGGAACTAAAAAAAAGTGAAGCCAGGTATTTTTGTAGCAGTTTGTCCATGGTCTATCCTCATCTTGGCACGTCTATGCCCTGAATCAATTGTTTGATAACATCGTCTGTACTTGCGCCTTCCATTTCTTTTTCAGGTGAAAGCACTATGCGGTGGCGCAGCACATGAGGTACCGTAAAAATGATGTCTTCAGGAGTTACAAAATCCCGGCCCCGCATCGCGGCAATTGCTTTTGAACCGTTCAGCACACCAATTGAAGCTCTTGGTGATGCACCAAGATAAATGGACTTGTGCGAGCGCGTTGCGGCAACAATTGAGGTTATAAAGTTGATGAGTTTATCCTCAACATGAATTAACCTCACCTGGTCGCGCAATGCGGTGATCTGACTTGCGCTTAATATCGCGCCCACTTCGTTCAACTGGTTTTCAAGACCCGACCGGTGGTGATGCAACACGATCAGAAATTCCTGTTCAGCATTGGGATAGCTTACTTCAATCTTAAATAAAAACCGATCAAGCTGCGCTTCCGGAAGATGGTAAGTGCCTTCCTGCTCAATCGGGTTCTGGGTGGCCAGCACCATAAACGGTGCAGACAAAGGATAGGTTGTACCGTCAACGGTCACCTGTCTTTCTTCCATCACTTCGAATAAAGCTGCCTGTGTTTTTGCAGGTGCCCGGTTAATTTCATCTATAAGAATCAGGTTGCTGAATATCGGCCCCTTTCTGAACTGGAAGCTTGTATCTTTTGGATTGAATACAGTGGTTCCGATAACATCGCCCGGCATCATGTCGGGTGTAAACTGTATCCTTGAAAAATCTATTGAAACCGTTTTAGCAAGCAGCTTTGCTGTAAGCGTTTTGGCAACTCCCGGCACACCTTCAATCAACACATGACCATTAGCGAGAATGGCAGCCAGTAATAATTCGATCATATGTTCCTGTCCGACAATCACCTTTCCAATCTCTGATTTCAGTTGTTCAACCGCGCTTTGCAGCGATGCCAGGTCCGTGCGTTGTTCGAAAAAATTATCTTCCATATTTAATAGCATTTATAAACTTATTCAGGGTATTGTGGTAACTCATTAACAACTCATCATCTACCAGTGGCCGCTTCTGTACGGTATTGATTGCCTTCACCAACTCGCTCACCTCCTGCTCAGCAAAACCGGATTTATATGCAAACCTTTTTTCAAAACCCGCGTCAAGTTGAGAAGTAGAAATATTATAATGCGATCGTACCTGGTCAAGAAAATGAGTTGTCATTTTCAAGGCAAGGTTTTTATTATCTTTTCGCTGATAGTATAACCGGCCAATCGTTTTTACAAAATCGACAGAACTGTTTTTTAACTTCTGCCGAACGGGGATGGCTCTTTGACGTCGTTTGGATTCAAACAGGTACACAATCAGAAACAGGCCAATAAGTATCCACATCATCCAGGCAAGTGCCGGCTGGTTCATCATCCAGCTCAATGCCGAAAAATCATTATTCTCTTCGCTCCTGCCGTCACGATGATACCTGAAATACTCGTCCCAATACACTGTGGTAATATCCCGGGGTAAATAAGAAAGGGCAAGATCATAATATGATTTATTATCCTTGTGCAACAGGAAGAAGTTGGTAAATACGGTTGGTGCAAAATGCAGATACAGCGAACCCCCACCATCATAGGTAAATCGTACAAAATTCGGTTTACCATCACTGTTATATCCAAGGATCTCAGTTATGGTAGAATCATATTTAGCCAGATAGTTATCAAGCTGTACACCCGGGTATATATAAGAAATGGTGTCGTGTTGCTGTGGATGCACGAGTGCGACCTGCAGCGAGTCGTCAAGCCGGAGAAATGCCGGATCGGAGTTAATGCTAAGCCGCACGCTGTCAAGAAAACTCTCTGATATGTCAATAGCAGAAATAAAAACATGATTACCCTGGCTGATATAATTCAGCATTGCCTGAAGTTCCCTTTTTCCTGGTATTACACGTGGAGTAACAACCATAAACAACGATTTTTCCGTTGAATCGAGAAAAGGCATGTCGGTGAAAAGTTGCGCTTCGTTATTGTAAATATCCGGGGATGTTTTGTTGACCAAAATCTCCGCTTCAGGAAAGATAGCAGTCAATTGCTCAAACGCATAATAAGTGCCGTATGGAATTTTATCATTTTTCCAGAAGGTAAGATTCCTGTTAAGTGATTTGTCTTTGCTGCATGCCGCAAGCAACATCACCCCGCAAAAAACCAGGAATGCCTGAAAAGATCGTTTATTATGTTGCGGAGAAATTATCAAACGTGCAGCGAATTATGAAAATGATTAAAATTATTGAGTACCCGTTTGAACTGATCTTCCTTTAAGCGAAAATCTCCATAATATACATGTTCATACACTGAACTCAGAAATTCAAACGCCTCACCTTTTGCATACCGGTTTACCTGTGCCCGGTACTCATAATTAGTTGCCTGCGGATGAACACTGATCCATCCTTTTTTATCGAGCAGTTGTAATGTTTTCAGGTATAAAAAACGGATCGCATTCCGTTGATCATTATCACTGATAGCTTTTGCAATTCTGGCATCCAGGTTTTCATTCAGAAGCGGTTCGTGTTCTGCGTTGATCTGTTTTGAAGCTGCAGTTTTCGATGAACGATTAAATATATACAGCCGGTTGATGACGATTACCCTTACCAGGATAAAAATGGCAAGTATGATCAGAAGGATGTAAACAAAAGCGCGCACAGCAGGTTTTGAAAAAAACCGGAAAATTGCATCTATGAAACCCGGGGGCGCATCTTCCTGCGGCATTGCCCTGGACCAGTATTCAGGATCATTTGCATACGCAAATTGCTTCAACTTCCGTAAGCTGTCGGTAGTTGCCTCGGGAACGATACGTATATTAACCGTATCAGCCAGGCGGAACCGGCTGAACTCATACGATCGTTCATCCTCTTCGGCTTCATGGATCACAGCAGGCGGCTCAACATCCATTATCAATACAGAATCGGGTTCAGATGTTACCTGGCCACACACCCGTAAGGTACAAAACAGGATAGCGATTATTAAGCCGTTAACCTTCCACATCCGTTGCTACAGGTTTAATCAAAGCAATTCGTTTGCTGATCCGGATTGGATAGATAACAAAATACCAGATGATAAAGGTGAACGAACCCACGAGTATTGATGCACTCAATATGCGTGGCATAGTAGAATATCGCGTAATAAATCCTTCCAAAAACGCGGCCATAATAAAAACCGGTACCAAACCAATCATCAACTTCAAACCTGCTTTGGCGCCTTTCTTAAGTGATTGCGCGCGTTTCAGTGTACCAGGAAACAGAATACTGTTCCCTACTATCAGTCCTGCTCCGCCGGCAATGATGATCGCCGAAATCTCAAGCGTGCCATGTATCCAGATCACCAGCACAGATTGAAGACCCAATCCTTTTGCAAAAAACATGTATTGAAATGCCCCAAGCATCACACCGTTTTTGAAAAGCATCCACACCGTACCAATTGAAAGCAGGAAGCCCGCCACAAAAGTGAGAAACGACACCTTGATATTGTTTACTGCGATTGCAATAAACATGTTGAAACTGTTCCTGTCTTTATATACATTAAACGGATCACCGCGGCTGATATTCTCTTCTGTCATCTCAACATAGCGGTCACCCAAAACACCGCGGATAAAAGTTTCGTCATGAGCAGCAGAAACGGCCGCCATTACTGCAAAGGAAGTAAAGATCAGGAAGGCATATAATAGCTGGCGATGATGTGCCCGCACAGTTAGTGGTAACTCTTCTATCCAGAATCGTTTAAACCGGGAGGTGTCTTCTTTTTTGTTTTTATAGATGCCAAGATAAATGCCCGAAGCAAGACGGTTGAGATATTGTGTGACCTTGCTGTGCGGGTAGAAAGTTTTGGCATAGCCCAGATCGTTCACCAACTCTGTAAACTCCCTGGCCATCTGATCGGGGTCAGTACTGCGGTTATACTGGTACTGTTTCCATTTCTCAATATTTTTTTTGATAAACAGACCTTCTCTCACAAGAATATTGATTTAAAACTTTCAGAACCATATAAAGCAGTGAGGTTGACCAACATAGCTTCCAATATACAATTTAGAACTATAAGTTTTAAATAATAAATATTAAATTTAGCACTCATGGGCCTGATACAATTAGACACCGGTTTCAACATACAGGTTGAGTTTTCAGTCACTCCTTTTCATAAACGACTTATCGCATGGATCATTGATCTGATTGTATGCTGGCTGTACATCAAACTGATGTCATTGATTTTTAGTATTCCTTCTTTTTTTATATGGACGAACAGCTGGCAATGGCAGGACCTGCTGATTGGTTTGCCCGTACTGTTTTATCATTTGTTGTGTGAGATCATCTTCAATGGACAAAGTGTTGGAAAAATGCTTATGCAGATCCGCGTGATCACTGCTGAAGGTGGTCAGCCGGCTCTCAGCCAATACCTGATCCGTTGGGTGTTTCGCCTTATTGATTTCCCATTGTTGTTGTTAGGCAGTATTGCTTCAAATGCTTTGCCCTGGTATTTGTTCCCACTGATCTTTGGTGGCCTTGCCTGTTTAATATTTACTGAGAAATCGCAGCGGATCGGCGATCTTGTGGCAGACACCATTATCATCGATCTTAAAAACAAAACCTCGTGGGAAGACACGGTTTTTACCGAGATAGAAAGCGATTATGAACCACGGTACCCCATGGTGATGCAGTTAAGTGACAGGGATATCAACACTCTTAAAAGTATTATCGAGTCGGTAAAAACAAAAAATCACAGCGATCTTGCGCTAAAAATTTCTGACCGGATAAAATCCAGGCTCAACATACAAAGTGATGAAGAGCCTGGAGAGTTTTTGAAAACCTTATTGAAAGATTATAATTACTATTCTACGAATTAGCAGAGGAATTACCCCGCCATCGCGACGCCCGTTGCGACCACCACCAACAATGCCAGGGCATAAAATGCCAGCAGAATGATCATCAGTATGCCCATGAACTTAAAACATGACTTCAGATTTTCAAATGAGGTATTTAAGGATTCCTGGTCATTGTTGCGAAGTGCCACCTGCATTTTAGTAGCAAATTTGTAGAGATAAAAGCAGGGGAAGAAGTAAATCAACCCTACGGCAGCCACCAGAATGGTTCCGCCGGAGCCGCTTCCCGGGGTACCATAAGCACTTGACATCATGCTGCTCATTAAAGAACCCGCAAACAACACGATGATTAAAAATAAACCAATAAAGATGAAGCCAACGATGGCCAGGAATTTTGACCATTTTGCTGTTTCACGTAAAAACGAAGAGGCCTGGTGATCGATCTGCAGATCAAAAAGACTGTTGGATTGTTCCATACGATTGTGGGAGTTAGGTTAGTTAATCCCAACAATATAAAAACTTTCCTCAATACGTGCAACAATCTAATAAGCCTGTGCAAACAGTACCCTTTCCTTGCTTGGCTTGCCCGTCAGGATACATTTTCCATCTTCCTGCGGATTATCAAGCGGGATACAACGAATGGTAGCTTTTGTAAGTTCTTTGATCTTTTCCTCAGTTTCAGGTGTGCCATCCCAGTGCGCAGCAATAAAACCGCTTTTCTCTTTTAAAACGGTTTCAAATTCTTCCCAGGTATCCACTTTTGTGATGTGCGAATCGCGGTGTTCCAGGGCCCTGTTAAACATAGCTGTTTGAATATTTTCAAGCAGTTCAGCTATTGTGTTGGCAAACCCGTCCAATGAAATAGTTTGTTTTTCACGTGTGTCGCGACGTGCTACCTCAACGGTGTTATTTTCAATATCACGGGCACCGATAGCAACCCGTACGGGTACGCCCTTCTTTTCATATTCCGCAAACTTCCAACCGGGGCGGTTGTTGTCATTGTCATCAAACTTCACGCGTATACCGGCGGCTTTTAATTGTTTAACCAGTTCCGCTACTTTTTCATTGATAATGATATTCTGATCAGCACCTTTATAAATAGGCACGATCACCACTTGGAAGGGGGCAATCTTTGGTGGCAGAATCAAACCTTCATCATCGCTGTGTGCCATTACGAGCGCACCTATCAGGCGGGTACTAACACCCCAGCTGGTGGCCCATACATAGTCGAGTTTGTTTTCTTTATCAGAGAATTTAACATCAAAAGCTTTTGCAAAATTTTGCCCGAGGAAATGCGAGGTTCCCGCTTGCAAAGCTTTACCGTCCTGCATCAGCGCTTCAATACAATAGGTGTCGAGTGCACCGGCAAAACGTTCCGATTCAGATTTCACACCCCGGATAACGGGAAGAGCCATCCAGTTTTCTGCAAAGTCTGCATACACATGCAACATCTGCACAGCTTCCGCTACGGCTTCTGCCTGCGTGGCATGGGCAGTGTGCCCTTCCTGCCAAAGAAATTCCGCTGTGCGTAAAAACAAACGGGTGCGCATTTCCCAACGAACCACATTTGCCCATTGATTGATAAGGATGGGCAGATCGCGGTATGACTGGATCCAACCTTTATAAGTGTTCCAGATAATCGCCTCACTGGTTGGACGAACGATTAATTCCTCTTCAAGTTTTGAATCAGGATCAACCATAAGTGATCCTTTTTTATCAGGATTCGCCTTCAACCGGTAATGAGTCACCACCGCACATTCTTTCGCGAACCCTTCTGCATTTTTTTCTTCGGCTTCAAACAGGCTTTTAGGAACAAACAGCGGGAAATAGGCATTCACGTGCCCTGTGTCCTTAAACATCTTATCCAAAGCGTCACGCATATTTTCCCAGAGGGCGTAACCATAAGGTTTTATTACCATACATCCCCGTACGGCTGAATAATCTGCGAGACTTCCTTTTATTACCAGGTCGTTGTACCATTGAGAATAATCCTGGCTGCGCGATGTAATTTCTTTGCTCATATACTGGTTGAATTCACAGGGTTTACCGGCTTAAGTATCTGCATTCATCAATGATAAATAATATATTAATGAATTTTAATCCAATTTACCCAACCCTGTTTTGATCTGTTGGTTTACAGTGATTTACTTCCCTGAACTTTAACAATAATCCGGTCAGAATTTAATTTCCGCTGGTACGATTTTGTTGTAACTTCATCAGGCAGACGCAAAAGTAACAAGTTCAGTCGTAAATCATTAAAACAGTTATATGAAGTCCTCAATAGTATTTTTCAGTATGGCAGCAATTGTATTAAGCAGTTGCTCAGCTGTATACAGGACCGCTCAAACCCCTGATGATATATATTATTCACCGGGCCGTGAGGCAGCAGATTCCTATGTGCAGGTTGATAGAAAGCAGGATCGTGCAGGAACGTATCGTGCCGAAGATTTTTATTCACCCGAAGATCGTGTACTCCGTATGCGTGTGAGAAACCCTAATCTCTGGAGCGCCTTCGACGATTACGGATACGGTGGTTACGGTGGATATGGAATGGGCTATGGTGGATTAGGATATGGCATGGGATACAGTGGCCTGGGTTACGGTATGGGATATGGCGGCTTAGGATATGGTATGGGTTATGGTGGTCTTGGTTATGGCCTCGGTTACAGTGGGCTGGGATACGGTCTTGGTTACGGTATGCCCTGGTATGTAGGCGGATTGGGTTTAGGTTTTGGATATAACAGGTTTTACAACAACTTCTACGGTTGGAACAGCATGTATAATCCATATTATGGCGGTGTAGTTGTGATTGGTGATAAATCACCACGCGCGAACACAAGACTCAGAACCTTCAATCCAAATACCTATTCAAACCGCACCTATAACAGCACTAACGCTACCCGGCCCGGTACTTACCGGCCAAACGGCAGAAGCGGTTATAACAACTCAAATACAAACACGCTCGGAACTAGCATCCGCCGTGTGTTTTCAAACGGGTCAAATAACACAAATTCCAATGCCGGACGTGGCAGTTATTATACTCCAGGTAGCAATGACAGACCTGTACGAACCTACAACCCACCCAGCAGTACACAAACTGTCAGGCCAATGAGTTCAGGTTCTACCGGTGGTGGTAGCACAGGTGGCAGCAGACCAGCAGGTGGCAGTACCGGTGGACGTCCGGCGAGAGGCAACTAAGAATAGCTTCCAGCTCATTAAATATATAGGAGGAACATGATTTTGGGTAACCCTGAATTTTGATTCCTCCTTTTTGTTGGCAGTAACTATAAAAGACAATTGGAAAAGTAATATGAAAAGAATCGGAATTGTAGTGGGGTTGGCTTTATGCGCGCAACAGATAAGCGCACAAACACCCGAAGACGCGATCAGGATGAGTTGGAACACCCCAACAGGTACAGCCAGGAACCAGGCCATTGGTGGCGCTATGGGATCGCTTGGTGGAGAGATAACAAGTTTATTTGTGAACCCGGCAGGACTGGGATTATATAAAAGAGGCGAGTTTGTGATTACGCCGGGCCTCAGTCTCACAAACGGCTCAGGTTATTTCAGGGGCACAAACGCAAGTGCCGCAAGTAAAACAGCCTTTAACCTGGGAACAAGCGGGGTGGTATTAAGCTGGTCGGAAAACGGCAGCAAATGGCGCAACAAAAGTTTTGCTATCGGTCTGAACCGTGTTGCCAATTTCAACAATCTTCAATATTACAAAGGTCAGAACGATTACAGCTCCTTCTCTGAAGCTTTCGCGGAAGAGTTTGCAGGTTCGGGGCTAGATATCGGCACTTCGCTATTTGATGCACCTTTGTCGCTGGGAACAAAACTGGCAACCTATGCATACCTCATTGACACTGTCACTGTAAACGGTGTTACGGAAGTTGTGGGTTTGCCACAGAGAGACGCTATCCTGGCTAACCAGAGCGCTTTGCTGAACCAGGAAAAAACCATTACAACTACAGGAGGTATCACCGAACTTTCATTTGGTTATGCAGCCAATATGGATGACAAGATCTACATTGGTGGTAGCCTGGGCATACCTATCGTTAATTACAACCGCACTTCGGTTATAAAAGAATGGGATGCGACCGGTGCCAGTAATAATAATTTCGGCTATGCCCGTTACACTGAAGAATACGCATCAAAAGGTGTTGGTGTAAATGCGAAACTAGGTGTCATCTTCAAACCGGCCGACCAGTTCCGGGTGGGCTTATCGGTACACTCTCCTTCATGGTATGCATTACGTGAGCAGATCACCGGGGACATAGAAGCAGATCTCGAAAATTACTTCCTGCCTGGTCAAAATATCCGGAAAGCCACGGCAGATTCAATCTACACACAATTCGGAGTGGGCATTCCTGAATTCAGGTATGATTTGATTGCTCCATGGAAATTTCTTGTAAGCGCATCGTATGTTTTACACGAAGTAGAAGACGTTACCCAGCAAAAAGGTTTCATTACCGCAGATATTGAATACGTGACGCACGGTTCTTCAAGATTCCGCTCGGGTGATCAGCAACAAAATACAGATTATTTTGATGGTGTAAATGAAACGGTAAAAGAGATATATCGTGGTGCATTGAACTATCGTGTTGGTGGTGAACTTAAGTTCAATACGTTGATGACCCGCCTGGGGTTCTCGTATTACGGTAATCCTTATGCGGAGAAGACTTATAAATTTGGTGATAACAACAGCGAAACAGTACGGCCGCGCAGGATGAATATCAGCGGCGGACTTGGTTATCGCAACCGTGGTATTTTCATCGATCTCACTTATGTTCATAGCCTGAACAGGGATGTGAACTTCCCATATCGTTTAGGAGACAAGGATAACACCTTTGCAGCCTTGAAAGAGAGCAACAGCAACGTGATACTCACAGTTGGTTTCAAGTTCCGGTAAACCTCTATTGAGACTCATAAAAGACTACACCCCGCAATTGCGGGGTGTAGTCTTTTATGGGACGTTTAATCGCCTAACCTGGGTTTTCACAGGAATAATGTTTTACGATTCGGATAAGGACCATGAAGTTCCTCAAAAATGCCCGCTTTTCCTTGCTTAGGGCATCTTAATTGGACCATCTAACGGTAAAAGATAATCAGTGTAAGGGGTTTCATTTAGCCGGGCCCGGCTTTGCGGCGATGGCCCTTAGGGCGGCCACATCTCCCGGTTCTATCCAGGTAATTTCGGGATCTTTCCGGAACCAGGTTAGCTGACGTTTTGCATACTGGCGGGTATGCAGAATAATGCTGTCGACAGCTTCGTCGAGTGTTAGTTCACGATTAAGATAAGCGAACAGTTCTTTATAACCTACTGTCTGCAGTGGCCCTAAATGCCGGTAGGGTAACAGCGAGCGAACCTCGGCTAACAAGCCTTCATCCATCATCTGGTGAACACGACGGGTGATTTGCTGGTGCAGGATGTTTTTAGATGGCGCTATACCAACTTTAAGGATGTTGAAGGGCCGCTGCTTTTTATTCCTTTTTTGGTAGTGGCGGATAGACTTGCCTGTATGGGCCACCATCTCCAGTGCGCGCATCAGGCGATGCGGGTTTTCAACCTCACCTGTTTCAAAAAACAGTAGGTCGCGTAACCGTACTTCTTCACGGAGCCATTCTATCCCGTTTTTTTCATAACCGGCAACGATCCCGGCACGAACATCGGGTGGAACCTGCGGCATAGCATCAAGACCTTCACAGAATGCTTTTATATAAAGACCCGTACCGCCTACCATCACGATGGTATCGTATTTTTCAAAAAGTTGTTTGCTGATTTGTAAAGCGTATTGTTCAAAATCTGCAGCATTAACGGCCGCATGGATAGAATGAGAAGCAATAAAATGATGTGGTACCGCTGCAAGTTCGGCAGGTGATGGTCTTGCAACCCCTATATTCATTTCGCGATAGCACTGTCTTGAGTCGGCGGAAATTATTTCTGTGTTTAAAAGCTCAGCCAGTTCGATTGCCATTGCAGTTTTGCCGGCGGCTGTGGGGCCCGCAATTATGATAACTGTTTTGGTCACAGCTCCTGGTTGTCGTCAACATGTTCTTCGTGGTCACTGTCAGATTCACCATCGTCTTCCCCTTCTTCGCCATACCCTTCTGCGCCGGCGGTGAGATCGTATTTTTCTTCCATCTCCGCCAGTTTATCTCCCACCAATCCTTTTGTACCATATTGTGATGGGGCAATGCCTTCCGTTTTTACAACGGCCGGATATTCAAGTTTGGGGTTTTCTTCTTTTGATACATTTATGAGTTCAATCATAAAATGCCAGTTGCGATTGAAGTCGTAGGTATAGGCAAATTTCTGATTTGGATCACGGATCTCGGAGCCGATGGTAGTTTCTTCCATCAGCAAGGGTGGAACCTTATAAGGCCGATCATATTTTTCAAGACTGATCTCTCTTCCTTTCACCCAATTATCATTACTACGGAAAAATGTAGCCTGGTGTTTGGAATCAAATTCATAGGACTTCAGTATGGCCTGGTGCAGTTGCAGAAAGCTTTGTGTGTGTCGTATAGCTATATCCCGATAAACACTATCGTCCTCTTCAAAATAAACCCGGAATTTCAAAATAGCCATGCGAATTGTTTTTTAATAGGTAAAGTGCACAAAAATAAGCTTCAAATGTAACTAATATTCACAACTATCATACCATCGGGCCAGGTGTAAATTGCATCAATTCGTGATGCCAAGTTCCTTTGCCTTGCTGATCATTAAAGCATAGGCCGCCTCGTAATTATTTTCTATTTCGCCGTCCAGTATCGCTTCACGGATGGCATTTTTGAGATCACCCACAGCACGCGATGGTGCCAGGTTGAAGGTTTTCATAATCAGCTCACCTGTGATGGGCGGTTGCCAGTTGCGCAACTGGTCCTTCTCCTCCACCTCTTTCATGCGTTCGCGCACCATGTTGAAATTCTCAAGGTAGCGTTTTACTTTTTGTTTGTTTTTTGATGTGATATCAGCCTCACAAAGCATCATCAGTGATTCAATATCTTCACCGGCTTCAAAAAGCAATCTTCGTATAGCCGAATCCGTTATATTTTCTTTTGTCAGGCTGATCGGGCGCAGATGCAGCTCTACCAGTTTTCTGACGAGCCTCATCTTTTCATTTTGCGGAAGTTTGAGTTTTGTAAAGATCTTCGGAACCATCCTGCCGCCTACGGTTTCGTGTCCGTGAAAGGTCCAGCCATGCCCGGGTTCAAATTTCTTTGTTGCCGGTTTGGCAATGTCGTGTAACAATGCGGCCCATCTTAACCAGAGATCGTCAGTGTGTTTGCTGATATTGTCAATCACCTGCAGCGTGTGATAGAAATTATCTTTGTGGCCGTGACCATCAATGTATTCCGCTCCTGCCAGCTCGGTCATTTGCGGGAAGATGATATGCAATAACCCGGATTTATACAAAAGATCAAGACCGATTGATGGTTTTGAGCTTAACAGGATCTTGTTTAATTCGTCGGTTATACGTTCCTGTGAGATGATCCTTATCCGATGGGTATTATCTTTTATTGCCTGGAACGTTTTGGCCTCTATATTGAAATGAAGTTGCGAGGCGAAACGAATGGCCCGCATCATCCGGAGGGGATCGTCACTAAAAGTTTGCAGCGGATCGAGCGGGGTCTGAATGATCTTTTGTTCAATGTCTTTCAAACCACCGAAGGGATCGATCAGTGTTCCATAATCATCCTGGTTCAGGCTGATTGCGAGTGCGTTGATGGTGAAGTCGCGCCGGTCCTGGTCGTCCTTCAGCGTGCCCGGTACTACTTCGGGGTTGCGGGAGTGATAGCCGTAACTTTCCTTACGGGCACCGACAAATTCAATTTCAAAATCATCGAGCTTCAATTGTGCGGTACCGTAGGTTTTGAAGTAGGCAACCTGCGGTTTTGGCGAAAAGCGGTCAGATACTTTATGAGCAAGGGCAATGCCATCACCTACACAAACGATATCAGCGTCTTTTGTTTTGCGCCCTATGATTTTGTCGCGAACGAACCCACCGATCAGGTAGCAGGGAAAGCCGGCTTCTGCCGCCGCGTGACCAATTTTTTTAAAAATAAACAGCTCTTTTTCTGAACACTCGATCTGCATGGCGCAAATGTACGAATGATGCGTCTCATGCTGTTATTGTTGCGAGGAGTTGTTCATCATTGATTTCATAAGCGCATTTGAAATGTCCCTGGGGACAGGCGGCGCGGCCGTGGAGCCCACAGGGCCGGCAGGCCAGCGGTCGCTGTATTTCGACTATATGGCTCTCTGTTGAAAGGGGCCCAAAACCAAATGACGGAAGTGTGGAACAATAAATGGCCGTTACCGGGGCGTTCACTGCTGATGCAAAATGCATCGGTGCAGAATCGTTCACATAATTCATAACCGCGTTTTGCATGAGCGCGGCAGATTGCAGAAAATTTAAGGCGCCTGCAAGATTGGTGATGGATGAATGCGTTGATTTTTTAAGGATCTGTTCGGCTTTATCAAAATCTGCCGGTGCACCCAGCAGGAAGATATTGTATTGTGGCGGCACTTCGTTCAGGAAACTGATCCATTTGTTGATGGGGTATTGTTTGGTGAACCATACCGAACCGGGACTAACGGTGATGTATGGGCGTTGTTTATATACCGATACCCTTTCATAATCATTTGGTGCAGGATACAATTTGGGTTTTTCCGGGACGGGATCTGTGAAGTCACTGATGAGTTTTGCATTGCGTTCAATTTCATGGTAAACCTTGGTTTCGCTGCCAATGCGGTGTGGGATGGACCTTGTAAAGAGGCTGCTTAATGGATTTTTGTCAAAACCAATCTTTTCTTCTGCGCCGGAGAAACCGGTGAGTATGCCTGTGGCTGCGAATCTTTGTACGTTGATGATCTTGTTGTATTTGGTTTGTCGTATCTGCTTCAGCAGCCTGAACAGATTCACCAGTTTGCCGGACTTTTTGTTCCAGATCAGCACCTTTCTGAGATATGGGTGCCCGGCAAGCAGTCCTTCGTTCCCCTTTCTTACTAAAAAATCGATACTTGCTTCCGGGTAATATCGGTGCAGTTTTTCAATAAGACCGGTTGCCAGTACTACGTCGCCAATAAAAGCGGTTTGAATGATCAGAAATTGTTGCATGCGGGGCAAAGTTACGCAAAGTGAGATTGTGTGTGGGGGGCTTACTGCCCCGGGGCGGCGGGGGGAGTCGATTTGCGGAAATTTAAAAATGACCGGTGTTTCAATCATTTTGCCCCTGAAATGACTGATAAATCAGTCATGGCGTAGATTTCAGCCATTTCGAAAAAATTCTTATGTTTCGACGAGTGTCAGGCTTGAATCTTTTCCAGCCACTTTGGGGAAATTGTTATGTTTCGACCGGAGTGTAGGGCACGAATAATTCCAAACAGGATGGGCATTAATTGAGACGGCACTGTCAGCCATCAATAATCCGAGGTATGTTTGGGAAACCATGCCTTGTAATACGTCTGCATCCAGGTTAACGACATCTGCGATTTAAGATCAGTTCAGTTGTAGATACTATTGAACTCAGGGTCTTAATACCAGCGGCCCGGTTTTATCGTGCCAACGAACCACTGAAGAAGGTTGTTTTGGTTCATTATCATCCTGCCGGTATTTGACTATGTAATCAACTCCCGATTTTATCACTTGCTCAACATCGCTAAAGATAGCGGGAGTGGCGCTGCCTGAAATATTAGCAGATGTTGAAACAATTGGTTTTCGGAAACGCTTGATCAGATGTCTGCAAAAATCTTCTTTTACAATACGGATCGCGATTGATCCATCGCCCGCAACGAGATTATCTGCGAGCCCGATCGCGCCATCATAAATGACTGTGGTTGGTTTTGAAACCGTCTCCAGGTAATCAAATACTGCCAGATCAACGCTTGCCACGTATTTAATGAGATCCCGCTCATCAGCCAGTAGCACGATCATTGATTTTGTTTCATCGCGTCTTTTTAATTCATAAATCTTTTGCACCGCAGCGGCATTGGTGGCATCACAACCGATGCCCCAAACAGTATCTGTCGGGTACAATATGATTCCACCTGCCTGTAGGGTTGCCAGGGCCTTTTCCACATCTATTGTAAAATCCATCCTTTTTTTGCGAAGATAAGGATTGGTTGCACCGGGATGCAAAGCTGCCGCGCGCGCCGGATATTTAAAAACTGATCATGCCCAACGAAGCAGGGGCATATCACAAAACACATCAGTCCCAGAGGTTAACATCGCGGTCATGTGAACCTTAATGATTCATATAGGCGCAACGGACATATGTTTCAAGGCTTTTGAGCGGACTTCTTTATGTTTGCAAAAAAAACACCTGATGGAATTGAAAAATCTGATCGCGGAAGCATGGGCCAACCGCGACCTGTTGCAAGATGACAAGTATAAATCGGCTGTAAAATCGGTTATTGAAGAGGTTGACAAGGGCCGGCTGCGTGTGGCTTCTCCCGAAGCAGATGGCTGGGTTGTAAACGAATGGGTAAAACAAGCGATACTAATGTACTTTGGTATCCAGACCATGCAAACGTGGACCCTCCCACCCTTCGAGTTCTATGATAAAATGTTGTTGAAATCAGATTATAAATCGCTGGGGGTTCGCGCGGTTCCACATGCAGTTGCACGTTATGGTGCCTTTGTTGGAAAAAACGTGGTACTCATGCCATCTTATGTAAACATCGGCGCTTATGTTGATGAAGGCACCATGGTTGACACCTGGGCAACTGTTGGCAGTTGCGCACAGATTGGTAAAGGCGTGCATCTGAGTGGTGGCGTTGGTATCGGCGGTGTACTGGAACCACTCCAGGCCAGCCCTGTTATCATTGAAGATGGCTGTTTTGTGGGAAGTCGTTGTATTGTTGTTGAAGGGGTAATCGTTGAAAAAGAAGCGGTGCTGGGTGCGAATGTTGTGCTGACCAAAAGCACAAAGATCATTGATGTAAGCGGCGATGAACCTGTTGAATACCGCGGCCGCGTACCGGCACGTAGTGTGGTAATACCTGGCTCTTACGCTAAAAAATTTCCTGCTGGTGAATTCCAGGTGCCCTGCGCGTTGATCATTGGTCAGCGTAAGCCAAGCACGGATCTGAAGACAAGTCTGAATGATGCGTTAAGAGATTTCAATGTAAGTGTATAATGTCTTCTATCGACAATAAAACTGATGAGCCTGGGGTGAATAACTCCGGGCTCAGTCGTGAAAAAGCTAAACTGCTAAATTCCGGACCCGCGACGTCGGCTTCCGGAAAATTAATCAGTGCAAATACAGTAACTGTCGCAGGCTTTCTCATTACATTTTTTGGCTCAGTACTGTTTTCAACAAAAGCAATCATTGTAAAAAAAGCTTTTGCAGATACCCAGATGGATGCGTTAAGTCTGCTGGCATTGCGTATGTTGTTTTCTTTACCATTTTTTGTTGCTGCAGCCATATTCACCGGTACGCAGAAAGACAATATAAAGCTAACCGGGCGTCAGTGGACCATCATCATCGTTCTGGGTCTCTTTGGTTATTATCTCAGTAGTTTGTTTGATTTTGTTGGACTGCAATACATCTCAGCGGGTCTTGAGCGGCTGATCCTTTTTCTTTACCCGAGTTTTGCTGTGCTGATCAACATCTTTTTTTTCAAACAGCAATCAAGCCGTTTGCAGCTGGTGGCGCTGGTAGTTACCTACCTGGGAATCGGGATGGCCTTTATGGGTGAGATGCATGTTGAGGCGGCAAATCCCAACTTTTTGAAAGGAAGCTTCCTGATTTTTTTATGTGCGATTACTTATGCTATATACATTGCCGGCAGTGGTCGTATCATCCCGATTGTAGGCGGAACAAAATTTACGGCTTATGCCATGCTTGCATCCACCGGCGGCATTTTTATTCATTACCTGGTTCGTGGTGATTACGCGCTTTTTAATAGTGGTTCAGAATTCTGGATGTATGGTGTTGTGCTTGCCTTATTCGCAACGGTGATCCCTTCTTTTATGATTTCGAATGGCATGAAAAGGATTGGCTCCAGCAATGTGGCGATTATATCGAGTATTGGCCCGGTGAGCACGGTTGTCCAGGCCCATTTTATTTTGGGTGAGCGCATCATTGCCGCGCAGATCTTTGGGACGATCCTGGTGATTGCGGGTATACTCTTGACGGCCTGGAAAAAGCGGGCGGGAAAGGCAGAGCCGGGAAAATGATCGGACATCAATTCCGGGGTGATTGATGTTTTCATAAGCTGCGTGAAGTCTGGTTGTTTTTCCCTCTCGTCACCCATAAAAAATTAAAATTCATTGGATTTTGAAAGTGCTTTTGAACTTCCCTATATTTGCACCCCTGAATAGATTTTACGATCTATAATTGTTAAGATGCCCAGGTGGCGAAATTGGTAGACGCACTGTGTTCAGGTCGCAGCGTTCGCAAGGATGTGCTGGTTCGAATCCAGTCCTGGGCACTGAAAAGTCTTGTAAGTCATTGATTTACAAGACTTTTCTGTTTTACTGATTGTCAGATTTTACCGCTTTTTTACGCTTTCTCCCGCTCAAGTTGACACTCAAATGACACACAGAATGACACACAGAAAGGCAATTTCTCGTGTGCGTTTACTAGCTCAGGTCGAGCTATTAAAGTGTGTCAGATCGTGTGAAAATTCATTCATTTTTTGAACAAGCTGAAGATGAATATGACACATAAATTCGTTTTTTCCCTCCTAAGAAACGGATTTCGTCAGCACGCATCGAAAGCTTTTAAATTTTAAGCGATGAACTTTATAAGTCGGCTAACCAGAGACGGGTCAAAAAAACTCTATTACTATGATTTTGGAAGAAAGGCTGGTCAGCGCCCGGCAACCGGGATTTTCACATTTACTGAACCAAAAAACTCTATTGAAAAAGCGCACAATAAAGAAGCATTGGCACTCCTGAAGATTAAACAATCTCAATTGATCATTGAACAACAATCTACCGGTACCGGATACATCCCAAGCCATAAATTCAAAGCAAACTTTCTTGACTATTACGAGGAATATGTTCGTAAGAATAAACGACCCGGTAACAGGCATATGGAAGGCAGTTTAAGGCATCTCAAGACCTTTTTGAACGCAGACTACCTGAACACCGTAGAGGTGACTGAAAACTTCTGTAAACGCTTCAGGCAGTTTCTGCTTGACAAATTTACGAGAGATACACCTGCGGATTAATACGCGCGATTTAAATGGGTAATGAGGTCTGCCACCAAAGAAGGATATTTTAGGTATAATCCCGCGGAAGACATCAAAATCAAATCCAATCCAATCCAAATAAGAAACTCAAAGCGAATCTTGAAGTAGACGAATATCTCAAATTGCTAACTACACCTTGTTTGAACGCGGAAGTAAGGGAAGCATTTATATTTTCCTGTTATACAGGCTTAAGATATGTAGATGTCAAAAGCCTTCTGTGGAGTGACATGAAAGAATCCTTGCTCACCACAAGGATTATTTAACACAAAACAGGGCGAGCTGTAGTACTGACCCTGCATCTTGTAGCAGAAGCGATACTGCAACAAAGACGAGAGAACGCTGGGGAAAACAAAGTGTTTCATTTGCCCGGCAATGATGGCTGTAACAAGATACTCGCACAATGGATGAAAAGTGCAAGAATCGAAAAAGATATTACCTGGTCATGTGCAAGGCTAAGCTTCTCGATATTGCTGCAGGATAAGAACGTAGATGATGCGACAGTGGCATATTTGATGGGCCACACATCAACTGACCAGGTAAGATCAACTTATAAGAGACATCGGCCAAAAGATCAGGCATCTGTTATTAGTTTGCTTCCGGTGCTGGAAAATATTAATTTGAAGTCTTAACCTCAGACTTGACCAAATCTTCGGTTTGACTAGTCCTTGTGAATAGTTACACTGCATCTACCTGTTTAAGAGTCACCAAAAAAGGCGAATAATTCCCACCAAAGTAAATGAGCTTTAAATATTACCAGAAATTCACATCCGTTCATTGATCTTGGTTAGACGCAACCTATATTCGTATAATATAACGTTACCCGCAATTTTTTATATAACCTTGAAACATGAAAGGAGACAATTATTTACTCATTATTGCGATAGACAGATATATTGACAAGACCTATCCAACCTTAAATAATTCTAAGTTGGATGCTGAGCGCTTTATTAAAGTATTGACAGACCGATTTGGATTTGAACTTGTGCAAGAACCAATTTTTGATGAGGCGGCGAATAGAAAGAATATCATCGAGGCAATCAACAATCTGTCAAACTTTCTTACCCCTGACGATAAAATAATTATATATTTTGCTGGACATGGCACTATAAACCCTAAGACAAAAAAGGGCTATTGGATTCCTAATGATGCAGGAACTTCAATTAGTGATTATGTGCCAAATTCAACAATAATTGACGCCATAGAAGCTATTGAAGCAAGACATATACTTCTTATTTCAGATTCATGTTTCGCGGGAGCTTTTTTAAATATAAATAGAGATGCTCCTGATAATCATTATAAAAAACTTGATGAACTTAAGTCGAGATGGATTTTCGCTTCAGGACGACAAGAAATTGTTTCGGATGGTCAACCAGGGGTGGGCAGTCCATTTGCAATATCCCTAAATAACTTTTTGGAAAAAAATAAGAGCGAATATTTTTCGGCATCTGAATTAATAGTTACAGTTTCAAAGACAACGGGAAATATTGCTAAACAACAACCAATCTCAGCACATATTGAGCAAGTTGGACATGAAGGTGGACAAATGATTTTTCGATTGGTAGACTTTAAAGCTGATGAAGAAGTTGATAGGGAATTTGAAAAAGTTGTGGTTTCTTTCGACGTAGCCAAGAGACTACATGATATTGGTTTAAGGGAACGAAGTATTTTTGGTTTCTATAAGCATACTGATGGTAGTATCATTACCAAGAAGATTGATGGCTCTAAGGATTTTGTCTGTAATGCATACTTATTTGAGGAAATGAGCAAATTAATTCCAAACAACATAGAAGTTGACGAAAATACCTATTTAGCAAGGTTTGACGGCTACGATAAACTCACCAACGAAGAAATTGAAAGCGAATACTTAGAAGCAGAAGTCACATATCAGAAAACTTTTGTGATTGATACACCATATATGTCTATTTGTAGATGCAAAGGAAGAATGGTTGCATTTAGCATTACCAAGGATGGAAAGTACAATAACTTAATTTGTTGGGGAACAAATCAGGCTGACACTGCTGGACAAATGTTTATTGAGCTTTTCGACGAAGGAAAGGTACATTTAGCGAAATAATAAAACAGCAGGTAACATTACATTGGGAATATGGCGGGGTGACGAAAATATTCTCAGCTTTTCTATTCGCTACTTTGCTTTTGTTTCGGCAGACGAATAACGACAAAGGTCCAAAATTGAATTAATGAAGCAATGAATGCCACACATTTACGATCTTAACAAGTTTTCAATCACGGGTGTTATGGCAATACAATTTTTAAAGATGAAATCCCTTCTATATTGTTTATTTTGAAAAGCAGTGTAAAAAACGTGACCAAGAAGAGTCGTTAAGGGTAACAAAGTCAATCAGTGTAAAAAGCTTCATTGAGTTGCCGAACAACCGTCGGCCCTTGTAAAGCTATAAAAAATATCAGCAAAGCAGGAAAGCTCGTATAAAAATCAACAGTGCTGCCTTTAACTATTATTTGCTGCCACTGCTGACATATTTGAAGTATCTGTTTAGGGGTAAGGTCGGGCAAACGCTCAGCCAACATACGATAGAACCTGAGTCGATAATTTGGATACAGGGTACGACAAGCCGCCTCCAGTACATCATCTAGCTGTTCGTCACTAACCAGATTTGCCAGCTCGCCAAAAGTGCCGCTACAATAATAATTAGAGCCTCCCATGTCGGTAAGCAGTTTAGTTGCTTCATGAATCAACCCAAATTCCGCAAATCGGAGAGCCATCGCTGCCCGTACCTCATTACGCCCTACATCAATCTCAGATAATGATTTTTCGCGAAAATTTAATAGCTCTGCTAGCGGCAAAAATCGACAAATAGCAGCGACAGCAGATGCTGGCAAATCGACATTATCCCAGTAATTTTGATGGATAATTTGGTTGAGGCGTTTATCGAGAGCCTCGTCAGGTAAAAACCTGAAAATCTCTGAAAGACTTTTCTGGAAATAGTGGATGGTATTTCGATCTGGACATGATCCAATCAACTCTTCATAAAGGCCTTCAAAATCTTCCTTTCCACCCCATTCGTAAGTTGCAGCCTTAACTTTCAATAAATTCTCTGGTTCCGTTACAAACTCTGCGAGATACGCTAGTTGTTTGGTGTTGATGTGCTTTTGTTCGACCAAACTTTGAATGGCCCAAAGTGCTGGTAGATCCCAATTAAAAGATATTTCCGTTGCAAGCTCTTCCAACATTTTATGATGGCCCTTTTTTATGAGATAGCCGAAGAATTTTCGTAGCATTTTGTCCTTCTCGGGATGTCCACTTTTAAGTATAGCGTGTTTGATATCCTGCTTTACACTTACTGACCTTACCGACTCAATGGGTAAATAAGGCGCCAAACCATCAAAAAGTTCTACTACCGGCCATAAATTTGTGGTTGCCTGCTGTGACCAGCTCAGCGCTCCTGCGATATCAGTCCAGCGAAGGTCAGGCATAACTCCCAGGGTGAGAATAATTAAATCATTCCGCGTAGGCAAGTCCTCTATCAGACGAAATGGTTCCAGTTGCTGTCCGTTAAGTTCGCTCATGGCGGCTTGGATAACTATTTTTCCACGCAAGCGCTCTAACTCCGAAACATTTGACTCAAACATGCTAAGCGCCGATCGTGCCGCGTCTTTGCCGTTTTCGGACAAATATCCAGCCAACACTCCAACGACCCTTTCACGAATCTCACTTCGCCAATGAGTACGGTTTTGTATTAGTTGATGGAGTTGTTTTTCGGAAAGGTACGGCGCCGCACCTGAGATATAATCCTCGATGTACCATTTATCTTCATCTGCTGATAGGATTTCCTGAACAGCGAGGTCTCCGAAACCGCGGCGCGCCAATAGCTCAAAAAAGTACTTCCGATCATTAATAGTCGGCATACTATTATAGAGATTGCTTTTTGCAATAATTTCCTGCTTGCAATTCTCCTGCTCTCCCTTGTCTAATATGTGAAAGCAAGCCAACATCAAAAATAGCCTGTGCTCCTCTTTGGTTAACCGCTCAATAGAATTGAGTGCAAACTTTTTCGATGCCGGACTGACGTATTGGGCGATGGTTAAAAATACTTCGCTTTGAAGATGATAAACTGTATCAATTTCGTCTAGGAACCTGTTAATCTGCCAGTCGACTTCTTCCCTAGTCATAAACGGCAATAAATATTCGAGGAATTGATGACCTTTTTCCAATTCAAATGTGTGAAAAGGCCTGTTAGGGACCTCAAGAAAATCACTCATGTTATCCCTTAACCTATAATATAAATCTTCTGGAATTTTGGACTTATCGTATGAGTGTTCAGAAAGCGGACCATAATATTTGCAAAACAGTTTTAGTAATAGGCTGACAAAATGATAGGACATGTCTTCAACAAAAGAAAACGCTTGGGTAACCCACGAGACTGTCTCTGCGGCTGGACAGGCTTCGGCAAAACCTAAATAGCCCAGACTTCTTGTATAAGATTTGATAGCTGTCGACAAACACTGAACAGGATCAGTTTCTCTCCTATTGTCAGCTGCCCACCGCATCCAGTAAAATGCAGCTATTGCCCCGCCCTCGTCACTATCTCTGTCCTGTATAATATCCAGCACCATCAGCTCAATTTCAGCTGGCATATCTGGTGAGTTCCGAGCAAAAAGTTCAGAGAGCATCTTTCCTCGCTTATAACTATTTTTTATAGACCTTATAAAATCAATCGCTTTTTCAATAGACCATATATGGTAGTTGATAAGCGAGGAGAATAAACGTTCATTGACGTGATCGACTTCTATCTGCGTTGAAGCTAGGGCCAGTGCGCATTGAGTACAGGCGGCCAAAAACCGCGGGTTATTATAGGCAGCGATTAAGTCCTGATCAGCTGAAGATAGTCGCATCATGACTGATTTGATATCGCGGGCATAACCGTCGTACTGATTATCGATTTCATCCCAGGATTTTCGCCATTTAGGGCTTATCAGAAAAACAAAGTCATCGGCTGGCGCGTTAACAGATTCAAGGTGAAAACATAGATTTCTAGTAATGTAGGCGGATGGGGTGAGTCCGTCAGTTCTTACCACATAAACACCCCACCCCGCAATTGCTTTCTCGTAATGGTTGAGTTCGCCGTTTAATTCCAGCCGGTGTTTTAAATAAGCCCCAAAACGCGGATGAATTAGTGTTAAGGCTTTTCGGTCAGGGCTTCGCAGGATGAACCGAGCCAGGAGTTCAATCACGTCATCTGCCTTATCTCCCCCAATTGGATCAAAAGAATTTCGGAAAATGCCGAGTAAATCAGCTATAGGCAATGGAGCCAAGGTAAGGGCGATCGTATTAAGCATTTGACGCGCAGCAACCTCGAGTTCGCTAAATCGCTTACCCCACAAGCTTTCCTGTTCTTTCCACCAGCGGTCAAATACCCCTTCAAGACCGGGCTGCCACATGTCCAGTTCCTTATTCAGGTGAGACGCTTTTTTACCCGCTATTTCTTCAAATAAAAGACACAATATTAGCGGGTCTCCTCCCGTAAGTTCAAAAATGCGAGTTAAAACGATGGGGTCATCTGCAGCAATTGCATATTCACCCCCAATCTGTTTCATAGCCTCCTGGATTTTCAATAAGCTTAGTGGGCCAAGTTTGAACCAGCACGCATAACCTTGTCGATCCCATCCTAGCGCTTGTAACCATCCAAAGCCCCTGCGGTTCGCAATATCCCGCGCCGACAACAATATTTTAATTTGGAGGGAAGTGTTTGTCGGAAACAGGGAGATGTCTACATCCCAACCGGCGGCTTCATCAAGACCATCAATAATGAGCAGGACAGTTTTAGGATATCGCACGTGCTGTCCGACGAGATAGGTAAAAAGGGCGCGTTTATCCTGGTGCAGCGAGTTTACGGCTTCGTTCGGCGTAACGAGTTGCAATAACCGTGAACAAATGTACCCAAATATTTGCGGCTCTGAGTTGAAGCCAAATCGAATTGAGACAGGGACAAAAATACTTTCTATATCATGACGCGCTGCCAAACTTTTAAACCAGTGTGCTAATATGGTAGATTTACCCATGCCAGCGGTTCCAGTATAGATTGCCAAAGTTGGCGCTGTTGTGTCATTGAGCCAGCTATCAAGTTTCTGTAATTCGGCGTTCCTGCCACCAAACGGACGTGGAGAACGATCGCCTCCAATATAATAGCTTAAGAAATTTTCGATTAGTAATTTGTCTTTAATAACAGCCGATGAAACGTTAAGTGGAATGGGTGGGGCGGGCCGAGTGACTGCCCGCCAGTACTGTTCAATCTCATGGTCCCATTTAAGTTTCTGAACTCTGGAATCGATAACCGTAGATTCAAATCGTTTGTTGCCCCGTAATTTTTCCAATCTTTCCAAAAAAAGGCTAGACGGAATGAGCCAACCACCATCTGCTGTTGTTTGACCCCGGGATTCCGTTACTATGCCAATACATCCGCCAGTTCGGAGATTAATGCCTGGGGAGCCGCTTGCGCCGCTTAGAATATTAGAATTTTTAAATTTATAAAAACCATGTGGAAATCTGGAGGAGTTTGCGGCTCTTGTTCGCCATTCATATACACCCTGGTAGCCGTCGCCGCGTGTTTCGCTAAAGATCTTTGGAAAACCAAAGCCTACAATCTTATCCTCTGGCAATATTTCATTACTCAAAATCAAATAATTGCCCGTTTCAAAATTGTGCGTTTCTGCAATACAGTAATCTTCATCCACTTCCCGAGACAAATCTCGGATATAAGCTAAAACTGGCTTGTCAATACCCTCTTCGTAAAACTCGAAAGTATCACCAATCTTCTTTTCTGGGGAGATACAATGTGCACAAGTCAACAATATTTGTGGCGCTACAAAGCAGCCGGTGCCCTTGACATTCCCGTTCTTCACCCAAACACAGGTTGACTCAATAAGGGCAGAAAGTGTATCGCTATTCGTTATCATCGCTTTGAGGTACTTCTTGGATAGCTTTCATTTCAGGGATAGGGAGTTGTTTCTTTTCCCACTCTAGTGTAATTTTCAGGTTAGCCTTACCTTCGCCGCTGCATAATAAGGCAAGTAATTTACCCGCTCTCAGCGACATTTCAAGTCCAAACTCAACAGAACATTTATCAGGACTGATCTCCTTCAGCGTATCCACCAAAAGTGCGCTAACTGATCGTATCGATCCCGCCAGATTTTCGTAGGTGGTTTCGAAATCTGCAACTTTGTCCCGCTTGTTTGATTGACCGTCTTCTATGACTGAGACTTCAATTAGGAATTCTTCTCCCGCTTTGGAGCGACTGGTAATAATTTGAGTGTTTCTGGGTTCCATATTTAATATGAATTTACAGCTGAAGTCGGATGTTCCTGGCCCTATCCGAAGGTAATGATTTGTAAGAAATCTTTTAACAATAGCTTACTGTAACCTGGGTCTATAAACTCACGGTACAATCTGTTGATCCTAATTAGACTTGGTTGTTATTTCAATTGAAGAATTTTTCTTTATTTAATTAGAGAGGTTGGCTACAGTTGTTCTCTGCAGTATTATACGGCTATGTGTATTGCTAAAACAATACGCAAATTGAATTTCTCAGAAGCCTGATTGAAGGATTCCGACCTTCAAAATGCAATAGAGGGATATCACAAGCGATGGGTAGATGAGTAGGACAATTTGAATTTTCCGCACTTAACCGCACACACTGTGACGTCCATGAATTTGGTTTGGTTGAGTGCATGCCTAAAGAACTTCAGGCGCGATTCAAAGAAAAATATTACAAGCTATATGGGTGGAAAGGAAAAGCAAAAGGTCAAATTTGCAATGGACTTTAGATAACTATTTATTAGGTGCTCAGATAGGTTGTCCCAAGGTGCGTTTGTTCCTTTAGGAAAGGGAAAAATGTTATTGGTAAAAAGAGCGGCTCAGGTATCCTGCGATTTTTCCCACCCTCACCAACAACAAGAGTTTAGGAAAGTGCTGTAACGGCAATTGGCGCTAAATGAGAAAGCGGCCTACAGGAGGCCCCTCATCAGCAAAACTAAAACTACCCTTCCGAGGACACAATCAGGTGATCCCGAACTTTGACATCCAGAAAAGCACCCGGCGTTTTTGATCTTGCCGGTGAGCCCCTCATCTGCTCTGGAAGGTTTCGTTGCTCCCGAGGGGTGATTGTGTGATAGAATTAACGACACGGCGTTAGCCTTCTACGCCGCTGTAAAGATGTTTTTCGAATCAGCAACGGTGCCAGTTATGCCTCGACTGGACACATAACAAACGCCAAGTACTTTGTTTGCTCTGTTTAGCAGCAGGACCATGAACTGTTCCATGATGTCAATTTTTCTTCATTCCAAGCCAGCAGCAATATTGTTTTAGCATCACTGGGAGAAGTGATCAAAGGGCGCTCTGAGTTCTTGACCTTAGATTTGTAGACAAGCTCGACTTTGGAGGCTACTTGCCATGCAGGCTTGTTGAGTGTTGATTCCATAAAACTAATTTTTGGAACCTTCACAGGCTTGCACCGAAATTAAGCGCAAGGGGAATGGAGATAAATGATGGGTTTGTGCGTCTGGTTTTGTGTTTATGCCGTAGTGCCTTGCCAAGGTATTAGGGTAAAGCGCTAGTTTGAGCAAGAATGTAAACCTACAGCCAAGTATGGGTCCAGTTGATGATTTATTTTTTGCCATGAGGAAGCTATTCGGATATGCGATTAACAGGATGCTCAGCGATCTTATACAGAACTTCTTTCAGCCAAGCATAAGGTGCAACGCCATGCATTTTGTTACGTGGTTGCCGGGTTGCAAACAGCCGGGCGGTGACAGTTGTCATAGTACCCCCCATGGCCAGGTCTTTGCAAGTGTCGTAGATAAATTCTTAGCTATGTCCACATGCAGACATACAATTCAAAAAACAAAATGAACACCAGCGAAGGTTTAAGACAAGAAATTGGACTATGGGGCTTGACTTCAAATATCACCAACACTGTTATAGGTTCTGGTATCTTTGTATTACCCGCTTTGGTAGATGAAGGATTGGGAGCTGCCGGGGTACTTGCTTACCTGTTTTGCGGGGCATTGATGACAATGGTCATGCTCTGTTTTGCTGAAGTAGGGAGCAAGATAACAATTACAGGTGGAGCATATGCGTATATAGAAAACGCCTTTGGAAAATATTTCGGATTTCTCACGGCAAACCTGTTCATATTTGGCGCCTCGCTCATGGCAACTGCTGCTGTTGCTAATGCCGTGGCAGACACTTTATCTTACCTCCTTCCAATATTCGCGGACCGCGTTTTCAGAGCTGTCTTTTTCCTTATACTTTTTGCCGGCCTTATAATGATTAACGTAAAAGGCGTTAAAGAAAGCATCACGTTTGTTAAGGTAACAACTTTTATAAAATTAGCACCCCTGCTCCTCTTGATTTGTTGGGGGGCCACAAAAGTTAACACAGGCAATCTCACATGGACCACAATACCGCCACTGACGGATTTTGGAAAAGTTTCGCTAATTCTCTTTTTTGCTTTCCAGGGTGCCGAAAATAGTTTAAGTGTAAGTGGCGAGGTCAAAAATCCGGCGAAAGTAATTCCCAAAAGTATCTTATTGAGCACGTTACTTGTGTTAATCATTTATGCCGGTGTACACCTGGTAGCCAGGGGCGTTCTTGGTAATTCGCTTGCCTCATACACAAATGCACCACTGGCAGAAACGGCAAAAGTAATAATGGGTCCATTTGGAATCACATTAATGATCCTGGGTGCGGCAATTTCTATGTTTGGATATCTAAGCAGCGATATTCTTAACATGCCTCGCGTCTTATTTCGTTCTGCAAAAGATAACGTGATACCGCTGAAAGTTTTGGCAAAAGTGCATCCACGTTTCGCCACGCCCTATGTTTCAGTTATTGTATTTACCGCTTTGGGTTGTCTTCTTGCTATTGTCGGAGGCTTCAGACAGTTGGCATTACTTTCTACTTGCTCGGTACTCTTGATATATTTGGGTGTTGCCCTGGCAGTTATAAAATTAAGAATGAAGAAAAAGCCATCAGTTGCTACGTTTAAGATCCCCGGGGGCTTATTGGTACCGCTTATCTCAGTTGGCGTAATTGTATGGTTCTTGACCAATCTTCAAATCAATGAGATGATCAGTATGTTTATCTTTATCTGCATACTAAGCATTGTCTATTTCTTTTTAAAGTTCTTTGAAACTAAACCGCCAGATATTGTCAGTTAAACCCATTCCGAACCACATGAAAACAAAACTCTTTCATATCGCTCATAGTCGTGCGGCGATAAAGGTTACCACTACCACAATGATAGATCCTCATCGGAAAGCCCTGCGCTTCCTGATATAAAAATTGATTGGCAATAAGATTTATCTCTCACGCGCGTCTTACTTCCTCACTTTCACCGGCGCCACTGGCGACGCGATCTTTTTTACAGGATTCTTTTTCAACTCCTCCATAGCAATCTCTATCGCCTTTTCAAGCTGCGGATCACGGCCGCTGATAACATCCACCGGCCATTGTTCTACTTCCACATCGGGCGGCGTACCAACGTTTTCAATTCCAAATCCGTTTTCATCATAAAATGCCAGGTTTGGTGCGGTAACACTGCCTCCATCAATAAATTCCGGGAAGCCCAGTACGCCAACGAGCCCGCCCCAGGTAGTCTTACCAACCAATGTACCCAGTTTAGCCTGGCGAAACAAGTATGGCAGATAGTCGCCACCGGATCCAGCAGTTTCATCAATCAGCATCACCTTGGGACCCTGGATGGATGCAGTCGGCGCTTTCTGATCCTTGCCATAACGATATCTCCAGTATGATTGTGCCGGCCGCTTAAGCAAATCAATATAATAATCAGCTAACTGGCCGCCACCATTGAATCTTTCATCAATGATGATTGCTGCCCTGTTCGCTTGTGGAAAGAAATAACGTTTGAAGTACTCGTGCCCTGCTGTTGTAGTGTTTGGCACATAAACATAAGCCACCTGGCCATTGGTTGCCGCAGTTACCTTTTTTATGTTTCCTTCAACCCAGTCGCGGTTTCTCAAGGTTGCCTCGCTGGCGACCGGCACCACTTTAACCGTTCTTGCATTGCTTCCCTGCGGTGAAGCCGCCACTTTCAGTGTTGTGATTTTTCCAGCAGTGTTTTCAAAATAGCTATAAAAATTTTTATCTGCAGTTACATCTATACCATTCACTTCAAGAATATAATCACCCTCCCGCACATCAACACCAGGCTCTGTTAATGGCGAACGAAGCTCACGTGACCAGTTCAAACCACCATAGATCTTTTTAATACGATAACGATTATTCTTTGTTTCATAATCAGCACCAAGCAAGCCACCAGGTATAACGTCCATGCTTACCCGCCGTTCGCCAACTGAACCAAATCGGTGATGGCCAACCGAAAGCTCGCTGAACATCCATTGCATCACCAGGTACAAATCATTTGAACTTGCGACATCCGGCAGCATCACTTCATATTTCTTCTTCATCGCGGCCCAGTCTACACCATGCATTTTCGGATCATAAAAATAATCGCGGTTTACGCGCCACGCTTCATTGAAGATATTCTTCCATTCGTCCTGCGGTGATATTTTTACCTGTATCGCACCGGTGTTGATCATTGCATCCGGCGCCGGTTTCTGACCGGTCGCTGTAGTGCCCCATTTACCGTTTGCCACATATAATATCTTTCCACCTTTCGCGGCGATCATATACCCGTCCGCGTGCATAAGTGTTTCATCTTTTCTTTTCTTAAGGCTGTAGAGATGCAGCATGGTGGGACCGGATTCGTGAGGTGCCGCGGACAAATAAAATAGTTCGCCTTCTTTCGCCAGGCTCAATGATCTGTAAAGGCCCGGAGGCAACGGTAAGGGTATGATCCGGTTTTGTATACCGTCCCAATCAATGATCACTTTAGAAGCTGAGGAGTCTGCACTGCCCGAAGGTTTGGCAGTTTTTGCACCGGCTGGTTTTGCAGCAGCGGTATCCTTTGCCACCTCTTCAAGATCATTTTCTTTTGCAAGCGGTGACGGCACATCTTTACGAAGTGTGATCAGATAGATAGAGTTGGTTGCTTCCATGTCGTTGGAAGACTGATCAAACCAGTTTACAACCGGTCCGGCATCGGTGCTTGCCAACAAGTATAGGTATTTACCTGATGGATCAAATACCGGTTCGGTGACATCTGACAACGCATCGGTTACCGGGTACGATTTACCTTCGCTCACCGAGTACACCCAAGCGCGCTGAAAGTTAGTTTCAACTACGGTGGTGTAGGCTATGAGGTTGCCGTCGGAGGACCAGCTTCCAAACAAATCCCTGAACGCCCCTGGCACATAGTGTATATCTTCCCCGATCTTCGTTGTTTTGCCTGTGGCAATCTCGGTTACATAGAGCCTTCTCCCGTTATCAACAAATGTCAACCTTTTGCTGTCGGGCGACCAGCGGATACTTGAATAAAAACCCGAACCGTTCACTTTTATAACTTTCACATCACCACTGCCATCCTGGTTTTTAAGATGTAATTCATATTCACCGGATGCATCACTGAAGTAGGCGATTGAAATTCCATTAGGTGCCCAGGCCGGTTCCTTTTCATGAACGCCCGGGCTATTAGTAAGATTGAGAATGTCGCCCTTCTGCGTAGGCACTGTAATGATTTCACCGCGATAATCAAGAACCACTCTTGCTCCGCTGGGTGAAATAGTTCCGCTTCGTATGTGCTGATCACCTTTTACAAACCGGGGACGCTGATCAAGCAGGTCAGCAGCTATGCCGATCTTCAGTCTCGCATCTTTTTTGGCATTGATATCATAGATGTGCAGGTATCCGGCCTGGGCAAAGATCAATTCATTGTTTGTGCCTTCAAGGCCCGATACCGGGAAATCTTTGTATTGAGTAAGCTGGGTAACTATCTTACTGCCGGGTTCATAACTATATAAATTAAACTCGCCGTCACGATCGCTTCTGAAATAAACCTTATCACCTTTCCACACCGGTTTCGTATCGTTACTTCCACCTTTTCCTTTTGGAATCTCTTCAACCTTATGTGTTTTGGTATCGTATAACCAGATGCGCGTCATCGTTCCGCCGCGATAATGTTTCCATTGTTCGAAACGGTCACTCAATGGTGTATAAGCAATGCTGTTACCATCCGGGCTATAGGAGGCCCAGTAAGCGTTTGGAATGGGCAATTGTTCTTCAGCACCTGTCGCAATATCAACAGTGAAAAGTTGACTGAAGCGATTTGTGAAGCTGTTGCGTTGTGAAGAAAATAGAATCTTTTTGCCGTCAGGTGAAAAGTCGAGGGCAATGTCCGTACCCGGATGCCAGGTAAGTCGCTTAGGCACGCCACCGCTAACCGGCATAACAAACACATCATTGTTGCCGTCATACTGGCCGGTAAAGGCAATGAGACTTCCATCGCGTGAAAACAGCGGCGCGGATTCTATACCCTGGCTCACGGTCATTCTTCGGGGTGATGAGCCATCTTTATTTGCTATCCAGATATCTTCTGCATACACAAAGGCTATCAGATCTTTGCTGATGGCAGGCTGCCAGAGAAGGCGCGTGTCAGTTGTGTTTTGGGCATTGGTAATTGCAGAGGTAAGCGAGATAAGTACCACGGTAATAAAGATGCTGCTTTTGAACTTCATGTTTAAAAGTTTTGGTGTTATATCAGCCTTATCCGGGATATTAATGCTACTGGGATGAATTGTAATCGCCACTGAAACTAAACAATTCCGGCGAATCCAGGCATCTCTTCGCAGAAAGACTTTGGTTTGAAACAACGAAAACCTCATATCAGCGCTGAGAACTTGCGCATTCTGATACTAACTTCATCGGAACTGGATAATTTCGCCCAAATGAACGTACCGCTTTCGGACTGCTCTGCATTGGGGAATCTGTTTTGGATCGGGCAGGCACGAGCTTACTTTAGGGGAAAAAATTAAATGAGTGACTTGCCGGTCAATTTGACCCTCTTTTGATTGATATGAGACCCATGGGTCAGATCTCAGTCATTTCTATGGGTTTTTATTGATATGACACCGATGGGTTAGATCTCAGTCATTTCTATGGTTCTTGATTGATATGGCACCCATGGGTCAGATCTCAGTCATTTCTATAGGTTTTTGATTGATATGTCACCCATGGGTTAGACCTCAGTCATTTCTATGGTTCTTGATTGATATGGCACCCATGGGTTAGATCTCAGTCATTTCTATGGGCTTTTGATTGATATGTCACCCATGGGTTAGAACTCAGTCATTTCCATGGGTTTTTGATTGATATGTCACCCATGGGTTAGACCTCAGTCATTTCTATGGGCTTTTGATTGATATGTCACCCATGGGTTAGACC